>DATIYM010000008.1:0-131243 GCA_035517615.1 Gemmatimonadales bacterium
GAAGGACGGTGCTCGCTCGATACGTCTCGACCTCTCGCGTTCGGCGAGTTGAAATCGCCGGGATTCTGACATAGCCTTTGGTGCCCATGGAGCCTTGACCCTCCGTGTGCGATTCTTGTCGGATAGCGCCTGGCCGTTCACAGCGGTTGGGCGCTTTTGTATTCCAGCTGCGATCCAAATACATTTTAGGTCGCGATTGATGCCCAGATTTTTCGCCAGAGGGGTCAGCCGGTGGCCAAGCGCCTCGAGTCGCAGCGCCTCAAGTCACAGTTATCCATTCCCGACGTCGAATTGTTGGCGCGCTGGATAGAGACGTGGTTGGTGGGGCCGCGCGGCGGTGCGGAGCGGGCCGCCCTGGTGTGCGGCATGGATCGCAGGCTGTTCTACCGTTTGCGGAATGGCAAACAACGGCATCTCAAAGCATCCGACATGCAGCAGCTTTTCCGTGGAGCAGCCGAAGCGGCGAGGGCGGCCGGCTTTGGGGCGCCCGACGTTGACGATTTTGCTCGAGAGGACCGCTTCCCCTCCTTCGTCAGATTCAGCACGATGTTCTCCGCCGACAGGCCCTTCCAGAGAGGAGTCGCGGAGGATCGCTTTGAATGGGAGCGGCCAACGCCTTCGATGGACGATTCTCCCGCCATATCGCATTTCCAGTGGGAGGGAAACCCTAAGCTGTGGGGCAAGGAGGGGGAGCCCAAGGAACTCGCCAACCTTTACAGGTCCACGCCGCGGCTATCGGAACGCGTTTTCGTTGAGGTGACCAGTGCGCGCGTTGCGAAGCGCTTAGAGAATGCGTATTCGGGTGAACTGATCTATTACGGCCCGGTCCAACCGCGTCGGCGTGAAATGGAAAAGCGAGACGTGCTTCTTCACTTGAGGCCACTGCTGCCGCCACTGGATAGGACGTTTATTCAGGACCTGGGCGCAGCGGATCTTGACCACTGGTCCCCTTTGTCCCGTCCCGGTCCCGTGAGCTCCGTCCTGGTGGACCACGGTCCCCGAAAACTGCTCCGCAGTTATCCGGGAGATCATGCTTTTGGAGCCGGCGTTTCGTGGTTCATTGCGTGGACTGGGGACCCGAATGGCCGTTACATGCAGACGATCTACGAGCAGGCGGTCAAAGAGGACCAGGCTCGGCTGAGGGGACGTAGGCGGAGTCCCGAATCAGAATCTGACGTAGAACCCTCCGATCTCCGGCATTTGACAGACCCCACAGGAAAGAAGCCGAAGCTCCCCTCCTAGAAAAAATCTGGGCATAGACGTCCGCTTACCGTTCTTATGGGAATACAGTTGGAGTACAGGACCCCCTAGAACGGCGGTGAGAGATGGACGTATCGGCCGACGCCAATCGCTCCAAGCATGTGGTCATTCGTGTAACTGACTCGGAGCGCGAGAAACTCGAACTCGCCGCCGAGCGGGCACGCTGTCGCCTCTCGGATTTGGTGCGCCGCGGCGCGCTCGGCCTGGCCGATGCACTCAACCCCGAGGGAACGCTCAATGACGGACACTGAGACGCTTGCGGCGGCCCGTGAGCGCGTCGCAACCCTATCGTCGCGACTGACTGCCAACCAACTCCGACAGGGACAGGTCGCGCAGGCCCTTCATGTGGCCCGCGAAGCAGCCGCCAGTCGGCTGGTACTCGACGACGTGCTCGACGTGGAGCCGGTCGAGCGACTCGAGGCCCAGTCGCGAAAGCTTCGCGCGGCGAGCGCGATTCTCGAGCGCGCCGTGGCCATTGCCCAGCGCAACGTCACCGAGGCAGAGCTTGCCGACCGCATTACGCAGGCGCGGAGTGCACCACGACAGGAGAAGACGAATGCCAACAATCGCTGAAATCACCGGGCAGCAGCAGAAGACGGCGGACCGCTTTCGAGTCGAGATCGAACGGAAGGCTGCACTGAAGACCGACGCATCCCGGCTTTACGTGGAAATGGAGCAAGCCGCCTCCGGACGAGCTGGCCACATCGCTGCGATCGACAGCGAAGAGCGGACGACGCACGACATCCTCGCGCGCCAAGTACTCGAAGGCAAGCCGCTGGATGTCGAGCCGCTGAAACGCCTTGCTGAGACGCGCCGCATGCTGGCGCTCGAGCTGCCCGTCTATCGCCTCGCGAGCCAGATGGCCAAGGCTCGTCTCGACGCGATATCGGCCGAGCTGGACGCGCTCTCGCAGGCACAGATTCAGGCGTACCAGGCCGCGGCACGAACGGTCAGATGACGCGCGTGTGCGGGCGCTCTTCTGCGACGCCATTCGCGGCAGAGCCGCAAGCCGAGCCCTCCGGACCCGCCCGCCGCTCTACCGTGCACACCAAACCTCTGCGGCCCTGTCTGGCCCCGCGCTGTCCCGAGCTCGTGGCTGATGGCTACTGCGCCGAGCACCGTCGCGTCCGTGAGCGGCGCCGCGGCTCGTCCGCCAAACGCGGGTATGACGCTCGCCATCGACGCTGGCGTCTGCTCGTGCTCGCGCGTGACCCGATCTGCAAAGGCTGTAACCGCACGCTGAGCACGGACGCCGATCACATCGTGCCCCTGAGCAAGGGCGGCACGTGGGAGCTGTCGAACGCACAGGGTTTGTGCCGTGCGTGCCATGCGACGAAGACGTTCCGTGAGGCGCGGGCGTGAGGCAGGCGCTCCGGCGATCAGAGGGGATACCCCGGTCAGTTTTCTACCAGACGGCCGGCATCGACCCGATGGCCCTCGACTTTTCTTGCGCCCGGTGTTTCGGTGCCGTTTTTTCTGGCCCCGTCCGCTTTGACGAGATCCAATGAGTCACCGCAAACCTGACGAGCGCCGCCAAGGTCACCGGGAAGCGCCCCGATTGACGGTCGTTCGCGCGAATGGGGGAAGATTGACTACCCCTGAGCCGGAATCGGGCTGGCTTGCTCGTACACGGGCCGCATGGTCGACGTACTGGCGTGATGCGGTGTCTACGCTCAGTCAGCCGGCCGACGCAGAGGCGTTGCGGCGCTTGTTCGCGCTGTACGACGCACGGGAACGGACCTGGCGCCTTTTTCTCAAGGCGCCGTTCACCCGCGGCTCGAAGGGACAGCAGGTCTTGAACCCGATGGGCGCGTTCGCGCTGCAGCTCGACGAAAAGATTGGGCAGCTTGAGCGCGGGTTCGGGATTACGCCGCGGGCCCGGCTGCAACTCGGGATCACGCTCGGCGAGGCCAAGCGGTCGCTCTCGGATCTCGCCCGTGAGGCGCAGGCGATGCCCGCCGCGCAGGTGGGCGAGTGATGGAGCGACGGCTGCAGCTCACGTTCAGCGAAGCCGATGCCTTCGCGGTCTACGCGGGACTCCGCGCGTTTCAACTGCTCGTCAACTACGCGTATCCGGAACCGCTGCTCGAGGTGCTGCGCGCGGGCGCTCGCGAACAGGGCGTTGCGCCGCTCGAGGCCGAGCAGGCCGCCGACGAATTCCATCTCCGTATGCGGTTCCTTTGTATGGACAACGCGGAGACGAGCCCGCGGCTCACCACGATCGAGCGCACGCTCAACCAAATCGCGGCATGGCTCCGGGCGGGACAGGAAGCGCAGTGACCAAGCGCCAGAACCCCGCACCGGAACGCTGGCCGCTCGGCCCCGGACGGCCGACACTCGGCCCGGCCGTCGTCGCGTGGATCGAAACCAATCTCGTGCACGCCGAGGGGGACTACTTCGGCAAGCCCCTGCGTCTCGCGCCCTGGCAGCAGCGGATCATTCACGAATGCTACGAGCTGCTCGAGGATGGCTCTCGCCGCTATGACCGGGTGCTCGTGGGCATCGCGAAGGGCAACGGCAAGACGGAGCTCGCCGCGGCGATCAGCGTCGCGGAATTCGCGGGGCCCGTCACCTTCGCCGGCTGGAATGCGGACGGCTCACCAATCGGCGCGACGCGGGTGTCCCCGGACATTCCCGTCGCGGCTGCCTCGTTCGAGCAAGCGGACCTCG
Organism: Gemmatimonadales bacterium; assembly: GCA_035517615.1. Lineage (GTDB taxonomy): Bacteria > Gemmatimonadota > Gemmatimonadetes > Gemmatimonadales > GWC2-71-9 > AG25. The sequence continues at coordinate 3,931 of DATIYM010000008.1, forward strand.
TGTTCGGCGCCGCGCGCGCCATGATCCGCGCCGGGGCGTTGGCGGAATTCTGCGAGGTGTTCGATACCGAAATTCTCTTGAAGGACGGCCCGGGCCGACTCTACCGTGTGGCGGCCGTGGCGGGGACGAATGATGGACGACGGCCGACATTTTTCGTCGCCGACGAGCTGCACGAGTGGGCAGGGAACAAGGAACGCGTCTACCTCGTGCTCCAGAACGGTCGCGCCAAGCGCCGGGATGGCTGGCAACTCGCGATCACGACGGCCGGGTGGGACTCGACATCGCTGCTGGGAAAGCTGTACGCGCACGGCAAGCGCATTCAGGCGGGCGAAGCGCAGGACCCGCGGTTCCTGTTCGTGTGGTTCGAGGCGGATCCGAAGTGGGACCTGTCGAAGGCTGACGAGCTCGAGGCCGCGCTCCGGGAAGCGAACCCCGCCGCTGGTGACTTCCTGCCGCTCGAGAACCTGGTGGCGCAGTACGGCCAAATCCCGGACTACGAGTATCGACGCTATCACCTGGACCAGTGGACCACATCGCCGGTGCGGTGGCTTCCCCCTGAGGTGTGGGCGAGCCGCGCGGCGGCGGTTCCCGTCCCGGACGGCAGCACCATCGCGCTCGGCTTCGACGGGTCCTACTCCGGCGACTCGACGGCCGTCGTCGGCTGCACCGAAGCCGGACACCTGTTCGTCGTGGACTGTTGGGAGAAGCCGGCGCGGGGAAAGGACGACTGGCGCGTGGACGTCTTGGATGTCGAGGCGGCGATCCGGACGGCGTGCGCCCGCTGGAAGGTGCAGGCGATCGGCTGCGATCCCTACCGCTGGCAACGCTCCATGGCGGTACTCCTCGCCGAAGGATTGCCGATCATCGAGTGGCCGTCACACCAGGCGACCCGAATGGCCCCCGCGTGCGTCACGTTCGCGGAGGCGGTGCTCGGCGGGACAGGGCTCACCCACGACGGCGACACACGACTCGCCCAGCACATCGCGAACTGTGTGGTGAAGACGGATTCCCGCGGCTCGCGGATCACGAAGGACCACAAGGACAGCGTGCGCCACATCGACCTCGCGGTCGCGGCCGTGATCGCCTTCGATCTCGCGGCCACGCGGAAGGTCGGGGCGCCGAGACGATCGGTCTACGAAGACCGCGGCCCGCTCGAGGTCGAGATCGCACGGTGAGTCATGCGACGAACGGCGTCGAGCAATACGTCCGGCTCTCGGAAATTGAAGAGCTTCGCGTGGCGCTCGAGCCGACTCGCTCCGGGTATTTGGTGGTTCGTGTCGGCCTACGTGTGCGCCGGTTCGATGGGACGGACGCGCTCACGCCGGTGTTCTCGCTTGAGCCGAAGGACGTGCGCACGGTGAGCCGAGCATTCGCCGCGCTGGCTGACGCGCTCGATCATGCCGGCCCGGTGGCGCGAGGAGGATACTGATGACGTTCTTCCTCATCGTGCCTCAAGAGGACGTCGCGCTGCTCGCGGTGGATACCCGTGTTGTGTGCTTCGATGATCGGTCATTCTGGGACGACGGGCCGCCGAAGCTACGGCGGCTCAGAGGCGGGCTCATGGTCGGAACGGGGCTCGTTCGATGGCTCGCTCTTGTGGAAGCAGCAGTCGCCCCCTATCGAGCGAGCGACGTTGATTCCATCGGCGCCGCGATCCGCGGGGTTATGCAGGGCGATGCGATAGAGCGGCTCCGGACGGAACGCGGATTCGCCAACGCACTCGAGAGCAACGCTGGCCGTTTCGGAGAGCTCGAGATCCTATATCGGAACGGTGCCGCCTTTGCGGCCGCATCATTCGACGACCAGGGGAATTGCCGGCGGATTCCCGCCGGCAGTGTGCTCCACAGCCCGGTTCGCGGACTCGATGTGGTAACCGTCGCGCGATTACTCAAGGGAATGGTTGCACGCTGGCCGCAAAAGGCGGATACGGCCGACCGCTGTGCGATGATCCGTCTGGCGGCTGCGTTCCTGGCGGAACTGAACGGGCTCGCGGTCGCTCCGAATGGCCCGAGTGATCGCATTGAGGTGGCGGTCCTCGGCAAGACACCGCCATTGCTTCTCCACATTCCCCCGACGCAATGTGCGGCGATTGGGGAGGCGAGTGATGTGGAACTCCTCACCTACTCGGAGAACTGACCATGTACGCGGGCGAATCGCAGGTCGTGAACCTCGCCGCGGTGGATGCGTTCCCGCCGGCGCTCATCGATCCGATCCAGCGCGCACCCGAGGTCGTCGCGAAGTGGGTCCCATCAGCGGGACTCGCCAATGGGTTAGCGGTGCGCCATACGCAGATGTTCGGGCTCGGCCTGTGCGAGTGGCGGTTTCGCTCCGAGTACGCCTACCCCGAACTCGAAATCGGGGACGTGATCGCCATTCAGGTTGACCAGTTCCTCGCGTACGACCCGATCGCCACGCGGGCGATTGCCGGGAAGAACTGGGCGATGGGCGTGATCGTCGGAAAGTGGGATGCCCTCGGACACGACTTCTCAATCTGGATTCAGAGCTACACAGCGATTCAGCCGATCGCTACGTCCACACTGCAAACGCTGGCCTTCGATGGGCCGGGCAATTGGGTCGTGAATAGCGACATGGTCGACGGTCTGTCTTATTGGGACCACTATGAGCTGAGCCCGAGTCTAGGAATCCTGTCGCTCGGGGACCTATACCTCTCGCACTCCACACTGGAGTTACAAAGCGGGGTCGCGGGCGATGCCATCGTTTCGCAGCGTTCGGCGCGAAGCGGCTCCGTCACGCCACGATACATCCGGGTAGCCCCTGGAGACGTTCTGACGGTCGCCGCCATCGGGAAGTACGACGGTGCGGCTGCAAATAATGCTTACGTCGATATTATCGCGCTGGATGCGAGCTATCAGCAGCTCAGCGTAACACCGGTGCTGCACTGGAACGGTGCCGGGGACACCGCCTTCAATCTCAAGAGTGGCACCTACACGGTGCCGGCGAATGCCATCTATATCGTGGTCGCGCTTGAGGCCGCAGGAGGGGGCGGTCCGCCGCTGAATTGCACCGCGATGTTCACGCACATCATTGTGAAACGATAGGCGGCGCGATCTCCATTAGGAGCGTATCGCAAGCAGCGTTAATGAACAGGATATGCCACTGCGCAGTATCGACTACCTCGCGCGGAACGCATGACGCGATAGAGGTAGTTGCGGGAAGGGGATGCGGTGCCGCGGCGTCGGAACAAGCGCCCAGAAGCAGCAGCACAGGTCCCACGAGGAAGACTCGGAGTGGGCAGCGCATCTAGCGGGCCTGCGTCATGGTGTCGGGAAACGTGATGCCTACGAAGCTCGTGTCGGAGCGCGCAGAGACGGCGAAGAGGCTATCGCCTCCACGGGTAAATGCGCTCGTCGAGCACACGCAAGGCGCGAGCCCTCCCTGGTGACCCGCGCCAGAGTGGCGATACTTGGCAGCGACCAAGCTGGCCGTTCTCACCACTCTTGACGCGAGGTTAAGCTGTGGGCAAATTGACCACACAAGATTACACCGAGCGCCGCATGCTTGTCAACCTGCTAGATGTTGCTACGCCATCGCTCCGGGAAATCGCCCGCGATGCGGGCATCACGTATCACGCGATCCGACGTTACCGAGAAGGCCAGCGCACGCCGTCACCAAAGGTGTTGCGGGCCCTACTCGCTGCCGTTCGGAAGCGGTCGGAACGATTGGCGAAGCTAGCGGACGAGCTCGAGGCTGCGGCGCAGGAAAGCCAACCCCGCCGCACACGAGGAGGAAAGCCGTGAGCCGGACACTGAATCTTCCCCCCCCCGCTCAGGAGCGGGGCACCTCGACCGACGAAGGGCATCGATCATCCCCGCGCGCACAGCGTTCTGATAAACATCGAACGAGGCGAGTGGACGCGACTGGCATGCGGCGTTCACAGCACTCTCCGCTCCGGCAAATCCGGGAACGCCAAGGGTTGACGCTGGCGGAGCTCGGCAAGCGCGCCGGTCTTTCCGTCGCACAGTTATCCGTTTACGAGCGCCAGCCGCCCCGCATCCTGTTCACATGGACGCGACTCGCGGACGTGCTCGGCACCTGTATGGATCAACTCCTGGGCCGCGAGCCAGTATCTCTTGCACCCATCGATACGATTGGGCGACAGGATCGCGAATTGTTGGACGCCATGCAGAAAGATGCGGACGCGCTGATCGGACCGGACATCATGCGACTCGCGGGCTTGTCGTGGAGAGACTTGGCCCGCTTTGCGTTCCTTGGGACGCTGACCCGCGCGCGGAACGCCGGGCTCGGATGGCTGAACAAGATTCCGGCACCCAAACCCGCGCCGCTCCCGCCCTCGGAGGAAGTGCAAGAGCATCCAGCATTCATCCACGCCATGAAAACATGGACCGAGCCGAAAGCCTTGCTGTCGGCGGCCGACGAGCGGAAGGAGGGCGCATGAGCCGCCGCGATCCCGACGAATGGGAAAGCGCCGAGCGCGCCGGGTATGCGATCGCCACGATGTTCCTGCCGAAGGTCGCGAAGCACCTGCGTTGGGCGCGGATGAACCTCAATACTGTGAGGCATCAATCTCCGGTCGCAGCGAAGGGCCGTAAGGGGCGTTTTCTTCGCTTTCATTCGCGCCTTGAGAAGATGGTTCTAGAGTTGTCCCAGCTAGAGCGAGACGTGAAGGACATGCGCGCACTCTCGATTCATTTATTGGACGAGTCGCTGGCCGAGATGGAATCGAAGCGGAAGGAGGAGGGCGAATGAGCCGCAGGCGCTATCCCGGCTACATCGAAAAGCACCGTGACCGGTTGCGTGTCGTGTTGCGGATCGGCGGCCGGAGGTATCGATACACACTGGAGACCGCCAACCGGAAAGAGGCGGAGACGTTCGCGCGTAATAAGTACGCGGAGCTCGAACAGCAGCACCAACGACGGGGCGCCGGCTTCCCGGGGCCGTTGCCCTGTTCCGAGCTGCTCACCCAGTTCGAAAAGGAGGAGATGCCCACGAAGTCCCCGGGATGCCGCCGTAGCTACCGCTGCAGCGTGAAACCGATCAGACAGTACTTCGTGACTGAACTCGGCGACCCCGCGGTGGACCAGGTGCGCGCGGGGACGGTCGAGGGGTTCCTCACTTGGCGTCGGGCGCACCGCATCAAAACGAGGAGGGAAGGGAAGGAGAGGATTGTCGAAGCGCTCGCTGGGGTCACGCGTGAGCGCACGGTCGCCAAGGATCGCGCGGTCCTACACGCCATTTTTGCCATGGCAGAACGTCGCGAGTATCGCGACGGGAATCCCGTTGCGCGGACCAGGGCACCCAAGTACGACGCGCGCCAGCCGGTGATCCTCACGGATGCGGAATACGCCAAGCTGCTCGACCAGTGCGGCGACCCGATGCTCCGGCTCTACGTCCTGGTACTCGGGGAGACCGGCGCGCGCGACGAGAGCGAGGCGCTGTGGCTTCGCTGGGAGGACATCGATCTCGAGGGCGGGTTCCTGCGGATCGCGTCGGGCCGGAACGGACACCGGACGAAGAGCGGAAAGGACCGGTGGACGCCCATGACACCGGCGCTCGCGACGGCGATGCGCGAGCACTTCGCGGCGTTCCGGTTGGCGAGTCCAAGTCCCTGGCTCTTTCACCACACGCGGACGCGTCGGCACCATAAGGCCGATGATCGCATCCGGTCGCTACGGGCTGCGGTCCGAGCTGCGGCCGATCGTGCGAAACTTCCCGCCGCGTGGCATCTGCACGACCTGCGGCACCGGCGGGTAACGACCTGGCTCGCACAGGGAAAGAATCCGGTGCACGTAAAGGAGGCGGTTGGCCATTCGGACCTCCGGACGACGATGGGCTACACGCATCTGGCGCGTGAGCACCTCCGGGCGCTGGTGGACACGCCGGCCGCGAAACCCCCACTCAGGGCGACTGAGTCAGCCTAAAAAGCGGGGGACGTCCGGGGGTCAATGAGCCCCAATGGCGCGCAAAGAACCGAAGTTGTTCCGAAGCTGCAGTAGGTCGAGCGAAGGGGAACGCAGTACGGTAGAGTAGGACGCAGGACACTGGATCAAACTGCAAAACCTCGATTCGTCGGTTCGATTCCGACCGGCGCCTCTCGATTCGACCCCGACTTCTCCCCGAACCCCGGTTCAAGGCTAGCTACCCCTCATTCCACCGCAGGAACAGGGTAGAAAAAAATTGGGTGACGGTGATCCCGTTGTAAATCAACTGATGATGCGCGTCATATCCGTTCCACAGCCCGTTCACGTTCGGGAACTCTTGAGTGTCGCACCGCAGGGTGAAGAAACCAGGCCGAGGAGCCAAAAGCGCTTTTGGTTCATAGTCGGTTGAATGTACCGCGCGTCAATGTCTATCGCGTCGTTAGCCAAGCCGGACAGCCCGATCTGCAGGCGTTTTCTCGGTAATTGACGCGGGCCGAGCGGCCCGTAGCATTTAGCGCGTTGCTCGATGCTGTGGCCCCACACCACGTCAGGAAGGGGTAACGCTATGCCCGAGACTTGGCTGATACCGATTTGCTTGTTCTGGGCGATCTCCGCGCTCTACTTCGGAGGGTTGGGACACGAGGTGAAGGGCGCGTCCGGCCTATTGCAGTTTGTTGGCTTGATCCTCGCGTACGTGCTCTTCGTGGTCATCTGGGCCGTGGCGCACCGGTTCGTGTTACCCGACTCGGGGGCCAGCTACGTCGCCGCCTCGCTGATCGCGATCATCCTCTTCCCGGTCGCGATCCGGCTCGGCTATCTGCTCGTGGGCGGGCGGATTTTTCGCCCCGCAATGCCACACTGACCTCTCCAAAAACAACAGCGCCCCACGGGTTCGCGGGGCGCTGTTGCTGTGGGCGCATTACTTCGTAGCGATCGCCGGCTTCCTTCCAGCATCGATCGGGGCGGTCGAGACAATGACCGCCTCGCCCGGCGAGCCCCCCACATCGCCCCCGAAGTACGCTTCCTCTCCATGCTCGCTCAGATCGAGCCCCGTCACCTGCTCGCGGACGTCGGCCTTGGCGCCGAACAGCATGTTCACCAGCGTCAGGAACACCACGGTACCGACCACGGAAATCGCGATCGCCGCGGCAATCGCAGTCACCTGCACGCCCATCTGAGCGAAGTTGCCGGCGAGCCATCCGTTGCCGCCGGCCGGATTCACGGCTTTCGTCGCGAACACGCCGGTGAGGAGCGCGCCGGCCACGCCCGCCATGCCGTGACACGAGAATACGTCGAGTGAATCGTCCAGCTTGGTCCGGGCGCGAATCTGCATGGCGGTGTAGCTCACGAACACGCCGAGTATGCCGATGGCTAGGGAGGCGAGCGGTGTCACGTATCCCGCGGCGGGCGTGATCGCGACGAGCCCGACCACGAGGCCGGTCGCGGCGCCAACCGCGGTCGCTTTCCCGTTGCGCAGCAGATCGAGCAGCGCCCAGGTGACCATGGCCGTGGCGGCGGCCGTGTTCGTGTTCGTGAAGGCAAGCGCCGCCAGTCCGTTCGCGGCCAAGGCCGACCCGGCGTTGAAGCCGAACCACCCGAACCAGAGCAAGCCGGCGCCGAGCAGCACGAGCGGCACGCTGTGCGGCACGATCGGCACCCGCTTGAAGTCGCGCCGCGCCCCGAGCATGCGTGCAGCGACCAGCGCGGAGAACCCGGCGCTGATGTGCACGACCGTGCCGCCGGCGAAGTCCAACGCACCTTTCGCCTGGAGCCAGCCTCCCGCTCCCCACACCCAGTGCGCGAGCGGGTCGTAGACGAACGTGGCCCAGAGCACGAGGAACACGATGTATGCGCGGAACCGCATGCGCTCCACGATCGCGCCCGAGATGAGCGCGGGCGTGATGACGGCGAACATCGCCTGGAACATTGCGTGCGCCTGGAGCGGAATGGTCGCCGCATATGCGGGATCGGGATCGAGTCCCACTCCCCGGAATCCCAGCCACGCCAGGCCGCCCCACAGCGGGGTGCCGTGCCCGAACGCGATCGCGTATCCCCAGAGCACCCACTGCACGCCCACGATGCCGAGGGCGATCATGCTCATCATCATGGTGTTCAAGGAGTTCTTCGGGCGCACGAGGCCGCCATAAAAGAAGGCGAGCCCCACGGTCATTACCATGACGAGCGCGGTCGAGGCCAGCACCCACGCGGTATCGCCGCTCGATATCGTGGGCGTCACGCTTCTTTCCCCGCGAGCTTCGCCGCTTCGATCGCATGACGCTGCACTTCGTCGGCATTGACGGCCGTCAGCGCGGCATTGTCCAGCTCGCCCGTGCGGATGCGAATGACGCGGTCCAGGGGTTGGACGAAGATCTTTCCGTCACCCACTTCACCGGTGCGGGCGGAGGAGATGATCGCCTTGATGGTCGGCTCGACAAACGGCTCCGAGACGGCCATTTCGATCTTCACTTTTTCACGGAACTCCATCACCACGGTATTGCCGCGGTACTGTTCGACCACTTCCTGCTCACCCCCATGTCCGCTGACGCGGCTCAGGGTGATGGCGGTGACTCCGGCCCGGAACAGCGCTTCCTTGACTTCCGGCAGCCGCTCAGGGCGCACGATCGTTGTAATGAGTTTCATGGATCCCAAGCTATCCCGCGCAGAAATGGCCGTCAATCAAGTGTTGCGGGAATTGCATCAGCAGCCGCGGTGTACAACGTGAGAGCCTGACGCGTATCCTTAGGAGGACAGGAGAGGCCATGAGCGGCGTTCCGCGGTTACCCATCTTGATTGCTCTGCTCGTCATGAACGCCGTTCCCGCCACGGCGCAGCTGTACGATCGGCGACAGGGGTTTTGGGTGAGTGTCGGCGCGGCCTATGGGTCCGCCAACATCACGTGCGACGATTGTCAGGACGGACCTCGCGTGGGCTCGTTCAGCCCGTCCATCCGGCTGGGCGGAACGATCTCCGAACACGTGCGGCTCGGCATCATGGCCGACGCGTGGACGCACTCGTCGGCGGGACAGAGTGAATGGCTGGGTAACTTCGGTGGTCTCGTGCTCTACTATCCCCAGGAACGGCGCGGATTGTTTCTCGAAGGAGGCGCTGGCTGGTCGTTCTACTGGGGCCAGGTGACTCCGGACGATGTCAGCGGCATGGGTTCGGGATTCTCGATCGGCATCGGCTATGACCATTCGATTGGCCACCAGCTGTCGGTCACACCCCGGTTTCACTACCAGTACGGCAACGTGGGGACCATCAATTATTCCGGAGGGCTGGGCCTCTTTACGACCGGCTGGAAGCAGAACATGTGGTCGCTCGGGGTCGCCCTGACCTACCACTGATCGTTCGCGCCCGCGCGAGCCGCCGCGTGGATTCGTCCGCTCGTCCTTCCTCGATGATAGTATTGATCAGGACCTTTCAAAGCTCAGGAAAGCGTGCAGCTCGAGTTTCTCGGCGCCGCCGGAACCGTGACCGGGTCGATGCATCTCGTGACCGCGAATGGATCGCGGATTCTGCTCGACTGCGGTCTGTATCAGGGGCAGAAGAGCCTGCGCGAGCAGAATTGGCGTTCCCGTATCCCGGATCCCGGCGCGGTGACGTCCGTAATCGTGAGTCACGCCCACCTCGACCACTCTGGCTATCTCCCGCTGCTCGTGCGCCAGGGATTCAAGGGAGCGATTTACTGCACCCCCGGCACGCAAGACTTGCTGCAGGTCGTGCTGCTCGACGCTGCCCATGTGCAGGAAGAGGACGCGGAGCGGGCGAACCGGCATGGCTATACGAAGCATCACCCGGCGCTTCCCCTCTACGGCGGCGAGGATGCTCGGAAGGCGCTCGCGCTTTTGATCCAACGGCCCTACGAGATCCCGTTTCAGGCGTCACCAGGCGTCACGGCAACGTTCCGGCGCGCCGGCCACATTCTCGGTTCGGCCACGATCGAGCTCGATTACGGAGATGGCACGAAGCTCGTCTACTCGGGTGACCTCGGCCGCTACGGACGTCCAATTCTTCCCGATCCCGAGCCCGTTCGAGCGGCGGACACGCTCATCCTGGAATCGACGTATGGCAACCGCCTCCACGAGCAGAGAGCGGACGCGGAGCTGGCCCAGATCATTCGAGAAACAGCGTCGCGCGCAGGGTTTGTCCTGATTCCGGCATTCGCGGTCGATCGCACCCAGGAATTGCTGTGGATGCTGCACCATCTCGAGCGCGAGCGCTCCATCCCGACGCTGTCTGTGTACTGCGACAGCCCCATGGCCACTGAAGTGACCGAGATCTACCGGCGCCATCCGGAGGACTACAGCACGGAAATGGCTGCGGCGCTCGGATCGGGCGATACACCGCTTGCCACGCGAAATCTGCATTTCACCCGAACCGGGGCGGGATCGCGAGTGCTGAACGACATCCGTGGACCCGCGATCATCATCGCCTCGAGCGGAATGGCGACCGGCGGCCGGATTCTCCATCATCTCGCGCATCGGCTGTCCGACCCTCGCAATACGGTTCTGCTGGTCGGATATCAGGCCCCGGGCACCCGCGGCCGCGCGCTCGAGGACGGTGCGCGGCAGGTGCAGATCTTCGGCGCGCCTGTCTCGGTGGGTGCGCGCATCGCCGAAATCTCAGGGTTATCGGCCCATGGAGATCGGGAGGATCTGCTGCGCTGGCTGGGGGGGTTCGAGCGGCCGCCCACGATCACCTATCTGGTGCATGGTGAGGCCGCGGCCGCGGCCGAGCTGGCGGCCGCGATCACGAGCCGTATGGGATGGAAGGTGGAAGTGGCGCGGGAGGGTGAAACGGTTCTACTGTAGCTGCCGCAATACGTACTCGAGAATTCCGCCGTGCCGGTAGTACTGCAGCTCCTGCGGTGTGTCGATGCGCACCACCGTTCCAAAGCCGATCTTCCGGCCGTCACTCACGGTCGCGACAACCGTAACCGTCTTGCCGCGCGGAAAGCCTTCCGTCAACACGTTCGCCAGATCCAGAATGTCATATGCCTCGGTTCCCCCGAGGCCGATGGAGGCGGCACTTTCCCCCGGCAGGAATTCGAGTGGCAGAATCCCCATTCCCACGAGATTGGACCGGTGAATGCGCTCGTAGCTCTCCGCGATCACGACGCGCACGCCGAGCAGCCGGGGCCCCTTCGCGGCCCAATCGCGCGAGGACCCGGCGCCGTATTCCTTCCCCGCGATGACGAGGAGCGGCGTTCCTTCGGTGTGATACCGCAGGGAGGCATCGTATAGCGACATCAATTCGCCATCGGGGAGATGCACCGTGAACGGTCCTTCGGTTCCGGGAGCCAGGCGATTCTTGAGTCGCACGTTCGCGAACGTGCCGCGCACCATCACTTCATGATTGCCGCGGCGCGAGCCGTAGGAATTGAAATCGATCGGCTGTACACCGTGCTCGATCAGATATTGTCCCGCGGGGCTCGTCTTGCGGATCGTCCCGGCCGGCGAAATGTGATCGGTCGTGATGCTGTCGCCCAGCAGGCACAGCACGCGCGCGTGGTGAATGTCCTTGACCGGTCCGGGCACGCGCGGCATCCCATCGAAATACGGGGCTCGGCGGATATACGTGGAGCTCGAATCCCAGGCGAACCGCTCGCCGCCTGGGACGGGAAGCGCAGCCCAGCGCGCATCGCCTTTGAACACCTCGCTGTACTCCTGCCGGAACATGGCGGACTGGATCGACCCACGAACCAGCGCTTCGACCTCGCTGGACGAGGGCCAGATATCGCGGAGAAAGACGGGCTTCCCGCCGGTCCCTTTTCCGATCGGCTCCCGTTCGAAATCGATGTCGATCCTTCCCGCCAGCGCGTACGCCACGACCAGCGGTGGTGAGGCGAGGTAGTTGGCGCGCACCTCCTGCTGGATACGCCCCTCGAAATTTCGATTGCCCGACAGCACCGCGCACGTGACGAGGTCACCTTCGGTGATCGCGGCGGACACCGCGTCGGGGAGTGGTCCTGAGTTGCCGATACACGTGGTGCAGCCGTAGCCTACGAGGTGAAACCGCAGTGCCTCGAGCGCGGGCATGAGACCTGCTTCGCGCAGGTAATCGGTCACCACTTTGGATCCCGGAGCAAGGCTCGTCTTGACCCACGGTTTGGTTCCCAATCCCTGCGCGACGGCGCGCTTGGCCACGAGGCCGGCCGCGACCATCACCGACGGGTTGGACGTATTGGTGCAGCTCGTGATGGCGGCGATGACCACCGATCCGTGATGCAGCTGGCACGGCTCACCCTCGATGTGCAGATCGACGTAGCGGACCTGCTCTGGCTCGGTGGCCACGCTCGCGGGTGCCGGGTTTCCACCCTCGCCTTCCCACCGCCCCACGGGAATCGGCGTCTGGGTGGAGGGCGGCGGAGTAGCGGGTTTGACGAGCGAAGGGAGCGCGTGTCGAAACGCAGTGCCCACCTGCGACAGCGGCACGCGATCCTGCGGCCGCCGCGGGCCGGCCAAGCTTGGCTCCACGGTGCCGAGGTCGAGCGATAGCGTGTCGCTGTAGCGCGGCTCGGGGGACGTGCTGCTATGAAACAGGCCCTGATCCTTCATATAGGCCTCGACCAACGCGATCTGTTCAGGCGGCCTCCCCGTGAACTCGAGGTAGCGCAGCGTTTCCGCGTCGACCGGGAAGAGTCCGACCGTCGCGCCGTATTCCGGCGCCATGTTGCCGATTGTGGCGCGATCGGCGATGGGCAGCGTGGCCACGCCCGGGCCATAGAACTCGACGAACTTTCCCACCACGCCGCGTTTGCGCAGCATTTCCGTGACGGTGAGCACGAGATCGGTCGCCGTCGATCCTTCGGGCAGCCGCCCGGTCAACCGGAAGCCCACGGTTTTCGGTACCAGCATCGACACCGGCTGTCCCAGCATCGCGGCTTCGGCCTCGATGCCGCCCACGCCCCAACCCAAAACGCCGAGGCCGTTGATCATCGTGGTATGCGAGTCGGTGCCGACCAGCGTGTCGGGATAGGCGCGAGCGCGTTTGGCGCCGTTGTCCGATACCGTATCGGTGAATACCACGCGGGCCAAATACTCGAGGTTGACCTGATGGACGATCCCGGTGTCCGGGGGGACCACGCGGAATCCTGTGAACGCCTGCTGGGCCCAGCGGAGCAGGGCATACCGCTCGCGGTTTCGCTGAAACTCGAGATCGGCATTGACCTGAAACGCCGCGCTCGTGCCGAACTGGTCGACGATGACCGAATGATCGATCACGAGCTCGGCCGGCAGCAAGGGATTCACGCGCTTGGGGTCACCGCCCAGCTCGCGCATCGCGTCGCGCATGGACGCGAGATCGACGACCGCCGGAACGCCCGTGAAATCCTGCAGCAGCACGCGCGCCGGCATGAACGCAATCTCGCTGTCGCTGGAAGCGGCAGGGTCCCAGCGCGCGAGGCGCTCGATCTCTTCGGCGCGCACAGTACGGCCGTCTTCGCGCCGCAGCAGATTTTCCAGCAGGATCTTGAGCGAATACGGCAGGCGATCGATCGCGAGCCCTTGCTGCTCGAGCGCGGCCAATCGAAAGACCTCGTAGCGTGCGCCACCGACGGAAAGCTCGGACCGCGCACCGAAGCTGTTCATTCGACCGCCTTCACGTCGCTCACGTAGTACTCGGTCTCTCCGAAGCACGTCGTGGGCACGCCCACGTGCTGGTTGTACGTGAGCGCGACCCGTTTTCCCATGCTGCCGTTGATGCGGGTGGCGATCGAATCATCGCGGACGGTGAAGTAGAACTTTTCCGCCATCGTCCCCGGGATGTTGACCATGGCGAGCTCACCTTCCCAGGTCTTGCACAGCCACCCCTTCTTGGAAAATTTCTGCACGTATCCGGCGCGCTCACCGTGCGAATACGTCCACGACACCACGAACCAGGTGTACAGAGCGGCGAGCGCGAGCGGGACGAGGATCACGCCGGCGATGATCGATTTGGTCGTACGGGTCAGGGGCATAGCTGGAATCTAAGCGAATGTCGCCGTCACTCGACCTCGTATTCTTCGGTGCGGTACGGCACGAATCCTCTCGCCTGGTAATTCGCGAGGGCATGCGGATGGTCGAATGTGCAGGTGTGAAGCCAGACGCGTGTGGCGCCCAGCGCCCAGGCGTCGCGGACCGCACAGGAGAGAAGCAGCCGGCCCAAGCCCCGACCGATCTTGTTCGGAGCCAGGCCGAAGTAGGCGATCTCGACCGAGCCATCGTCCACCAGGCGTAACTCGTACCAGCCCGCGAATTGTCCGTTTTCCCTGGCCACGTAGATGCTGATCGACGGCTGGCGCAGGTGTGCCTCGATCTGGGCGTCGCTCCAGTCCCAGCGATCGCGCCAATGGTATGCTTCGCCCACGGTGCGATAGCACGAGCGATACAGCTCGGGGGTGGGACGTTCGATCTGCGTGACCGCGAAGTCCGGGATATGGTCCGCATTCCGGGAGGGCCGCAGCGCCGTCGCCGTGGTCAGCTCGAGATAGGTCCGGGTTGCCCGCATGCCTCGCTCGCGGTCGCGCTCAGCGGACCATATCTTTAGCGCCCATGTCCACTCGAATGATGACCGCGCCGCTGCCGCTGAGTCTGCATCTGGCCGCCTATACCGTGATCGGTCTGTTCTGCGCGTTCGCGGGAGGGCTGAACCTTATCGACCCGTCGAAGATCCCGCACGCCGCGGCGTTTCTTGGGGTGACCGCCGTCAGCTGGGGATACGTCTTCGGCATCTACATGGGACGCAGGGAAGTGGTCGCGCTCGGATTCCTGTTGAGCCTTGCGTACGTCGGCGCCGGGGTGTGGCAGTACACGATGCATCCGGCCCTCGGGCTGTTGTTCCTCGCCATCGGGGTCTACGGAGTGTTGGTACTCGCGATCTACCGCCGGCAAATCACCGCCGTCTGAGCCCGTCTAGCCGCCCGCGGAGCCATCCAGGTTGTCCGGCGCGGCTGGAAGCTCGACCACAAATCGGGCGCCACCGAGCGCCGAATCGTCGAGCCACATTTTCCCGCCCACCTCGTTGACCACGCGCTGACAGATCGCGAGCCCGAGCCCCGTTCCTTCATCGGGCCCTTTGGTCGTGAAGAACGGGTCGAAAATGCGATGCCGGATTTCCCGGGGCACCCCGGCGCCCGAATCCTCGACCATGAGCCGCACCCATCCTTCGCGCGCCTGCGTCGTGAGCTGAATGATCGCCGGCTTGCGGCCGCGGACGGCGTGCTCGGCGTTCGTCACGAGATTGATCACGACCTGCTGGAGCTCCTGCCCCAGGCCAAGCACGGCGGGCGCGCCTCCGTCCATTTGCGTCCGAAATTCCACGTTGTCCGATCGCAGGACGCGTTGCCGGATTTCGGCGACGTCGCGCACCAATTCGTTCAGCTGGATGCGGGTCGGCGTGGTGTCGGCGCGGCGCGCGAGGCGCAACAGGCTCCGCACGATGCGGGCGGCCCGATCGACCTCCCGCGTCATGGTGGCGGCGGCCGCCACGACCTCCGGGTCCTTGTTGGCGCGGGCCAGGAGCTCGGCCTCCATCCGGATCGCGGCGAGCGGATTGTTCACCTCGTGCGCGACGCCGCTCGCGATCTCGCCGACCGTGGCGAGTTTTTCGCGGGCGACCAGCTCGCGCTCGGCCCGCAGCTCGTCGGTGCGATCGTACAACGCCACGAGTAGGCTGGACGACTCAGTCACGGTCAGCGCGGTGACCGTGCAATCACAAATGCGCCGGTCGCCGTCCGCGCGGCTCACCAGCACCCGTCCGTGCCACGGTGCTCCGTCGAGAGCCGCGCCGAGGACCACGCGGACGGACAATCCGCTGGGCGAGAGGCCGAGACCATCGAGATGCTTCCCGACCGCCTGTTCCTCCGAGCCAATGCCGAACAGATCGCACCCCGCGCGGTTCAGCTGCTGCACGCGCCCGTAGCGATCGGCGAGGGCCAGGGGAAGGGGACTGCCGTTGACCATGGCGCGCGCCTGGTGCGCAACCGCCTGGGCGTTCGCGACCGCCTCGGCCAGCTCGAGCCCACCGGCGATATGCGCCGCAACAGCGGTGAAGTACTGGAGATCGAGCAGCGTGAATCCCGGGTGTGGGGTCTCGTCGCCGAGCGGCGCATACCGGACCACGCCGACCGCGCCGACCACACCGTTGGACGTGCGCAGCGGCGCGATCATCGCCGCCCGCGCCGATTCGCTCGACGCGGAGCGCCAATCGTCGTTGTGCTCGCCCAGGAGGTCGGCGGTGACCATGGGCTCGCCACTCGTCACTACGCGCCCCGTGATGCTCGCTTCCACGGGCAGAATGAGGCCCGCCATCTCGCCTGACTTCCCCACCGTCGCCGCAACGCGCAGGGTCTTTCCGTCGGCGTTTTTCAGGGCGACATATGCGCCCTGAGCCTCGACGAGGCTCATGACGCTCTGCAGCGTGTACCGGAGGAGCAACTCGCGATCGGGTGCCGCGAGCAGCCAGCGCGACAGCTCGACCAGGAACGTGCCGAGCCGACGTTCGCGCTCGAGTCCCGCGCGCCGTCCCACCATCATGGCGAGATGACTCGCGATCTCGAGGACCTGCTCGAGCTCCCGCGTTGCGGGCGTGGTCCGCGCTCCCCGAACCTCGATCGTCACGACGCGTCCTTCCGAATCGCGATGGGTCGCGCGCAACGCCCCGGCGTCCGGCTGGTCCGCCCCGCCGCTCGCGGTTCCCGTTTCCCGCACGCCGCGATAGGTGATCTGCGTGTGCGCGCCCCCGAGCCAGTCACTGACCAGGAGCGCGACCGCGCGCCAGAACGACTTGACGTCTTTGGCGGAGCTGGCCTCTGAAAGCAGGAGAGAGATGAGATCAGTCACGCGAGCAGGCCGCAACCGAGAAAAAAGTCACTCTCATGCGAGACTTTGGTGATGTAGAATCAGTGCGTCCGATGCACTGTTTTCGCATGGCGATCTGCGCGAACCCCGAAACGCTCCGCGTCCACCAGTTAGCATCGGAGCTGGCCAACCAGGTGATCGCGGAGGTGCGGACATTTCCATACCTCGAGAGGCACGCCATCGGTGACCAGCTCATCAGAGCGGCAGTCGCCATCGCGGCTAACATCGCAGAGGCGTCGGGTCGGGGCACCGTTCCGGAGTTTCGGCGCTTCCTGTGGTATGCGCGAGGATCCTCACAAGAGCTGCTGACGCTCCTTGGTATCGCCCGCGCTTCGCAACTCGGGAAGCGCGAAAGCGTCATGACGCTGCGCAGTCGTACCGCATTGGTCTTGAAGATGGTTGCTCGGCTCCATGAGCACCCTCCCCAGACGCGATGAAGAGCAAGCGATTACGGTCTGGTCTTGGCGCTTCTAGGGGTTCGTCGGTCGCAAATCCAGCTCACTGATCATCGCGCGGTCCGGCAGCGTCAGCGTGCTGAGCACCGTGGACGCCACATCCTCCGGCCGCAGCACCCGGTCGCGGTTCGCGCGGCTGTGCGCGTTCTTGTCCATGAACGGCGTCGCCACGGAGCCGGGACACACGGCGATCACCCGGATGTCGTGCTTGCGCAGCTCGAGCATCAGGGATTTCGAGAACCCGAGCACCGCGTGCTTCGAGGCACAGTACGCGGTTCCGCCGTCGATCCCGTTCTTGCCTGCGAGCGAGGCGATGTTGACCACCGCTCCCGAGCGCGCCGCCTTCATCCCCGCAAGAAACGCCCGCGTGACGAGAAACAGCGAGCGGACGTTCACGGCCATCGTGGCGTCCCAGTCTTCGAGCGAGAGCTCCTCGATTGGTTTGAAGCGCCCGATTCCCGCATTGTTGACCACGACGGCCGGCGTCCCCCGTTCGCCCTGGACGAATTGGGCGAACCGCGCGACGCTCCCCGGATCGGCCACATCGCACCCGATCCCCACGGCGTCGATCCCGGCCCCCCGCAGTTCGGCCACGGTTTCCCGGACTCGCGGCTCCGTGCGCGCGCAGATCGCTATCCGCATGCCCGCCTTGCCGAGCTCCTGGGCAATGGCGCGACCGATCCCTTCTGTCGCGCCAGTGACCACCGCCGCGAGTCCGGCCAGTTGCATGCCTCCAAATATAGTGGCCGAGCTCTCGCCTCAGGTGGAACCTGAGACGTCATGGGGGCGTTCCGACAGCGGTGGGAGGTATATTTTGCGCCCGGAGGCATTCCTAGTTCGTGACCGCACCACACCGCTTCATTCCACACGGGATCATGCCGCGCCCGCGCAGCCCGTTTGCCGGCTCGAACGGCAAGACGCCGACCTGGAAAGAGCGACTGCAGGCGCTGCGCTATGTCCCCCCGCTGCTCAGGCTTGTGTACCAGACCCATCGCGGCTACACGATCGCGATTCTCGCGCTGCGGGCGATTCGCTCGTTCATTCCGCTCGCGGTGCTGTGGGTCGGAAAATTGATCATCGACGGAGTGGTGGCGGGCGCGCGAGCCCGTGCGGCGGGATTGGCCATCGACTGGTGGTACCTGGGGAAACTCGTCGCGCTCGAGCTCGGGATCGCGGTGGTGGGCGAAGCGCTCGCCCGGCTGTCGTCCCTGATCGAGAGTCTGCTCGGCGACCTGTTTTCCAACCGTATCAGCGTACGGTTGATGCAGCACGCCGCGACGCTCGACCTGGCCCAGTATGAAGACGCGGAAACCTACGATCATCTCGAGCGCGCCCGGCGTCAGACGGTCGGAAGAATCGGGCTGATCGCGCTGCTGCTCTCGACGGCGCAGGACCTGGTGACGCTCATTTCCCTCGCCGGGGTCCTGCTCGTGCAGCTGCCGTGGCTGCTCCTGCTGCTGGTCGTCGCCGTCTTGCCGTCCTTCCTGGGCGAGACGCACTACGCGGCGCTCGGATACTCACTGCTGTTCTCGTGGACGCCGGAACGGCGCATGCTCGACTACCTGCGCTACGCCGGCGCGTCGGACGAGACCGCGAAGGAAGTGAAACTGTTCAGCCTCTCGGATTTCCTGGTGGGGCGTTACGCCAGGCTGTCGGACGAGTTCTACGAGGCGAACAAGCGGCTCGCGGTCAAGCGTAACGTGGTCTCGACGCTGTTCGTCACCATCGGCACGCTGGGCTACTACGGCGCCTACGCCGTAACCATCTATCTCACGGTTTTGGGGCGGTTCACACTCGGCTCGCTCACGTTCCTGGCCGGATCGTTCCGGCAGTCCCGTGACCTGATTCAGCGGATTCTCCTGTCGCTGTCGCAGGTGTTCGAGCAGAGCCTGTATCTCTCGGATCTCTTCTCATTTTTCGACGTGCAGCCGCGCGTCAAATCGCGGCCGGGCGCGCGGCCGGTGCCCGCCCCGATCCGGAACGGCTTCGAATTCCAGGACGTCGGGTTCCGCTATCCGGGCTCGGACCGATGGGCCGTGCGTCATCTGACGTTCACGCTCCAGCCGGGCGAGCGGGTGGCGCTGGTGGGGGAGAATGGGGCGGGCAAGACGACGCTCGTCAAACTGCTCGCCCGGCTGTACGACCCGGATGAGGGCAGCATTCTGCTCGATGGCGTCGATCTGCGCGACTACGATCTCGAGAGCTTGCGCCAGAACATCGGCGTGATCTTTCAGGACTTCGTGCGCTACGACTTCAATTTCCGCGAGAACATCGGCGTGAGTCAGGTCGATGCGCTCGAGGACAAGACGCGACTCGAGGAGGCGGCCCGTCGCAGCCTCGCGGATTCGGTCGTCCGGCGCCTCGAAAAGGGATACGACCAAATACTGGGCCGCCGGTTCGACGGCGGGGTGGAGCTGTCAGGGGGCGAGTGGCAGAAAGTCGCCCTGGGCCGGGCGTACATGCGCGAGGCACAGGTGCTCATTCTGGATGAGCCCACGGCAGCGCTCGATGCGCGGGCCGAGTATGAGGTCTTTCTCCGGTTCGCCGAGCTGACGCAGGGCCGGATGGCGGTGCTCATTTCTCATCGCTTCTCGACCGTCCGGATGGCGGATCGCATTTTGGTGCTGCAGGGTGGGGAGCTCGTGGACCAGGGGACGCATGAGGAACTGGTAGCGCGGGGCGGGCTGTATTCGGAGTTATTCAGTCTGCAGGCCGCGGGGTACCGCTGAAGTCGCGGGTGTGCTCTTCGTCCTGGTCGTGACGACCTGGTCGACATCATTCTCCATGCGGTGCGGGTCTATCCGCCGCTCGACCAGCCATCGACGACAAACTGGCTGTGCTCGCAACGAGCTATCGCTGCTCGGTTATATCGGCGTGGTCCTCGGTCTCGTTGGTCTAGCCGCAACCTGGAACAAGGGACTCGGTCCGCGCTGGTATCCGCTGGCACTCGTTGTGCTCGCAGTTCCCCAGTGCTGGCTCGGCGGCAAGCTCTACGAGCTTGGAGGAGCACATGGCGAGAAGAAAGAAGACGCGGTGGTCTCAACGGGTCACCCGTGAAAGCAACGCTCTGGATCTCGAGCGCCGGGTATTCACCAAGGGTCCAAGAGCGATCGCGGTGTCGTTGAAGCGCTCGAGCGCGCCCGCCTCGAAGCTGCGAAAGCCGAATTGCACGCGCTCTACAAGAAATCCCGCTGGAGATATCGCTCCCGCAAAATCTTGACGTGATGCCGCTCGTGTCCCGCAATGATGTACGCGAGGGCGCGCACCGAGACTGATTTGCCGCTCGCGGTCCCGGTCCGCACGAGCCAGTCGGGATGGAACCCCGAGAACAGCGTAACCGTGGAGCGTCGGACCGCTTCGAGCTCTCGCGCAAGCTCCCCCAGGGGCCGCGCATCGAATGCTCCCGCCGGTGTCCAGGCGTTCTCATCGAAACTCGGGAGCGACGCGTGATCGCTACGGGCGAACGTGAGGGCGCGATACGCAAACACGCGCTCCGCATCCGCGATGTGCCCCACGACTTCCTTCACGCTCCACTTGCCCGGCGCGTAGCGGTGCAGCGCTCGCTCGTCGGAAATCGCGCCGAGCAGGGCTTGCGTGTCGCGACTCTGAACGGCGAGCAGCTCGAGGAGATCGCCGGTCGGGACCTGCTCGATGTAGCGCCCGTAGTACGGCGCGTATTCGGACTCCCCCGGACGGCCGATGGTGGAAGGGAACCCGGCGGTGTTTTTCATGATGGTAACTCCCACGATGCAGAGGTCCGACAAGGTATGAGCGACACAACAATAGTACAGCCGCTTTCGACGTCCGCCGGTCCGGACGATCCGGCCCTCGACGCGTACTCGCGAGCGGTGGTGGGCGCCGTTGAACAGGTTGGACCGGCTGTCGTCACGGTCGAGGTGGCCCAGCGGCTGCGTGCGCGGGGCCGTCCCGGAGTCCAGGATGTGCCGGGCCACGGATCGGGCTTCGTCATCGCGCCTGATGGGCTCGCACTCACGAACAGCCACGTCGTACACGGCGCTCATCGGATCGATGTGGTGTTTCCGGAAGGCCAGAAACTCCAGGCGGAAGTCGTGGGCGACGATCCGGCCACGGACCTCGCGGTCATCCGCGTGTCCGGTTCCGGGCTCCCTTCGGTATCGCTCGGCGATTCGAGCGCGCTGCGCGTCGGACAGCTCGTCGTGGCGATCGGGAATCCGTACGGGTTTCAGCAGACCGTGACTGCGGGTGTCGTGAGCGCCCTCGGCCGGTCGTTCCGGTCCGTGGGCGGCAGGCTCATCGACGACGTCATCCAAACCGACGCGGCGTTGAATCCGGGCAATTCGGGCGGACCGCTCGTCAACAGTCGGGGACAGGTGGTCGGGGTGAACACGGCGGTGATTCTTCCCGCGCAGGGCATATGCTTCGCGGTCGGGATCAATACCGCAAAGTTCGTCGCCGGGCATCTCATAAAGGAAGGAAAGATCCGGCGGGCGCGGATTGGTGTAGCGGGGCAGAACGTGCCGTTCCGGCGATTCGCCATGCGCCAGCACTCACTCGACGTGCCGGGCGGAATTCTCGTGCTTTCGGTCGAAGCTGGCAGTCCGGCTGAGCGCGCGGGTGTCGCCGCCGGCGACGTGATCGTGAACCTGAACGGCAAATCCGTGCGGGGAATCGACGACTTGCATCGGCTGCTGACCGTGGATGTGATCGGCGCCAATGTGCCGATCACCGTAGTCCGCGGTTCAGCGATACATGAGCTGCAAGTGGTGCCGAGCGAGAGTTAACGACGGGAGCGTGCCGTCGCTGTTGACCGCGTTACGCGGGTCACCAACTTCCCACATCCGTGTAGATTGCAGGCCCTTATGCCCGAGGCCGCCACGCCAGCCCGCCGCTCGAGCCTGTCGATCATCTTTCTTACCGTCCTGATCGACCTGATCGGGTTCGGCATCATCATCCCGATCCTGCCCTATTACGCCCAGCGGCTCGGCGCCGGTGGACTGGGTCTCGGCGCGCTGCTCGGCATCTTCTCGGCGATGCAATTTCTCTCAGCCGCGCTGCTCGGCCGGACCTCCGACCGAATTGGCCGGCGTCCCGTGCTGCTCGCAACCATGATCGCCAACGCGGTGGGGTACGTCATCTTCGCCGCCGCGCACTCGTACGCCGTGCTGTTCCTCGCGCGGATCGTGTCGGGATTTGCCGGAGGCAACATCTCCGCCGCGCAGGCGTACATCGCGGATATCACGCCGCCGGCGGAACGCTCCCGCGGCATGGGCGTCGTGGGCGCGGCGTTCGGCCTCGGGTTCATCATCGGTCCCGCGATCGGCGGCTTGTCGGCGCACTACCTCGGCCCCGCCGCCCCGGGCCTCGTCGCCGCCGGACTATCACTCGTCAATTTCGTGTCGACGTATTTCATCTTGCCCGAGTCGCTCGAAAGCCGGCACAGGACCGCCCGCAAGCTGTGGGACTTCTCGCATCTCGGGGACGCGTTGCGCCATTCGCATCTCGCGCCCCTGATGGTGGCATGGGCGATCATGCCATTTGCGTTCGCCGGTTATTCGGTTGCGCTCCCGCTCTGGGCGGCGGTGGTATTCGGTTGGAACGAACAGCAGCTCGGCTGGCTGTTCACCGCAATCGGGGCAACCGCTGCGGTCGTGCAGGGATATCTGTTCGGCAAGCTCACGAAGCGAACCGGCGATCGAGCCCTGCTGATTGCGGGGGCGTTCGGAATGGCCGTCGCCATCGCCGTCATTCCCGCAATCCATACTACGCCAACGCTGTACGTCTGGACGGTCGTCCTCGCGTTCGCGAACAGCATTTTCGGGCCTGCGGGAACGGGCCTGGTTTCGCTTTTTGCGGGCCCTGAGGAGCAGGGAACGGTACTCGGCGCGGCGCAGGCGCTTGCCGCACTCGGCAGGCTGCTGGGCCCGGTGGTCGTGGGCCAGGTATACGATCACACGCATACCGGGGCGTTCCTGACCGCCGGCGCAGTAATGGCCGTGGGCGGCCTGGCGACACTGCGGGTACCGAAACAGATGACAGAGTCGAGTGGTCAGAACGCGCAAAGGCTAGACGCACAGAGAGCCGACGGGAACTAACTCCGCCCCAGTCGGCCCGCTGTCCGTGCACCCACCTACGTCTAGCCTACCTCCCGTTTTTATGGCAGTTTTTTCCTAATCACCACAGGAGTTGCTGCGCTATGCGCGTGTATAAGACCCCCGAAATCCGCAACGTGGCCGTCGTCGGCCATGGCGCGAGCGGGAAAACATCCCTCGTCGATGCCCTGGCGTTCGTCTCGGGAACGAGCAAACGCCACGGGTTAGTCAAGGACGGCACGGCCCTCACCGATTACACCGCTGACGAAATCGAACGGAAATACTCGATCAACCTCGCTGTCGCGGTCGCCGAATGGATGGATACCAAGCTCAATCTCATCGATACCCCGGGATATCTCGACTTCACCGGCGACGCGCTCGCGGGCGTCGACGCGGCGGACGGCGCCGTGGTCGTGGTCTCGAGCACCGGTGGGGTCGAGGTCGGCACCGAAAAGGTGTGGGATTACTGTGAGACGCGTGGCATCCCGCGGCTGTTTTTCGTGTCGCTCATGGATAAGGAGCACGCCGACTTCGAGCGCGTGTACGCGCAGATCCGGGACACCCTCACACCCAAGGTCATTCCCGTCGAGATTCCGGTCGGCGAAGGGGCCGAGTTCCACGGCATCATCAATCTGTTTTCGCAGAAGATGCACCAGTACAAGAAGGGGACAAAGGCCGGCGAATACGAAGAGCTGGACATCCCCGACGAGTATCGCGAGCGGTTCGAGCGCTATTCGCGGGAGCTGATCGAGCGCATCGCGGAGACTGACGATACGCTGCTCGAGCGCTATCTCGGAGGCGAGCAGATCGGGCGTGAGGAGGCGATCGCCGCCATGAAGGCCGGTATGTCGCGCGCCGAGCTGTACCCGCTCTTCTGCGGCGCCGCCGAGCTGACCTATGGCATGCGCGCGCTGCTCACGAAGATGGTCGAGCTGCTCCCGGCTCCCTCGGAACGTCCGGCGATCGAATCGCACCGGTGGGGAACCGCGGAAGCGGTGATGCTGAGACCCGATGATGGCGGTCCGTTCGCGGCTCAGGTGTTCAAGACCATTTCGGAGCCGCACGTCGGCGACGTCACGCTGTTCCGGGTGTACGAGGGGACCGTGCGAAACGGGCAAGACGTGTACAACGCCCCGCGCGAAGCAACCGAGAAGCTGAACCACCTGTGCGTGACCGTGGGAAAAGAACGCACCGAAATCCCCGAGCTGCACGCGGGAGACATCGGCGCGGTGGCCAAGCTGCGGGACACGCACACGAATGACACGCTCTCGACCCGAGACGTGCCGCTCGTGCTGGACAAGATTCCATTTCCCGAGCCGGTGCTGACCGAAGCGATCGAAGTCAAGCAGCGAGGCGAGGAAGAGAAGCTGTCCAATGGTTTGCACAAGCTGCACGAAGAAGATCCCACGTTTCAGCACGAGTACAACGGAGAGCTGGGGCAGACGCTGATCCGGGGATTGGGCGAACGCCATCTCGAGATCATCGTCGGACGGCTGGCGCGGAAATTCGGCGTTCACGCGCAGATCACGAAGCCCAAGATCGCCTATCGTGAGACGTTCAAGGGAAAGGCGGAAGGGCAGGGCAAGCACAAGAAACAGACGGGAGGCCGCGGCCAGTACGGCGACTGCTGGATCAGAATTGCCCCGCTGCCGCGCGGATCGGGCCTGCAATTCGTGGACGAGATCGTGGGAGGGGTGATCCCCCGTCAGTACATTCCCGCCGTCGAGCGCGGTGTGCACGAAGCCGCCTCGCGGGGGCCGATCGCCGGCTATCCGGTGGTCGACTTCAAGGTGGAGCTGTACGACGGCTCCTACCACGACGTCGATTCCAACGAAATGTCGTTCAAGATGGCCGGCATTCTGGCATTCCGAAACGTGAGCCCGAACTGCCGCCCGGCGCTGCTCGAGCCGATTCTCGAGCTCGAGGTGTGGACCCCGGACGACTACCAGGGCGCCGTGATGGGCGATTTGTCGTCACGCCGTGGGCAGATCCTCGGCAGCGAAAAGGACGGCAAGCTCACGAAGGTGAAAGCGCTCGTGCCCGCCGCCGAGCTGGACCGATACGCGACGTCACTGCATTCGCTCACGCACGGGCGCGGAACCTACCGGCAGAAATTCTACGTGTATCAGGAGATGCCGCCCGAAGCGGCCCACAAAGTCGCCGAGGCGAGAAAGAAGGAGCTCGAGGAGGCAGCGAAGGGCTAAGGGACGAGTTTGCGAAACGCTCGCGCGGGGATATCGTGGTAGCCGTATTCGCCGCGAAACACATGCGTCAGCGCGTTCGTCAGGCGTTGCCCGGCGGCACGGAATAGCGCGCTTCGTATCATGGGGCGTCGATACACGAGATGCGCGAGAAACCGGCCTGTCTTGAGCTCGGGGTACAGCTCGCGGAGTACGGCGGCATTGTATGCCGCCGCTACGTCGCCGCCCCCTTCCGCGACCGCACGTGCGGCCAGCAGGCCGCTCTTGAGCGCGAAACTGATGCCCTCCGCGGTGACTGGGTCGGCCAAGCCCGCCGCGTCACCCACAAGCAGGATACGGCCACGCGCGAGCAGTCGTGACCGCGGCCGCACCGGAATGACATAGCCGTGGCGCGTGGCACGCGCATCGAGCGGGATCCCGAGCAGCGACAGATAGCGCTCGAAGTGCTCCCGCAGCGCACGGGCCCCGCGCTGGACACTCAGCACTCCCACCGAGAGATGCGAGGCCTTGGGAAACACCCAGGCGTACCCGAGAGGGATCGTTCCGACGTCGAAGCGTGGCTCGTGGGCGAACCGCTCCATGACGTGATCTTCCACCGGCAGCTCGTATTCCAATGCCGGAATCATGTGCCGATCGTCCTGCCAGCCCGCGAGCTTCGCCACCTCTCCCAACGCGCCGTCCGCCGCCACGAGGTAGTCCGCCGTTAACGCCCCGTACTCCGTCACGAGCCGCACGGGGCCGCCATCTTGCTCGAGACCCGTCACCCGGCACGAGGTGAGCAGCTCCGCTCCAGCGGCGGTCGCCATCTCGACCAGCTGGTAATCGAGCCGGTCGCGCATGGTCAGCGCGATCAGGGGGAAATCCGATCGCGCGGTGAAACGTTTCCCGATATCGTGGAGATAGAGCGCGGCACTGTTGCACACCCGCTCGGCCACAGTGCTTGCGTCCAGCTCCCCGTAGCGCAAGGCGCGATGCACCAGTCCTCCACCGCACGTTTTGTAGCGCGGGAGCCGTTCGCGCTCGAGCAATGCGACGCGAACCCCCTGCCGGCTCAGCTCTCGCGCGGTGGCGGCTCCAGCGGGCCCACCTCCCACGACCGCCACGTCGTAGTGCTTCACGAGTCGCGCGAGACCGTGAGCACCGCGGCGCCCCGTACCGCTCCGCCCCGCAGCCGAGCGAGCGCGTCATTCGCGGCCGCGAGCGGAAAACGCTCCGCGACGATCGAGAGCGGGACGCGACCGGCGAACGCGAAGAATTCAGCGCCGTCCTGACGCGTCAGATTCGCGACCGAGCGCACGACACGTTCGCCCCACAACACGTCATACGAAAACGCGGGAATGTCGCTCATGTGAATCCCGGCGCACACGACCGTGCCGCCCTTCACGACGGATTCGAGGGCCCGAGGGACGAGGGCTCCGAGCGGAGCGAAGAGAATCGCGGCATCGAGCGGCTCGGGCGATCGTTGATCCGAGTCGCCGGCCCAGCGCGCGCCGAGCTCGCGGGCAAATTGCTGGGTCTCCCGATCTCCGGGCCGCGTGAAGGCATAGATCTCGCGCTGCTGGTGCTGGGCCACCTGCGCGATGATGTGCGCCGCGGCGCCAAAGCCGTAGATGCCGAGGCGCCGGCCCGCTCCAGCGGCGGTGAGCGAGCGATACCCGATCAGGCCCGCACACAGGAGCGGCGCCGCCTCGACGTCCGAATAGCGCTCGGGAAGCGAAAACGCATAGCGCGCGTCGGCCACGACGAGCTCGGCGTAGCCGCCATCCAGCGTGTAGCCCGTGAAGCGCGCGCGATCGCACAGATTCTCTCGGCCGGAGCGGCAATACGCGCAGGTGCCGTCCGTCCAGCCGAGCCACGGAACGCCGACGCGCTCTCCCACGCGAAATCGCTCCACGTCGCGCCCCAGACCTGCGATGGTCCCGACAATCTCGTGGCCCGGGATGAGCGGAAGCTTCGGATTCGGTAGCTCGCCGTCGACGATGTGCAGGTCGGTGCGGCACACGCCACAGGCCCGCACCGCGATCAGCACCTGGTGCGCACCGGGCGCGGGATCGGGAACTTCTGCCGGGTGGAGCGGGGTGCGGGGACGTTCGAGCACCATGACACGCATGCTCCCGAAAATACGCAGGGGCACGGCTCCCCGTGCCCCTGCATGAGCTTCCGCGTCTTGCTGAAACTCCCCGCTCCGCTAGCCCACGAGAACCGGTTCGATCTGTGCCTGCTTGATCCGCTCTTTCTTCGGTTGCTTATAACGGTACAGCTTGCCCGCATAGTTGCGAAGCACGACTTCCTTGTCCGTCAATTTCACGACGTACTCGGGCAGGAGCGGAATCTTCCCGCCGCCTCCCGGTGCGTCGATCACGAAGTGCGGCACCGCAAGGCCGGACGTCCAGCCACGCAGCGCCTGCACGATTTCCAGACCCTTTTCCACGGTGGTCCGGAAATGCTCTGCTCCCGCGACCTGGTCGCACATGTAGATGTAGTAAGGGCGCACCCGCGCGGCGAGCAGTTTCTGCATCAACGACTTCATCACGTCGGCATCGTCGTTCACGCCCTTCAACAGCACCGTCTGGCAGCCCAGCGGGATTCCGGCGTCCGCGAGCATGCCGAGCGCCTGGACCGCCGCTTGAGTCAGCTCGTCGGGATGGTTGAAGTGCGTGTTGATGTACAGCGGATGATAGCGCCGCAGGATCGCGCACAGCTCGGGCGTGATCCGCTCCGGCAGATGGCAGGGAATCCGCGAGCCGATGCGGAGCACCTCGAGGTGCCGGATCGTGCGGAGCCGCCGCAGGATGTCGTCGATTCGGCGGTCGGACAGGAGCAGCGGATCTCCGCCCGACAGGATCACGTCCCGGATTTCGGTATGCTGCTCCAGGTAGCGGAACGCCGACTCGAGCTGCGACATGGGAATCTTTTCCGGGTCGCCCACCTTGCGCCGGCGGGTGCAGAAGCGGCAGTACGACGCGCACACGGGTGAAACCAGGAACAACGCGCGGTCCGGGTAGCGATGCGTGATGTTCGGAACCGGCGAATGCACGTCTTCGGCCAACGAATCGACGAGACCGTCCCGCACTTCGAGCTCGTTCAGATCGGGGACGTATTGGCGCCAGACCGGGTCGCCCGGCGTCCTGATCAGGTCGACCATCGCGGGCGAGATGCGAAATTCGAAGTTGGCGGCCGCCTCCCGCATGCGGTCGAGATCGGGGAACTGGTCGGCCCCGAACTTCGCCACGAGCGCTTCCAGCGAGGCGATGCTGCGCTTACGCAGTAGCTCTTGCCAGGACTCCATGCCCCAGGTCCTTGAGGTAGATCACCAGGTCATCGCCCGGCTCGTAGTAGCCGGGCAGAGTGGCCGCCCTGGTGTAGCCGCGCCGCTCATAGAACGCGCGCGTACGCGCGTAATCCGCGCGGGAAGACGTTTCCACCACGACCAGACGGCACCCGGCAGCCTCGAGTTGCCGTTCGACGTCCGTGAGGAGCGTGGTCCCGATGCCTTTGCCCTGCCGCGCGACGTCCACGACGATCCAGTAGAGGTCGGCCGTGCCGCGGGTACCAGGCGTCGGCCCCCAGCAGGCGTAGCCGATGAGCTCCTCGCCGTCGTAGGCGCCAATGAACCGATAATCGTCGTCGCCAGAGACGCTCTCGGTAAGAAGCTCGACCGCAGTGGCGACCTCTTCCGGACGGAAGAGGCCGGTCGCGGCTGTGAGGCGCTCAAGCCGGGCGCGTTGCGCGAGGCCGACGGGCCGGAGCGAGCAGCTCACGGGCCGCTTTGGCTCCCTGCGCCTCGCGCAGTGGGACCTCCGCGATGCGACGCACGAGCTCGGCGTAGTCCCATCCCGTAGCTTGCCCCATGCGGGAGAGGCCCGCGCTGTCGTTGAGATCGGGATTCGGATTGACTTCGAGAATCCACGGCCGGCCCTGATCGTCCAGGCGCAGATCCACCCGGCCATAGCCCTTCCCCTGCATGACCCGCCACGCTGCCTCGGCGACTTTCACGAGCCGATCGGCGGTCTTGTGGGGGATCGAAGCGGGACAGACGGGCACGCTGCCCAGATCCTCGGGCGAGCCCCGATCCCATTTTGCGGCATAGGTGAGAATGGGCCAGCTCCCCGGCGGCATTTTCGAGAAATCGATTTCGGCGATCGGAAGCGTCCGATCGCCCACGAATCCGACGTTGAACTCGCGGCCGGCGATGTATTCCTGCACCACGACCTCGTCGAACTGCTCCGTCATCGCGGCCACGCGGGAGCGCAGCGCCTTGCGGTCGGTGACCACCGATCCGCGATCCACGCCGGCGCTCGCATCCTCGGATGCGGGCTTGACGATCGCCGGAAGCGGGAAGGCGTCGTCGATCTTGCCCTGCGCGATCGTCCAGCGTGGGACCGGCAAGCCGGCCTGCGCCAGGATGGTATTCGCGATGGTCTTGCGGCGAGACGCTGCGATGGTCCAGGGGCCGGCACCGGTGAACGGAATACCGAGAAACTCGAGCATGCCGGCCACGTGCTCTTCCCAATGATTCCGGCCATGCACGCCCTCGCACAGGTTGAACACGAGGTCGGCGCCCTTGACCCGCTGGAGCCAGCGCATGTCGTGACGGACGGGGACCTTGCGAACGCCGTGGCCCAGGGCGAGGAAGACGCCGGCCACTTCGTTCACCGCGTCCAGGACGCTGCGAATGTCCTCGGGGTTCCAGCCCTGCGCTCCCGGGTCGTAGAGAACGACGATTCTCACGCGGAGACCGTCGCCGGCTGCGCCCTGCGCGTAGGAATTGCGGAGCTGAGGTCGTGTCCCGTGAGTCGCTTCCAGGCGATCGCGATCACTTCCTGGATCAACGCGTCGTAGGAGAGCCCCGCCGCGCGGGCAGCCTTCGGGAAGCACGAATTCATGGCGGGATCGGGAATGATCCCGGGGAGCGGATTCAGCTCCAGCACGTTGGGCACTCCAAAGCGGTCGATCCGGATATCGACGCGGCACCAGTCCCGACACCCGAGCGCCTGATAGGCGTCGAGCGCGGTTCGCTCGATTTCGCGGTACAGCGGCGCCGGAACCCGGGCGGGGCACTGGAAAATGGCGAGCGGCCGTTCCGGCGTGTCCCACACCCATTTGGCTTCGTAGCCATAGACGGGCGGTACGCCCTCCGGCAGCGTGGAGAAGTCGAGCCCGACAACCGGCAAACAGTATGCCTCGGCGCCGTTGCCGAGGATCGCGACGGTGAACTCAGACCCGGGGAGATAGGTCTCGACCAGCACCGGCTCGGCGTATCGCGCGAGCAGCCAATCCACCCGCTCCTCGAGCTGCTCCTGGTTCGCGCAGATGTTGCTCGTGAACACGCCCTTGCTCGAGCCTTCGGCGACTGGCTTCACGAACACGGGGTAGGGCAGCGTCACCTGCGCCACGTCGGCGGGCGCCTCGACCCAGACGAACGGCGGGGTGGGCACTCCCCGATAGGCCAGCAGCTCCTTCGCTCTTCCTTTATGTAGCGCGAGGCCCAGCGACAGCGGGTCGCTTCCCGTGTACGGCACATGCAGGTACTCGCAGATCGCGGGTACCAGGGCTTCGCGGTTCTGGCCGTGCAGCCCCTCGGCCATGTTGAAGACGATGTCAGGACGAGCGAGAGCGAGGGCGTGGGGGAACGAATCGTTGGCTTCTAACCGAATGACGGTACCAAAGCGGCCGAGCGCCTGGGCCACGGCATCAATCGTGGCGGGCTCGTCCCACTCGGCGAACGCGTCGCTGGTAGTCGGTGGCTCGTCGGCGGCGTTGGGTTCTGGCTTGAGATTGTACGCGAGACCTATGCGCATTTGGTCTCGGGTGACCTCCTACAAAAAAGGCCGCGCGTTCGCGGTCCGGGCCGAGAAAAAAATTCGGGTCGACAACAAGGAGAATATGAAAAACGGAACCGATCCGCAATAGCGAAGCGGCGCGAATTTTTTTTGGCGTCAGACTTTGTGGTAGGTGACGCGCGCGGCCTCGTGCTGATCGTCGGCGACGTAGATCGCGAAATCGGAGAAGAGAGCAGGCGCTTCCCGCTCGAGAACGCGAAGGCACGCGATCGCCATTCGCCTGATCTCGAGCTCCGCACCCTCGCCGGTTCGGAGCTCGAGCATCGTGCGCCAGGCCCGTGCGTTGGCCGAGACGACGATCTTGACCTCGGTGGCGTTGGGGAGAACGCTGCGCGCCGCCTCGCGTGCCAGTTTGCGGCGATGCACCTTGTCGGCGACCCAGGCGTAACGTTCGAGTAATGCCTCGACGGCGCGCACGTACGCCTCCTGGCTCGCGCGGACCTGCGTCTCCCATTCCGCTTCGAGGCGCGGCTCGCCAACAATGGCGGGAGGAACGACGAACGCCGCATGCGACTCGTCCACGTAGCGCTGCGACAGCTGTGAGTACCCGAACCCCGCACGGTGACGCACCAGCTCGTGGGAGCAGGAGCGGGAAATGCCCTCGATGAGCAGCACGTAGACCGCATGCTCGAGCACCGACCCGTGACCCTGCTTCTTGATGTTCTCCAAATATTCCGCCGTACTCCGCTGGGCCGGATTGTGCTGGCTCATGTAACAGATGCGGCCGGCGAACTCCGCGAGCCGCTCGCCGTCCGAACCGTCGCCGCGCCACTCGACCTTGAGGTGCTCGGGTTCGACGAACAACGGGCGCGCGATCAGCGTCACGCGAGGAGCGCGGAAGAGTTCCATGGGCCGTACGCCCGCGGGCGTCAGGAGTGAGGTGTCAGAAGGGGGAGCGTGAATGGCCAGCTCCGGCGAGTTCCAGTTTCGAAATGTGCCAATTGGCGCGGCGTTCGATTTCGCGAAGCCGCTCCGCGATACCTGCTGGAATCGGAGCCGCATCAGCGCCAACCTTGAGATCGGCGAGCGGCGACCAATCGCCTGAGGGCAGGATGGCTCCCGGGTTCAGAATCCGCTCGGGATCGTAGGCGTGTTTGAGCGCACGGAACAGCTCCATGATTGCGGGTCCATAGAAGCGCGAAAGCAGCCCAGAGCGCAAGCGTCCCACTCCGTGCTCTCCGCTCGGAACGCCGCCCAGATCGACGAGGATGGCCGTCACGTCGTCGAGCAACGCCGAGACCGCCTCTTTCCAGCCGGGGCGCGTGACGTCGGGCAGGGCGTTCACGTGGACGTGTCCATCTCCGGCATGTCCGAAGATGGCCACCGGGACGCCGGCGCGCTCTGCGGCCGCCCGGATCCCCCGCACGTAGGCGCCGAGCTGTTCGAGCGGCACACAGCCGTCCTCGACGACCTGCAGGGACCGGCGGGTCTCGGGAAGGCGGGCCAGCGCCGGACTCGCGAGCCGCCGGATCGACCACAGTTTCTCGAGCGTCGCCCGATCGATCGCGGTTTCGACGAGTACGGTGTGATCCTTGAGTCCACGAATCGCATCTCCCACCGCGCCCCGAGCGGCCGCCTGAGTCTCGCGCTCGAATTCCACGAGCAGCAGGCCTTCAACGGCGTTCGGCACGTCGAGCGGCGACGCGCAGCGGACCAGGTCGAGGAACGTCGCGTCGAGCAGCTCGACCGCCGAGGGATTGAGCGCCACGAGAAACGGCACTGCGTCGGTCAACGCGTCCAGTGACGCGAACCCGAGCGCGGCTCCCCCGACATCGGGCGGAATGGAGTCGAGTCGCCATTCGACACCCGTGATGAAGGCCAGCGTCCCTTCGGAGCCGATCAGGAGATCGAGCTCGTCCCCGGTCTCCACGAACGGTTCGAGCCCATACCCGCTCGAGTTCTTGCGCGTATGGCGCGCGGCGCGGCGAATCTCGGTTTCGGCTCCGCCGGGGAGCTCGAACGGACCTGCGTTTCCGCCGCCCCGTGCCACCCGCCGCACGTCTCCCCGCGCATCGACGACGTCGAGCGCCGCAATCCATTTGCGCACGCTGCCCGAGCGCACGGTGCGCGGGCCGGCGGCGTTGGTCGCGGCCATTCCCCCGGACGTGGCGAACGCGCTCGACGACGGATCGGGCGGGAGCCGAAGCCCGAACGGTCGTGCCCGGTCGTTCACCTCGTTGGCGGTGACCGACGCGCCGACCTTGATGGTGCGAGCCCCCCAGTCCGGGACGACTTCACGGAACCCCTGGCTCATGTCGACGACCACGCCCCGCCCCACGTTGCCGCCGGTCATGCCACTGCCCGCGCCGCGGGGAATGAGCTGTGTACGGGTTGCTCGCGCCCAGCGCACGAGCCGCTCCAGGTCCGCCAGGTCACGAGGCAGGGTTACTCCACTCGGAAGGATGCGGTAGATGCCGCCACCTTCCGAGTACGCGGCGCGCGCGCCGAGATCCGTGACAATCGCCGGACGCGCGACGTCTCGATCGTTCACGGTCACAAGTTACCACGCGCGTGCCACGCCGCACCACGCATTCCGGGTTGACAGGGTGACACGGTCGCGTGATCCTTGCGCATGGCCGAAACGACGGCACCGCGGGCGCAGCTCATTCACATCGAGACCGACCGGCGGTTGGGGCACGAGTGGGATCAATGGGACGGGAAGCCGTTGCCGAATCGCGGTGATTTTTCGGCTCCCCCGGGCGCGTTCTTCCGCTTTGCCGCGCTCACCCTCGGCATCGCCGCGCTGGGGACGCTCGCGGTCCTCTATGTGCTCGCTCCCCGCATGGAGCTCCTGTCTCACGCCTTGCCGCGTGTCCTGCTCACGATCGCGGTCCTGTCGTTCGCGATCGCCCTGCTCTGGTTCGCGGCCCTCGTGCTTTCCTTTTACGGGCGGGTTTCGCTGCTACCGGAACGGGCACTCGAGCGCGGTCCATATCTCAAGCTCATGAATCTCACGTCGCTCGTTTCCCGCGCGTTCGGCCGGCGGGATCAGGTCGAGCATGCCGCGATCGATGTGTACGACACGCTGGCCGAGCGTCGCGGCCGGAAAGTGGGCAAAGGAGAGCTGCTGGTGCTCGTCCCCCGGTGCCTCTCGAAGCAGGCGCTCGACGGCGTGCTCGCGATTGCGGGCCGGCACGAGGTGCCCGTCTTCGTCGCCACCCGTGGACAGCTGGCGCGCCGCGTGATTCGGGAGCGCCGGCCGCGGGCGGTGGTGGCGGTGGCGTGCGAGCGGGATATGATGACGGGCTTGCGCGACGTCGCCGGCAAGCTGCCGGTGCTCGGGCTCACGATGCAGCTTCCCAACGGCCCCTGCCGCGATGCCATGCTCGATCTCGACGTGATGGAGCGCTGGGTCCGCTCGCTCGTCGACGCCTGAGTCTCAGCCTCCTTCGGTCGCCTTCCGCAATCCGAAGCGTTCCCGAGCCCGATTGAGGACCGCCTCGACGTACTGGTAGCCCGGGTGGTCCGGGCTGAGCGGGATTTCAAGCTCTCGTTCGATCCGGGACGGGTCGACGCGCGGCCGGTATACCGCCTCCACGGTCAGGATCGATTGGCCGGGAACGTAGGGATCGACCCAGCACCGCAGCTTGATGGTGTGCGCCAGATCCGGCACGGCGCTCGTGCGCGCGTAGGACCGGTGTTGCTGCATGTCATACCACTCGGTCTCCACGTAGCCGTCGAGCGCGCTCGCCCGCTGGATCCTGAGACTGTCGACCGTGATGAACTCGACCAGCGCCGGCACGATCCGCTCCCGCCGTGCACCGAGCAGCTGCTTCGGCGCCTGGGGGTAGGGGAAGAAGTCGGGGCGGGTGGTCGCTGGGGAGCAGCTCGTGAGAAGCAGGATTTCCAGAACGCGGAAGCCGGAACCCGGAACGCGGAACAAGCGCAACCGGCGTCGGACCATCATTGCTGTTCCGTGTTCCGCCTTCCGCCTTCTGAGTTCAGTCAGTGCTCCTCATGATCGTGCTCATCGTGGTCCCCATGATCTCCCGCCTCGTGGTGGTGGTGCTCCAAAGCCCGGTCGTGCTCTTCAGGCTCGAATACGGCCGTCGGCACCCCGGCGGCGTGCTCGAAATACATTCGGCCTCCGATCCGGGCGGTCCAAATGAGGGTCACGAGACCCGCGATCGAAGTCAGACGCAAGGCGATCTGTTCCACTCGAGAGAATACGCCTCGCCGGAACAGCGTGTACACCAGGACGACGGTGAAGAGACCCATGGTCCACAGCGCCAGCGTCTGGTGATCCTCCATCAGACTGTGAATGCCGGGGCCGTGATCGATCGCGTCTTCGGCTTGCAAACCCGCAATGACCGCTGCCCACCCGCCGATCACGCCGGCCCAGAGCGTCCATATGGCGGCGGCCCGCAACGACTCCCGGCGCGTGAACACGAATCCCCAATCGAACAGCACGGTCATCAAGAGCAGGGCGGCGGGAAGATCATTGAGCGCTGCGTGGGCTTTGGGCCAATCGTAGCCGAATATGTGCACGGACGCTCCCAAAGGAGAGAGAGAAGGATTACAGCCCGAGGTCCGAGACCGTCGGAGGGTCGACCGAATAGTCGTAGAAGCCTTTGCCGCTCTTTCGGCCGTTCATCCCCGCGAGCACCATGCGCTTGAGCAGCGGCGGCGGCGCGTAGCGCGACTCGCGGTATTCCAGGAACATGATCTCCGCGATCTTGTACGTGGTGTCGAGCCCGACGAAATCCAGCAGGGTGAGCGGGCCCATGGGGTAGCCGCAGCCGAGCTGCATCGCACGATCGACGTCCGCCACGGTCCCGATCCGCCGTTCGACCACGCGAATCGCGTCGAGCAGATAGGGAACGAGCAGCAGGTTCACGAGAAACCCCGAGACATCCTGCGCGGCAACCGCCGCCTTGCCCAGCGAAGCCGCGAAGGCCGTGGCCCGCGTATAGGTGTCCGCGGACGTCGTGACTGTGCGCACCACCTCCACGAGCTGCATGAGTGGAACGGGATTGAAGAAATGCAGCCCCACGAATCGGTCGGGGCGCCGGGTGGCGGCCGCCATGGCCGCGATCGTGAGGCTCGAGGTATTGGAGGCGAAGATCGTACGCGGGCCGGCCAGCTGGTCGAGCTCCTTCCACAGGGCGTTCTTGAGCTCGAGATCCTCGGAAACCGCCTCGATGATCAAATCGCACGCGGCGAGGTCCCGCGTTTCGGTCGTGAACCGTAGGCGGTCGAGCGCCGCGGCTTTTTCCGCCGCCGACAGCTTGTTCTTTTCGACGAACTTGGCGAGGGATTTGTCGATGTTGGCGCGGGCGCGACTCCAGATCTCCGGGGCCACGTCGCGCACGATGGTCTGATATCCGGCCGTCGCGGCAACCTGGGCAATGCCGGTGCCCATGAGGCCGCACCCGAGCACGCCGACTCGCTCGATTCCGGCGGGCCGCGCTGCGGGAGGGGCGCTCAGAACTCGAGCGTCCTCTTCAACTCGTCGGCGATTCGACCCAGGGCAGCGGCAGCGGGACTGGCGAGGCGCGGCGCGGGGCGCAGCTCACCGCGCTCGAGCCGGTCGAGCACCTGCTCGAGGGCGATCTGCGTCCGTTCGTTCTCGCGTACATGGCGCCGTCCCTGCGCCACGGCCGCGAATGGCATGACGACGGCGGGCAGATAAGCCCAGACGGTGAGAACGCCGAGCACGGGTCCCAGCGTGGTCGCGAAGACGAGTCCCGCCGCGAGCAGGCCGCCGGCCGTCACGAGGCGGCGGCGCCGCTCGGGTGTGACATCGGCCACGAGTCGCACGTGGCAAAAGCCGGTTTCGAGCGGCGTCACGCTCGCCGCGATTTCGCCGGCGCGCGCCAACGTGAACCGCTTGCCCCCGGCGCCGAGCGCGCGCTGTAACGACGCGAACGCTCCGGCCTTCGGCTCCCAGGTGGTCACGTCGGGAAAGCGCCGCTTGATCTGGAGCAGCTCTTCACGCTCGAGCCAGCTCGCCAGCGCCCGCTCCACGGTTGGCCGGTCGCCGGGAACGACGCGTGCCGCCGCGAGCGATTCCGTTCCGGCCAGCCAATCGAGCACGCCCCGCGTCGCCGGCTGCGTCGCGGGGCGGGTCTCTTCGTCGAGCAGCGCCTGGACGAGATAGCGCTCCGGGATGCCCACTTCCTTCCCGAGCGCGAGCAGCTCGGAACGCGACATGCTGTCGCCGATGTCGCGCTCGCTCGCCTGGAGCTCCGCGGCGTGCTGAATGATGCGCTCGATCGCTTCGCGGCTGATCCGCTGATCCGGCATTAGCGCGAAACCTTATCCTCTTCCTTGGCTGGTGCGGACGGCACTCGGTCTCCCGAGCCTTGTTGGGGCAGGGCCGCGCGAGCTGTCGTATTGAGAAATCCCTTCAACAGCTCGATGGGCAAGGGGAAGATCGTGGTCGAATTGTTTTCCGAAGCAATTTCGGTGACCGTTTGCAGATAGCGCAGTTGAATCGCGGCCGGCTCGGCCCCGATGATCCGGGCGGCCTGCGCCAGCTTTTCCGACGCCTGCAGCTCGCCTTCGGCGTTGATGATCTTGGCCCGCCGCTCCCGTTCGGCTTCCGCCTGCCGCGCCATCGCGCGCTGCATTTCCGCGGGCAAATCCACGTCCTTGACCTCGACCGCGGACACTTCGACTCCCCAATCTTCGGTGCGCTTATCGATGATGTCCTTGAGAATCGCGTTGATCTTTTCCCGATTCATCAGCAGGCCATCGAGCTCTGTTTCCCCGAGCACCGAGCGCAGCGTGGTCTGGGCCAGCTGGCTCGTCGCGTACAAGTAGTTCTCGACTCCGATGATGGACTTCACCGAGTCTTTTACCCGCATGTAGAGCACCGCGTTCACCTTGATCGAGATATTGTCCCGCGTGATCACGTCCTGCGGCGGGATGTCCATGGCGACGACGCGGAGGGAAACCTTCTGAATTTTCGCGAATAGCGGCGGGACGAAGATGAGCCCCGGTCCCTTGGAGCCCCAGGAGCGGCCCAGGAAGAAGTACACGGCTCGCTCGTATTCCCGGAGCACCCGTAACCCCGAGAAGAGGTAGAGCAGAATGACGGCAATTGCGGGAAACAGCGTGTCCATGACGCGTGATCCTCGCTCGCGGGAGACTAGTCTCGGAACGCTTCCACGATGAGCGCGGCCCCCTGGCCGCCGCCGATACACGCTGAGCCGAGCCCGAAGCGCTTCCCACTCTGCCGCAGCGCGTGCAGGAGGTGAATGGTAATGCGTGTACCGGTCGCCGCGAGCGGGTGCCCGATCGCGATCGCGCCGCCGTGCACGTTGGTCCGGCTCCGCTCGAGGCCGAGCTCCCGCTCGACCGCGAGATACTGCGGAGCGAACGCCTCATTTACCTCGACCAGATCCATCTGATCGAGCTTGAGTCCCGCTTTGGCCAGGGCCTTCCGCGCGGCGGGCGCCGGCCCGATGCCCATGTACCGCGGCTCAACCCCCGCCACTGCCCAGGCCACGATGCGGCCCAACGGCTGCAACCCATTCGCCTCCGCAAACTCGTCGCTCGCGATCACAGTGGCAGCGGCGCCATCGACGATTCCCGACGCATTGCCCGCGGTGACGAGCCCATCCTTCTTGAAGTACGGCTTGAGTGCCGCGAGTCCCTCCCTGGTCGTGGCGGGGCGCATGTGCTCATCAGCGCGGAATTCGATCACGTCGCCCTTCTTGCCCTTGAGCTCGACCGGCACCACCTCGTCCTGGAACACGCACGCGTCCCACGCGCGCTTCGCGCGATGCTGCGATTCGAGCGCCACCTGATCGACGTCGGCGCGCGTGAGTTGATAGCGCTCGGCCAGCGCCTCGGCGGTCTCCGCCATCGAGAGCCCGCACACGGGATCGCGCAACGCTTCCCAAAGCAAGTCTTCGAGCGGAGCGGCGGGACCGAGCCGTATCCCCCACCGGGCGCCCCGTACCACGTGTGGCGCCTGGCTCATCGACTCGGTGCCTCCCGCCAGCACGGCTTCGGCTTCGCCCAGCAAGATGAGCTGAGCGCCCTGGGTGATGGCTTCGAAGCCGGAGCCGCACAGCCGGTTCACGGTGACGGCCGGCACCTCGATGGGGAGACCCGCCTTGAGGGCGACGTGACGCGCGCAATAAATGGCGTCGGCCGAGGTCTGCAGCGCGTTCCCGAACACGGAATGGCCGACCTGATTCACGGGCACGCGCGAGCGGGCCAGCGCCTGCCGCGCGGCAACCGCCCCCAGCTCGATGGCCGAAAGATCCTTGAGTGTGCCGCCGAACGCGCCGAAGCCGGTGCGTACGCCGGAGAGGAAAACGACGTCTCGCGTGTGGCCCTGGGTCTTCATGGACAACTCCGCACTGAGCGCGGAATATGGTCCGCACGTGAGGCCAACGGTAGGTGTTTAGCTCACAGGGCGCGCCGCACCGCGTCCGCCATCTCGCCGGTCGTGACGCTGCCCCCCAGATCCGCCGTGCGGTACCCCTGTTCGAGGACGGAGACGACCGCTCGCTCGAGTCGTTCTCCCGCCTGAGGTTGCTCTAGTGCCGCGAGCATCAACGCGCCCGTCAGGATCGCGGCGAGCGGATTTGCGATCCCCTTCCCCGCGATGGCCGGAGCCGAGCCGTGCACGGGTTCGAACAAGCCCGGACGGCCGGGATGCAGGTTGGCGCTGGCGGCGAGCCCGAGCCCTCCCACGAGTCCCGCACCCAGGTCGGAGAGGATGTCGCCGAACAGATTATTGGTAACGATCACCTGAAATCTGACCGGCTCGCGAACCAGCTCGAGCACGAGCGCATCGATGTAGCGATGCTCCGCCGCGATGTCGGGATAGTCGTGCGCGACAACCTTGAAACGCTGCTGCCAGACCGCGTGGGCCGGCACGGCATTCGACTTGTCGCTCATGGTTACGCGCGTCGAGCCGTGCGCACGCGCCCAGTCGAACGCCGCTCGGAGAATGCGCTCGACGCCGTGGACCGTATGGATTTCCTCCGCCACGTACTCATCGCCCGCGACGCGCCCGCGGCCGAGATAGGCGCCTTCCGTATTCTCGCGAAAAATCACGAAATCGATTCGCGCAGCATTCGCCACACGCAACGGCGTAAGGTCCGGATGCAGCAATCGGACCGGCCGGAAATTGATGTAGAGATCGAGACGAAAACGCAGACCGAGGAGGATGTCGCGGGCGTGCTCGTTTCCCGGAACCCGGGGATCCCCCAGGGCGCCGAGAAAGATCGCGTCGACGTCGTCGCGCAGGTGCCGGAATGCGGCGTCCGGCAGCGTCTCCTTGGTCGCGAGATAATGCGTGGCGCCGTACGGCAGCTGCTCCCAGTCGAGCCCGAACCCGTGCTTCGCCGCGGCGGCATCGAGCGCCGGAATGGCTGCCGAGATGACCTCGGGCCCGATGCCGTCGCCCGCGATGACGGCGACGCGATATCGCTTCACTCGAATCCGGTGGGCCGGCCGCAGCTCGCGCAGTATGCCCAGCCCACGTCTACCTCGCTGCCGCACGCCGGGCAACGCAACTCGCCGGACGGCGGCTGGCCGCAGTGCGGGCAGAAATTCACCTTGAGGCGGGCCGGCAGGGTGCCACCGCAATAGGCGCACTGCGCCGCATGGGTCTCGGACTCGTCGAGAGTGAAATGCGGCGCCCCGGAGGTGTCGGGCTCTGGGGCCGCGAGATCCACATCCGCGGCAAGCGTGATATCGGGACCCTGATGCGAAACGCTCGCCGCTGACGGGGGAGCGAAGCTCGCGTCGCCTTTCAGAAAACGTTCGGCAGCGAGACGGTTGATCATGACCAGCGCGTCGGGGAAGTTGCGGAACAGGGTCGTGTCCGCGCTGTTCGCCTCCGCCTCGCGGCGCAGGGCGTCCTGAACGTCGGACGGCTCGACGCTCGCGTATCCCCGCTCCCCGGCGAGCAACCGGAGAACGGTCATCTCATAGTCCTCGTGTGTGGCCACGTTGAGCCGTGCCCGATTCGAGCGGTATGGAACGAGCCGCTCGTGCAGCTCGGCGCACGCGAACGGAACGGCGAGGCGCCCAGGACCGGATTCTACGAGCGCCTCGACGAGCCTCCCGAATAGCCGATCTAGTTCATCCGCCACGCCGTACCCCTCCCCCGTCGTCTCTCACCGCCATTCCTTCACCCAGCGATCATACAGCACCGGAACGACTCCTCCCTGCACCAGCACCTCGCACCCCGAAGGGTCGCGATACGGCTTCCGGTAGAAGACGTGACTCACCCCGGAGTTGATGATGAGTTTGGCGCACCCGACACAGGGAGATGCACTGATGAACACGACCTTGTCGCGCACGCTTCCGGGCGCCTTGACGAGCGCATTCACCTCCGAGTGGATACAGCCGCAATTGCCCGGCACCGCCGAGTCACATCGGTTGGCCAGCCCGCGCGCGTTTCCGTTGTAGCCGATCCCCAGCACGTTCTCGAGACGGGGATCCGTCACGACGGTGCCGACCTGGAGGCGCACGCACGTGGAGCGCTTGGCGAGCTCTTCGGCCATGCGCATATACACCTCGTAGAGTGGGATCCGATCGACGGCCGGTGCCACGCTCCCTTCGGGAAGCACGTTGAGCGGATGGGTATTCGCCGGCACATGGTCTTTAAAGACGCTCATCGAGCTCCTGGTCGGGGTCGTAGTCCTCGTACTTGCCGCGCTGGCGCTCGCTCGCGAGCCATCCGTCGAATCCCGAAGGCACGAGGCCATTGGAGCGCTCCTGACGCTCGGCGGCGCGCGTGGCGAGATGGTTGGCGTATTCGTTCTTGGGATGTCCGGCGTGACCGCGGACCCAGCGCCACTCCACGTGATGCGCCGCGGTGACCTGCACGAGCTTCTGCCACAGCTCCAGATTCTCCACGGCGCCGCCTTTCCGCTTCCAGCCGCGCGCCTCCCACGCCTTGACCCATTCCGTGCTTCCCTTGATCAGATATTCCGAGTCCGACACGTAAAACACCTCGGAGTGCTGCCAGCGGCGCCGTACCCATTCGAGCGACGCGATGGCGCCGGCCAGTGCCATTTTTTGATTCGTGGTATTGGGTGAGCATTCGTAGAAATCCCACCGCACGAAGCTGTCTCCCGCGCGCGCCTCGATGAGCGCGGCGTTGCCGCCGGGATTCGGCGGCGCGAGGCCGTTGCCGAGGCAACTCTCGTCCGCATGAACGAGGATCCGCGGGCGCGCGTCTTTCCCGGTCGGGCCGCTCATTCAGGGTTGAATCACGAATGGAATGTCGGTGCCCTGCAGAATTTCCTCCGCGTGGGATGTCAGCGTCGCTGCTCCACCCTTGGCGAGGTGGGCCCCCGCAAACAACGCGTCGCAGCGAATGCGTTTGACGAGATCCGGCAGCACGCGGCCCGGGCGGCCCGACTCGACGTGAGTCACGAACGCCACTCGTTGCAGCGACAGTACCGCTTCCGCGACCCCCACGACCTGAACACCGGCGGCTGGATCGTCAGTCGCGTGGATGATGTGCACCGTGCTGTCTGCGATACTGGCGAAGCGACCCGCGAGCTCGAGCGCGCGCCGGCTGGGATCCTGGCCATCGAACACGACCGCACACGACCGCATGGGAGTCGCGGCACCGGCGCACACCACAACGCAGCTCTCGGCGATGCGGATCAGAGAGCCCACCGTGGTCCCCAGCGCATTGCCGCGCGCGGCGACGCCCTGGCGCCCCACCAGCGCGGCGTCGGCGCTCTTGGCCAGCATGGCGAGCCCCGTATCGGGAGCGCCGTCGTGCGAGACGATCTCAACCTCGAGCCCCGCCGCGGCGACACGGGTGCGCGCGCGCTCCAGCATGTCGCGAATCTCGCCGTCCGAGTCGCCCGGCTCGCGGACATGCGACACGATTACGGTGCTTCGGAACCGCTCGCCGAGCAGCACCGCCTGCTCGAACGCCGAGTCACCTCGAACGCTGCCATCGAGCCCCACGAGCAGGCGCGTGAACACGTGTCAGCCGGGCAGCACCGCGAACGACTCGAGCTCACGCAGCCGGAACGGCACGACCTCACCGGTCATGGGCAACCTTCCCTCGAGCGCTTCGTCGCGCTCCGCCGTGTCGAGCCGCTCCGCGATGACGACATATTCGGTCCCGCGACGCCGCAGCGCCACCCGCCGTCGTTCACGGACGGCGCGTTCCAACACGTCGAGCGCATCCGGCGTCAACGCGTGAAACTCCTCGATGGGATCCATCCCTCTAGACTACCTCGATCTGCCCCGCTTTGC
This sequence comes from Gemmatimonadales bacterium, assembly GCA_035517615.1. Taxonomy (GTDB): domain Bacteria; phylum Gemmatimonadota; class Gemmatimonadetes; order Gemmatimonadales; family GWC2-71-9; genus AG25. The sequence goes on from DATIYM010000008.1 coordinate 47,434, forward strand.
CGCGAATCACCCTGCCAATGACGGCCGCGGCGGGAGTGCGTTCACGTTCCAACGCCGGCTGCAACTCATCCACCCGGTCGCCGGGCACGGAGATCAGGAGCCCGCCCGACGTCTGAGCGTCGGCGAGCAACACGCGCACGGCCTCCGGCACGCCCGCGGCGAACCGGACCACGTCGGCCTGGCTCTCCTGATTGCGGCGCGTGCCACCGGGAATCGCGTCTTGCTCCACCATCTCGATGGCCCGGGGCAGGAGCGGGACCGCCGCGCTCGTGATCGTGGCCGCCGCGCCGCTGGCCTCGAGCAGGGTCCGCAGATGACCGAGCAAGCCGTACCCCGTGACGTCAGTCGCCGCGTGCACCCCGACGCGCAGCATGGCCCGCGCGGCCCCGGCATTGAGCGTCGTCATGACCGCCACCGCCTGCGCCAGCTCCGATTCAGGCAGGAGATCGCGTTTCAGGGCGGTGGCAAGCACGCCGGTGCCCAGGGGCTTGGTGAGGACCAGTACGTCGCCCGGCTGGGCTCCCGCGTTGGTCATGATCCGGTCGGGACGAACCTCACCGATCGCCGCCATGCCGTACTTCGGTTCCGGATCATCGACCGAGTGGCCTCCAAGGATGAACGCGCCCGCCTCCCGAGTGATGTCGGCGGCGCCCCGAATCACGTCTCCCAGGAGATCGAGCGGAAGCGTATCGCGGGGCCAACCCACGATGTTCAACGCGAACAGCGGCGTGGCTCCCATCGCATACAGATCGGAGAGCGCGTTGGCGGCCGCAATGCGGCCAAAATCGTAGGCGGAGTCGACAATCGGCGTGAAAAAATCCACCGTCGCCACGATCGCCCGATCCGCCGACAGCTGGAACACGGCAGCGTCGTCGCGAGTGGCGGCGTCGACGAGGATCCGCGGATCCGTCGCGACCGGCACGTGGCGCAAGACCTGCGCCAACTCGGCGGGGCCGAGTTTACAGGCTCAGCCTGCGCCGTGCGAAAGCGAAGTCAGCCGAGGGACTGGTGGCATGATCAGGAAGGGGAAGGGACGTACCCGGGGCCGCGCAGGGCGCGGCCAGGCCGGGCATCTGTGAGTACGCCGCGACGCAAGACGAGCTCGCCATTGACGAAGACGTACGTGATACCCGCCGACGCCTGATGTGGGCGGTCGAACGTGGCCCGGTCGGCTACGGTGCCGGGGTCGAAAATCGTCAAGTCCGCGAACATGCCCGGACGCACGAGCCCCCGATCGGTGAGGCCGACGCGCTGCGCCGCGAGGGACGTCATTTTCCGGACGGCGAACTCGAGGGGAAAGAGCCCGAGCTCGCGCGCGTAGTGGCCGAGAATGCGCGTAAAGCTTCCGTACGCGCGGGGGTGGGTGCTTTGCGCAGCAAAGGGCCCGTCGGGTGCGACGCCGTTCGCGTCGGTATTCACGGCGATCCACCACTGGCGCAGGGCGAGCTGCACGTCCGGCTCGCTCATGACGAAGTACACCGCGTCGGTGCGCTGGCCGTTCTCCGCTAGGAGAATATCGAACAGCATCTCAACCGGATCGCGGTGCCGCGATTTCGCAATCTCGTCGAGGCGCTTGCCCTGGAGCGCACGCAACGAGTCCTGGAAGACGCCGGTAATCAATATCCCCGCCGCTCCACCCGCCTCGTGATAAAAGCCCTCGGTCCCGGGCGGCGGCGTGAGCATTTCGCGGCGCAGCCGCGCGCGCGTTGCCGAATCACGCAACCGGATCAGCAGCGAGTCCATGCCGCCGTTCTCCGCCCAGGTCGGGACGGCGGCATCGAGCGAGGTCATCGCGGCGACATAGGGATACTGATCGGCCGTGACATCGAGCCCAGCGGCGCGCGCCGAATCGATGCGCGCGAGCACGTGAGGCATACGGCCCCAGCTTCCGCGCCCCGAGGCCTTGAGATGGAAGATTTCCGCGGGAATCTGCGCTTCACGCGCGATCCGAAACGTCTCATCGAGCGCGGCATCGATCTTGAGTCCTTCACTGCGCATGTGCGTGGCGTAAATCCCCCCGTGGCGCCGCGCCGCGCGCGCGAGCGCGATCAGTTCCTCGGTGGGCGCGTAGCTCGCGGGCGCGTACTCGAGGGCGGTCGAAACCCCGAGCGCCCCTTGCTCCATGAGGGAGTCCACGATGGCGCACATGTGCGCGAGCTCCGCCGGCGAGGCAGGCCGGTCCGCATGACCGATCACCGCCTCGCGCACCTGGGTCGCGCCGACGAAGGTCGCCAGGTTCACGGTCGAGCGGGTACGCGCGAAATGCGCGAAGTATCCGTTGAGATCGCGCCAGTCTTCGTTGTAGTGATACTTGCGCATCTGCCCGGAATCACCCGCCGCGAGCGCATCCGTGAGCGGCGCGACCGAGTTGCCCTCACCCGTGACTTCCGTGGTGATACCCTGGGTGACTTTGCTGAAATCGCGATTGTCGATGAGGAGATTGATCTCGGACTGACCCATCATGTCGATGAACCCGGGGGCGACGATCAGGCCCGAGACATCGAGCGTCTCCCGCGCGCTCGCCGTCCCGAGAAACCCGACCGCGGCAACGCGGTCTCGGGAAAGCGCAACGTCGCCGCGAAATCGAGGATTCCCGCTGCCGTCCACGATCCAGCCACCGCGGAGAATGATGTCGTAGTTCGGACGTGGCGAATCATTCGGGCGCGGAGCGCACGCGCACGCGCTGAGCAGGAAGAACCGGACGGCAAGAACGCGAACGCGCCCCGAGTGCGCGAACGCGTAGGCTCGGGGCGCGGGTCCGCGGCGAATCTGGCGGGCCGGAACTAGCGGCGACGGCGACGGCGTGCCGGCTTACGCTTGGCTTTGCCGCGCGACTTCGACTTGGCCTTCGCTTTCGACGCGCTCTTCTTCTTCTTTGCCTTGGTCTTTGCTTTGGCTCGTGCCGGCTTCTTCTTCTTGGCCGGGGCACGACGCCGCGCGGGCCGGGAGCTCATGCTCTCCTCTTCGTCGTCACCCATCGGCGCCGCCATCGGCGCGCTCGGCTGCATTGGTGTCGACGGAAGCATCGGCTCCAGCATGCCGGGGCCGGTCCAGCCACTCTCCGAGAAGTCGGTCTGCTCGAGCATCGGATGTCTCCTCACGCGGATGGTCGTTAAACGTGGCCTATAGCTTACCTTGGCACCGGTGCGGCGCAAGTGAGACGAGCGGGCACCCGAATATTCTCCGACCGCCAAGCTCAGACGTGACAAGTTAGCTTGACAAAAGCGTTTAGGGGACCTTAGCTTCGCGCCGCTATGGCGCTTCCGTGTGGCGCTTCGCGGGTTCTCTGGGCCGTGGGCCTCGGCGTCGCGCTCGTGCCGCAGACCACGCACGCACAGAATGTCAGCGAGGTGCAAGTCGCTCCACCGTCGATCACCCTCAAGGCGGGAGAGCGCATGGGTCTCTTGGCGACGGCGTTCGACCGCGCCGGCAACGTCATTCCCACCGTACGCGTGCTCTGGTCGTCGAACAATCTCCAGGTTGCAAAGGTCGATAACAACGGCACGGTTACGGGCCTCGCGAACGGCGTCGCGATCATCGACGCGCGCGTCGGCAGCAAGCGTGGCACCGCCGCCGTCCAGGTCGTGGGAGGGAGTCCGCCGACCACGGCCGGCAACACCGGAGCGCAGAACCCGCCACCCGCTGATGGATCACTGGCGGGTCAACCAGCCGGAACGGGGGTCGCGAGCGTGCTGCGCATCGAGCCCTCCACGATCTATCTCCAGCCATCGGAGAACATCCGCGCCTCTCCGCGCGCCTTGAAGGACGATGGCACCGCCGCGGCCCCACTGGGCGTCACCTGGAAATCGCTGCGGCCCGAGATCGCAAGCGTCGATGGAAACGGCGTCGTGGTCGCCCTCTCGCCCGGTCAGGGTACGATCGAGATCACGAGCGCCGGCGGCCTGACGGCCACCGCGCCCGTCGTCGTGCAGCAGGCCGATCTGGCAGTGCGCGAAGGCGCGGCGATCGCGGTTGGCCCCGGAGTCTCGGACACACTGCACGTGGTGGTTCCCACGCAGGGCGCGCGCGGCGTGAGCCCCTTGACCCTGCAATGGAATTCGGCCGATCCCAACGTCGCACGCGTGTCGCTGACGGGCGTCGTGACCGGTGTGGCTCCCGGTCGGACGACCGTCACGGTGTCGGGCTTCCTGCAGACCAAGTCGGTCGACGTGATTGTGCATCGACCGGTCGAGCTCCTGGCCGTCCGACCGAGATGGCAGGATGAGGTGCTCCTGCCGATTCAAGGCACCGGGAAATTCGAGGCGCAGGCGCTCGCGGCCGATCGGACTCCTGTTGCCGATGCGCCGCTGCAATGGTCGGTGGCTGACACCGCCGTGGCGTCATATGACGTGGCGTCGGGAACGCTCACGGCTCGGAAGTCCGGTCAGACCCAGCTCATCGTGCACGGGCCGGGAGCGGGTCTCGCGGTGACGTGGAACGTCCGCGTCATCGCGGCGGGCGTGCGGTTATCGGTGGCACGGGTAGGCCTCCCGCCGAGCCGCCGGATCGCCGTCCGCGCAACGTATATGGACTCGACCACCGCGATCGGACCGGCGACCGGATTGACGTGGACGTCCGAGAATCCGCAGGTCGCTCAGGTGAACGACAGCGGAATCATCACGGCCGGCTCATACGGGCGAACCCGCGCGGTGGCGACCGCTCCAGGGGGCAAACGCGGAACGGTTGACGTGTTCGTCCAGGGCGAGATCGTCATGCCGAGCACCCGCGCGGGCTCGCGGTTTCAGCTGTTCGCCGCGGAGCGCGGCAGTCTGAGCCAGTGGCGCCGGGTGAGCGACGATACGCTGAGCGCGACCGATCCGGCATTTTCTCCGGATGGCTCGCGCATCGCGTTTGCGGCGGCACGTGGCATCTACGTGATGGACGCTGATGGCGGGAATCCGCTGCGCGTCACGACGGGCTCAGGGAATGACAATCGTCCGCAGTTTCTGCCCGATTTGAGCTCCATCATCTTCCAGTCCGATCGGAGTGGGCCGGGAATACCGCAGATCTGGATGCAATCGCTGGCGGGCGGGACTCCGGTGCAGCTCACGCAAGGCTCGGGCAGCATGCAGCCGACGGTTTCCCCCGACGGCGAGATCATTGCCTTCGCTTCCACGCGTGATGGCACGACGAATATCTGGCTGATGGCAAAGGATGGCTCGAATCAACGTGAGTTCACCCGCAGCTCGGGCAACTTCAAGAGTCTCGCGCCCAGGTTCCTGCGGGATGGCTCGCTGTACTACCTCGTGCAGGGGAAGGAAGGCGGGCGGACCGTCGCGCAGATCATGCGCGCCGAGCTGACGACTGGAAAAGTGACTCCGGTAACTGGCACGGAGCTCTCGATCAGCGATTTTTCCGTCTCCCCGGCGGGTGACCTGCTCGCGCTGCTCGGGACTCCCCCCCAGACCAAGGGCCCGGCGCGGCTCTACATCCAGGCACTGACGAGCGGCGGCAGCGGCGCTGTTGCGGTCCCGACGACCGGCGCCGAGCAGCAGCTCATCCCGGCGTTCATGCCCTGACGCCCTCCGGGACCGTATGCGCGCCTGCGTAATCGCTGGTCCCGGAAATCTCGATCAGATCCGTCTCGCCGAACTTCCCGACCCGCATCCCGCGGTGGGAGAGGTTCGCGTTCGGATTCGCTCAGCGGCGCTCAATCACCTCGACCTGTTCGTGGTCCAGGGGTTGCCGAGCGCCCGGAGTTTTCCTCACGTGCTGGGAGCCGATGGTGCGGGAGTAGTGGATCTCGTCGGCGGTGGCGTGCGGTCGATCCAGCCTGGCGACCGCGTGATGATCAATCCCGGAATTTCGGATTACAGCTGTGAATTCTGCCGTGCGGGCGAGCATTCGCTGTGCATCAATTATCGCTTGCTCGGAGAGCACCTGGCTGGCACTCTTGCCGAGTATGTCGTGGTGCCCGAGCGGAATGTGGTACGCGTGCCGCTGCTCGAGCCGTCGTTGTCGTGGTCGGAAGCCGCCGCGTTTTCACTCGTCACGCTCACCGCCTGGCGCATGCTCGTGACTCGCGCGGCGCTGGCGGCGGGCGAGACCGTGCTCATCTGGGGGGTCGGCGGCGGCGTCTCGCTCGCCGCTCTGGCGATCGCTCGCCTCATCGGCGCCCGGACCGTGGTGACCTCCTCGAGTGAGGCGAAGCTCGACCGGGCGCGGGCGCTCGGCGCGAACCTCACCCTCAACCATGGCTCGCAGCAGGTGGCCTCAGAAGTACGCCGGTTCACGGAAGGGCGCGGGGCCGACGTCGTCGTGGATAGCGTAGGGGAAGCCACTTGGGAGACGTCGCTGCGCGCACTCGGGAAAAAAGGAAGGCTCGTCACCTGCGGAGCCACGTCAGGCCCGCGCTTGGTGACCGATGCCCGCCGGCTGTTCTGGAACCAGTACACCATCATGGGATCGACCATGGGAAACGCCGCCGAGTATGCGAGCGTCGTGGCCGAGCTCGCGCGCGGCCGGCTGCGGCCGGTGATGGATCGCGAGTACCCGCTGGCCGAGGTTCGCGCGGCCTTCGCGCGCCTGGAGCAGGGGGAACAGCTGGGCAAGATTGCCGTGCTCGTAGCGCCGGAAACTGTTGCCTGAATTGTGCTAAGTTTTTATATTACTGCCACTTAGCATGAATCGCCTCAGCCATCGGGACACCCCTCCATGACCGCACCCAACGTTCGCGAACGCATTCTGCCACGCCTCATCGAAGACGAAATGAAGGAGTCGTTCCTCGACTATTCGATGAGCGTCATCGTGCAGCGGGCGCTGCCGGATGTGCGCGACGGGCTCAAGCCCGTGCACCGGCGCATCCTCTACGCCATGCACGAGCTGGGGCTCGTGCCGGGGCGGCCGCACAAGAAGAGCGCCACCGTGGTCGGCGACGTGCTGGGGAAATACCACCCCCACGGCGACGTCGCCGTGTACGACTCGCTCGTGCGCATGGTGCAGGAATTTTCGCTGCGGTATCCCCTGGTCGACGGGCAGGGGAATTTCGGCTCGGTCGACGGTGACGCTCCGGCGGCGTACCGCTACACCGAAGCCCGGCTCACGCGCGTCGCGATGACGACGCTCGGGGACATCGACAAGAACACCGTCGATTTCGTCCCCAACTTCGACGGCCGGCTGCAGGAACCGGTCGTGCTTCCGTCGCGGCTCCCGAATCTGATCGTCAACGGCTCCGCCGGCATTGCCGTCGGCATGGCGACGAACATTCCGCCGCACAACCTGGGCGAGACGGTTCAAGCCATCAATCACCTCGTCGACCATCCCAACGCCACCGTCAAGGATCTCCGGAAATTCATCAAGGGACCCGATTTCCCGACGGGCGGAATCATCTACGGGCGCGACGGCATCAAGGAGTGCTATGAGAAGGGCCGCGGCCGCATCGTGATCCGGGCGCGGGCGACGGTCGAGGAGCGCGAGTCGACCGGGAAGCAGCAGATCGTCGTGACGGAGTTTCCCTACCAGGTCGCGCCGGAACGCGTCATCGAGCAGATCCGCGATCTCGTGCTCGACAAGAAGCTCGAGGGCATCACCGATCTCCGGAACGAGACGGACCGCGAGGGCGTGCGCGTCGTCATCGAGTTGAAGCGCGACGTGGTGCCGATGGTGGTGCTCAACCAGCTGTACACGCGGACCCAGATGCAGGTGACGTTCGGCGCGATCATGCTCGCGCTCGTGGATGGCGGGCCGCGCGAGATGGACCTGAAGGAGCTGCTGCAGCACTTCATCGAGCACCGCCACACCGTCATCACGCGCCGGACACAGTTCGAGCTGACGCGAGCCGAAGAACGCCAGCACATCCTCGAAGGTCTGAAGATCGCGGTCGACCACATCGACGAAGTCGTCCGCATCATTCGCAAGGCGAAGGACACGCCGACGGCCGACGCCGCGCTGCGCAAGCGGTTCAAGCTTTCGGAGCGGCAGTCGGCGGAAATTCTCAACATGCGTCTCGCGCGGCTCACGGCGCTCGAGATCACGAAGCTCGAAGACGAATTGAAGGAAGTGCGGAAATTCATCAAGGAATGCAAGGAGATCCTCGGCTCGCGGCCACGCCGGATGAAGATCCTGAAGGACGAGCTGACCGAGGTTTCCGGGGCGTTCGGCGACGAGCGGCGGACCGAGATCGTGGCGGATCAGGGCGAGTTCTCGATCGAAGACCTGATCGCCGAAGAAGACATGGTGATCACCGTCTCACACCTGGGCTACATCAAGCGGCTGCCGGTGTCGGCGTACCGCCGCCAGCGCCGCGGGGGCCGCGGCGTGACCGCCGCGCAGACCAAAGAAGACGACTGGGTCGAGCACCTGTTCATCGCCTCGACCCACGATTACCTGATGTTCTTCACGACCAGCGGTCAGTGCTACTGGCTCAAGGTGCATGAAATTCCGCAGGCGGCGCGCGCCGCCCGGGGCAAGCCGATCGTGAGCTGCATCGCCATGAAGCCGGACGAGCGGCTTGCGGCGCTCGTGCCGGTGCGGGAATTCTCGGAAGACAAGTTCTTGTTCTTCGCGAGCAAGGACGGGACGGTGAAAAAGACCGTGCTGTCCGAGTTCGGAAACCCGCGCTCCGTCGGCATCCGGGCGATGAACATCGAGCCGGGCAACGAGCTGATCGACGTGCAGGTCACGGACGGGTCGAACGACGTGGTCCTCGCCACGAGCCACGGCATGAGCATCCGGTTCCACGAGAAGGACGTGCGGGAGATGGGCCGGACCGCCACCGGCGTGAAAGGGATCGAGCTCGACAAGAAAGACCAGGTGATCGCGCTCGTGGTGGTCCGGCGGCCATGCACCCTCCTCACCGTCACGGAGAAGGGACTGGGGAAACGCTCCGAGCTGGACGAGTACCGCGTTCAGCACCGCGGCGGCAGAGGGATCATCACCCTCAAGCGCGGCGACAAGACCGGCGACGTGATCGCGTTGAAGGAAGTCCTGCCCGAGGACGAGCTGATGATGATCACGAAGAAGGGGATCATGATCCGGGTTCCGGTGGACGGGATCCGGATCTCGGGCCGCAACACGCAGGGCGTGCGCGTCATGAACCTGGGCGAAGGCGATAAGGTGGTGGATGTGGCGCGGGTGGTGAAGGAAGAAGACGACGAATCGGGCGAGGACGAGGCCGAGGAGGAGCGCGCGGCCCCACGCGCGAAGCCGGCCGCCCACAAGAAGAAATAGGTGATCGACGCGGCGAGAGTCGAAGACGCCCGCGATGCGTTGTGCGGGGTCGCGGTCCGCACGCCGCTGCTCTATGTCGATGCGCTCGGCGCGTATCTCAAGCTCGAGAACCTGCAGCCCATGGGCGCGTTCAAGATCCGCGGCGCGTACAACGCGATTCGCCTGCTCCCCGAGCCCGTGCGCCGTCCCGGCGTGATCACGTACTCGAGCGGCAATCACGGGCAGGCGGTCGCGTACGCCGCCCGGTATCTCGGATTGCGAGCCGTGATCGTCATGCCGGAAACAGTGCCGCCGATCAAGGTGGCGGGCGTGCAGCGGTGGGGCGGCGAGGTCGTGCTCGCCGGCCGCACATCGGACGATCGCCAGCGAGTGGCCGAAGCGATCGCCGCGCGCGACGGGCTCGCGATCATCCCCCCGTTCGACCACCCCGATATCGTCGCGGGTCAGGCGACGGTGGCGCTGGAAATCGTGCAGGATCTGCCCGACGTGGGCACGATCGTGGCGCCGGTGGGGGGCGGGGGATTGATCTCCGGCGTGGTGGTGGGGCTCCGGGCCGCGCGCAGCGCGGCCCGCGTCTGGGGGGTCGAGCCGAGCGGCGCCCCCAAGCTCAAGCAGTCGCTCGAGCAGGGCCGGGCGACGCGGCTCGAGCGCACGGCGAGCCTTGCCGACGGGTTGATCACGCTGGGCGTGGGCGAGATTCCGTTTCAGGAGCTCACCTATGATCGGCAGCGGATCGCCGGCGTGGCGCTCGTCGATGATGACAGCCTGCGCGACGCCATGCACTTTCTCTGGCGCGAATGCCGCCTCGCGGTGGAGCCCTCGGGCGCGGCGACGATCGCGGCGGTGCGCGCGGGCAGCGTTTCCGTGCGCGCGAGCGCCGCGTCCGCGCCCACGGTACTCATCGTGAGCGGCGGCAATGTCGATCCCGCGCTCCTCCAGGAACCGAAGACGGCATGACCGAGCCAGCAGCCAAAATTCTCGTCGCCGACGACGATCAGTCGCTCGTGCGGACCCTGACCTGGATTCTCAAGGAGAACGGGTATGAGGTGATTCCCGTGCCCGGCGGAGAAGGGCTGCTCGAGCGGATCGACGTTGAGCGGCCGGGACTGTTGCTGCTCGACATCATGATGCCAAAGACGGACGGGCTACAGCTGCTGCAGCGGCTCAAGAGCGACGAGCGGTTCCGCGATCTCCCGGTTCTCATGATCTCCTCGATGCCGCCCGAGGAGGCGACCGTCAAAGCGCTGGGACTCGGCGCGGCCGATTTCATTCCCAAGCCGTTCCGGGTGCGTGAGCTGCTCGCGAGGGTCAAGGCGCATCTGCGGTCGGCGCAGGAGCTGACGCGAGCGCGCGACGAAGCACAGAGCCGCGCCGTGATCGTCGACATCCTTCAGGAAGTCACGGATTCGCTCAAGCCGGACGAAATCTATAACATTCTCGCCCGCCGGATCGCGCGCGTCCTGCATCTGTCCAAGTGCTCGCTCGTGCGCGCCAACGCCGAGGACAAGACCGGCGTCGTGGTCGCGGCCTACGAGAGCCCCATGCTGCGCAACCTGCAGATCGAGCTGTCGCGCTATCCCGAAATCCGGCTCGCGCTGTCCCAGGGCCGGCCGGTGCTCGTCGAGGACGTGAAGACCGACCCGCTCTACACCGAAGAGCGCGAGCGCTGGGCCCGCGAGGGCATTACCGTGCCGACCCGCTCGGCCGTCGCGCTGCCGTTTTCCATGCGCGACCGCCCCGTCGGCGTCTTCTTCCTGCGCACCACCGGTGACGACCGGGCGCTCACGCCGGCCGACGTGCAATTCGCCGAGACGGTCATTCGGACGGCGGTGGCCGCGATCGAAAAGGCCTACGATTTCGAGAGCGCGGTGTCCGACAAGGAGCGTCTCGTGCAGCTCGCGCGCACGGACGCGCTCACCGGATGCCTGAATCGCCGCGCGCTCTCCGAGGATCTCGAGGAGGAGCTCGAGCGCGCGCGACGCTATAACTTGGCGATCACCATCCTCCTCGCCGATCTCGATCGGTTCAAGCTCATTAACGACACCCGCGGCCACATTGCGGGCGACTCCGTTCTGCGGCAAGTTGGGGAGCTACTGCGCCGGGAAGCGCGTGCCGTGGACATCGTGGCGCGCTACGGCGGAGAAGAGTTCGTGGTCGTGATGCCGGAAACGGCGCTGCAGGGCGCGGTGATATTCGCCGAGCGCCTCCGGCGGCGCATCATGCATCATGACTTCGCTGATCCCGGCGAGGATCCCGTGAACGTGACCGTCAGCATCGGTCTCGCGTCCTTCCCCGATGAGCGCATCACGAGCGCCGACAGCTTCGTCGCCCTTGCCGACCAGGCGCTGTACCGGGCCAAGAACGAAGGGCGCAACCTGGTGCGGCAGTGAGTGACCGCCGCTGTCCCCGCTGCGGCGCGTTGTATGGTGGTGCAGCCCGGTTCTGTTCGCGCGACGGTAGTCTCCTGGTCGAAGTGCAGCGGCCTCCCCAGCCTGCCGCGCCGCCGGACTCCGCGTCCGACAGCGGCACCGGTGTTCGTACGCCTCCCACGCCGCGCCCCGCGCTCGAGCGAGCCTCGAATTTGTCGGGCCAGGTCCTCGATGACCGGTATCAGGTCCAGAAGAAGCTCGGCGAGGGCGGAATGTCGTTCGTCTATCTTGCCCGCGAGGTCGCAACCGGCCATGACGTGGCGATCAAGGTGCTCTCCCCCAGGCTCGCGAGCGACCGGAGCTCGGTCGAGCGTCTGCGGCGGGAAGCGGGCCTCGCGATGCGCCTGGACCATCCCAACGTCTGCCGGATCATGCGGCTCGGCGAATCCGAAGACGGCCTGATCTATCTCGTCATGCCCTTCTTGAAGGGCGAGCTGCTCTCGGATCGTGAAGTGCGCGAAGGACCGATGGCGTTGGAGCTCGGTGTCACGATTCTCCGTCAGGTGTGCGCGGGCCTGCATCACGCGCACGAGCTGCAGATCATCCATCGCGACCTGAAGCCCGAGAACATCATGCTGGTGCAGGAGGACGGCCGTCCCGAGCGGGCGGTCGTCATGGATTTCGGCCTCGCCAAGGAGCGCCGCGCCGACCCGGCGATCGCCAAGCTCACGGCGACGGGAATTATCCTGGGGACACCCGAGTTCATGAGCCCGGAGCAAATTCGCGGCAAGCCGCTCGACGCGCGCTCCGATATCTACGCGCTCGGGATCATGGCGTTCGAGATGTTCTCGGGAAAGCTGCCGTTTCAGGGGCGAAACGCCCAGGAAATGATGGTCGCCCGCCTGCGCGGACAACCGCTCATGCTGCGACAATTTCGGTCCGATCTGCCCGCTTCGCTCGAGAAGGCGCTGGCGCGCGCGATGGCCACGAGCCCCGACGCGCGCTTCGCGACCGCGCTCGAGTTCGCCGCGGCGCTCGACATCCCGTCCACTCAGCCCTCGTCCTCTTCACCCGGCATCCTCGGCAAGCTCAAGGAGAAGCTGACGTAAAGCGGTTCCCGTCCTTCGATCCACCCGAATACGTCGCATGGCGGCCGGATGCGAAACTGGTCCGCGCCTACCGGGACACGCTCGCGCGAGACCCGGAGCGCGAACGGATCATCCGCACGCTATCCCGTGACGCGCTGCTCGAGCTCTACGCCGGATTGCTGCGCGCCCGCCTGCACGACATTCAGCTGCAGCGCTGGGTCCGGGGCGGGATTCTGTCCAAGGCGTGGCTGGGCACGGGCGAGGAGGCCACGACCGTGGGCCCCGTCCACGCGTTGCGCCGGGCTCACGTTGATCCTGCAATAGGCGACGGGGACGGCGACGTCGCGGCGCCGATGATTCGGAATGCGTCGGCGTGCCGGGAGCTGGGCATGCCGCTCGCCGACATGTTTCGCGCCTATCTCGGAACCGCCGACTCGCCCTCGGGAGGACGCGACCTGCACGTGGGCGATTTCCACCGCGGTGTGCTGCAGCCGATCTCGCACGTGGGAGACATGGTCCCGGTGATTGCGGGTGTGGCGCTCGCGTTCAAGATGCGCGGGGCAGCACGGGTCGCGCTGACGTGGATTGGCGACGGCTCGACCAAGAGCGCCGCGGTGCACGAAGGTTTGAACCTTGCCGCGGTCGCCCGCGTTCCGGCCATCTTTGTGATCCAGAACAATCAGGTCGCGCTCGGGACGCGCCTGTCGCAGCACCACTTGGCGCCGGATTTCCGCGAATGGCCCGGAAGCTACGGCATGTGGGGCGCGGCGTTCGACGGCAATAACGTGCTCGATGCGTACGCGGCCACGGCGCTGGCGGTCGCCCGCTGCCGCAGCGGGGGGGGACCGGCCATGCTGCTTGCTGAAACATTCCGGATGGGCGGCCACGCGACCCACGATGAGGCCGAGGCGCGGGCCACTGTTCCCGCGGCCCTGTTCGAGCAATGGGGTCTCCGCGACCCGATCGGGCTCTACGAGGAGTACTTGAAGGGGGAGGGGACGAGCGAATCCGACCTGCGAAACGTAGAAGCGGCAGTGACCGCGGAAGTCGAGGCCGCGGCGCAGGACGCCCTCGCGAGCCGCGACCTCCTCCCCGACGCCGGGCGGCTCGTCGAATATGTGTATGCGGGAACTTCGCCGCGAGCGCGGCAGTAGATTCCATGCCCGAGATGGGAATGGGAGCGAGGAGCTATGGGGCAGAAACAACGCTGGGCATCGGGGGGTCTCGCCCTCGGCATCGCCGCCACGTTCGTACTGGCCCGTCCCGCTCCGCGTATTCCCGACCAGCACGGCGAGTACATCAAGTATCTGAGTGGGGGCGACAGCATCACGGCGTACATCGTGTATCCGGAGCGGTCCGATGCGGCGCCGGCGATCGTCGTGATCCACGAGATTTTCGGGCTGACGGACTTCGTGCGCAATGCGGCCGAGCGGCTGGCCCGCGAAGGCTATGTGGTGATTGCGCCCGACCTGTTGTCGCGGCGGGGCGGCACACCCCCGAGCGCCGACAGCGCTCGGCGTCTCATCGCGACATTGAACACCGACACGATCATGCGGGACCTGGATGGCGCCGTGGACCTGCTGCAATCGCTCAGATCCGTGCGGGCGGGGTCGATCGGCGTGATCGGGTTCTGCTGGGGCGGGGGTGAGAGCTTCCTCTACGCCGCACACAACCACAAGCTCGCGACGTTCGTCGTCTGCTATGGCCCCACGCCCAAGTACGACGATATCATGTGGCTGCGGACTCCGGGCTTTGGGGTCTACGCCGACAAGGACGCCCGGATCACCCAGACGCTCCAGGATCTGTCCGTCGTCATCGACCAAAATCACATACCATACAAATTCAAAGTCTATCCCAATGTCGGGCATGGGTTCCTGCGCACTCGCGAAGATCCAAAAATGGCCGACCAGGCATGGACCGACATTTACCATTTCTTCCAGGCGCAGTTTGGGGGCAACTTCGAAAGACGGCCGACCTACATGCCACCTGGAGCCGCTCCACCCCGCTGATCGACGAGCAGCCTGATGCGCCTGCTCTTCCTCCTGCTGTTCGCGGCACCGCAGTTCCTGATCTATCGCTACCTGTACGAACGGCTTCCCAATCCCACGCGGCCGAGGCAGGCGCGCGCCGTGCGTCTCGGCCTCGGCGCCGTGTTCGCGTTCTTCAACTTCCCCTGGCTGTTTGTTGCGCACCGCGTGCTGTTCGGATCGGTCTGGGGCGCGACCTGGATACCGATGGTTGGGCCGTTTGTGGCCTGGCAGCTGCTCGGATGGATGTTTGCGGCGTTTGTGTCGGTGTACCTGCTGACAAAAGGAGTGCTCTGGCTGGTCGGCGCGGCCGAACGTCGGCTCCGCGGGCAGGTAGACCCGCTGGTCGCGTTCGAGTTGTCCAACGCGCCCGAGGTTCGCGTGTCACGCCGGCAATTTCTGGCCCGTGCGACCTATACCTACGCGGCCGCCGGTACGGCGCTCTCGGCATACGGGATCTGGAGCGCGTACGCGATGCCGAGCATCACGCGCCGGGTCCTCGGCTTTCCGAATCTTCCCGTGGAGTTCGATGGCCTGCGTGTGTTGCACCTGTCGGACTTGCACGCGGGACCTCATCTCGGGTTCGACAAGATGCAGGAGATCGTGGCGCAAGCGAACGCCTTACGGCCTGATCTCATCCTGCAGACCGGTGACATGATCGACAGCTCGACATCGTACATCCCGTCGTACGTCCGCGCATTTCGCGACTTGTGGGCGCCGCTCGGCTGCGTGACGGTGCTCGGCAATCACGATCACTACACCGGCGCCGAAGCCGTGACGCACGGTGTGAAGAACGCGGGCCAGATTTTTCTGAACAATCGCTGCCACGTGATCGAACGCGGGGGCGCGCTCCTCGCCTTGCTGGGGATCGACGACCCCGAAAACTGGAAGGCCGACGACCCGCAACCCGAATACGTCGACGCCGCATTGCGCCGCGCTCCGCCGGAAGCGTTCAGGATTCTGCTGGCGCATCGGCCCGGCGCATGGGATTCCGCCGTCCCACGCGGGATTCCCCTCACGCTAGCCGGTCATATTCACGGGGGGCAGCTTTACCTTCCGGTACTTGGATGGTCGCCCGGGCGGCTCATCACGAAGTACGTGATGGGCCATTTCCAGCGCCAAGCAAGCCAGCTCTACGTAAGTCGTGGAATCGGCGTGGTGGGCGTGCCGATCAGGATATTCGTGCCACCGGAGATCGAATTGTTCGAGCTGCGACGGACCGGGAGCGCCGCGTCATGAGATCCGTACGGATGCTCGTCTTGGGAGCCGGCTTGCAAGGGTCGGCATGCGCCTTCGATCTCCTGCAACACGAGCATGTCGAGCAGGTAACGCTGGCGGACTCGAGGACCGACCGGCTTCCGGCGCTGCTCAAACCCTACAGCGGCAAGCGACTCGAGCTCGTGAAGGTCGACGTCCAGGACCGGGCGAGCCTCGCGTCGGTGATGCGGGGCCAGGGCGCCGTGCTCTGCGCGCTTCCCTATTACCACAATCTCGAAGTCACGCACGCCGCGATCGAATTGGGCATTCCGGCGTCGGACCTGGGCGGCAACACCGAGATCGTGTTCCAGCAGCGCAAACTCGATGCGGAGGCGAAAGCCAAAGGCATTTCGGTCATCCCCGACTGCGGGCTCGCGCCGGGGATGGTGAACATCCTCGCGGCCGAAGGCATCCGGCGGCTGGGAGGTGCCGAGAGCGTGAAGATTTTCGTGGGCGGCCTGCCGCAGCATCCCGAGCCGCCATTGAACTACCAGATCGTGTATTCGCTCGAAGGCGCCCTCGACTATTACACGACGCCCTCATGGGTGCTGCGCGAGGCCCGCCCCGCGCGGGTGGACGCGCTGTCGGAAGTCGAACCCGTCTCGTTTCCTCCGCCGGTCGGCGTCCTCGAAGCCTTCCACACGGGCGGCGGAATTTCCACGCTTCCCTGGGCCTACGAGGGACGCGTGCGAACCATGGAATACAAGACGCTGCGCTATCCCGGTCACGCGATGATCATGAAGGCGATTCGTGACCTGGGACTGCTCGACCTTACGGCAATCAAGGTGAAGGGCAAGGAGATCGTCCCGCGCGACGTGTTCATCGCCAGCGCCTCTCCGCGCCTGACCAAACCCGAGGGGCGTGATCTCGTCGCGCTGCGCGTGGACGTGCGGGGGCATGAGGGCGGCCGGGCAGCGTGGCAGCTAATCGATTATTTCGACGAGGCGCGCGGCGTGAGCGCCATGCGCCGGACGACGGGGTATTCGCTCGCGATCACGGGGTTGATGCAGACGGACGGCCGCATCACCACCACGGGCGTGTGCACGCCGGACGCAGCCGTGCCGTTCGACGAATATGTCCAGGAGCTGGCGCAGCGTCGGATTCAGATTCGCGAGATCTAGTAGCTCCAGCTGCCGGCAAACAGCAGCTGAGCGCCTTCATCCCCCGCGCCAACGCCGATCACGAGCAACGCATTGCGCAGGAAGCGGAGCGCCAGCTCTCCTCCTCCCGTATGGTGGAGCCCGCTCGTCGTGAGTTGGAACGACTCGCCGGGATCGAACACCCTTCCAGTGTCGTAAAACCCTCCCAGCACCAGCTTGACGACGGTGGGCGACGAGACCAGCGCATAGCGCGCTTCGATACCGCCGAGCAGCTTGTCTGACCCGATGAAGCGCGCGTCGTAGAAACCGCGGAGCGAGTGATAGCCCCCGAGCGCGAGGAACGACTGCTCGTTCGATTCCATCTGCAGTTGTTCCGCGACGGGCGGCGTGCCCGTCATTTCTTCCCCCGCGACCCTCCCCGCGAGCGTCAATCGCGAACTCGGCGAGACAACCCCGCGCACTCCGCCACCGGTTCGCGTGTATCCCGTCCCCCTCGCGAACAGCGCTTCCATGTAGACGCCCGAATGCGGGTCGGCTTCATTGTCTCTCGTGTCGTATACGAGGCCGCCTCGGAGCGCCTTGTCCACGACGGGGGATTGCGTCGAGTCGCCCGCGAGGGTCATACGAAACACGCTCGTGCCCGGCAGCGCTCGGAAGCTGGTGCGCTCGATCGTGCCCCCGACGAATGCCCGCAGCGGGCCGACGATTTGCCGTCCCAGCGTAAGGCGGGCATAGGAGCGTGAGCGACTCACGCGATAATAGAAGGGATCCAGGGCGGTGACGCTTTCGGGCGCATACGGCGTCTCATTGCCGATGCCGTAGAACCCCAGGCGATTGTCGCGTGTGGCCGCGGCGGTCACGCGGAGGCGCCATCCCTCCCAATAGGCCGGCAGTGCGGCATCGGCGATATAGGCGTAGCTGCCGCTCGTGCTCCATCCCGCGCTGAAGGCGTAGCGGGCGGCGTAGGCTTCACGCCGCTCCGTGAAGCCAATCGGAGTCGCAATGGCGACATTGGCGCTGCCCCAGAAGCCGTCGACGGTGCTGTAGCGGAACGTGGGATAGAAGGCCGTATTCCAGACGCGTTGCGCGTTCACGTCGGCAGGAGCGCTGCCCACCGCGAGCCCCAGGAGCGTCATCCAGGCTCTCCCCCGACCGGGCCAGCAACGCATCGCGAGCGATTCTCTCCCAGGGAATAGTGCTCGGCTACGATCTCTAGGCCGTCGATGGCTGTCAACTTGCCCGGGTCGTGGCCGAACCCTACGTTCCGCGCGTGTCATTCGACTACGATCCGGTGGATCCACCAAGCCCGCTTGCGGTCGCGCGGGGGATCTTCGGCGGCGCGCTGATCCTTTCGACTCTGGGGATCATCGTCATCCTGCTGGACTCGGGTCACATCGATTCGCACCTGCTGGCGTTCATTGGAACGCTCTGGGTGTTTTGGGGACTGGTGAGCGATGTCTTTGGGGTCGCCACCGGGCTCGGCCGGATCGTGGGTGGGCAGATCACGGGCATGGCCGATGGCGGCCCGCCCTTGAGAATCGACATCGATCAGGAAACCGTGATGCTCGAGCGTCTGATCGCAGCTCCCCCGGCTCCTCCCGCCGCTCCGCACCGCGAGATCCTCGCGGGAATACGGCTGGCCGAAATCTATCGCACGCATCAGCACGATCCCGCCAAATCCGCGGCGCTTCTCGACCACCTGCGAACCAAGTATCCCGAGGCTCCAGAGCTCATGCATGACCTTGGCGGGGCCTGAGCTGTCGGTTGTCATCCCGGTCTACAATGAACGGGAGAGTCTGCCGTTCTTGATCTCCGAGATTGCCCGCGCGCTCGAGCAGCAGCGCTTCGAGATCGTGGCCGTCGATGACGGATCTACCGACGGTTCCCTGGAAACGCTCAGGACTCTGAAGGGCGCGTGCCGGGAGCTGCGGGTGATCGCGCTGCGGGCCCATGCGGGGCAGACGGCGGCGTTCGCGGCCGGGTTTGCGGCGGCCGCGGGCAGGGTCATTGTGACGCTTGACGCGGACCTCCAGAACGATCCCGGCGACATTCCGGTGGTCGTCGCGGCGCTGGAATCGAGCGGCGCCAGCGCGATCGCCGGCTACCGGGTCAACCGCCACGATTCCCGCTGGAAGCTGGTGCAGAGCCGCATCGCCAACTCGGTTCGCAACCGCTTGAACGGCGAATCGATCCGGGACACTGGGTGCTCACTCAAGGCCTTCCGAGCCGACGCCGTCCGGAATATCCCGTGGTTCGACGGCATGCATCGCTTTCTCCCGACGCTGGTCAAGCTTCGGGGTGGAACGGTGGCGGAGGTCCCGGTCCGGCATCGCCCGCGCCGGTACGGGAAGACGAAATACGGAATGTGGAACCGTGCGCTGCGCTCGTTCATCGATGCCCTCGCCGTGCGCTGGATGCAGCACCGCGCGTTGCGCTATGAAGTCCGAGAGGAGCTACGCTGATGTCCATGCACGAGGATTGGGTGCGTCAGATCAACGCTGAGCTTGATGGGGAGTTGAGCCTGCAGGAGGCCGCGGGACTCGCTCGCCACCTTGCGTCCTGCGGCGCGTGCGCCAGCGCGCGCGTGAGCCAGCTCGAGCTGCGGCTGGCGCTGTCGCGCACGACCAGCCATGACGCTTCCCGCGGATCGGCGCGGCCCCGGCCGGGGTCGCGCCGCATCGCCCTATGGGTCGTCATCGCGATCGCCGTGGCCGGCGCGGGTGGCTGGTTGGCGCACGCCCGCTGGGGTGGCCCCCTGCGCGGTTCCGTCGAGTCGTCGCGTGCCATCTTTGTGGCGCAATAGCGCGCTGGCCGCGCTGCTCATCGCGGTCAGGCCTCCGGCCGCCGCGCAAACACCCGGGCGCGTAACGTACGACGTTCGGGTGATCATGCCGCGCGCGAGAGCGGAAACCGTCGTCGTCGCGCGCGGCCGGATCAGCGAGCCCGAGGAAGCGAAACTGCGGCTCGAGCTGGTGAGCGACGCCGCACGGCTCGATGCGTTGCTCGGCGTCGTGAGCCAGGGGGATACGGTCGAGCTGAGCGGGGGATTCAACCGGCGGCTGCGCGCCGGCCGCTCAGCGCGCGGACTGCCGCTCTGGGAAGTGGACGACTATCACCGCTCCGTGCGACTGCCGTGGGGGGGCACAGCCCGACTCTATCCCTTTGGCCCGCCGCAGTCCGCGCAGAGCGGCCCTCCCGTGTGGCTCGCCATCACGGTGACGCGCGATCGCGTCGCGGGCGATACTCGTCCGCTCGAATCGGTGGTGGTGTTCGACTCGACGGTGCACGTGACCATGGAAGCGATCGTGCACCCACGCCGCGCCGCCGTACGCGTGACATTGCTCCGCGGCGACAGCTCCAGCGCACCGAAGCTGCTCGACATGGTGACAGACGGGCCGTCGAAACTGGTCACGTTCGTTCTCGGGCGAAATCAATCGACCACGCTCGATGTGGCCTTGCGCTCGCCCGGTCTTACGCTCGACCCCGCGGATAGCACGCTCGCGCGCGACGCGGATGTCGTGTGCCTGCGCGTGACCGACCCCGACCCCTCCCACGATGGAGCGGCGCACGTGCGCTGCGGCCGGGTGAACAACGTCGCGCGGACCTTGCCTCTTTCCGATGGCGATACGATCGTCACCACGTTCTCGTGGCCCGTTCCGCGTTGAGGATGACGCCCTTGAAGAACGGTTTCCTGTTGTATACTTTTACGCTGTAATGCATAAAAATACACGAGTGCCCGTCGGGATCCTCGGGGCCTCGGGCTACGTCGGCCAGGAGTTGCTCCGGCTCCTGGCCGGCCACCCCGAGGCCTCCGTCGCCTTTGCCACTGCCGATCACGCGGCGGGCGAGGTGCACGAGGGCATCACGCTCGTCAAAGTGGACGACGCACCCCTCCAGCGCGCGGAGCTCGTGTTTTCCTGCCTGCCGCACGGTGTCTCCGGCCGCTACGTGCAGAACGTGCGCGCCCAGGGCATCCGCTCGGTGGATCTGTCTGCGGATTTTCGGCTCAGCGCGCAGGCGGTGTACGGGCTCACGGAGGTCGCGCGGCCCAGGGTGGCAGCGGCCGATCTGGTCGCGAATCCCGGTTGCTATCCCACGGCGGCGCTGCTCGCGCTGATTCCCCTCGCGCAACGTCAGCTGATCGACCTGGATCGTGAAGTCGTGATCGACGCTGCGTCCGGCGTGACCGGCGCGGGCCGCAGCCCCAAGCGCGAATATTTGTTTGGCGAAGTGGCCGAGGACTTCCGCGCGTACGCCGCGGGCAACACGCACCGGCACATCCCGGAGCTGCGCGCGACGCTCGAGCGCGAGGCCGGGTTCGCGGGCGACGTGATCTTCACCCCCCACCTGCTCCCCGTGCGGCGCGGTATTCTCGAAACCATCCACGTTCCGCTCTCCCGCCCGCTCGACCAGGCCGGCGCTTTGGCGGTCTATGAGGAAGCGTACGCGGGTGAAGCATGCATCCAGCTGGTCTCGGGGGCGTTGCCGTCGCTCCGGGACGTCGTATACCGCAACCGGGTGGCGCTCGGCGTCGTGGCGGTAGCGCAGGTCAAGCGCCCACGGCTTACGGTGGTCGCGGCGATCGACAATCTCGTGAAGGGTGCCGCAGGGCAGGCGATCCAGAATATGAACGTCATGCTCGGCATCAAGGAAACGTCGGGGCTCGTATGCTAAGCCCGTGTGTCGTGAAAATCGGCGGCAACGAGCTCGACCGCCCGGAGTGGATCGCGGAGTGCGCGCGCCGCCTCGGCCGCGTATCGCCCCTCGTCGTGGTTCATGGCGGTGGCCAGGGCATCACTGCCGTGTCGCGACGCCTCGGATTGCCGGTCGAAAAAAAGGACGGCGTTCGCGTGACCACCCCGGAAATCGCCGCGGTCGTCGAGATGGTGCTCGCGGGCCCGATCAACCGCCAGGTCGTGGACGCGCTTCGCGCCGCCGGCCTCGATGCGATCGGCCTGACGGGCATCGATGGCGGGCTCTTCAGCGCGCGTCGCACCGACGCCGACCTCGGGCATGTGGGCACGATTCTGAGCGTGCGCGCCGGGTTGCTCGAAGGGTTGCTGCGCGCCGGCCTCGTTCCCGTAATCGCTCCCATCGCTCCGGTGCCCGGTGGAGGGACGCCGTTCAACGTCAATGCCGATGAAGCGGCGGCGGCGGTTGGAGCGGCGCTCTCGGCGCGCGAAGTCCTGTTCGTGTCCGACGTGCCGGGTGTGGCGGTGGGCGGCACCACGCAGCGCGAGCTTGCGATTTCCGAGCTCGAGACACTCATCAGCACCGGCGTGGCGCGCGATGGCATGGCCGCGAAGCTCAGAGCCGCGGCGGCCGCCCTGCGCGGCGGAGCCCGGGGCGTGCGCATCGGCAATCTCGACATGCTGGACGGGCCGGCCGCCGGAACGCGGATCGTGGACGCCGCCACGGAGCCCGCGTGACCGCCGTGCAATCCCCAACCTCCGTGCTCGCCGGCGTGTACGGCCGTGTGGGGCCGGTCTTCGTGCGCGGAGCAGGATGCGAGCTGATCGCGGAGGACGGAAAGCGCTATCTCGACTTCGTGGCCGGCATCGGCGTCAATGCGCTCGGTTATGACCACCCGGTCATTCGGAATGCGATCACGCGAGCGCTCGAAAGCGGCCTGATTCACGTGTCCAACCTGTACCGCACCGAGCCCGGTGAACGGCTGGCGCAGGAGCTCGTGCAGCGCTCGTTCGCGGATCAGGTGTTTTTCTGCAACTCCGGCGCGGAGGCCAACGAGGCCGCGTTCAAGTTCGCCCGCAAGTGGTCGGGACGACCCGGGATCATCGCGTTCAGCGGTGCGTTTCACGGCCGCCTGTTCGCCTCGCTGGCCGCAACCGACCGGCCCGATTTCCGCCGTCCGTTCGAGCCCCTCGTTCCGGGAATCCAGATCGTTCGATTGGACGACCAGGCAGCCGTCGAAGCTGCCGTCGCGGCATCGAGCACCGGAGCGGTGATCATCGAGCCGGTGCAGGGAGAGGGTGGGGTGCGGCCGATCGATTTCGAATTTCTGAAGCGGCTGCGCGCGCTGTGTGATGCGCACCGGGTTGCGCTGATCTTCGACGAGGTCCAGTGCGGGCTCGGCCGGACCGGGACGCTGTTCGCCTACGAACAGGCCGGTGTCTCGCCCGATATTCTCACGCTCGCCAAACCGCTGGCGGGTGGCCTGCCCATGGGCGCCGTGCTGATCAAGGAAGCCATTGGCGCGGTGCTCGTGCCCGGGGATCACGCCACCACGTTCGGCGGCGGTCCGTTCATCGCGAGCGTCGCGCTCGACGTGCTCCGCGCCCTCGCGCGGCCCGAATTCCTCGATGCCGTGCGCTGCAACGGGGAGTGGTTCGGCTCGAGGCTCAACGCGCTCGCAGCCCGCGCTAAGCGGGTGCGCGCGGTTCGCGGCCGAGGATACATGTGGGGCATCGAGCTCGCGGAGCCCGCCGCTCCCTATATCACGGCCGCGCGCGAGGCCGGGCTGCTCGTCGTGGGCGCCGGTGCCAGCGTGCTGCGGCTGTTGCCACCGCTCGTGGCCACTCAGGGCGATTTGGGGCGCGGCGCGTCCATTCTCGAGTCGGTCCTCGCGTGACCGCCCGCGCGCTCCGCGCTCCCGTTCTTGCACTTGATCCCGTCATCCGTCCGGCGAAGCTCGGTGACGTGCCGGGACTCGAGTCGCTGATGGCTCCGTACGTGGCCACGGGGGATCTTCTCCCGCGCAGCAACTACGATCTGTGCCGCCATATCAAGGAGTATGTCGTAGCGGAGCACGACGGCGCGATCGTCGGATGCGCCTCGCTCAAGGTCTACTCAGGTGAGCTCGCGGAGCTCGGTGCCCTCGCGGTGCGCGCGAGCCAGCAGGGGCGGGGCATTGGGCGGATGTTGACGCTTGCCTTGATCGAGGAAGCGCGGGAGGCGGGTATTCGGGAGCTCCTCGCGCTCACGCGCAAACCTGCATTCTTCTTGAAGCTCGGGTTCGAGCCTTCGGACCGGGAGCACTTCCCGTTGAAGGTGTGGGCGGACTGCGCGCGCTGCCCGCGCCAGAACT
The DNA here is from genome assembly GCA_035517615.1 of Gemmatimonadales bacterium. Taxonomy (GTDB): domain Bacteria; phylum Gemmatimonadota; class Gemmatimonadetes; order Gemmatimonadales; family GWC2-71-9; genus AG25. The sequence continues at coordinate 71,488 of DATIYM010000008.1, forward strand.
GCTGCGATGAAGTGGCGGTCGTGCTCAGGTCCTAGTTCGTTACCGGCGCAAGCTCCCGATCGGGTTCCAGTGGCGTCTCGCGCAACCTGTTGAAGAAACGATACAAGAGCCACAAATCGAGCGTTCCCACTCCCGCCAGGACCGAGAACGCCGCTCCACCCTCGATGATGTGCAGCTGCTGCAGCAGCGTCGAGATGCCGAAGCCAACCACCCACGCGTCGAAGCTCATGCAAATACGCCGGAACGTCTCCGGTCGCACGCGTTTGATCACCTGCACGCCCATCGGGATGCCGATGGCGAGGCTCGGCAGGATGTAGGGCAGGAGCCCCGCGCTTTCCCTGGTGAACATGTGCGCGACGTAATACGCGATGGCGGTGAATGTCGACTCGGCGAGGCGTACCAGTCCAAGTCCCGCACGGAAATCCTGTTTTGTGAATCCCTGGTTCGAGAGCATGAGCGCCAGCGGGGGGCCGGAAATCGTCGTCACCGCGTAGAGCACGCCGAGTCCGCCGCCGAATGCCAGTCCCGCTCGACGCTCGGCGCGGATGGGGCGACGAAAGCCCGCGGCCTGCAGCAGAATCAGCGGCAGCAGCATGAGAAAAGTCACGAGCTTGAGCCAGCCCGGGTGGACCCGATGCAGGATCGAGGTACCGATGACCACTCCTGGCGCGAGGCCGACGATGATCGGCACCATGCGACGCCACACGTTTGGTAGGCTCGCGCGGTTCACCCACAGCACGTACGCATTCAGGCAGACCTCGATCCACACGAGCGCCGGATTGAGCACGCGGTTCGTGTAGAACAGGAGAGCGACCGGAACGGTGATCGACGAAAACCCGTACCCCAGCGCGCCATTGACCGTGGCGGCGAGCAGGGTAATGAGCACGAGAACGAGGAGTGCGGTAGTCATCGGACGCTCAGAACGCCTGTTGGAATCGAGTGACGAGGAAATGCTCGGGCGCGCGGTTACCGCCCGCGGCTCCTCCCGAGAACTGAGCCTGTTCGTAATTCACCTCGATCTTCATCGCGGGAGCGAGGTGCCAGGTGGCGCCCAGCGCCCACGCGGTGGTTTTGCTGGGGGAGTTCGCGATGTTCGCAAATGCCGGAAAGGCGGCCGGATCGATCGAGAGCTCGCTGTAGCGGGCCGCCAGCTCGATGGCGCCCCAATGATGGGCTTCGGGGTCGAACGTGTGGCGCGGCGAGGCGGTCGTGAACGACGCGCTCTCGCCTGTGACGAAAACGGATGCGGCGACTTGCCAGCTCGTGTTGGCGATGTCGGCCGCCGCGGCACTGCGGCTCACGCGCTGTGAAGAACGAACCCACTCCCCCAGCACGCCAAACCGGCCGGCATAAACATAGCCCTGCGGCGTGATCCGGCTGCGCGTCCCAGCCGCAATCGTGCTGTCACGGTACCGAAACATCGCCTGCTGGCCCGGCGTCACATAGCTCGCAAGCGCGGGAGCGGCGATCGTTCCCTGCTCTGTTCCACTGGTCCCCGCGATTCCAACGCCGATGTGCGGCAGGCGAAAGAAGACACGAGCCTCGAAGTCCTTGTCGTTCGAAACATCGAGGTCCCCATTCCCAAGATCCGGGACGCCGTTGAACACTCCCGCTGCCACCGAAACGACCGGCCTCTCGCAAAAGAGCTGCGCGCCCACATCCCGGTTGGGCACGAGATTGGTCGGCAGCGCCCGCTCGGCGAAACGCAGGTCGATGGCCGACTGCAGACGCTCGAGGCCGACTGGTGGTTTCATCTTGCCGAACCGAAGGCCCCCCTGAGGCACCGGCCGGAAATCCAGATAGGCGTCGAACAGCGTGACTTTGCCTTGACCGAAATCCGGCGTGAGCCGCAGCGTGAAGTACTTCCACGTGGTCACGTCCACGACGGGCCGTGCGCGGCGGAGCAGGAACGTGCTGGTTCCGAGATTCGCGGGCACGCGGGGAAAGAAGCGGCCGTCGGCCTGGATGTATCCTTTCAGCCGCAACTGGAAGCTGCCGTCGCTCGAGCCGATCGAGAACCCCGCGGGGCCCGCGGTCGCTGTGGGACTGGATTCCTGTCCCGAGAGCGTGGCGGGCTCGGTCAAGCCGACCAGCGACCACACTCCAGCCACCCCGAACACTCTCGCCCACCCAGCCATGCTCATCGAAGACTCCAGGTCGAAGTGAGCACTTCCGGTGGTCCGGTCAGCGCGGAAAAGGGATTCGCCAATCATCACGCAATACCATCCTGCTCGTCGTGCCCGGCGACGCGAACCTTTTCACGCCGCTCCACCTGCACCACACGCGAATCATGAATCACGATCTCGACGGAGCCATAGCGGATGCCCGCGATCGCCTGCGCGATCTGGCGCAGGAGACCGGGATCGGTTGCGGGCCCGTCATATCGCACCGCCACGTCGCGCATCAAGGCTCCTTAACTGTTTCGTACGAGAGGGACGCAAAAAGGCCCGGCCACTCTTGGGTGGCCGGGCCTTTGTCTCGAGCTGTGGTCGAAGAGGTCTCTACATCCTCACGTCGTCACGGGCGAGCTGAAGGCATCCGTCCAACCCTCGAGTTGGCGGCGACAACAGCAACAACACACGCGACGAGCCTGAAGCTGCATGGGCCGGAAGGTAGGCCTTCGCGTGAAGACTGTCAACGGTTGACACGACCGATCCGTGCTTTGGAGATTGCGCGCGATGCCTGATACGCCTGCCTTCGGTCGGTTCTTCCTGCCCGGGCCGACGGACGTTCATCCTGACGTGCTTGCGGCCATGCAACGGCCGATGATTGGACATCGCTCGAGCGCGATGGAAGCGCTGCTCGCCGGCATCGCGCCCGGTCTGGGACAAGTGTTCCGCTCGAAGGAGCCGGTGCTCGTCGGAACGGCGTCGGCCACGGGCTTCATGGAGATGGCGGTGCGCAACGGCGTTCGCCGCCGCGCGCTGTCACTCGTGAACGGCTCGTTCAGCGATCGGTTCGCTCGCCTCGTAAACGCCTGCGGCAAGGAGACCATCCGGCTCGACGTCCCGCTTGGATCTGCAATCGAGCCCGACATGGTACGCGACGCGCTGCGCCGCACTCCCGTCGACGCGGTGACGCTCGTGCACTCCGAGACGTCCACGGGAGTGCTCCAGGACGTTGCGGCGCTCGCTCAGGTGGTTCATGAATTCGATGATGTGCTCGTGCTGGTGGATGCCGTCACGTCGCTGGCCGGCTCACCGGTCGAACCGGATCAATGGGGGCTCGACTTTACGTTCACCGGGTCGCAGAAAGCGCTGGCGTTACCGCCCGGCCTCGCCCTGGGAGTGGCGTCGGAACGGATGCGGCAGCGCGCACGCACGCTGCCGGGACGGGGGCAGTACTTCGACCTCGTAACGTTCGAAGAGGCCACGCGAAAAGCGCAGCCCACCAACACGCCGGCGCTATCCCTCTTCTATGCGCTCGAGGTGCAGCTCGCGAGAATCGAGCGGGAAGGCGGCCTCGAAGCGCGCTGGCGGCGCCATGACGACATGCGCTGCACGGTCGAACGCTGGAGCGCGGAACACGGCGTCGCGTACCTGCCGCCGGAGGGCCGGCGCAGCTGGACCGTTTCCTGCCTCCGCGTTCCCGAAGGTCGCTCGTCGGGAATCGTGGGCTCGCTCAAGAAGCAGGGCTGGGTCATTGGCTCAGGGTATGGCGAGCTGAAGGACTCGACCATTCGTATCGGGCACATGGGCGATCACACGGTTTCAGCGCTCGAGGAGCTGCTCGAGCTCGTCCGGAAGGCCATGGCGTGAGCTACCGCGTCGTCGTCGCCGATCGGGTAGCGGAGGCCGGACTCAAGCGCTTGAGGACCGCTCCGGAGATCGAGGTGGACGCGGTCGCGGGCAAACCGCGCGCCGAGCTCGAGCGCGCGCTCATTCAGGCCCACGCCCTCATTGTGCGCAGCGAGACCCGCGTGACGGCGGACCTCCTGACGCATGCACCCCTCCTGCGGGTGATCGCCCGCGCCGGCGTCGGCGTGGATAACATCGACGTGCCGGCAGCCACGAAGCGTGGCATCGCCGTGATGAACGCGCCCGGAGCGAACACCATCAGCGCCGCGGAGCACACGATGGCGCTGTTGCTGTCGCTCGTGCGGCGGATCCCCTGGGCCGTCGAGTCCATGCGGCGCGGTGAGTGGGACCGCAAGCGTTTCGAGGGCTCCGAGCTCAGGGGCAAGACCCTCGGCGTCCTCGGCCTGGGGCGGATCGGAGGCCACGTGGCCCAGCTGGCGCGGGCGTTCGGGATGCAGGTGGTGGCGCATGATCCGTATCTCTCCCCGGACCGGGCGGACGAGCTGCACGTCAAGCTCATCCCGCTCGACGTGCTGCTGCGCGAATCCGACGTGATCACGCTGCACCTCGCGCAGACCGAGCAGACGCACCGATTGCTGAATGCGGACCGGCTCGCGCTCCTCAAACCGACCGCCGTGCTCGTGAATACCGCGCGGGGCGAATTGATTGACGAGCAGGCCCTGGCGGCCGCCGTTTCCGCCGGCCGGCTTGCGGGCGCCGCCTTGGACGTGTTCGCGTCCGAGCCCCTGGCATCCGATTCGCCGCTGCGCACGCTCGAGCGCGTGCTGCTGACCCCCCACTTGGCGGCGTCGACCGCCGAGGCTCAGGAGCGCGTCAGCATGGAAACGTGCGATGCGGTCCGCGACGCTTTGCTCGAGGGCGATCTCTCGTTCGCCATCAATGTCCCGGGGATCAGCGGGACGACGCTGCGCCGGCTCGGACCGGTGCTCGACCTGGCGCGCCGACTCGGGCGGCTCGCCCTCGCGCTCGCGCGAGGGCCGGTCACGAAAATCGATCTCGCGTACGGCGGAGACGATGACGCAGCCCCGCGTCCGGTGCTCGTCGCGGCCCTCGAGGGATTGCTGTCGGCGATGGGCGTCGAATCGATCAGTCTCGTCAATGCGTTGCAGATCGCCGAGGAGCGCGGCATCCGGCACTCACGCCAAACAGCTCCGCCGGAGCCGGGATTCAACACGACCCTTGGGCTGACGTTGAGTACATCGAACAGTCAGGTGCGAGTGGCGGGCGCGCTCGCGGGCGATGGTCACGGGCGCGTGATCCGGATCGACGACTATCACGTCGACATCGCTCCGGAAGGCTGGATGCTCGTGATTCGCAACCGCGACGTCCCGGGCGTGATCGGAAACGTCGGCACCTTGCTCGGGACGGCCGCGATCAACATCGGGAGTTACCATCAGGCGCGCCTCGCGCCGCCGGGCCGGGAAGCGCTGGCCGCGATTACCGTCGATCAACCATTGCGCGACGGCGTCCTGGAAGCACTCGGCCGGTTACCCGACATCCTTCAGGTGCGGCTGGCGTATCTCGGCGACTGAGGCGGCTTAGAACCCGATTGCGGCCTGTACCTGGACGGCGTTGACTTTGCCCTCGACGCTCGTCGAGCGGTGGTGGTACTCGACCTTGATCTGCACCGTCGCCGCAAAATCGTACCGACCCCCCATGATCAGGAGATGTGAGTCGTCCGCGAGGTAATACAGGTCCGCGGCGTCGAACAGCAGTCCATCGTAGCGAACGTAGGGAACGAACTTGCCCACCCGGTAGCCACCGTACACGTAAAACGCGTCATTCGTCGTGGTGACCCCGCCGGAAACGGGAACGTGCGTAATCCGCTGGTACTCCGCCATCAATTCCAGCGCTCGGCCAAAGTAGACGGCGTATGCCCCGAACATTTGCTGTCTCAGCGCCGTGGCCACGGTGTCACCGCCAGGGAGGACGGTGTCGACGGGGGAGCCATAGATCTGCGGGGTGCCTGGCTCGATGCGATCGTCGTAGTAGTTCACTCCCACGTTCACCTCATGGGTCACCTGCGAATGGAGCGACAGCGTTACCGACTTCGCCGCGTTGTTGTCGGAAATGGCAGTCGAGCCGATTCCATTACCGACCATCATGTCGAAGCCGAGATGCAGAGGAGTCAGGTCCCGGCCGGCGATCAGTAGTCCCGTGGTGTGAATCGGCAGGATCCCGCCATCGTCCTCGAACAGGAACATGTCGGGCCGTTCAATCGTCGGTTGCATCAACGCGCCGTGGTGGTAGGCGTTGTTCCAGTACCCGAACGGCGTGTGGTGCTTTCCGACGGCGATCTGAACGTGGCTCGAGGGTCGGTACGAGATAATGAGACGCTCCACGTCGACCACGAAATCCTCGTCGAATTCAAACACGCTCTCGCCGAGGAACGACCATTTGGGCGCCAGCGCCGACGTAATGAACAAGTCATACTGGCCGAGCGCGAAGGTGGAATGGGCTCCCGAGGCGTCCGACGCCGCGGCGGTGACGTCGGTGAAACCGCGGATCAGCGTTTCCTGGGCGGACAGGCCGCGCGCCGTGAGCAGGAGCGACAGTAGCACCACTGGCCCTGAGAATCTGCGCATGCGCTTGTGTCCCTCCTCGCGTCGCCTCATCGCAAGCGGTAGCCCGTATCGGTGGGCGCTTGCCCGTCAATCGTCAGGATCTTGACGCTCTGATCCGCCACCGCGAGGTCCACGAACGCCAACGCGCCCGGGTGCTCCGCGACAAACCGGTTGAGCTCGGCCCCGTTTCCAATCGCCTTGGGCGGGGTCGCATCCTGACCCTGGAAAACGAGCTGCATCCAATGCCGCTGGAATCGGTCTCCGTCCATGCCCAACGCTGAGTCGTAGAACCGGGCCTGCGCCGGCGGATAGGTCACGAGCACGACTCGCGTTCCATTCGCGAAGGTGGCTGATTGCCCCAGATAGAGACGCCGCAGGTCCGAAAGCGAGAGGTTCTGAACGGAATTGCCGCGGTTGACAATCACGGCGATCTGGGCGCGGGCCACGAGCGGCCACGCCACCAGCGCGAAAACGAGGAATCCTGAGGGGAGTCTGAGCCGCCTGGCGGCGCTCAGTGCGAAGGCTCCTGTACCGGGGTCAGGGAAACCATGAGGGGCATAGGATAGGAAATGGTTACGGCAGAATCAAGCTCAGTCTGCGGCGTCGCTCACCGGTTTCGGTTCGGCGATGATGCGGAACGATTGCACCGCGCCTGTGAGGCGGTCGGCCGCCTCGGCAAGTTGATTGGCGGACGAGGCGATATCCTGTGTGGAGGCAGATTGCTCCTCGCTCGACGCGGCAATTTCTTCGCTCGAGGCGAGCAACCCCTCAGTGCTGTGCGCGAGGGTTTGCAATCGCGCCGAGATCTCCTGCACCAAGGCCCGGACCTCGCCCGCCGAGTTGGCGATCTCACGACCCCACAGATCGTTTGCTTCCGCCGCGATGGCGGCATTGCCGAGCCCCTCCGCCGCTGTCTGGGCGGCCTGCCGCGCCGCCGCGCTCCCCTGTGCCAACTGCACCAGGCGATCGCGCGTTGCCTGCACCCGCGCGAGCACACCGCGGACCGTATCGGCGGTTTCGCCGGCGGCCATGGCCGCCACCGAGGCGAGCTTGCGAACCTCATCGGCCACGACCGCGAAGCCCCGGCCCTGCGGTCCGGCGCGCGCGGCTTCGATCGCGGCGTTGAGCGCGAGCATGTTGGTCTGCGTCGCCACGGCCTTCGTTTGAGTGACGAATCGCTGAATCTCGGTGGACGCCGCGGCCAGCGCCTCCGCTTCGGCGGCCCCCCGGCTCACCTCCTCGGCCAGCTTCGCGAGCTCCGCGGTGCTCTGATCGAGTACTTCCTTGTTGCGCTTTGCCAGCGCCAGGAGATTGTTGTTGCGCCGCACAGAGTCCGCGGAACCGTCGGCGAGAATTGTCGTGATCGCAAGGATTTTCTGCGCGTCTTCCGCGGCGGCCCGCACGAGCTGCGCCTGGTCGGCCGACTGGCGGGAGAGGTCCTGGCACGTCGCCGCCATCTCCTCGGTCGAGGCGCTCATTTCCTGAGTAGACGCGGAAATCTCCGAGGCCATCGCGGCGGCTTCGTCCGCCGCCGTACGGATCGCGCCGACCAGGCGCCGCAGCGCCGCGACCATCGTTTGCACGGAACTCACGAGCTCGCCCACCTCGCTGCGCTCATCCGCGCGCCGCGTCAGGCTGACCGACAGGTCTCCTCCCGCCACGCGGCTCGCGGCGGCGCCGACGGCCTCGATCGGCCGGGTGACGCGCTCCTCGAGCCACCGGCCGCGCTGCCATAACAGCACCATCGCGAGTGCCAGTACCACGAGCGAGCCAAGCCAGATCGATCGCCGTGTGGTCTGCACCGCCGCGTATGCTCGGCTCGTCGGCTGTCGAAACAACACCCACCATGCGCCCTTGTTGGCCATGGTCGAGATGACGAGGTCAGGGCCGCGCGAGGTCGCCACGACCACCGTGGCAGGGACGTCCTGACGCGGAATGAGGCGTTGCTCGGGGAGCGCTTGAAGCAGCTGTGAGGAATTGGGCGTGACGAGGAGCCGGCCGGCACTGTCCACGACCTGCAGATACGCGCTATCCCCGAGATCGGCGACTGCAAGCAGCCACGCCAGCTTGTCGAGGGCGAATGAGGCGCGAAGCACGCCGAGCGGCCGCCCCGCGCCGGATCGGACCGCCACCGCGTATTCGACGATGACCGCGGCCGAGCTCGAATCGTACCGCGGTACGCCGTCGAAAACGCCGTCGCGCATCGCGACTCGCCACCACTCCTCGTCCGCGTGACCGAACCCGGTGGGTGGCCTCGACGCGAGCACGTTGAAGCCGTGACTCTCCGTGAGCAGCAGTTGAGTGAGGTCGGAGTGTTGCGGGTACGCCTGCAGGAACGCGCGAAGATCAGGGTCATTGCCAAGCTCGCGGTGGCGCGCGAGCCGGGAGTCGAGCTTTTGCTGGGTGGCGAGCTGAGCGGCCTGTCGCACCGCGGTGACCACGGCGGGGGAGGTGGCGAGCACCTCGGTTTCATGGCGTCGCTCGCGCATGTAGCTCGAGGCGAGTGCCGCGACCCGGGTGCCAACCTCCCGCCCGCGCTCGTTGGTAAGGCGCTCGAGTGTGCGCCTTGCGGCTTCGCCCCCGAGCCCTCCCAGAACCGTCATCAGGGCAACGGCGGCCAGAGCCCCCTTAAGGAGGAAGCTCGAGCGGATTTGCTCGAAGCTGATCGGCATCAGGGCTTGAGGGCGGTAAGGTAGGGCCGGTTTCACGCGGGAGCAAGCGTATTTAGTTTCAGGCACTTATGACGAGCACGACGCATCCGACGCCGGTGTACGATCCGGCTCAGGTTGAAGCGCGCTGGCAGGAGCGCTGGGACGAGGAACACACCAACGAGCCCGACCTCGACCATCCGGCACGGCCGTTCTACAACCTCATGATGTTTCCCTATCCCTCGGCAGAGGGATTGCACGTGGGAAACATGTTTGCGTTCACCGGCGCGGACATCTACGGCCGGTTCAAGCGGCTCCAAGGCCACGCGGTGTTCGAGCCGATCGGGTTCGATGCGTTCGGCATCCACTCCGAGAATTACGCGTTGACGATCGGCGTCCATCCCGCCCGCCTCATTCCCCAGAACATCGCCACGTTCCGGCGTCAGCTGCGGCGATTCGGGGGGATGTTCGATTGGCGTCATGAGGTCTCGACCACCGATCCCCGGTACTACAAGTGGACCCAGTGGCTGTTTCTCCAGCTCTTGAAGGCGGGCCTCGCGTTCCGCAAGAAGGCCGCCGTCAACTGGTGCCCGTCCTGCAAGACGGTGATCGCCAACGAGCAGGTGATCAACGGCTATTGCGAGCGACATCCCGACGTCAAAGTCGAGCAGCGGTTCCTGGAACAGTGGTTCTTCGCGATCACGAAGTACGCCCAGCGGCTGCTCGACAATCTCGAGACGCTCGACTGGTCCAGCAGCACGATCGCGATGCAGCGAAACTGGATCGGCCGGAGCGAGGGAGCGGAGCTCGTCTTCGCGGCGCCCAGCGGAGAAACGATCACCGTCTACACGACGCGTCCGGACACGGTGTTCGGGGCGACGTACCTCGTGCTCGCGCCCGAGCACCCGCTGGTCGAAGCGCTCACCGCGGACGAGCAGCGCTCGGACGTTCACCGCTACCAGCGCCGGGTCGCGACGCAGGATATCGTCTCCCGCAAAGTGGGCGACAAGACGAAGACCGGAGTATTCCTCGGCTCGTATGTTCGCAACCCCGCGACCGGCGCCTCGATCCCGGTCTGGATCGCGGACTACGTGCTGATGGAGTACGGCACGGGAGCGATCATGGCGGTGCCCGCGCATGATCGCCGAGACTACGACTTCGCGGTGCAGTTCGAGCTGCCCATCGTCCAGGTGGTCCGGCACGCCGACGATCCGTTGCCGCTCGAGTCCGAAGACGGCACACTCGTGAATTCAGGGCAATTTGATGGATTGACGTGCAAGGTGGCGCAGCGACGCATCGTGGAATGGCTCGGCGGCCAGGGGTTCGCGACCGCGCGCGTGCAGTTCAGCCTCCACGACTGGTGCATCTCGCGCCAGCGCTACTGGGGTCCCCCCATTCCGGTCATCTATTGCGACCGTTGCGGCCCGGTGGGCGTGCCGGAACAAGACCTTCCGGTCGAGCTGCCGCTCATCGAGGATTTTCGCCCGGACGACACGGGGGTAAGCCCGCTCGCACGCCACCGGGAGTGGTATTACGTGGCGTGTCCGAGCTGTGGCGCGATGGGTCGCCGCGAAACCGACGTGTCGGACACGTTCCTCGATTCGTCCTGGTACTATCTCCGCTACCCGTCCAGTGAATTCGACGATCGTCCCTGGGACGGGGAGCGCACCCGAGCCTGGCTACCGGTGACGAGCTACATCGGCGGGAACGAGCACGCCGTGCTGCACCTCCTGTATTCGCGGTTCATCACCATGGTGCTGCACGATCTCGGGCACGTCACGTTCGACGAACCATTCCCCAAGCTGCGGGCGCATGGCCTCATCATCAAGGACGGCGCAAAGATGTCCAAGTCCCGGGGCAACGTCGTGATCCCGGATGCGTTCATCCAGAAGTGGGGCGCGGACACGTTCCGGATGTACTTGATGTTTCTCGGGCCGTTCCAGGAAGGCGGCGACTTCCGGGACGAGGGAATCACGGGCATTCGCCGCTTTCTCGATAAGGTCTGGCTGCTCGCCCACGAGTCCTCGGCCGAGCCGGATGGCACCATACCCGCGGAGATCGAGCGCAAGCTCCATCAGACGATCCGCAAAGTCACCGAAGACACGGAGCGGCTCGGCTACAACACCGCCATCGCGGCGATGATGGAGTACGTCAATCTCACCCGCGAATCGAGCGTCAAGGCGCGGGGGGCTGTGCTGCCGCTCGTCGTCATGCTCGCGCCGTTTGCCCCCCACCTCGCGGAGGAGCTGTGGGAGCGAATGGGGCACCGCACGTCGGTGTTTGCCGCGCGCTGGCCCGCCTACGACGCGCGCCTCGCCGCGTCCGGTAATATCGAGATCGCCGTCCAGGTGAACGGCAAGGTCCGCTCGCGCCTCACCGTGCCACGCGGCCTAGCCGAGGGAGCCATCGCGGAGCTGGCACTGGGCGATAGCACGGTGCAGAAATTCGTGGAGGGAAGGAAAGTCCAAAAGACGATTTACGTTCAGGATCGACTGCTGAACCTGGTCGTCTAATCGACAGTCAAAACACTTTCGCGATCAGATCTCCCACGACATAGCCCACCGCTGCCACACCCAGTCCCACCACGAACATGTCCATCCCGCTCCGCAGCATGCCGCGGCCGGTGAAGAGGCTGCGCGCGCCGCCCACGACGAAGTGTGACATCATCGCGATGATGAACGCGATCCAGGCGGCCGAGCGACCGGAAAACACGAGGAACGGTGCGACGGGAATAAAGGCGCCGATGGCGGTCGCCGCGCCGGTCAGCCAACCCTCGCGCAACGGCGTTGCCTGGGCTTCGCCGATCTTCAGTTCTTCGCGCACCTGCTCGCCCAGCGCGCGCTGCGGATCGCGCATGACCTCCTCCGACATGCGCCGCGCGGTGCGCGGGTCGACACCCTTGGCCTGATACAGCAACATCAGCTCTTCCTGCTCCACGTCAGGCATCAGGCGGATTTCTTCTTTTTCCATCGCGATCTCGTGCGCGTACACTTCCTGCTCGCTCTTCGCCGCGAGATATCCCGAGGCTCCCATCGACAGTGCGTCGGCGATCATGCCGGCGATCCCGGAGACCAGAATGACATGGGGGGCGACGGACGCGCCGATGACGCCGGCGACCAGGCCAAAGTTCGCGGTCAATCCATCATTGAAGCCGTACACGACGTTGCGGAGGAATCCGCCGGATTCCGTCCGGTGCCACGGCTCGGCGCTCTGGCCCGCGAGGCTCGCAAGCGTGCCGGCGTGCTCGGCCGACTCTCGGGCCAACGTGAGCGAGACCTGACGGGCGTCCTCGGCACGCGAGGCCGAATGCAGATCCATGTACCCTTTGACCTCACGTCCTTCCTCTCGCAACAGCAGCGGAAGGAGATACCGCGGGCCGAACCGGCGCCCAAGCCAGGCCATGATCCGCGCGGAAAGCGATGGACGCTCGTTGGCAGGAACGGGGTGACCGTTGTCGGCCAGCAGCTTGGCCCACAAGTCCGTGTGCCGCCGCTCCACCTGCGCCAGTTGGCGATAGATTTCCTGCTTTCGCGGGTCGGCTTCTTCGGAGGCGAGGGCGACGTAGAGGTAGGCGGCATCGAGCTCGTCCTGCCAGTGGTGCAGCCAGGAGTGCAGCGTCGGGCGGTCGGGAGCGGTCATGCCGGAAGATACCGCCGGCTGCTCCAAGTTCCAAGATGCCAACCACTTACCTCGCAGAGTCCGACGTGCGACGTTTGTATGCAGGGCAACATCACTAATTCATGGGGAGATGAGTATCTCACTGGCCGTCTCGGATGTTCTGATCGCCCGCGCAAAATCCGGTGACCTCGAGGCGCTCGAAGCCTTGTACCGTGCCTTCGAAACCCCGGTTTACAATCTCGCGCGGCGGATCCTGCGGAGCCCCGAAGACTCCGAGGACGTGCTCCAGGAAACGTTCCTCGAGGTCGTGCGCAGCATCGGGTCGTTCCGCGGGGAAGGTCATCTCTGGGGATGGATCCGGCAGATTGCGGCGTCGAAGGCGTTGATGCGCATTCGCCGGCGCCAGGTGCGCAACGAAGAGACGTTCGACGAAGAATTCGCGGGATCGTCGGCCCAGCCAAGCGTACCGATTCGCGTCGACCTTGAACGGGCGCTCGAGAACCTGAGTGAGACCTCGAGGGCCGTCGTGTGGCTGCACGATGTCGAGGGATATACGCATGAAGAGATCGGGGACATGATGGGCAAGACAGCGAGTTTCTCGAAATCACAATTGGCGCGCGCGCACAGCAAGTTGCGTCGCCTGCTCGGCGAGGAGCGAACGGCCGAATGATGCATTGCACGCTTGAAGACCTGCTGGCGCTGCGCGACAACGAGGGATCGTCGTGGGCACGACAGCATCTGGATGGGTGCGAGGTGTGCCACACCGAGCTCGACGCCATGTATCAGCGCGTGGCGCGGCTCAAGGCGCTGCCTCCGTTGTCCCCCCCGCGCAGTCGCTGGCCGGCCATCCGCAATCAGGTGCTGGCCTCGCAGGCGCGGCGCCGGCAGCGCTGGATGGCTTCGGGGTTGGCCGCCGCGGCGCTCCTTGCCGGGGTGCTCGTGCTCCGGCCGCACCAGGTGACGCCCGCTTACGCGCAGGAGCTGGTTCAGGCTAAGCAGCAGTCTGCGTCGCTCGAGGCGGAGCTGCAGAGCCTCGATCCGGACTCGCGGGTCGAGAGTGGCCGCGCGGCGGCGATGGCGGCCGTCCTGGAAGACCAGATCGCCGCCGTGGACGCGCAGCTTTCCGGTCTCGAGGGTAGGCAACCCGGAATCGGGCAGGCGGCCGTGCAGCTGTGGCAGGATCGCGTGAATCTCATGCAGCAGCTCGTCGACGTGCATGCGACGAACGCGGCGTACGTGGGTCTGTAGCCAACCGTCTTTGCGATTGAGGGAAAGGATCGGGCCTGGCCGGATGAAATGGATGTTCGCACTCGTGGCTGTCGTGATCGTCGCGCCGGGCACAGCCCAGGCGCAGAACCCGACACGCCCCGGTGACCCGCGATACGGCTTCCCGCCCGGGGAGCACCATGGCCGGCTTGGCGTGCTCGTCAACACGCAGGCCGATCCCGAGACTGACAGCATCGGCGCCCACATCGAAGCCGTCACTCCAGGCAGTCCCGCCGCCAGAGCCGGCCTCAAAGCTGGCGACGTGATCACCAAGTTTTCGGGCAGCGCCCTCGCGGGCGCAACCTCCGAAGAGGCGGGCGGCTCGGGCCCCGGTCGCAAGCTGGTCGAACTGGCTCGCGCTCTCGAGCCCGGCGATTCCGTGCGCGTCGAGTATCGTCGCGGCGTGGCGGTCCGGACGACGACGCTCGTCGCGGGCGACGTGAGTGTGATCTCCGGCGTCGATCGATTCGCGGTCCCACCCGGGCTTCCGGGTGGGCGCGTGTCGATGATTCCGGGGCCGGACGACTTCATGTTTTGTTTCGGCGAATGGTGCGACATGCAGATCGTGTCGCTCAACCCCGATCTCGGAGAGTATTTCGGCACGAAGGAAGGCATTCTCGTCGTCAAGGCATCGGGCGATACGTCCCTCCCGCTCAAGAGCGGCGATGTGATCCTCGCGATCGGCGGCCGCAAACCGACTTCTGCGGCGCACGCGATGCGCATTCTCCGCTCGTACGAGGCCGGCGAGACGGTCTCGATCGACATCATGCGCCGGCAAAAGCGAGCCACGATCACGTGGCACGTGCCGGCCCGTGACAATCAAATGCATCACTTCAGATTCAGAGAGATGCGTCCCGACTCCGAGGGCGGGGACGCGCCGCAGGGCTAGACCGGGTTACGCGATGCGACGGGCCGCGGGAAGGGCCTGATCGAACGCGGTGAATTCGAAGGGCTTGGGAACGTAGGGACGTCCGGTCGACGCCAGGAAATTCCGCACCCGCTCCTCGACCATTTGTCCGGTGGTAAAGACGACCCGCTCCGCGTGTTCGGGATCGCGGGCCCGCAGTTCTTCATACAGCTGCTCGCCCGACAGATCGGGCATTCGCATATCGACCACTACCGCGTCGAACTTCGCATCCCGCAGCCGCGCGAGGCCGTCGCGCCCGCTCGCCGTGGTCTCCACATCGTGGCCCCGGCTCTGGAAGTAGCGCTGCAGGGCGACGCGGACCGACGCCTCATCATCCACCACGAGGATCCGCAGCCGCTCACCCACCGGCGTGGTGGCCGGAGCGTGTTCCGAGACTTCCTCCGTATTCGCCGCCACCAGCGGCAGCTCCACCATGAAGCGCGCGCCGCCGCCCGGGGAGTTCTCCGCCCAGATCTTGCCATCGTGCTCCCGCACGATCCCGAGCGAGATCGAAAGGCCGAGCCCCGTTCCCGAGCCGGTGGGCTTGGTCGTGAAGAACGGGTTGAAGATCCGCTCGATGAGGTGCGAGGGAATGCCCGGTCCCGTGTCTTCGATCTCGATGCGGATCGCGTCGCCGACTCGCGCGGTGCGCACGATGAGGCGCTGCGCCTCGCGCTGCTGGCGCTCCATCGCCTGCTCCGCGTTGGTGATCAGGTTCAGGAACACCTGCTGCAGCTGGTGCGCATCGGCCATCGTGTCGGGGAGGGTTTCATCGTACTCCCGGCTGACGTCGATGCCGCGCACCCGCAGCTCGTAGCCGCGGAGCTCGAGCGTATCGTCGAGCACCTGGTTGATCGACGTCGACGTCCGCTCCGGCTTGTGCTGCCGCGCGAACGTGAGGAGGTTCTGGACGATGCGCGAGGCGCGCCGCGCTTCCGCGTAGATCATCTCCGCCGCGGTGCGCTGGTCGGGCGGGAAGCGCTTTTCCGTGAGCAAGAGCTGGGCGAAGGCGGAGATGCCGGCGAGCGGGTTGTTCAGCTCGTGCGCCACGCCGGAAACGAGCTGGCCGATCGCCGACATCTTCTCGGACTGAATCAGCTGCTCCTGGAGCATCTTCCCGTCGGTGACGTCGCGGATGATGCACAGCACTTCCTCGTCGCGCTTGGGGCTCGAGTACGTGACCGAAATGGTCCGTACCTCGCGGTCCTTCCGGTAGAACGCAGTCTCGTAGAGACCCGTCTCGCCAGCCAGGGCCTTCTGGAAGTGGCCGAGCACCTTGGGGAGCTCGTCATCGGGGAGCATGGGCGCGAACCACTGCCCGATCAGCTCCTCGCGTGTGTGTCCGGAGACGATCTCGCCTGCGTGATTGACGGTCGTGAACCGGCCGTTCGCATCGAAGGTCGCGATCGCGTCAGAGGCCGACTCGACCAGGTTGCGATACCGGGCCTCGGAGCGCGCCAGCTCGTCCTGGGCGACTTTCTGCTCGGTGATGTCTCGCATCGTGGCGACCGTGCCCATGAGCTGGCCGTCCACGATCAGCGGAGTACTGGAGACGCCCACGTCCCGCTCGGCGTCCACGCGGATGATTTTGGTTTCGTACCGCTGGTCTTCGCCGCGCTGGACCCGCCGCTCCCGCTCGGCGAACAGCGGCCGCTCGGTCGCGACGACGAGATCGTCGATCAACGTTCCGGGAAGGTCTTCGAGGGCTCGACCGAACAGTTCTGCCGCGGCGCGATTGACCGTGAGAATCCGGCTGTCGAGACCCGTCACGACGACCGCATCGGCAAGCGCCGCGACGATCTCGCGGGCGATGACGGATGCGTCGACGGCGCCGAACGCTCGCTTGCGCGGGGCCGCGCCGGCACGGAGTTCCCGTGCCGGTGCCGCGCGATTGCGCTTAGTCATGCAGCATACGAGGCCAGCATCGACTCCCGCATCAACGTGAGGCTCTTCGAAGAGGCAGCCGCCACCTCGTCGGGATCCTCCCCCTTCGCCACGCAGCTCTTGATGATCTCGAGCGCGTGAACGGGGTGTTCATCGTCGTACTTCGCGTGCTCCTCGAGCCACCAGCGGCCACGCGGACCGATCTTTTCATTCTTGCCCAGACCGCGCAGCGCCTTTTCGGAAATCTTCTGAGCCACGCCTTCGACGGCGTAGTTCACGGCGCCGACGGCCGTGGCGAACGCCGCCGTCCGGCACATCGAGGTCAGATAATTGTGGAACACGCGCGTTTCCGGATTCATCGGCTCCGGCACCTGGAAGCGCTGGCGCGGCACGTTGAATCCATCGCCCATGGCCCGCCACATCGCGTCGTGACGCTTCTCGACACGGATGTTATCGCGGAAAAAGGCCTGCCCATCCGCGGGCGAACGGTCGAGCAGCAATTGCAGCCACTGGGGGAAGTCCCGGATGATCGGGTAAAATGCCACCAGGAAGTTCTGAATCTTCCCGTCCGTGAGCTGATTCTCGGAGGCATCCATCACCACCGGAGTGTCGAGGATCGCCTCTCGTTGTGGCTCGAGAGCCGAATCCAACTCAGCCACCCACGCGGGGTGGGGAGTCACCCGCACAGACATGCCATCTCCTTCTAGGGCGCAGCTTTTTTAGGAACTGCGAGCGGGTAAATCTATACCCGCCAGTGAGTGACGCAAATTAAAGGCATTCGGTGACTTGGAGCACCGTCTAACCCCTTGTGTGCCAAGCAAGTCAACGCGTATGGGGTTGACAAGATATATCTCACAAGAATAGCTTACTGTAACATCGTACTGAGGCGCAAAATGAGACGTGAATTCGGTTGGCAGGGATTCGGGTTCGGCCCGAGGGCCTGGGGATGGGGCGGCCGCGGCGGTCGGCGGCAGTGGTTCGGGTCGGGCGACATGAAATACGTGATTCTCAAGCTGCTGCAGGACAAACCGCGGCATGGCTACGAAGTCATGAAGGAGCTCGAGGACCGGATGCACGGCGCCTACTCGCCGTCGCCCGGGACCGTCTACCCGACGCTGCAATGGCTCGAGGACGAGGGCTTGGTCAAAGCGCGCGACGTCGACGGCAAGAAGGTCTATGAGATCACCGACCAGGGACGGGCGTTCCTGCTCGAGCACAAGGATGTCGTGGAGGAGATCTTCGATCGCGTCGCCGATGCGGTCGAACGCACGGTTGGCGGGTCCATGGCTGAAGTGAACCGCGCCCTGGGTCAAGTCGTCAAGAACGTGTACCGGGTAGGCTGGAAAGTGTCTGACGACGCCACTCGGAAACGTCTCGCCGAGATCCTTTCGAGAACGGCCCAAGAAATCGAGACGCTCGTCACCTGAGCGGTGTGTCCGGGCGTGCAACATGGACGCCCGGACTCGTCTTCCCCATATTCGCCCCGCGCCCCCGCGCTCTGAACCGGAGAGGGGAAGGGGAAGACGTTGCAACCCACGAACACACGACAGCACGCCATTGTCATTGGCGGCAGCCTCGCCGGACTGCTTGCCGCCCGTGTGCTGAGCGATCACTTCGCCCGCGTCACGATTGTCGAGCGTGATCGGCTCGACGACACCAGTGAGGCCCGGAAAGGCGTTCCGCAGGGCCGGCACTTCCATGTGCTGCTCAAGCGCGGCGAGAGCATCGTCCGCGACCTGTTCCCGAGCTCCGCCGACGCGCTGATCTCGGGCGGCGCGACGGTAGTCGATATCGGCAACGACATGCGCATTTTTCAGTTTGGCAGCTACAAGGTGCGCTGCCCCACCGATGCACGGTTGTTGTTCCTCACGCGCCCCTATCTCGAACGCGAAATACGCCGTCGCGTGCTCGCCCGCCCCAACGTGGCCGCACTCGATCGGCAGGAAATCTCGGGCCTGCTTACCGATGACCTTCGCACCCGTGTCACCGGAGTGGTGGTACGAGAAGCGGGAGGGGGAGCGGAGCGAGAGGCCACGTTGCTCGCGGGAGACCTGGTCATCGACGCGAGCGGCCGCGGCTCGCAAGCTCCAGCGTGGCTCAGGGCGCTCGGGTACGCGCCGGCGCCCGAGGAGAGCGTCACCGTGAATGTGGGCTACACGAGCCGGCTGTATCGCCGGCGGCCGGGCGACTTGCCCGGGATGAAGGCCGCCTACGTGCTCCCGCGCCCGCCGCGGGAACGCCGCTTCGGCGCGCTGTTTCCCATGGAAGACGATCGCTGGATTGCGACCCTCGGGGGATGGAGCGGCGACCATGCGCCGACCGACGACGTGGGGTTCGTGCGATTCGCGCACAGCCTGCCCGCACCGGAAATCGGGGCGCTACTGCCGCGGCTCGAGCCCGCTTCGGACTTCGCATTCCATCAATTTCCCGCGAATCGCTGGCGGCATTACGAAAAACATCCGCGGCTGCCTGAAGGCTTTCTCGTGCTCGGCGATGCGCTGTGCAGCTTCAACCCCGTGTACGGACAGGGCATCACCGTCGCCGCCCTCGAAGCGATGGCGTTGCTCGAGAGCCTGCGCCGCAGCGCGCCCGATCGTCTCGACGACCTCGGCAGAGCCTACTTTCCCAGAGTGGCGAAAATCGTGGCGCCCGCGTGGATGCTGACGATCACCGAGGATTTCCGGCATGAAGGCGTAACCGGCAGGAAGCGAAAAGGCGCGTCGTTGCTCGAGTGGTACATCGGTCGCGTGTACACGGCGACCGCACGCGATCCCGTCGTCTACCGCGCGTTTCTCAGAGTCCTGCTGCTGCTCGATCCGCCCACGCGCTTGCTCGAGCCATCGTTGGCTTTCCGGATCATGTTGGGTGGGCGGTCACAAGCGGCGCCATCCGGCGCCGCCGGTCTCGTAGCGCCTGAAGGGCTCGAGTGACGTACACCCGCGTCATCTGTTTGCGCCAGGAGAGGTCGAAATCCGTGTTGTCCATCGGCTTCGCGGGGTCGAAGGCCGCGAGCGCGGCCTGGGTGATGGCGTCATCGGATAGACGGCTTCCGGCGAGCGCGGCACCCGCTCCCTCGATCTGCTGCGGATAGCTCGCGACGGCGCCGAGCACGATGCGCGCTTCGGCCACCACCTCCCCGTCCCACCGGATCCAGGCTGCGACGCCGAGCACGGGAAAATCGAACGCCCCCCGCCGCCTGAGCTTCTCGTACACCGCGTCGGCGCCGCGCGTCAGAGGAACGTTCACGCGGACGAGAATCTCGTCCGGGTCCTTTTCGAGATACCGGATCCCATCATTGCGATACAGTTGCGCCGCCCTAACGAGTCGGCTCCCCGCCGGTCCGGCGAACTCGAGCTCCGCGCCCAGCGCCACGGCCACTGGTGCCAGGTCTGACGAATTGACCGCCCAGCAGCGCGGACTCGATGGCGCGACCCAGCAGATCGCCCCGTCCTTTTTCATGCAGAAGTCGATCGCTTTCCGCCACTCGTACGTCTGATCGTAGTAGTTGCAACGCGTGTCGAGACAGAGATTGCCGCCCAGCGTGCCCATGTTGCGGAGCAGCGGGGTCGAGATGAGGGAGGCGGCCTGGGCGAGAACGTCGGCGGATCGGCGGACGGGCGCACAGGCGGACAGTTCTGTGAGCGTGATGCCCGCGCCAAGCTCGATGACTCGGTCTGCCTGTGCGCCCGTCCGCCGATCCGCCCTCAGCTCCCCAACGTGCATCAGCGAAATGACCGTCTTCGGCTCGTGTTGGCGCCGCTTCATGTTGGGGTAGAGGTCCGTACCCCCGGCCACGTACATGCCTGATGGTCCCGCGTCCACCTTCCGCGCGATTGCCTCGCGCAGCGTGGTGGGCTCGAAATACCTGAAGCTCGGCAGGCGGAGCATCAGTGCTCCGCCTCGGGAATCGGGACCGGCGTGGTTTCCGGCCAGTCGATATCGGGGAACGCGGCGGGTCCGAAGCGCGGCGCCTCACCCTTCGCTTTGCGGCGGAGCGCCTTGAGCACCTTCTCAGGCGTGATCGGTACCTCGTCGATCCGCACGCCGACCGCATCGTACACTGCGTTCGCGACGGCCGGCATGACGGGCAACAGCGGACCCTGGCCGACCTCCTTGGCTCCAAACGGACCGTTCGGATCGGGATGCTCGACGATGTAGCTCGTGACCTCACACATTTCGAGCGTCGTGGGACTCTTGTACTCGAGCATGCTCGGTGCCTTGTGCACCATGCCGCGATTCGCCCGGTAGCTCATCTCTTCCATCAACGTTTCGCCCAGCCCCATATAAACGCTTCCCTCGATCTGTCCGATGACCGCGGCGGCATTGATCGAACGGCCCACGTCATGCGCTACCCAGATATGAGGAACGCGCACGATGCCGGTGTCGGGTTCGACCTCGACTTCGGCGACGGCGGCGCTGTAGGAATAAGCCGGGGAGGGGCCGACGCCCGATCCGCGATACGGCGACGGATGGCGCGGTGGAGTGTAGGAGCCAACCGTTCCGACGGTTCCCTCGCGCGCTTCCGCCAGCTGCACGGCCGCGGCGAACGTCATGGCATTTGACGGATCGCCGGAGTCGAACACGCGCGATCTGGCGAAGGTCACGCGGTGCTCCGGAATGCCCAGCATGGGCGCGGCATGCCGTGCAATCACCGCGCGTGCCCGCTTTGCCGCCACTACGCAGGCATTCCCCGTCATCAGCGTAACCCGACTCGAGTAACTGCCGAGGTCGACCGGGGTGAGATCGGTATCCCCGGCCACCACGGCCACGTCGAACGGATCGATCCCGAGCACCTCCGCGGTGACGATCGCCAGCACCGAGTCCGATCCCTGCCCGATCTCCGTCGAACCACAGAAGACGGTCACCCCGCCGCCACGGTCGCATTTGAGCTGCACGCCGGAATGCGGCATGTCGTTCCAGTAGATCGGAAGTCCGGCGCCGGTGATGTAACTCGAGCACGCCAGCCCGACGCCTTTGCCGTAGGGGAGCCGGCGAAACTTGGTCGCCCATGCGGATCCCGCGACAACCTTGCGAATGCAATCGCCCAGCCCCATCGATCCAATCCGGAGATGATTGACGGTGATGCTTCCGGCCGGCACGAGCTGGCGCAGCCTGAGCTCGGCGGGATCGATGTTCAGCTGCTCCGCGATCTTGTCGAGGTGGACTTCGAGCGCGAAGCGCGGTTGCGGCGTTCCGTGCCCGCGCTTGGGACCGCACGGCGGCTTGTTGGTGAACATGCGCGCGCCGCGGAATCGGTAGCGCGGAACGACGTACGTCACGGTCTGGAGCGCGCCGGTATAGTAGGTGCTGGCCACACCGTACGACCCATAGGCTCCGCCATCGAGCAGCGATTTGAAATCGAGCGCCGTGATCGTTCCGTCGCGCTTTACTCCTGTCCGGATCCACATCAGCGTGGGATGCCGGCCGCGATGACAGTAGAACACTTCTTCGCGCGTGAGCGTGATCTTCACCGGACGCCCGGTTTCCATCGCGAGTTTGGCGACCACCATCTCGTGGCCGAACGGATCACTCTTGCCACCGAAGGCGCCGCCGTTGGGCGTGGCCACCACGCGAATCCGCGCGGGCTCGAGCTCGAGCACCCGGGCGAGCGCGCGGTGCACGTAGTGTGGCGTCTGGGTGGAGCTCCAGAGCACGAGCCTTCCGTCGGCCGACCAGCTGGCCACTGCGGCGTGCTGCTCCATCGGCAGGTGGGTGTTACCCGCGAAGAAAAAGGTGTCCTCGCGTACCACGTCGGCGGACTTGAATCCCTCTTCCACACCGCCGAAATCCAGCGCGATGAGCTTGTGCACATTCCCGGATGGGCCGTACTCGTGGATGCGCGGCTCGGGCTTCGCGAGCGCGTCTTCCGGCGACGTGATCTCCGGCAATGGCTCGTACTCGACCGTGATCAGCTCGAGTGCCGCGGTCGCAATCTCCTCGCTCGTCGCCGCGACCGCGGCAACCGGATCCCCTACGAACCGCACGGTATCGAGCGCCAGCGCATGTTCATCCTGGCTCACGGGCAGGATGCCGAACGGAATGGGTAGATCGCGACCCACGAGGACGGCCTTCACTCCTTCCAGCGCCGAGGCTCGGCTCGTATCGATGTTCCGGATGCGCGCGTGCCCGTGCGGGGAGCGCAGCAGCCGGGCGAACAGCATACGCGGCAGTGCGATATCGTCGGCAAACCGGGTTTGTCCCGTGACCTTCGCGGTCGCGTCGATTTTTCTGGTCGCGGTTCCGACGACGCGGAGCGTTTCAGCTCCCATAAAGCGTTTCTCTTGCGGGCGACGCCGCCTCGCCGCGCATCCGCCGTGCGGCGAGCTCGACCGCCTCGTAGATCTTTATGTAGCCGGTGCAGCGGCAAAGATTGCCCGCGAGGGCTTCTTTGATCCGCGCGCGTGATGGGGTGGGATCGAGGCGGAGCAGCGCGGCCGCGGCAAGCAGGAACGCCGGAGTGCAGTAGCCGCACTGTGCCGCCCCCAGCTCGGCGAACGCCTCCTGCAAGGGATGGAGCCGCGCGCCGTCTGCCATTCCTTCGACGGTCTCGATCCGCCGTCCGGCGCAGGCCTGTCCGAGCACGAGACAGGAGAGCACAGGCAGCTGATCGAGCAGCACCGTGCAGGTGCCGCATTCACCGAGCTCGCAGCCGTGCTTCGTGCCCGTGAGGCCGAGATCCTCGCGGAGCACCTCGAGCAATGTCTTATGCGGGGCGAAGGCCGCTTCTACGCGCTCCCCGTTCAGCTCGAAGCCGAGCTGCACTTTGGTCGCGCTCATGCGTGTAACGTACTCTTCCTCTCCTGACGGGGCGACCGCAGTTTTCGGCGACGCGAATGAACACCGCTGAGTCGGTCGGACTGTGTTTCAGCTGCCGTTGGATGCGCGCCGTCGCGACGCGACGCGCGTCGCTGTACTTCCGGTGTGCGCGCGCGGAGGCCGACCCCCGGTTTCCGCGCTATCCCCAGTTGCCCGTCCGCGCCTGCACGGGATATGAGGACGCGATGCTCTACGTGATCCTGATCAACTACACCAAGCCGCTCGCCGACGTCGATGCCGTCCGGGCACGGCACATCGAACACATCGAGCGCTACGCCTCGCAAGGAATATTCCATGCATGGGCGCGGCGGAACCCTCCCACCGGGGGCGTGCTGATCGCGATGGCTCCGGATCGCGCGGCGCTCGAGGCCGTGGTTGCCCAGGATCCCTACGTTGCGGCCGGCGTCGCCCAGCCTGAAATCGTCGAGTTCGCTGCCGCAAATATCAGCGGAGTGTTCCGCGTCGCGAAATCGTAAGGTATTGCGGCAGCCCAACTTGTAATATTGCCGCTGGCGCCGCTATTGCGCGGCGCGACGCGTTTTCCCAGTTTCGCTGCCGCGCCCCCGCACACAAATCAAGCGAGGTAAGGTGGTCCGCCCGAGTTTCGTGGAGAGGGCCAAGCTGTTCTTTTTCCGCCACTTCGAGCGGATTTTCGTGCTGCTCTTGGTCGGCGCGATGGTGGTCATCCACGCCGCAATCGATGACAAGCTTGCATTCCTGAATTTCTATTACCTGCCGATGATCCTCGCCGGGTTTTACGGCGGTCGGCGCTTTGCCGTGATGTCCGGGCTGTTCGTCGTGGGGCTCGTATTCTTCTTTCAGGCGGTGCAGGGACTGGATTCGGCGCCGGGGTTCTCGACGCCGGTGCTGCTCGCCCTCGTTCCCTGGGGCGGGTTTCTCATCCTGACGGGCTACGTGGTGGGGAAACTCGCGGAGCAACGGGAGCTGCGTCTGGGCGAAGTGAAGAACGCCTATCTCGCGACGCTCGAGCTGCTCGCCTTTCACATCGAATCCACTGAGAAGCATCAGCAGGGGCACAGCACGCGCGTGGCGCAGGTGGCCGACGCGATCGCGAACGAGCTCCGGCTATCGGAGGACGACCGCGAAAATCTGCACGTGGCGGCGTTGCTGCACGAGGTGGGAACCCGCGACCAGCGGCTGCTTCGGCTCCTGGCGCGGTCGGAAAGCGATGCGACGGTTTCCGTCGCGCGCGCCATGCACGGCGCGGCCGCGATCATCGCGGAGTATGGTCACTACTACGAAATCGTCGGCGAAGACTGGGAGATCGATTCGCTTCCAATCCCGCTGACGGTAAAGATCCTCGCCGTGGCGGATTCCTTCGAGACGCTGCAAATGGCCACGCCGGTGCGTGAGGCATTCCCCAAATGGCGGGCGCTCGAGGAGATCGAAAAGGGCGTGGGAAAGACGTTCGCGTTGGCCGCGGTCCGCGCGCTGCGCGTGGTCGCCGGCCAACCGGAAGCGCTGGCTCGCGGAGCGCTAAAGGTCGTTTGAGCCCGGCAGCGGCGCCGGCGCTACGGCCATCCCCATGATGTGGTAGCCGTTGTCGACGTAGATCACCGAGCCCGTGATCGCCCGCGCCAGCGGGGACAGCAGAAAGAGCGCGGTGTTTCCCACATCTTCGGCATCGATCTGCCGCTGGAGCGGTGAATTCGCGGTCGTGTAGGCGATCATCTGATCGATGAACCCGATCGCGCTCGCCGCCCGCGAAGCCCACGGGCCCGCGGAAATCGCGTTGACTCGCACGTTGAATCGCCGTCCCGCCTCGTACGCCAGCGTTCTCGTGTCCGCTTCGAGTGCCGCCTTGGCGGACGACATGCCGCCGCCATATCCCGGAATGACCCGCTGCCCCGCCATGTAGCTGAGCGAAAGAAACGCGCCATGCGGCCGCATCAGCGGTCCGAGATGGCTGACCAGGCTGACGTTGCTGTACGCGCTAACGCTCAACGCTTCGAGGTACCCGCGCCGGCTCGTGTCCACGAGCGGCTTTTTGACCTCCGGCGCGTTCGCCAGGCTGTGCACCACGATGTCGAGCGACTGGCCGCCGAACTCGCCGCGCAGCCGCTCGGTCATCCCCGCGATGCTGAAATCGCCCACGTCGCGGTAGCGTTTGTTCTCGCGGATGTCGGGCGGCGCGTCGTCCAGCGTGTCGAACGCGGCATCGAGCGGGTAGATCCGCTCGAACGCGAGCGGCGCACCGCTCGAGAGCGTGAGCGCATCGGCGATTTTTCCGCGCTCGAGCAGCTTCGTAAAGATGCCCAATGCCGGGGGCCAGGTGCCGACACAGATGGTTGCCCCCGCTTCGGCCAGCGCCTTGGCGATGGCGAAGCCGAATCCCGATGCGTCGGCCACGCCGGCGACCAGCGCTCGTTTTCCGGTCAGATCGATGTTCACGGAGTCCTTTCTACCAGCGGATCGCGGCACTGGCCCAGGTGAATCCCGAGCCGAACGCCGCGAGCACGAGCAGCTCGCCGCGATTCAGCCGGTTCTGCGCCAGCGCTTCATGGAGCGCGATGGGAATCGATGCGGCGGTCGTATTGCCATACTTGTGGATGTTGGCGAACACCTGATCGTCCCGCAGCGACATCTCCTTCGCGAGCATGTCGATGATGCGGAGATTGGCCTGGTGCGGGACCAGGAGCCTCATGTCGGGTGTGGTGAAGCCGTTGGTGCAAAGCGCGAGCTCCACCGCTTCCCGCATGCGGACCGATGCGGCCTTGAACACCTCCCGGCCGTCCATCACCGGCCGGTGCAGGCCCGCTGCGAGCATCTCGACGCTCACGTACGGATCGTGCGCGAGTCCGGGGCCGTCGACCCAGAGTTTTTCAGCGTCCCGACCATCGGAGAACAAATGGGTGGACAGCACCCCGCGCCGGGGATCGTCGGTAGCGCCGAGGATCACGGCACCGGCCCCGTCGCCGAACAGCACGGCCGTGTCGCGACCCCGCGTCGTTTTGTCGAGGCCTCGAGAGTGCACCTCGGCGCCGACGAGCAGAATGCGGCGGTATTGTCCCGAGCGGACCCACGCATCCGCGATGGAGAGCCCGTAGATGAACCCGCTGCACTGATTCCGCACGTCGACGGCGGGAATATTCGAGACGCCGAGCTCGCGCTGGAGGAAGACGCCGTTGCCGGGTTCGAAATGATCGGGCGTGCAGGTACAGTAGATGATGCAGTCCAGATCCGAGGATCGAAGGCCGGCCCGCTCGAGCGCCACGGCCGCCGCTGCGCGCGCGAGCGTGGCCCCTGTATCGCCCGGCTCGACCCAGTGACGCGTGCGGATCCCGCTGCGCTGGGTGATCCACTCATCCGAGGTATCCATGAGCTTCGCGAGGTCGTCATTCGTGACCACGCGCGCCGGAACGTGAAAGCCGGTCGCGATGAATTCAGTCCGCGGCATCTCGGGCCTCGCTAGGCGGTTGCGGGGTCACAGGGAATGGGGAAGATTTCGCCCCCGGTCGAGCAAAGCAAGGGAGCATGGATCTATTCGTGACCACGGAGCAGCTCGCGGCGCTGCGCGGCGCGAAACATCTTCCCGATGTGCTCGCGCGCGTACTGTCGCAGTCTCGGCCGAGCGGCGCTGGATACCTGCTCACGCTTACCTACGAGGAAGCCACGGCGCTGAACGAACTGTGCGCCTGGAACGTGCACACCGATGCCGCGGGCGCTATCACGCCATCCTCCCGGGTGTTCGAGGACGTCGTGACCGCGATCATGAATCATCCGGAATATTAGAGGGCGGTCGGCCGCGGTAACGCGGTCGAAGGCGGTAATAAATCGAAAGGACAATCGATGCGACGCGCACTGGCGATATTGGGTTTTGCCCTTCTCGCTTCCCCCCTCCCCCTTCCCGCTCAAAAGCGCGCCATCACGATCGACGATTACCTCGCGCTGCCGAGTGTGTCCGATCCGCAGCTCTCCCCGGACGGGAAAAAGATCGCGTACACGGTGACACGGTACTCGCTGCAGGATAATCGGGGCACGTCCCGCATCTGGATTGCCGATATCGCGGCAGGCACGACCCGTGAGGTGACGGAAGGCCCGGGTTCGGATCGGCAACCGCGCTGGTCGCCGGATGGATTGTCGCTGGCGTTTGTGTCCTCGCGCGATGGGGGCCCGCAGCTCTGGATATTGCCGCTGACGGGGGGTGGCGAGGCGCGCAAGCTGACGAGCCTGCCCGACGGCGTGTCCGACCCCCTGTGGATGCCGGATGGCAAGGGATTGCTCGTAACGAGCGACATCAAATGGCCCGCCGATCAGGAAATCGATAGGCGCAACGGGCAGTATCCCACGGACGCCCGGTTGTGGACCGACCTGTTCTACCGGCACTGGGACGATTGGCGGGCCGGGCACCGACAGCACGAATTCCTGATCTCTGTCGCTGACGGGAAAGCCCGGGACCTCATACCCGACGACCGCGACGTTCCCACCATCGCGACCAGCGGAGATGGCGACGTGAGCGTCGCGCCCGATGGTCGGGAGATCGCGATCGCGATCCACAACGAGCCGGTGGCGACGACCACGAACGTGGATATCTACACGCTCAACCCCGATGGTACGGGCCTCAAGGCCGCGACCACCTCCAAAGGGGCGGACAACACGCCGCGCTATTCGCCGGACGGCAAATGGCTCTCGTACGTTTCGCTCGAGCGGCCCGGGTTCGAGGCCGATCGCGGCAGGCTGATGTTGTTGCAGCGAACCGGGGGCAGGACGGGCAGCGCGAATCCCGTGGAAGCCACAGCCGGTTGGACGCTCTCGGTCGGGTCGTACTCCTGGTGTCCAGGATCGGATTGTCTCTATGCCGTCATCGAGGAGCGAGGACGTCTGAATCTCTATCGCATCGACGTGCCCTCGTTCCGCCGGACCGTCGTGTATTCCGGCGGCTGCAACACCAATCCCGCCGGATCGGCCGACGGGAAGACGGTGGCGTACCTGCATCAAAGCAATACCGAGCCGCCGGAAGTATGGGCCAACGGCAAACCTGTGAGCCACCATACCGATTCACTCACGAACCTGCTCGATTTGCGGCCGCTCGAGCCGTTCGGGTTCATTGGCGCGCTGGGCGACTCGGTGTTCGGCTGGCTGCTGAAGCCGCCGGGCTTCGAATCAGGCAAGAAATATCCGCTCGTTTACCTGATCCACGGCGGGCCGCAGGGTGCCTGGGAAGACGACTGGCACGCGCGCTGGAATTATCAAATGTTCGCGAGCCGCGGCTACGTGATCGGGGCCGTCAACTTTCATGGCTCGACGGGATACGGCCAGAAGTTCACCGATGCCATCTCGCAGCACTGGGGCGACTATCCGTACGACGACCTGATGAAAGGCGTGGACGTGCTGTCACGCCTGCCGTACGTTGACTCGACGCGCATGGGCGCGGCGGGGGCCTCCTACGGCGGATACATGGTGTACTGGATTGCGGGGCACACGAATCGGTTCAAGGTCCTCGTGGATCATGACGGCGTGTTCAATACCATCAGCATGTTCGGGTCCACGGAAGAGCTGTGGTTCGTGACCTGGGAGTTCGGCGGTACGCCCTCGACCAACCGCCCGCTCTATGACAAGTGGTCGCCCTCGAACTTCGTGCAGAACTGGAACACGCCAATGCTGATCATCCACTCGCAGCACGACTATCGAGTGGACCTGTCAGAGGGCTATCAGGCCTTTACGGCGCTCAGGACCAGGGGGGTGCCGGGCAAATTCCTGTATTTCCCCGACGAGAGTCACTGGGTGCTGCACCCGCGCAATCGCCGGCTGTGGTGGGGAACGGTGCTCGACTGGCTCGATCAGTACCTGCGGCCCACGGCGACGGCTGGAGGGCGGTAGTCGCGGTAGTCAAGGAGAGGCCGTGGCACGTGGCGCCCGCGCCCGGCCCCACGTGCGACGGCCTCCCAACCGTGCCACAGCCTGACGACGACGTGACTCGATCTACCGCCCCTTCGGCCACACATTGTTCTCCCGCCGCACGTCCGGAATGCGGTTGTCGGGGTCCACTTCGACCTTGGTCACGTCATCCGGATACTGCTGCACGTACACGTAGCGATTCCCCTGCATCCAGACCTCGACTGGTAGACGCACGCGAGTCGTCGAGCGGTCCGCGAACGTGATCCGCAGGTCGACGGGGAGCGGAAGTTCGCCCAGGCTGGATAGGAAAATGCCCGTGAACGTCACCCCACTCGAATCCTTGAGCGTGCTGATCGAGTCGACGGCCTGATCCACGACATCCGTGCGGTAGAACCAGCCACGCCAGAACCAGGACAAGTCTTCGCCCAGTCCGTCTTCCATGGTGCGGAAGAAGTCTGCGGGCGTGGGATGCTTGAAGGCCCAGCGGCGGATGTACTCGCGGAAGGCGGCGTCGAATCGCGTGGTGTCGTCGATGACGTACTGGCGCAGCAGATACAAGCCCGTGGCTGGCTTGTTGTATTCGACCTGGCCCAAGAGCCGCGGGGCCACTCGGTCTGCCGGGAGCATGGGCGGCTGGTCGAGCCCGAGCGATGCAAACCGCGCCCATTGCACCGCCGCCCCGCGCCCCTGCGGCACCGAGTCGTGATAAAACGCCATCTCCGAGTAGATATTGATGAACGTGTTGAATCCCTCGTCCATCCACGCATACAGCCGCTCGTTCGATCCGACCGTCATCGGGAACCACTGATGTCCCAGCTCGTGAGTCTCGACCTGGAATAGCCCGCGCCCGCCAGAGCGATCCTCGCAGAACACGATCATCGGGTATTCCATGCCGCCCACCGGGCCGCCCACATTCGTCGCGACCGGGTAGGGGTAGTGGAACCATTTCTCCGAGTAGTGCTGGATCGAATGACGGGCGTAGACCGTCGAGTTCTGCCAGTCCGAGTTGGCCTCGATCGGGTACGCCGACTGCACGAGAATTCCATCCCATCCCGCAGCATCCCAGACGAAATTCGGCGCCGCGGCCCAGGCCACGTCGCGCACGTTCTTCGCCTCGAAATGCCACGTCAACGAAGGTGTCTTTCCCGCGGGCCGGGTCGACGTATTCCCGACCTCTTTCTGTCCGATGATCGCGACTGTCCGATCGGACTTGAGCGCCTGGGCCAGCCGGTCGCGCTGCGTCGGCGTCAACACGTCGGCGGGATTGAGCAATGTCCCGGTCGCGACCACGATGAAGCTGCGTGGAACGGTGACCTCGAAATCGAAATCGCCGTACTCGAGGTAAAACTCGCCCTGGCCGAGATACTGCTCGGTGTTCCAGCCCCGTACATCGTCGTAGACGGCCATACGGGGGTACCACTGCGCCATCTCGTACTCCCAACCTTCCGCGTATAGCTCTCTTCCCATCCGGTCGGAGCCATGTTCGGGTATCTGGAAATGATAGACGACGCTGAATTCCACGGTGCCTTTGGGATTCAGCGGGCGGTCCAGATCGACACGCATGAGCGTGCCGTCCACCGTCATTTTCAGCGGCGTTTGCTTTTCCGCTGGCCCGCTCGTCTTCTTCTCGGCCCGCTGCACCGCGGAGAATTCGTCGATCGTGTACCCGCCCACAAATCCGCCGCCCGCGAATCTGGCGCCCGGTGGCGCCAGGAAGCCCGCCCGGCTGTCCGCGCGATAGATGTTCTGGTCGAGCTGCACCCACACGTATCGCAGGGTATCCGGAGAGTTGTTGGTGTAGCGTATGGTTTCGCGGCCCGAGAGCGTCTGCGTCCCGGTATCGAGCGTCGCGCGGATGACGTAATCCGCTCGCTGCTGCCAGTACACGGGGCCAGGCATGCCCGAGCCCGTGCGGATCATGGTCGGTGTGGGAAGCGTGAGCCGCCGGAACGGCGACGTGTCGCCCACCTGCGGCGGGAGCGACGGAAGCGGCGTCTGGGGCGGTCGCTGTTGCTGCTGCAACAGCGTGGCTGCGAGCACGAAAGCGAGCATGCAGGGCGGTCCTCGAGTTACGAAACGGAGCCGCGGCGGTCAGACTTCCGCGGCGCGAACGGGAGCTTCTCCTTCGGTCAGATATCCACCGGCGACTCCGCCCACAACGAGCGCGAGCCCGAGCCATCCCACAGCGGTGAGCTGCTGGGAGAAGAGCAACAAGGCGAGTATCGAGCCCACCACTGGCTCAACGGTCGCCGCCACGGCAGTCGGCGCCGCGTCGATCCGGCGCAGCGCGGCAAAGAAAAGAATGTTCGCGCCCAAAACGGGACCGATGGCGAGCGCCGCGATGTACAGCCAGGCCCCGGGCGTGGGCGGCATGATGGGTGGCTGACCCGCGAGCGGCAGGATGATCCCCAGAATGAGCGTGCCTCCGGCGATCTCGAGCAGCAGGACACGCTGCGCTCCATACCGCGGCACCGACCAGCGGCCCAGCAGCGTGCTGCCCGCATACGACAGCGCCGCGAACAGCCCCCCCGCGATACCGGCAATGAGACTGGGCATGGCAACGGTGGTGACCCCTGAACCATGACTGCCGCCGCGCACGGTCAACGCCGCGCCGGCCATGACCACGACGGCGAGCAGCAAGCGAGTGCGGGTGAGCGTCTCGCCGAGCAGCGGTTTCGCCAACAGCGCGACGATCACGGGGGCGGTATAGAGCAGCGCCGCCGCTCCGGCCACGCCCGTGCCCGCGATGCCGAACTGATACGCCACCTCGAACAGCGCGACCAGCGCGCCTCCCCCGAGCCCGACGACCAGCAATCCACGGCGGTCGATCCGAAAGAACCCTGGACGTGTCATTCCATAGGCGATGAGCGCGAGCGAGCCCACGAGAATACGCCAGAATCCAATCCCGGTGAGGGAAGCACCTTCCTTATACAGGGCGGTGCTCAAGGGGCCGGTGGTGCCCCAGACCGCACCGGCAGCCAACGCGAATCCGTACCCGGCGATTCGCGTTGCGCGTGCCTCGCGATCGCGGCCAGCCACGGTCGTGGTCGACTCCACCTTACACGAGCTCGCCGCGCAGCACGGTAACCGCCTGACCACCGAGCAGCACGCGGTCTCCGGCGAGCCGCACGCGGACCGTGCCACCACGCGCGGACGCCTGATATCCCACGAGCTCCACCCGGCCCAGCCGTTCGGCCCAAAACGGCGCGAGCGCACAGTGTGCCGAGCCGGTGACCGGATCCTCGTTCACCCCCACTTGCGGCGCGAAGAAACGGGAGACGAAGTCGTACCCCGGCGCACTCCCCCGGCTCGTGACCATGACTCCACGCGCCTCGACGCGCGCGAGCGCGCCATAGTCCGGCTGTACGGCCCGTACCTGCGCCTCGTCGTCCAGCTCGAGCAGGTAATCGAATCGCGTGCGCGCCACCGTGCGCGGGCGAACTCCGAGTGCCTCGAGCAGGCCCGCGGGGGTGGGCGCCGGTTGCGCCGGCGTGGCCGGAAAATCAAGCTCGATCCACGAGTCGAGTCGCCGCGCGCTCAACGTGCCGCTCTTGGTATGAAACTGCGCGGTTGCGTCGCCGCGCAGATGTTCGTCCTGCCACAGCACGTGGGCACTGGCGAGCGTCGCGTGGCCGCACAGCGCCACCTCGGCGGCCGGAGTGAACCAGCGCAGTCGATATCCGGAATTTTCGGGATGCAGAAACGCCGTCTCCGACAGGTTCATTTCCTTGGCGACGTCCTGCATCCAGCGCTCCTCCCGCGCGGCGGGGAGCACACACACCGCCGCCGGATTCCCGGCAAATGGCCGGTCGGTGAACGCATCGACGTGTACGATCGGGACGCGCGTAGGAGACACGCGCCTAAGTTAGCCGCTTTGCCACCGTTTTGAGGAGCAGCGATGCCGCAATGCCCAATCCGAGTGATGCAATGAGCACCCATGCCGCGTAATGCTCCACCCGCGCGAATGCGGCACTCGCGGCCGTGCCAAAACCGTATCCGCACCATGTGAACAGCAGCGACCAACCGAGTGCCGTGGCGAGGTTGTACCGGAAGAAGCGCGGGCGTTCGATTCCCGACGCACCGCATAGAATCGGCAGGGGGAGCCTGATTCCATAAGCGAATCGCATCGACACCATGAGTGCGGCCGCATGGTCGCGCACCATGGCCTCGGCGTGCGCGAGTCGTGCCGCTAACGCCGGAGAGCGTGGGACCAGCCGCCGGCCGTACCGACGGCCGAGCTCGAAATAGAGTTGGTGGCCCAGCGTGGCGGGGATGGCCGCGAGCAGCCAGGGGATCCACCACGGCCAATACCCCAGCGCGGCGAGCGATCCCGCGACGATGACCGCCGCCTCTCCCTGGAGCAGCGCCCAGAGGAAGAGCGCGGGTCCACCATAGCTGTGGACGATCGCGGTGAGATCCATGCGATCACCCGCGAGGGGCAGCTCCTTCGAAGCTAGGAGGCGGCCGCCTTCGGGACGGCGCCGAAGCGGCGTTCGCGTGCCTGGAATTCCGCCACCGCCTGGGCGAGATCCGGGGGTCCGAACTCGGGCCACATCCGTTCGGTGAAGTACAGCTCGGCATAGGCGCACTCCCACAGCAGGAAGTCGCTGAGCCGTTGCTCGCCCCCGGTACGGATGAGCAGGTCGACGTCGGGGAGCAGCCGTCCGGCCGCGATCGACTCGCGCGACGAGTAATCGATGGCGAGACGGAAGTGCAGTTTGCGACCGCCCGCTGTTGCCGATTCGGCCGCGACGATCGCCGCGACGAGCGGGGCGGGCAAGCGGTCGCGCCGACCGACCACCTCGAGCCGCACCCCATTGGCCTGGAGCCGCGGTGTCTCGATCCGCAGATGACGCGCGAGCAGGCGCATCAGGGCCGAGACCTCGGTCGGCGGGCGTTTCCAGTTGTCCGCGGAGAACGCGAACAACGTCAGGGCGCCTACACTCATATCGGGCGACGCTTCGACGATCGGCCGCACCCGCTGCGCCCCGGCGCGATGACCGGCAGTGCGCGGCAATCCGCGCCGGGTCGCCCAGCGGCCGTTGCCATCCATGACGATGGCGACATGAATCAAGCGGGAGGCGGTCACGCGGACCCCTCGCGCGTAACCCGAATCAACGCTTCCATGTGGTTCAAATACTCCAGAAGGACGCGGCGTCCGGTTTGCGTGAGGCGGAAGGCGGTTTTGGGGACGCGGCCGGCGAAGGATTTGGTGCACTTGATGTACTGGGCGTCTTCGAGCTTGCGCGCGTGCACGCTCAGATTCCCGTCGGTGGTATGCAGCAGTTGCTTGAGCTCGTTGAACGTGAGGCTGTCGTTCACGGCCAGCGCGCTCACAATGCCCAGCCTGATGCGCTCATGGATGAGGCGGTCGAGCCGCGCTGCCTCGGGAGCGGGATGAGGAGCGGCGTGTGACGCACTCGGGCCATTTCGCTGAGCGCGTTCGGGCCGGCGAGCGGTGTTGGACTTAGCCACCGTACTTCCGAGCGATGATCGCGCCGAATACCAGGTGCAGCCCGCCGAAGCCCGCCGCCATGCACCAGTTGCCCCAGGCGGCCGGGCCGAACAACGCCACGGCCCCGAGCAGCATGAAGCACAATCCCATCACGGGGACGACCCGCACCGAAAAGGCACCGGCCGTCGCGACCCCCGCGCCGTACATCATGAGCCAGGTCGCGGGGAGCGCCTGCCATACGCCGGCACGATACAGGGCGATCGTGAGCAGTCCGGCGGCGGCCATGGGCGGGAGAAAGCTCAAGCCAAAGCGCCGCGCCGGTCCCGAGAGAATGGGATCGTTCGCCGCGTGCGCTTTGCGCGCCAGCGCCCATCCGCCGATCACGAGGGCGACAACGGCTTCGGCGAGCCAGATCACGAGCCACAGCTCGACATTGCTTTGCCGCGCAGCCATGAGCGCCGCAATCACGGCCGTGCAGCCAACCCACACCTGGCCCCATCCCGGCACCGCCGTGAACGCGCCCGCCCGCTCCATCGTTTCGCGGATGAAGCGGAGGTTGTCCATCGCGCGGTCGTGCAGCGCGGGAGCGTCGGCCGGCGGCCGCACGGCGCGGCGTGAGAATGTCATGGCCACAGCCTAGTCATCAGGGGAATTTGTGTCAAGTACTTTGTGCAAAAAAGCGGATTAACTCCCGGCCGGACCCGGTCGCCGGAACACACGCACCTTCAAGCTGCGCGCCAGAACACCCAGCCCGCCGCCATCCCCCGCGCGCCGGGGGACCGCACGATAAATCCCGAGCACCAGAATCCACGTGAGCCAACTCACACGCTCGGGCCACGTGAGCCCGCGGAACATGAGCCACGCCTGGTCGTACCCGGCCGTCCAGACTTGCCGATCCGACTGGAGCAGCGCGATGGGACGGGCGACCACGCGGTTGGCCGTGAAGCCATGGGCGCTGGGCTTGGCGAGGTTCCAGACGCAGGTGGCCTTGCCCCAGCCGTGATTGTCGCTCCCTCCGGTGAGCAGCAGATTGTGTGCCCTCGCGAGCGCTACCACCCGCGCCCGCGCATCGGGCGGAAACACGATGGCCTTGGGCGCGCAATTGACGATCTCGAAGCCATCGATCCCGGCGCGCACGAACGCGTCGAGGTCGTTCCAGTGCGCGCGCCAGTATTCCGGGATCGAGGCGATCGCGAGCGCTCCTTGCTTGTGAAGCTCGGGAAACAGCGCGAGCAGCGCCGCAAGATCGCGAGTGTAGCGCCCGGGATCGATCGGCGCGGTTTCGCCGAGCGCCAGGAGATGCTGGCCGTCCACGCTCCATTCCGCGCCCGGCAGGAGCGCAATCGGCTGGTCGTCAGTCGTCCCCTGGAACACGCGGTTGTGATCGGTGACATACGACGCCTCGAAGCCCTGCATCGCATGCCAGCGCGCGAGGTCACTCACGGTCCAGTCACGGCGGCCATCGTGCGAGTCTCGGGTGTGCGCGTGATAGTCGATTACGGTCAGCGTGGGGTCGTCGACCGTGAGACGCGGGATCGGCCGAGGGAGAAAAATCGTCGCCACGACCGCCACGATCACGCACAGCACGCCCAGCGTGGCCCGGAGCACCCGCCGGCGCACGCTGCCAGGACGAAGCGCACCCACAAGGGCCAGGACGCCGGCCCAGGTGAAAAGCAGCGCGCGTGCCCGGTCGAGCCCAAGAAACGTCAAGGCATCGAGCACATTGGACACGGGCGCGATCGCCACGTAGCTCGCGGGACGGACCAGGTCCGCGTCAGGAACGAGGGCGCCGCTGGCCGCGTCGAGCAGGGAAGGGAGTGGATTCGTCGCGCTCCAGAGGATGAGCGCGATCACAAGAAACGAGACCGGGTAGCGGCGCAGCAGGCCCACCCGCAGGTTACCAGGGGGTGTACAAAGTGGGACAACAATAATGATTTTGCGCTGGAGGAGGGACTCCCATGCCCACCACGGCGTACCGGTTCGCAACGGGAACGATCCTGACCCTGGCGTCGCTCGCGTGCACGACGGTGCGACCCATCGAGCGTGACCAGCTGGCCGGCGCTCACCCGCCCGCAAGAGTCCGGGTTACGCGCTCCGACTTGACGACGCTCACGCTCGACGCCCCTCACCTCGTTGGCGACACGCTGCAGGGGACCGAGAACGGTGCCACGCACAGTCTCAGGTTCACGGAAGTCGTGAAGCTCGAGGCGCGCGAGCCGTCGGATGCGCGCACCGGGGCATTGGTGGCATCTATTCTGGTGGGCGGGGCGATCGCCACGTATGTCGTGGCGAAAAATCAGGGCGCAGGGCCCGGCGCGAACGTCTGTCCGGTGAACGATTGTCCGTTCGATGCGTTCGCCTGTTGTGGCGTTCCGTGACGTCATTCAGCGACGTCAGTAGCGTGGTCCTCGGACCCCTCGCGCAGCGTTCCGACGCAGACTGGTATCGCGCCAGCGACGGAAAATGGAGCCCCGTCCAGATCGTGCATCATCTGGCGCTGGGCATCGAGCACAGCGGCCGGACGTTCGAGTCGCGCCGCGAACGCGAGCCAATGCGGCGGCGGCCGCGCACGCTGTTTCAGATCTCGGCATATTTCTTCATCACGACCATTGGCTGGTCGCCGCGCAGGCGCGCGCCGCCAGCCACGCTGCCCGCGGTGCAACCCGAGCGAGCGGCGGTCGAACGGCAGTTTCGAGAGGGCGTGGAGCGGTTCGAGCGGCTGACGCGCGAGCTCCTGCCGCGGCGATCCGGCGATCTGTTCGTCAAACATCCCGTGCTCGGAGATCTGACGTTGCCCGAGTGGCTGCAATTTCACACCTGGCACTGCAGCCATCACGCGAGACAAATCCGGGAGCGCCTCGCCGCATGACGCGCAAGAAGGGCGTGAAAATCACCGTCCGCGTTCCCAATCCGGACGCACCGGTCAAGGAGCGATTGAAGACTCCCGCCCACAAAGTCCATCGCTCGAAGCGTGGGTATGAGCGGCACGCAAAGCACCGCCGCGACCCCGGGTCCGAGTAGACCTCCATGGCGCACTATCCCTACTTGATCATTGGTGCCGGCATGACCGCCGACGCGGCTGCCCGCGGGATCCGCGAGCTCGATTCGAGCGGGGCCATCGGCATGATCGGGGCAGACCCGCATCCGCCCTACAACCGGCCGCCACTCTCCAAGGCTCTATGGAAGGGCGAGAAAGAAGACTCGATCTGGCGGGGCGCGCTGCCGGGTGGTGTCACGACGCACCTCGGCCGGACCGTCACGAGTCTCGATCTGGGCGCGAAATCCGTGGCCGACGACAAGGGCACTCAGCACACCTTCGACAAGCTGCTGTTTGCGACTGGGGGCACGCCGCGACGGCTCGCGGTCGCCCCGAGCGATGTCATCTACTATCGCACCTTGAACGATTATCGCCGGCTGCGGGAGCTGACGGCGGCGCGCCGGCGGTTTGTCGTCGTGGGCGGCGGCTTCATCGGCGCCGAAATCGCGGCCGCAATCCGTTTACAGGATCGCGAGGTCGTAATCGTGGCGCCTCAGGAGGGGCTCTGCGGGCTCGTATTTCCCCGCAACCTCGCCAAAGAGACGGCGAGCTACTACGCCGGCAAGGGTGTCGACGTGCGCGTGAAGGAGTCCGTCACCCGCGTGGAGAAGCGGGGTGACGGCTATTCCATTCGCACGTCCAAGGGCACCGAGCTGACGTGTGACGCGGTCGTGGCCGGCCTCGGGATTACCCCGGGGACCGAGTTGGCCGAGCGAGCCGGCCTTCAGGTGGAGAATGGGATCATCGTCGATGAGTTCTGTCGCACGACCAATCCGATCTGCTTCGCCGCGGGCGACGTGGCGAACTTCTTCAATCCCGCTCTGGACACACGCAGGCGCGTAGAGCACGAGGATAACGCCAACATGATGGGCAAGATCGCCGGGCACAACATGGTGCGACCGAGCGAGCCGTACCATCATTTGCCGTTCTTCTATTCCGATCTGTTCGAGCTGGGCTACGAGGCGGTAGGGGATCTGGACGCGCGGCTCGAGACCGTCGCCGACTGGAAGGAGCCGTATCGGGAAGGCGTGATCTACTATCTCGCGCAGGAGCGGGTGCGGGGCGTCCTGTTGTTCAATACCTGGGGGAAGGTGGATGAGGCGAGAGCGTTGATCGCGGACCCCGGGCCGATACGGCGAGAGAGCCTCAAGGGGCGCATCTAGGAGTCGCTATATCCCTCCAAACCACGGATAACCCTGGTCCTCCCAGTATCCGCCCGGTCGCTGGTCGGTGAACGTCATCGACACCAGGTACTTGGTCAGCTTGTAACCCAGTTTGGTCGGCGAGTAGAGGCGCAACGGCGCGCCGTGGTCCGGCCCGAGCATGCGGTCGTTCATGGCATACGCGAGGATCGTCTGCGGATGCATCGCGCTCGCCACATCCCAGCCGTTGGAATAATCCGAGTCGAACGAAACAAAGTTGATGTAGCGCGCGTGCGGCAGCATTTCGGCCCGCTGAGCAATCGTCGACACGGGTACGCCATGCCAGGTTGCGATCGCGCTCCATCCCTCGACGCAGTGGTGCTTCACGGTGTAGGTGATGCCGGGCAGCCGCATCAGGTCGACGAGCGAGAGTGAGAGCGGCGTTCGCACCAGACCGTCCACCCGCAGGCGCCAGGAACCGGGGTTGCGCCACATGGGCACGGTCGGAGAAACGAAATAGCTCGGCAGAGCTGCGCTGCGCTTCCCCGGATCGTACGTGCGCGCGAGCCGCGTGGGAGAGTAGAGAATCTTCTCGCCGATCCAATCGTTCACGCGGCTGATGTCGAGCAGGCGGGGCCGGATGGCGTTGCCCCCATCCCAGCCGCACGCCGCCACGAGCGGCGCCGTTCCACTCGCGGCGGCGAGCTTCAGGAACGCCCGACGGTCAATCATGCGATGGGAACCGCCCGCGATACATCCCGGTCAGCATCGCGCGCAACGACGCCGGATCGACCGCGAACACGAGAATCACATGGACGATCGTGAATGCGACGAAGATCCACACGATCCAGAAATGCCAGTAGCGCGCGGCCTGAAATCCGCCCAACAGCGCGGTGAGCCAGCCGAACTGCAGCGGTTTGTAGATGGCCAAACCGGTGAGGATCGCGGCGCACCCGAGCAGCACGATGCTCGTGTATGCGAGCTTCTGCAGCGGGTTGTGTTTGCCCTGGGGCGGATGGTCCTTCGAGAGCCGCAGGTAATAGCGCATCATGGCCACGGCGCCCCGGGCGTCGCTCGGCCGGAACAGGAGGGCACGCCACTCCCCGCTGGCGGCGAGATACCCGGTATAGGCCAGCCCGATCGCGACCAGCGGCCACATCAACGCGAAGTGCCAGTTCAGCGCCCCCGCGAGCCAACCGCCCAGCCGGCTCCACGCGGGAAACATCTCGCCGTTCAGCGGACTGGGATATGCCGGGGCGCCTCGATTCCCGAACCGCGCATACGCCTCGTAGATTTGCAGGCCGCTCGTAATCATGCCCGCGAGGACGATCACCGTCGCCCAATGAGTGACACGCACAATCCAGTGGTGGCGACGAACCGGAAGCCGGGGCGGGGGATGCGATGTGGACTGCGAGTAGACTACGGCCGGACCCTCGGGCATTCCGCGAATATATTGCGGGTCATGCGACAGGCAATTGCATTGGTTCTCTTAGCGGGCGCGGCGTGTCATTCCCGGAAACTGCCCCAACGTGCGGCCACAGACTCGAGCGCCCGGCCTGCCGCTCCCGCGTTCCCGTTGCGGCGCGACTCGAGCGACACGAGTGGCGACAGGCCGCAGGTCATTTCCGATCCCAGCGTGGTCGTGTTCTGGCTCAAAGGCGTCGACACGCTCTCGTCGGACGATCGCGCGTCGGCGTTCGACGATCTGCGATCGTACACGGCGGAGGTCGCTTCGGTGCTCGCGGACAATGACATCCAGCTCCTCGCAACCCGCTCCGATACGCTCTACATCTCACTCCCCAACAAGCAACGCCGCGCGGTTCTGCTCTCGGGGCTGGACTATCCGTATGGCTACGTGCTGGTCGATCCGGGCGGGCCGGAGCGCATTCTCACCGGTGTGTATTCGGGAGACGATCTGCTGGACGAGCTGCAGGCTTACTTCGACCTGCCGGATGAATCCGACAGCGGCCCGCCACGCTCGACCACCTGAGCTTTCGGATCGCTCACGCGGAACCGTCCGATAATTCGTGATAAGCGCTGCGCCGTCGCGGCGAGCGACCGCCCGTGAGGGGTGTCCGCGTCCACCGGGACGGTGTCGAGCTCCGAGGCGTGGCGCTGGGCGTCACCGAGGGTTTGCGCGGTGGCGTCGATGGTGCGATTGACGGTGGCCGCGAGATACCCGATTTCATCGTGCTCGTCTTCGGCCGCGCGGGCGGTGAGATCGCCGTACTCGACCAATGCCAGCACCTCGCGTGTCGCCCGCAGCCGCGCCACGATGCGCAGCATGGTCGGGACGATCGCGATGGCCACGAACACCAACACCAAGGCTTCCTTTGCGAACATCATCCAGCCCCAGGCCGCCGGATCGAGCGCCGTCACGAGCGCGAAGCTCGACACGCTGAGCACGAGCGCCTCCCAGGCCTCGTAGGGTCCCAGGTAGTACGCCGCCTGGAACGGCGCAATGAGATAGGCCGGAAACACGAGCTCACCGCTCGGCCGGGCGGCGTACGCCACCGCCGAGACCATCGCGGCACCCAGGGCGATATTGGCGTGCGCGTGCCATACGCGGAACGAGTGGTCGCGGGCGACGCGGCCCAGCGTGTAGTTGAGCGCGCCGAACACGACTGCGAAGCTCGCGATGAACCACCAGGGAACCGACGTGAGTCCGGCGAGCCGTGCTCCAATCAGCAATACGAGCCCGCAGCCTACGACGCGCCAGCGCCAGCGCGTGTTGGCGAGGACATACTGCCGCCGTTTCGCGGTAAATTCGTCGGTGAGCGCCTGCGCGAAGGAGGGATGCACGGGTCCTAATCTGTGCAAGGCCGCCTGCCACGGTAGAGGGTCCGCCCTGTGGTCCTGATGGTCATTGTGCTCGGCATCACCGCGCCCGCTCGGTTCGGCGCCGGGGACTCGACCGGGGCGGCCCTGTATCGCGCCTGGTGTTCACAATGCCACGGCGTGGACGCCCGCGGCGTGCCGCAGCGGCAGACTCGTCTGTCCACCCGTCCCGCGAACCTCGCGGATTGCCGCAGGTCCACCGCCGAGACGGAGCGCGGCTGGATCGACGTGGTGCGCGAAGGCGGGGCGGCGTTCGGGCTGTCGCTCGACATGCCCGGGTTCGGCGATGCCGCGACGCCCGAGCAGATCCGGGCGGTGGTGCAGTACATCCGGTCATTGTGCGGGGAGCGGGCCTGGCCGCCCGGGGAGCTGAATTTCCCGCGCACGTTCTTCGCCGAGAAGGCCTATCCCGAAAACGAAGTGGTGGTTACCACGCACGGGAACGAACAGGAGTGGCTGTACGAGCGCCGCTTCGGCCCGCGGTTTCAGATCGAGGCGAGCGTGCGCACGATCTTCGATTCCCTGTCGCAGGCGTTCGGTGGCGCGACTGCGGCGGTCAAATACAACGTCTGGTACTCCAATACGCTGCGCTCGATTGCCAGCGTCGGGATCGAAGCGTCTCCGGACTGGGGGCGGCAGGACGCATGGGAAGTCGAGCCCTACGTGGCGTTCGGCACCAATCCCACCGGCGTGTTCTATGTGCAGGGCGAGTTCGCGGCCTCGTGGGAAGAATCCCAGATCACGGGATTCCCGTACGCCCTGTCCCTGAGTCGCGAAGTGGGGAGGTTCGCGCCGATGGTCGAGATCGGCGGCACGATCGCCCGGTTGGCGGGAGACGAGAGCACGCTTTCGATCGTGCCACAGCTCTGGTTCCGGCTCTCGCGCCTGGGACACGTAGCCGGCTCGGTGGGGGTGGATTTCCCGATGCAGGAGCCGCGGAGCCCGCTGTTGGTCGCGTTTCTCCTGTGGGATTACGCGGACGCCGGATTATTTCGAGGGTGGTAACCAGGGGGGAAGCGGGAAACGGGAAGCGGGAAGGGGGACGGGGGAAGGGGCAAGGGTAAACGGGCGCACGACATCACGGGTGCACAGTGATCTGGCGGGTCACGGCTCCATCACGACGTGAGCAAAAAGTGTCGACTCATTCAATAATCATATCCCATTCCCATGGTGAATCCCCAGGGTGCTCGCGGATCGCCTGAACCTTCCCTCTTCCCTTATTCGTACCGCAGGGCCACGATCGGATCGAGCCCCGCAGCTCGGCGCGCGGGCCAAATCCCGAAGAACAGCCCTACCGCCGCGCTGAACACGAAGGCGAGAAAAATCGCGAGCGGCGAAATCAGCGTGTTCCAGTGCGCTAACGTCGAGATGACGATCGCACCGCCCGAGCCCAAGACGACTCCGATGATCCCGCCGACCAGGCAGAGTACCAGCGCCTCGACCAGAAATTGAAACATGATGTTGAACCGCGTCGCGCCCAGCGCCTTGCGCACGCCGATCTCCCGCGTCCGCTCGGTCACCGACACGAGCATGATGTTCATGATGCCGATGCCGCCCACCACCAGGCTCACCGCCGCGATGCCGGCGAGCAGGTACTTGAACGTGTCGGTGGTCTGCTGCAGCGTCGCGAGAATGTCCGTCTGATTGCGAATCTGAAAGTCGTTGTCCTGCCCGGGCCGGATCTTGTGCTGGCGCCTGAGCACCCGCTCGATCTCGATCATCGCGAGATTCATCGACGCGAGATCCCTGGCCTGGACCGTAATGTCGCGGAGGCGATCCGTGCCCATCACGCGGTAGCGTGCCGTCTCGAGCGGGATCAGGATTTGCTCGTCGGGATTCTGGAAGCCCTGCGAGCCCTTCTCCGACAGCACGCCGATGATCTCGAACGCGATGCTGCGAATCATCAGCTGCTGGCCGATCATCGCGTCGCGATTCGAGTTGAGCATGCCGGGCACCGAGGCGCCGAGTACGGCAACGCGGCGCCGCGCGGCATCGTCGCCCGCGGTGAACATGCGGCCGGCCGTCACGGCGTAGTTATGCACCGGCGCGTAATTGGGCGTCGAACCCACCACGCTGACGTTGATGTTCTGATCGCCCAGCTGCACCTGCAGGTTCTGGCTCAACTCGGGCACTACGGCGCTCACGTACTGCGCGTGATTGGCGAGCGCGGTATCGTCATCCATCGTGAGGCTGACGCGGTTGTTGCTCGCCACGCCGCGCATGAAGCTCTGGCCCGGATACACGGAGAGCAGGGTCGGCCCGAGCGCCTGGATCCGGTCCTGCACGGATTTCTGGGCGCCCGACCCGAGCGCCACCATGGTGATCACGGCGCCCACGCCGATGATGATGCCCAGCATGGTGAGCAGCGAGCGCAGCTTGTTGGCGCGCAGCGCCTCGAGCGCGACTTTGACGATCTCGCCAAGCAGCATGGCTAGGGCGACCCTCCACTGGTCAACAGCACGACGGTATCCTGCTCGGTCAGCCCGCTCACGACTTCGATGTGGTCCTGGTCGGTAAGTCCCGTTTTGATCGCGCGCGGGGCGATGCGGCGGTTCTCGCTCGTGAACACGATGTAGCTGCCGTCGCCGTTCGGGGCTCCGGCCGCCGAGTCCCGAGCCGCGGCAGCGATCTGCTGCTGCACGGCGGCCGGGTCGA
This sequence comes from Gemmatimonadales bacterium, assembly GCA_035517615.1. GTDB lineage: Bacteria > Gemmatimonadota > Gemmatimonadetes > Gemmatimonadales > GWC2-71-9 > AG25. The sequence continues at coordinate 115,995 of DATIYM010000008.1, forward strand.
CGTGAAGTACCGCGGCCGCGGAAGCGACGTCGTGCGGGGTCCGGAGCGCCGCGTTCGGAATCGCGAGTACGTTGTGCCGCTCGCCCACGTGGATCTCGACCTCGGTATTCATCCCCGGCTTGAGTACGTGGCCCGGGTTCAGGATGTTCACCTGCACGGGGAACATAGTGACATTCTGATTCACCTGAGCCTGCGGCTCGATCTTCAGCACGGTGCCGTCGAAGGTGCGGTTCGGAAACGCATCGACCGTGATGGTCACCGGCGCGCCAGCTTTGACTTTGCCCACGTCGGTCTCATCCACCAACGCCGAGACCTGCACCGTGTCGAGGTTGGCCATCTTCAAGATCTGCGTGCCGCCGCCCACGTCGTTGGTCGGGCTCGAGATGATCGTCCCGAGCACCGCATCGAGCTCGAGGATCGTGCCCGTAATGGGAGAGCTGAGATGCGTGTCTTGCATCGCATCCTTGGCGGTTTGCAGATCCGCGCTCGCCGTGGCGACCGCGGCCCGCGCGGTCGCAGCGGAGAGTTGGGCGGAATCCAACCCCGCCTTGGTGATCGACTGCGTCTGATATAACGACTGCGAGCGCTTGAGCTGTGCGGTCGCGTTGTCGAGCTGCGCCTGCGCGACCGTCAGACTTGCCTGTGCCTGGGTCAGATTGTTCTGGGGGATGCGCGGGTCGATGCGCGCGAGCAGCTGCCCCTTCTTGACCTCGTCTCCGGTCTGGACCGGCTGATCGAGGATCTCTCCCGACGCCTTGGATTTGACGGAGAGCGTCAGGATCGGTTGGATCACGCCCGACGCCGTCACCGCGACGATGATGTCGCCCCGGCTGACCGCTGCCACCTCATATGTCGAGCGCGCCTGGGTGCGGTGGCAGGCGAACGCACCGACGAGGAGCGGCAGCCGGCGAGCCAGCTCGCGCGAATTCACGGGCCGGCCGGCGCGCGACGCGGCGCCGGTGCCGGCGCGGTTGCCGCTCCCGCGGCGCCGGTCTGCCCGCCCTGCTGGCGCAATCCTGGGAGCCCTCCGCCGGTCACGCTCTGGAAACGCTGCTTGAACTGCTGCTGCGATTGGACCAGCGAGGCGCTCGGGAGCACGAGGACCGTGTCGTGATCCGTGAGCCCGCTCGCGACTTCCATGAAATCCTGATCGGTGAGCCCGGTCCGAATCGTCACCGGCACCGGCTGCCCGTTGCGTTCCACGAACACGACATAGCTCGTGGCGCCGCGCCGATTTCCCCCGCGACCCCCTGCTCCGCCGCCGCCGCCACCCTGTCCCCCTCCGCCTCCCCCTCCCCGTCCGCCGCGCAGTTTCGCGAGCAAGGCTCGGTCTTCGTCGCTCAATTCGCCGCCGTTCGCCATTTTCGAGAATATGCCGCGTACCTGATCCGCACTGACACCCGGGGGCAGAGTGATCGTCCGGCCACTTGGTGTCGTAATCGTTTGTCCGCCTGCCGCTCCGCTTCCGGCCGCTGTTCGTGCGGTGTCGCCGCCGCCGCGCGGAGGGGCTGCTTCACTGGCTGGTGCAGCGGCAAGCTGCCGCTGCACGCTGGCCGGGTCGAGACCGAGAATGGTCGCGGCGGACGCCACGTCGCGTGCGGTCCGGAGCGCGGCGTTGGGAATCGCGAGCACGCCCGTGCGCTCGCCGGTGTGCACCTGCACGCGGGTGTTCATTCCCGGCCGCAGCAGGTGCCCCGGATTGGGGACATTGGTGAGCACAGGGAACATCGTGGAATTTTGTACGACCTGGGCCTGCGGCTCGATCTTGAACACGGTCCCCTGGAACAGCCGGTTCGGGTACGCATCGACGCTGCTCGTCACCGGCATTCCGGAATCGATCCGCCCCACATCCGTCTCGAGTACCAGGGCCGAATCCTGAACCGTATCGAGATTGGCCATGGTCAAGATGACGGTCCCGCCGCCGAGGGTGGGACTCGAGATCACGGTGCCCAGGACGGCGTCGATTTGCAGGATGGTGCCCGCGATCGGCGCCCGGACCTGCGTGTCGTCCATCGCGTCCTGCGCCGTTTGCAGGTTGGCTTTCGCGGTGACCACGGCCGCCTGCGCGGTCGCGGCGGCGAGCTTGGCCGCATCGAAATCGGTTTCCGCGATCGAGTGGCTGTGGAACAGGTCGGTGGCCCGCTGATACTGCGCCGTGGCATTCTCGAGCTGTGCCTGGGCGCGACCGAGCGCGGCCTGCGCGGTGCTCAGATTGTCACGCTGAATGCGCGGATCGATGCGGGCGAGGAGCTGACCCTTCTTCACTTCATCTCCCGTTTGCACGGGCATCTCGAGGATCTGGCCCCACGCCTTCGATTTGACGCTGAAGGTGAGAATCGGCTTGATCACACCGACGGCGGTGGCGGTGACGACGATGTTGCGCCGCTGCACCGGGACCTTCTCGTACAGCGGCGCGGTTTCGGCCTTGCTGCACGACCAGACCGCAACGCCGGCACACAGTAGCGCGAACCCCGCGCGCCGCTTCATGGCTTGGGCGGGCGAGGCGTCGACTCGTCGCGCTCGATGAGGCCGTCGCGCAGCATGATTTGGCGATATGCCCGCGCCGCGATGTCGGGCTCGTGGGTCACGACGACGATCGTCTGCCCCGAGCGATGCAGCTCTTCGAACAGTCGCATGATCTCATCGCCGGTCGCCGTGTCGAGATTCCCGGTGGGCTCGTCGGCCAGGAGAATCGACGGGCGATTGACGAGGGCGCGCGCGATGGCCACGCGCTGGCGTTGCCCGCCCGACAATTCGTTGGGGCGATGCTCGATCCGATCTCCCAACCCGACATGCTCGAGCGCCTGCACGGCCTGCTCGCGTCGTTCCTTCGCGCCGATCCCGGCGTAGATCAGGGGCAGCTCGACGTTGTGCAGGGCGTTGGCGCGGGGCAGCAGATTGAACGTCTGGAACACGAACCCGATTTCCTTGTTGCGGATGCGGGCGAGATCGTCGTCCGAAAGATCCGAGACTTTCTGTCCGTTGAGCCAGTACTCACCCGCGGTCGGCGTGTCGAGACAGCCGATGAGATTCATCAGGGTCGACTTGCCGGAGCCCGACGGACCCATGATCGCCACGTACTCGTTGCGGCGGATCTGCAGGTCCACGCCGCGCAGCGCGCGCACGATCTCGCCGCCCATGTCGTATTCGCGGGTGAGCTTGTGCGTGAGGATGACGACGTCCGGCTGGGGAGTTTCTCCGGTGCGGAACGTCGCGGGTGCCGTGCTCGTCACAGGGCGTGACCGACCAGCGCCTCGAGCTGCGCGCGGGCGACCAGATAGTTGTAGCGCGCTTGCACCTGATTGACCTCTGCCTGCGTCAGGTTCGCCTCGGCGGTGAGCACGTCGAGCTGGGTCGCGGCTCCCACGCGATAGCGCTCCTGCTGGACCCGCAGCCCTTCGTTGGCCGCGTCGACATTCGTCCCACTGATGGCAATCTGCGTATACCCCGTGAACAGCGCCGCGAGCTGCTGGGTGAACTGCGCATTGAGCTGGCGGCGCATGTCCTGCGAGTTCGCTTCCGCGATGTCGCGCTGCACTGATGCCGAGACCATAGCCTGCTCGCGCGTGAATCCGTCGAACAGCGTCCAGTTGAGCGAGAGGCGGAACGACCAGTTGCCCACGTACGGGATGTTCGGGGAAAATACGTCACCGCCCGCCGCGGCGTAGCCATTCGAGTAGCCGGCGGAGAACGTCGGCCAATACTGCGAGCGGTTGACCGCAATCTGTGATTGGGCGGCCTGGGCCTGAGCCACGGCCTGGCGGACCTGGGGAGACGAGTCCATCGCCTCCTGTCGCAAGTGAGTCGTGTCAGGCAGAATGGGCAACACGGAATCCGGGAGCGCGCGCACCGGAGTGTCGAGGCCCACCTGGCGGCCGAGGTTCGCCTGCCCGCTGGCGAGAGTGGCCTGCGCCTGCAGCAGCGACAGCTCGGAATTGCCGTAGTCGACGATGGCCGAGAGCGTATCGGCCCGCGTGGCCGCCCCCGCCTGGAACCGGTTCACGGCGACCTGCAGCGACAGCTTCGAACGATCGACCTGCGACTGGGCCACCCGCACCAGCTCTTCATCGGCCAGCGCCGTGTAGTAGAGCTGCGCGGTGGTTGCGGTCACCTGATAGCGTTGATTCACGAGGCCCGCTTCCGCGGCGCGCGTGGTCGCGGATGCGGCGTTGAGCGTTGCCGTCCGCCGGAACCCCGCGAACAAATCGAGGTTCAGTCCCAGCGAGCCCGAGAAGGTCGTTCCCGCCTGCCCGGGAATGATCTGCCCGGTACCGGCGTTGAACTGGTTGGCGGATTTGTCGACGGCCGCTCCGCCCACCGTGAGCGACGGAAGAAAGGAACCCACGGCGGTGCGTTGCGCGGCGCTGGCGTTGCGTTGGGTGCCTTCCGCCTGGACCACCGCGGGCTGCACCTCGAGCGCGCGGCGCACGGCGTCGGGAAACGAGATGGTTGGCGTCTGTCCTACCGCGGAACTCGCGAACGCGACGACCAGGCACGCGGCGGCCGTGACGGACGGCCGCATGTCAGTTCCGGTCCAACCCCGGGGTGCCGGAATCGGATTGCGCGGGACGCTCCACGCGCGCCACGAGGGCGTGGTAGCGCGTGCGCTGCGACGGGGTAAGCTGCGCATCGATTTCGCGGTGCATGACCGCACGCAGCGAGTCCATACGGGGATGGACCAGATGCCACAGCGTGTCGAGCTCAGGCCGATGGCGCCGCAGAATGCCGCGCACCGAGTCCTGCTGCGCGGACGAAAGCTTCAACTCCTTGGTGAGGAAATCGACCATGGCTCGGGCTTCACGATATCGCGGCGCCGGCCCCGCGTGCGTCCAGCGCCGCCCGCCCCATCCCACGGCCACACCGGCGGCGAAGACCACGATGAGCAACGCCAGGGCACCGGCCCTGAGGCGATTCAACGCTAGCGCGCCTCGGCGAGGTTGAGGACGGCGGCCGGATCAGGAGGCCGCACCGCGGAGAGCATCACGCGCCCCGAATCACCCGCTCCCGCCGCGAGGACGTCCTCGAGCGTGGTTGGATTGGGTCTGCCGCTGATCAGGAATCCCGCGAGCAGCGCTGCGGCCGTGACGGTGATGCCTGCGCGCGCCCAGGATTCCAGAATGTCCCAGTACACGATCGGGCGCTCCTCGAGGCGAGCGAGGACCCGGGCGACGAACGCCGCGTGCCCGTCGACCGCCAACGCCTGACGCAGGGCCGCGCCAACGACGGGGTCCGGGCGATGATCGAACGGCGTGGACTCCGGGGGCATCATACCTCCTCCTTCCAATCGGCCAAGATACCGCGCAGCGCTCGCCGCGCGTGAAACACTTCGGAGCGCACCGTGCCTTCGGGAATTCCTAAGATGCGTCCGATCTCCGCATGTGAATAGCCTTCCACATCGAACAACACAACCGCGGTGCGTCGCCGCTCGGGCAGCTGTGCCAGTGCCTCTCTCAATCGCAGCGAGAGCGCGTGGCGATGGGCCAACGCGTCGGGCATCTCGCCCCCGGCAATGACCGTCGTATCGAGCGACTCGGTACGCCGCACCTTGCGGCGGCGGCGGCGATCGTGGGCGGCATTAGCCACGACGCGCATGAGCCAGGGGCCAAACGGACGACGAGGGTCGTATTGCTTGAGCTTCAGGAGCGTGGCCAACATCGCGTCCTGCGCGGCATCATCGGCGTCATCGGCGTCTCCCAACACCGCGCGCGCCACCCGGCGCACCGACGCCGCATATCGATCCACGAGCACGCCGAACGCGCCGCGATCACCGGACAGCGCTTGCGTGACCAACTCGGCATCCTCTAGCCGTTCTATACGCGGAACGGCCTCTTGAGGTTGGATAGGCGATGGTGCAGATCGGGACGTACCCGTGTGATCAGAGTCCATCATCCTCCTGTGACCGCCGACGCTCCAGTGCGTACAAGCCGAAGCCCAACGCCACGACATACGCCAGCATAGCGAAGATAATACCCATCACCCTGGGAAAAATGAGCAGCAAGGTTCCGAGCCCGGCGAAGACCAACGCGCCCGTCGCGGCGATGGCGCGCCGGAGACCGCCGGCCACGCGGCGCACCACCACAAGAGCAACGGCCCCAAGCTCATAGCGCGTTCGTTTGTGGCCGGACGGCTGCTCGGGTGTTTCAGGAGGCGACTCCGCCGGCGCTCCGACGAGTCGTGCCGGCAACCGCCGCCGCCTTTGTAATACGATTTCCCGACTGGCCGAAAGGTCGCGCCGGAATTGCGACGCGAGCGCGTCGCACAGTTCTTCGCCTTCCGCCAGGAGATCGAGCTCGTAGTTCGTGAGCAGGCTCGAGACGTTGAGGTTGGTGGAGCCAACCCGGGCCCAGCGGTGATCCACGAGCATTGTCTTCGCATGAATCATCGGCCCCTGGAATTCGAAGATCCGCACGCCGCGGTGCAGCAGCTCGCGATACCCCACGCGGGTGAGATAGCGCAGCACCGGGAGATCGCTCGTGCCCGGTACGAGCAACCGGACATCGACGCCGCTCCTGGCGGCGTCGATGAGGCTGGCGTAGAGCGGCGCCGGCGCGACCAGGTAGGCATCGGTGATCCAGAGCCGCTCCGCGGCGCTCGCCGCCAACAGCTCCACCGCCCGGTACACCCGCGCGCGTCGCGGGATCCCCTGGACAATGCGTACGCTCGAGCCCCCGCAGGGCTCGGGGTCTGCGCTTTGCTCGTCGGGCGGCAGGTCGGGGCCGGCGCGCCGCCACGTCGAGGCGAACGCGGCGTCGAGCACGGCCACCGCGGGTCCCGCGATCCCGACGACGGTGTCACGCCAGGCTCGGCGGTGCCGCTCGGGATCACCCGCCCATTCATCACCGATGCACAGCCCGCCCAGCGTGCCGTGCACGCCGTCCGTGACCAGCAGCTTGCGGTGATCGCGCGAGAAGATCTCCGACACGCGCCACGACCAGATGGGGTGAAACGCGCGCACCTCCACGCCTGCTTTTCTGAGCCGTTGCCAGAACGCGCGCGAGGTGCCCATCGAGCCCAACCCATCGTACAGCACGCGGACCCGCACGCCGGCCCGCGCGCGCTCCATGAGGGCCTCGGCGAAGCGCTGTCCGGTGCGGTCGCCGCGGATGATGTAGTTCTCGAGGTGGATCCAGCGTTCGGCGCGGGTGATGAGCGCGAGCATGGCGTCGAGCGCCCGGGGGCTGTCGGCAAAATGCTCGAGGCGATTGCCGCCCACGCGGCGCGCTCCCGCGGCGCGATCGATCGCGAGCGCCAGCTCATCCTGCTGCGGCAGCGGTGTGGCAGTGCGGCTGTGGTGCAGCGTGGGCACGCTCGACGACATCGCTTACGTCCGTGCCCCGAGCCCGAGGCTCGCCTCGACCGGGCGCAGCGCCTGAATCACGAACGCGATGTGCTCGTCGAGCGGCACGCCCAGCTCTTCCGCCCCGAGCCGGACGTCGTCGCGGTTCACCCCGCGGGCGAAGGCTTTGTCTTTGAGCTTTTTCTTGACGGACGCCACTTCCAGATCGGCCAGGCTCTTGGACGGACGAACCAGCGCGCAGGCGACGAGAAACCCGCACAGCTCATCGACCGCGTACAGCGCGCGCGCCAGCGGCGTGTCGCGCGGCACGCCGGTGTAGCTCGCGTGGCCCAGAATGGCGCGGCACACAGGCTCCGCCACGCCGCGCGCCCGCAGCTCGCGCACGCCCCAGCTGGGATGGTCTTCGGTGGGTGAGTGCGCCGCGTTGGGATAGCGCTCGTAATCGTAGTCGTGCAGCAGACCGGCGATTCCCCAGGTTTCCGGGTCCTCGCCGAGCTGGTGGGCGTAGGCGCGCATCGCCGCCTCGACGGCCAGCATGTGCTGCCGCAACCCGGGGGAGGCCGTATGCTCCGTCATCAAACCGAATGCTTCATCGCGCGTCATGGATGGGGCGCTCCGTGTCGACATTCCAACGCTCGGCCCACAGCTCCACCATCACGAGCGGCCACAACTTCCGCGCGTGATTGGCGCGAGCCGTACGATGCTCCTGCAGCAGGCGGGCCGTCGTGTCGCGCGGCGCGATGCGCGGCCGCGCCAGCACGCGATCCACGAGTGGCGCGAGACTGGTGTTGAGCCAGCGCGCCACCGGAACCGACAGCCCGCGCTTGCGGCGCCCGATCACGTATTCGGGAACGAGTCCTCGGGCCGCCTCTCGTAAGATGGCTTTCCCCGTCGTGCCTCGCACCTTGAGCGCGGAGGGGGCGGGGAGCACGAGCTCGAGCAGCTCACGATCGAGGTAGGGAGCCCGTGCTTCGATGGACGCGAGCATCGTACCGCGGTCGACCTTGGTGAGCAGGTTGTCGGGCAGATAAGTAATGAAGTCCAGCCACAAGAACTGATTCAGCCGGTCTCCCGCGGGGAAGCGAGCGAGCAGTTGCTCGATGGCGTGGGTGATGCGCTCGGTGGGGCCGAGCGCGCCGAACCAGCGGAGGTGGCGCTGTACGGGCGGAGCCGCGGCGGTCGCGACGAACTGCTTCAGCATGAACTCGAAGGTGACTTTCTCGTTCGACACCGGCACAGCATCCACGAGACGGTTCATCAAGTGGCGAACCGGCGCGGGAAGCCGCGCGTAATAACCCGCGGCCTTGTGGCCGAGATACGTGGGATAGCCACCGAACAGCTCGTCCGCGCCCTCTCCCGAGAGCACGACCTTCACGTGTTCGCGCGCCGCTTCGGCCAGAAGAAAGGTGGGGAGCAGCGCGGGATCGCCCACCGGTTCGGCGAGGGTGTTCGACACTACGCCGAGCGCGCGCTCGAGCTCGGCGTCCGTTGCCGTTACCACGTGGTGGATGGTGCGGATGTGTTTGGTTACGGCCGCGGCCGACGGGCTCTCATCGTAGCTCGGGTCCGGGAATTTGACCGCATAGGTGTGAATCTTTTCCTCGGCCATCACGCGCGACGCAGCCGCGGCGAGCAGCGACGAATCGAGCCCGCCGCTCGTGAACACGCCGACCGGAACATCGGACATGAGCTCGCGCTCGATGGCTCGCAGCAACACTTCGCAGAGCTGCGGCGCACTGTGCAGCCGCGACCCCTGGGCCGCAGCCACGGCCGGATCCCAATAGGCTCGGCTCACCACGCCGTCACGCCCGGCGGTCAGGACGTAGCCGGGCGGAAGCTTGTGAACGCCGGCGAACAGGGTGCGCGGTGCGGGGGTGTAGCCCAGCGCGAGATAAAAGTCAGCGGCGTCGGTGTCGAGCCGGCGCGGTTGATCGGGGAACGCGAGCAGCGCCTGCAGCTCGGACGCAAAGCGCAGCTCGCCGTGAATCTCCGTCCAGAACATGGGCTTCTCGCCGGCGCGGTCGCGCGCCAGCACGAGCAGGTCGCGGCCCGCATCCCACACCGCGAGCGCGAACATTCCCTCGAGCCGGCTGACGGCGTCTGCGCCGAGCTGCTGATACAGCGGAACGATGGTCTCGATGTCGCCGGTCGAGCGGAACGGGTAGCCGCGCGCTCGAGCCGCGGCGCGCAGCTCGTGCGCGTTGTAGATCTCGCCGTTGCATACCATCCAGATGCAGCCGTCGGGACTCTGGAACGGCTGATCGCCGGTGGTGAGATCCATGATCGCGAGCCGGCGCGCGCCGATCCGGGCGCGCTCGTTCCCCACGATCTGCTCGCCGTCCGGTCCGCGATGCGCCAGCGAGCGGGCCATGGCCGCGACGCATTCCGGATGGCGCAGCGGCTCGCCGGTGAGGGAGACCGCGCCGAAGATGCCGCACATTCAGCCGCTCAGTCCTTTATGTCCCGCCGTGCTGATCGTGGGGCGCGCCTCGGGCCCGGAGCCACACGGGCCGAAGGCAGCGTGGTGCTGGTCCGCACCGAGAAACGGCAGCCCCGAGAGCGCCGTCGCAGCGTCGCGGTCATCGCGACTAATAATGAATACGGTTCGCGGATCGCAGGCCGCGAGCCGCTCGCGCCAGAACTCGGCGGGGCGGAGCGGCGAGTTCGCCACTGCGCGGTAGCGGTCCTGAAAGTGAGCGATGTAAGTGCTGGTCAGCTCGGAGGCCGACGGGGTCGCGACCGCCATAGGGCGCCGCAGATAAAAAGGAAGCGACGGGGGATATGCCGCGACTCCCAGGACCTCGACCGAATCGCGTGCGAGCGCGGGTTTCACGACGGCCGCGAGCCCGGCCGCCGAGCGGTCGTCGCCCACGGCCCGCATCAGTGCGCTGCTCGTGAACGGCAGTGAAATCACCACGCTGCTGTAGCCCAAGGCCGCCAGGGCCACGGTGTTGCGGCGCGCGGCGAAGAGCACGCATGCGGCCGAGCCCAGCAGTGCCGTTCCCAGCGCCAGCGCGGTGAACGGAATGGCGGCCCGTTCGTCCGGGGTCACGTGCAGTAACGACGTCCCCCACGCCGCGAGCGTCAGCAACACGATGCCGAGCGTGAGCGCGATCGCCGCATAGGTGAGCGCCGCCGCTCGCGGCGCTTGCGACAGCACGCGCGCGGCCCCGAGCGCGATCGCCGGGCACAGCGGCAGCACGTATTGCGGCAGCTTCGAGTGATTGAGCGTCAGCAGCACGAACGGACCGACCACCCACGACACGAGCAACACCGCATCACGCGCGGCCGGTTCGCGTCGCTCGCGCCACCACGTGCGCCAGTGGCGCAGCGCCGCGCCGGCGGGAACGATCCAGGGAAACGCGCCCAAGAACAGCACCGGGATGTAGAACCAGAACGGCTGCGTGCGATGAAACGCGGGCGTGGTGAAGCGCTGGAAGGTTTCCGTCACGAACGCGTAGCTCGGGAATTCCGGGAAGCGGTGCGTGACCGCAAAGAACCACGGCAATCCCACCACGGCGAAGGCCAGGAGCGCCGCCAGCGAAACGAACCGGCGTGCCGGTTCGCGGCGCACCATGGCGAACGGAATGATCGCGGCGAACGCGATCCCTAGCGCGACCGGTCCCTTGCACAACGCGCCCACGGCAAGCGCGATCCAGGCAAGCACGGGAGCACCCTCGAACCACGCGATGATCGCGGCGGTGGTGCACAGCGTGAGCGTACTGTCGAACACCGCGACGCGCGAGTAGCCGAGCGTGAGCGGCATGGTGGCGTAGGCGAGCGCGGCAAGCCACCCCGCCGTTTCACCGAAGCGGCGCCGCGCGAACCACGCGAGCAGCACGATCGTGCACAGGCTCGCGAGATAGGCCGGCAGCCGCGCGGCCAGCTCGGTCGGGCCGAGCAGCTCCATCACCCCGGCGGCGGCGGCGAAGTACACGATCGGTTTGTCGAGATACGGCAGGCCGTCGAGATGCGGGACGACGTAATCGTGCGACAGCGCCATTTCCCGCGCCACCTCGGCGTTGCGCCCCTCATCGGGATCGAGCAGGTGGAAGCCCCCAAGATTCCAGCCCAGCGCGAACACCGCCACGAGCAGCAACGACGCGAGTCCAATGCTGCGTGGTGCCGGCACGAGCGTCAGTGAAATACCGGCCCTCCCCCCACGGGGCCCGAGAACCCGGGATTCGTGCCTGGCGGCGCGGACGGCGTGGAGGGAGGAGGCGCGAGCTGCGACACCGTGACGGGAACCGCTGCCTGCTGCTCGCCGTCGATCGTGATCTCGAAGCGATACGGGCCGGCATGCGGGAACGGGACATCGAACACGAGTACCGCGCCCGCCTCGATGTCCGTGACGCCCGCCGGCGGCTCGGCGAAAATCACGTTGCCCGATCCACCCAGGATCTCGGTGTTCGCTTCGTCCACCAGGCGGATTTGCACGGCGTGCTCACCCACCTCGGTGCGGCGCCCCTTGAGGCGCAGCACGAGGTGCAGCCGCGGGTGCATCGCGGGGAACTGCTGCACCCAGATGTGCTGAAAGATGCCGAGCACGGAGAGCTTGCCCGCCTGATCGACCAGGGCATAATCGGCGATTACCGCGAAATCGAGATGCATCGGGCTCGGGGAGGGGGAAGGGAGGGCTTCAGGTCACGCGGACCGATTTGATTTCGTCGTTCTGCCCGATGGCGTTGACGGCCTCCATGCCCTTGGTCACCTGACCAAACACGGTGTGCACGCCGTCGAGATGCCGCTGGGGGGAGTGACAAATAAAGAACTGGCTGCCGCCGGTGTCTTTGCCCGCATGAGCCATCGAGAGCGTTCCCGCCACGTGCTTGTGCGTGTTGAGCTGCGTCTCGCACTTGATGGTGTAGCCCGGGCCGCCCGTCCCCACGCGTCCCTTGCCGGTTTTCGAGTAGGGATCGCCGCCCTGAATCATGAAATTCGGGATCACGCGGTGGAACTTGGTGCCGTCGTAAAATCCCGAGTTGGCGAGCTTCTCGAAATTCGCCACGGTGCCGGGGGTCTCGTCGGCGAACAGGTCGACCTCGATCCGGCCCTTGGATGTCTCGAATACCGCTTTCTTATTGGGCATGATGCTCCTTGCAGGGATCTCAATGTATCTCGTGGGAAACCGCTTTGTGCTCCCGTAACAGCTCGCCGAGCGCCTCCGGCTGCTTGACGGGAAGTGAACACGTCGTTCCGACGCACACGACGGCGCTTGGCTCAGGTCCGGGTTTCCGAATTACGATCTTCCGGGGGTGAAACGTTTGCAGGCTGATCAAATGCATGTCGCACGCCGGTCCAGGCCCCGTGGGCCCGGTGACTTCGATGCGCGACGCGGGATTCACGAGCCAGTCGGCCGCGCGCGCCAGGGTCGCGCCGTACAGTGACAGCTCGGCGAGCGCACCGCCGAATGCTCCGAGCTGCCGCTCGAATCGCTCGCGCCACTCGGCATCATCGGTCAACACCGCGAGCCGCGCGAGCACGAGCGCGGCCACGGCGTTGCCGGACGGTGTCGGGGCATCCTGTACGGTTTTCGCGGGCGTAGCAAGATAGGCCGCGTCGCGGCGCCGCCGTGCCAGATCGAAGAACCCGCCATCGGTCTGGTCCCAGTGCGCCCGCAGGCAGTATTGCATCACGGTGGTGGCGCGCTCGAGCCACGACTCGGTGCCCGTGGCCTCGTAGGCATCGAGGAATGCGGCGGCACTCTGCACGTTGTCTTCCAGCAGGCCGTGCGGGTCTCTCTTGCCGAGCGTGTGCGACATCCCGCGGGTTTCGTTCCAGCCGTCGGTCCAGAGCTTCTCGAGCGCGGCGAGCGCCAGCGTATTGCACTCGGGCCGATCGAGCACCGCGCCGGCATGCAGGAATGCCGCAGCCATCATGGCGCCCCAGTTCACATACGACGTGGTATCGACGTAGGGTCGGGGACGCCCGTCGCGCGCCGCCTTGAGTCGCCGCACGGCCGATTGGAACAGCAGGCGCTCTGCGGGCGCGGGATCCTCGTGCCACCACAACACGTTCTTCTCGGGCTTGTGGTGCATTTCGCCCAGCTCGCCGATATCGAACACGCGCGCCAGGACGGCGAGCTCGGGTTCCGGTAGCACGGCACGGGCTTCATCGAGCGTCCAGGTCCAGTAGTCGCCGTCGTCGCCGAACGCGAGATCGGCGTCCTGGGAGGTAAAGAACGCATCGCGGCCGTTCGAGAGCACGGCCGTGACCCAGTCCACGATGCCGTTCGCCACCGCGCGAAACAGCGGCGTCCCGAACGCGGCGTAGCCATCCAGATACGCGTGCAACAACTCCGAGTTGTCGTACGACATCTTCTCGAAGTGGGGCACGATCCAGCGCTCGTCCACCGAGTAGCGGTGGAATCCGCCGCCCAGCTGATCGTGGATGCCGCCGTGCGCCATGCCGGTGAGCGTTTTCTCGACCACCTCGCGCATCCACGGCGTGCGCTCGTCGTACCAGCGCGCCGTGAGAAACTGCAATGCACCCGGATGGGGGAATTTAGGCGCGGTGCCGAAGCCGCCGAACCGCGTGTCGAACAGCCGCGCCATCTGCTCGGCGGATTTCCCCAGCGTTGCGGCGTCGACCACGCCGCGCTTCGATTCGTCCAGCGTGGCCACGACGTGATCGTGGATGGCGCGCGCGCTGGCCTCGACCTTGGCCAGGTCGGCGTGATAGGCGCGGGCCACGTGCCTGAGCACGGTGAGGAATCCCGGACGGTCGTAGGCATTGTTCTCGGGCGGGAAATACGTCCCTCCAAAGAACACCTGCCCGTCGGGCGTGAGAAACGCGGTGAGCGGCCAGCCGCCCTGTCCGGTCAGGGCCTGGACGGCGCGCTGATAGCGGATGTCCACGTCGGGGCGCTCGTCGCGATCGACCTTGATGCACACGAACGCTTCGTTCAGGAAGCTCGCCACGGCCTCGTTTTCGTACGACTCGCCGTCCATCACGTGGCACCAGTGGCACCACACGGCACCGATGTCGAGCAGGATCGGCTTGTTGTCGCGTTTGGCGTGCGCGAACGCCGCGTCGCTCCACGGCTGCCAGTAGACGGGCTGATGCGCGGCGGACTTGAGGTACGCCGAGGACTCGGCGCCGAGCGCGTTCGTCATGCGCCGCGCTCGAGGTAGCGTACGGCGGTGGTGGTCAACAGGTCGGCGCCGATGATCAGGGCTGCTTCGTCGATGTCGAAGGTGGGGCTGTGGTGCGGCGACGGCTTCGCGCCGGGGCGCGCGGAGCCGACGAACGCGAAGCAGCCCGGCACGCGCGCCAGGAAGAACGACATGTCTTCGCCACCCATCGTGCGGTATCCCGAGACCACATTGTTCTTCCCCACGATACCTGCCGCCACCTGGGAGAGGAGCTCGGACATGCGCGCATCGTTCACCACCGGCTTGCACAGCCGGCGATAGCGGATCTCGGCCGTGGCTCCGAATGCGGCGGTAATCCCGCGTACCGTTTCTTCCAGCAGCTTCGGGGCCGCGTCGTAGAAGCGGCCGCCGAAGGTACGCACCGTGCCACGCAGCTCGGCCTGCTGGGGAATCACGTTGAACGTATGCCCCGCGTTCACGGCCGTAACGGACACCACTGCTTCTTCGAACGGGTTGCGGCGGCGGCTCACGAGGGTCTGGAGCGCCGTGATCACGTGCGCGGCGACGACCACCGGGTCGACCGTCTGCTGCGGCGCGGCGGCGTGCCCGCCCTTTCCTTTAATAGAGATGTCGAAATCGTCCACCGAGGCCATGACCGGACCGGGCATGACGGCGACCGTGCCCGTGGGCAGGTCGTTCCAGAGATGGATGCCGAAGGCCGCGGTCACGGGCGGCGTGTCGAGCACGCCGGCGTCGATCATCGCTTCCGCGCCGGTGGCGATCTCTTCGGCCGGTTGGAACGCGAACTTGAGCGCACCGGGCAGCGGAACCGATTGCAGCCGGCGGGCCACTTCGAGT
>DATIYM010000009.1:0-9625 GCA_035517615.1 Gemmatimonadales bacterium
TGGACGGTGGTATGACGCTGTATCCCGGATTCGCGACGGGCGGCTGATTCTCGCCACCGGCGCGCGCGAGGTGCGTGACGCTGTTGCCGAGCTGGGTCACCGAGTGACAGTAATTGCACGACGAGGTCGCGTGTCCGGCTCTCAATCGCCCTATTGAATTCTGTTCCCACCCCCGTAGCTGTCTTGGTGCCTGCCCGCGAGTGCAATCAACGCCGCATTGGCGGTCCTCCTGTAGCGAAGAGTCGAGCAGCAGGGGCGCGCGGCGAGCGGCGCACTCACCCGCAGACGCGCCCATTTCAAAGATTGGCACGCAACTACGCTTCCGCTTCGGGGCCCGTTTCGTCGAGCAACTCAAACGGAGCCTTCGCGCGTAGCCGAGGTACAAGAAAGAGAGGGCAACAAGGAGATCGTGATGCGCGCTTCGTTACGATGGTCAGGGGCTGCGCTGCCGTTTGTGTTCGCTGCTGTTCTCGCCGCAACCCCGGCGCCCGCCGGGACCAAATTCACAATCGATCCCAAAACCAGTCTCGCGTGGTGGCAGGTCAACCCGAACCTCAATCACCTGTGGGCGACCACATGTCCCGAAGATCCGTCCTGGCTCCCGGGTGAAGGCCGCAGCGCCGGCGAAGGCTGGAGCGTTGACGCCA
Source organism: Gemmatimonadales bacterium (assembly GCA_035517615.1). Lineage (GTDB taxonomy): Bacteria > Gemmatimonadota > Gemmatimonadetes > Gemmatimonadales > GWC2-71-9 > AG25. The sequence goes on from DATIYM010000009.1 coordinate 648, forward strand.
CCGACATCAACCTCCCGCCCGGCGCCGCCTCAGGAGATACGACGCGCATCCCGCTCTTCCCCCGCCTCCACGTGCGCCCGGTGTGCACCGAGGCCGTCCACGGCGAATTGATCGCGCCGGACACACTCACGTGGAAGGGCGCTCACGGAAGCATCTCGGTCGACGCAGCCACGCTCCTCACGGGCGAGAAGCTGCGCGATGCGTTCGCGCGCGGAACGGTGCTGGAAGCGGACCGCTATCCTGAGATCGTGTTCATGATCGACAGCATCACCAACGTGCGGCACGGCGGCCGCGACACCGTACACGCCGATGCGGTCGGAAAGTTACTGCTACACGGCACTACGCATGCTCTTACCATCCCGGTGGTAGCGTCGCCCGAGGCCGGCGGCCTGCGGGTGCGCGCACGCTGGTACATGACGAACGACAATCTGTGGAGCGATTATGGCATCTCCCACCTCGCCCTCGGCCTTGGCGTCGGCATGGGGATCTGGAAGCAGTTGTGGATGGGGATCGACGTCGTGCTCCGACCCCAGCCCATCGCCACCTGAAGCCGAGCGGGCGTGGTTGTTATACCTCCATACGGGTGACTGAGCCGACACCGATCCGTTTGGTCTCGCACGGCCCGCCGTCCGTGGATTGCGTCGCGAATCGCCGCGCGTGACGTCTCGATAGGACCCGCATTTCTTGGTCCGGTTCGCGAAATGTTGCCTCGTAAGAGCATTCATTATGTGATCCACCAATCTGTGGGCAACTCAGCGAGGAGTCGCTCCAGTCGGAAGGCCCACGTCCGTGAGCGACATTCCCGCGCCGCGATCTTCATCCGTGGTTAACGGTTCATTCATGTCCACTGAGTTCTTCTTGTCAGTGGGGGGGCAAGTGTTCTGATTCATGATCTCACGAAGGTGCACGCGTACGGAAAGGGGCTCTCGCATGTGGCAATCGAAGACGGATAACAACCTTCAGCGCGACGTCAGAGATGAACTGGCGTTCGATCCGAGGGTGGACGTGACGGCAATCGTCGTCGCGGCGAAAGATGGAGTGGTCACGTTGACTGGATCGGTGCCGACGTTTGCCACGAAGGTCGCGGCCTGCCACGACGCCGAGCGCGTCAGTGGCGTGCGCGCCGTCGTGGAACATATGGACATATCGCTGCCCGACATGCATGCGCGGAGCGATGCCGACCTCGCCAAGGCCGTGGCGGACGCGCTCAGGTGGGACGTTGAGGTCCCCGATAGCAAGATCAAGACCTCGGTGCGCGACGGATGGGTCACGCTCGAAGGAACAGTCGATTGGGCGTATCAACGTTTCGCAGCTGAAGGCGCACTTCGCTACCTCACGGGAATCAAAGGACTCAAGAACCTGATCGTGGTTGCCCCCTCAAAACCCGCGAGCGCGAACGAGGTCAAGCAACATATCAAGGCAGCCCTGACGCGAAGTGCGGAGACGGACGCCCAGGGAATCACCGTTGATATCGCCGACGGCGGCGTCACGCTCCGTGGAACCGTGCACTCATGGGCGGAACGCGAAGAGGCGGTGCGAGCGGCCTGGGCGACTTCAGGGGTGCGGAAGGTTCAGGACGAGTTGAGCTACGCCTAGCCTGGTGGAGGGGCAAACGTGAAGGGCCGCGCGGCTTCGGCGGCGGCCCTTCTTCGTGAAACGAAGTTTGAGGACGAGATCAGCGAGAGATCATGTCATCACAGACGCATGTCGATGGAACCCTGTCAGGTTCGCTCAGCGCCGCCGTCCGGCCGCTAGTCGGCGCGCCACAGGATTTCGACCCGCTGCTCGCGCTCATCGGGGACGCGCGTTTCGTGCTCATTGGCGAGGCGTCGCACGGCACGCACGAGTTCTACCGCATCCGGGCTGAAATCACCAAACGGCTCATTGGCGACAAGGGATTCACTTCGGTCGCCGTGGAAGCCGACTGGCCCGACGCCTATCGCGTGAATCGCTACGTGCGCGGCCGGAGCGACGATCCCGATGCGGAAGCGGCGCTCGGCGGCTTCAAGCGGTTCCCGCAATGGATGTGGCGGAACGCGGATGTGCTCGATTTCGTGGGTTGGCTGCGGGCGCACAACGACCGTGTGAAGCCAGGCACCCGAGTCGGTTTCTACGGCCTGGACCTCTACAGCCTGCACACCTCGATCGAGGCGGTATTGAAGTATCTCGCGGTCGTCGATCCGGAGGAAGCGGCCCGGGCGCGCGAACGCTACGGCTGTTTCGATCAATTCGGCGCTGACCCACAGGGCTATGGCTACGCGGCGAGCGCGGGACTCGCGCCGTCGTGCGAGGCCGAGGTGGTGGCGCAACTGACGGAGCTCCGCCGCTCGGCCGCCGAGTACGCACGCAGGGATGGCCGCCTCGAGCCCGACGACACCTTCTGTTCCGAACAGAACGCGAGGGTCGTCAAGAACGCCGAGCGCTACTACCGCGCCATGTTCGGAAGCCGGGTGTCGTCGTGGAACCTGCGGGACCAGCACATGTTCGAGACGCTCGAGAACCTGGTCGCGTTCCGCGACGCGCATGGCCGACCCGAGAAGGTAGTGCTCTGGGCCCACAACTCTCATCTGGGCGACGCCCGGGCGACCGAAATGGGACGGAGTGGAGAGTGGAACGTGGGACAGCTCGTGCGGGCGCGATATGGCGGGGACGCCTGTCTCATAGGGTTCCTGAGCAACGCAGGGACGGTGACCGCCGCGTCGGAGTGGGACGCGCCGGCCGAGCGCAAGACGGTCCGTCCCGCGTTGCCGCAGAGCTATGAGGCGCTGTGCCATCGCGTCGGGGTCCCGAACTTCCTGCTCGACCTTGCCGCGCCAGACCCTGCCGTGGCTGCGCTCGGCCGGCCCCGCCTGGAGCGGGCGATCGGTGTGATCTATCGGCCCGACACGGAACGCGCGAGCCACTACTTCCACGCCCGGCTCCCCGAGCAGTTCGATGCCGTGCTCTATTACGACGTGACGCGCGCGGTCGAGCCGCTCGAGCGCACGGGGCTCTGGGAGCGCGGTGAGCCCCCCGAGACATTCCCGACGGCGCTGTGAGGCGAGGTGCGCCGATGTTCGCCGAGTAGCGTCTCAAACGCTGAGGACGGAACCGATTGGTGGGAACATTCTGAAAGGGGATGCAAATGGCCCGCGTAAGGGGCAAGACCAAGGATCATCGTGGCACGAAGAGGTTCTCCAAGAAGGGCTCGAACCCTTTGACGCTGCGCGAACCCTACCACGGTGATGTAGTGCACGTACAGCCGGCTGAGGGATCGCACGGAGCCCGGGAGTACCTGGCGGACCGCCTCGACGGCGCACGGGACCTGTATCTGCTAGCTCTCGCGTTGGGAGTGCGCGGAGACGGGGCGACCATGTTTGGCCGGATGATTCGAGAGGCGCGAATTCATTTCACCACGGTCATCGAAGAGTGCCGCATTGCTGGTCTCGACACGAGCGCCATCGCGGTGATGCTCGGCGAGAAGAACGAGGAACTGGTGGACAGCATCAGGCCCGAGATCTGGGGACATTTGGAGCAACTCATCAGGCAGCGCGCGCGCGGGCATCAGGGGTGAGGATGAGGGACAACCGATCGCAGCACGCTAGAGCATCTTGACGCGCTTCGGCCAGGAGCAATCGCATGCACGCAAACATGGACCTGCGGGTGTGAGACAATCATGAGGTGAGCGTCAATTGTGAATTGCGCGCGCTCTGAACCACGACGCTAAAGTGGACGTGTTAACCAGGCCTTCAGCGGTACTTCACCATGTTCTCAATCCGCCTATGGCATGTTCAAGACGCAACCAGCATGGATTGGAAGCCATGAATTTCCATCGGACCATGACGCGCGAATGGCTATTTGACGACCGGCGCGACGCCGGTGCCCAGCTCGCGCAACAGCTCGCGAAGTTCCAGGACAATGTGCTCGTGCTCGGCATTCCGCGCGGGGGAGTATCGGTCGCCGCGGAAGTGGCGCGAGTGCTCGGCGCCGAACTCGATGTGATCGTAGCGCGCAAGCTCGGTGCGCCGTTTTCGCCAGAGCTGGCGATTGGCGCCGTTACGGCGGATGGCGGCCGGTATCTGAACGTCGACGCCATCGCGGCGTACGATATCGCGGGCGAGTACATCAGTGAAGAAACCCACGCGCAACAAATGGAGGCGGGCCGTCGCGAGGCCAGGTTTCGCGCCGGGCGTCCTGCCCCCGAGGTCAGGGGACGGACGGTGATCATCGTCGACGACGGCCTCGCCACGGGTGCGACGATGCTCGCCGCCGTGCGCTCGGTCCGGAACGGCGCTCCTGCTCGTGTCGTCGTCGCGGTGCCCGTGGGATCCCCCAGTGCGTGCGCAATGTTGCGGCCCGAAGTGGATGAGTTGGTGTGCCTCTCCGTCCCGCCATGGTTCGGAGCGGTCGGCGAGTTCTATCGTGACTTCCGGCAAATCGATGACGACGAGGTGATCGCACTGCTTGGCGCGGCCACAGTGGCGAGATCAGCTGTCGTAACCTGATCCCCTAACGATTCGCATGGGGTTCAGGGGGTCGCGGGTTCACATCCCGCCGCCCCGACTCTTGAAGATCTCGCCCTGCAACGAGTTCCGTTGTGGGCTTTTTCTTCACCGCGCCCAGTGTTGCGTGTCTTGTTGTTGCAACTTGGGGTTCGGGTGTTCGCTCACGATCCCTTTGCAGCACCGCAGACGTCTGCCACGTGGCGCAGCCGCGGGGTCGCAACCTATCCCACGACGGTACCGATTCTGCACCTGCCACGCCTCCTCACTCGGCGTACTTGAGGGCCTGGTTGGCGTTGTCTTGGTAGGCGACGTGAATCCGCCCGCCCCTATCCACCCCCGGCGACGCGAACTCACCAACATCCCCCACATCCACGAGGACGTTCCGCCAATTCGCAGCCACGGTGCAAGCAGCGGCGCAGGTGCCGTATCTCATACCCCCGCTGTTGTCCGTATAGGCCACGTGGAGGCGCCCGAAATCGTCGACCACCAGCGATGTGACGCCGCCGACGCCCGCCGAACCCCCCAGATCGACGTCCGCCTTTTGCCAGTTCGCGCCCGTCGCGCAGCCAGCGGCGCAGGTTGCGTACTTGAGGGCCCGGTTGGGGCCGTCAGAGTACGTGATGTGCACCCGCCCCGTTCCGTCCACGGCAACCGACGGGGACGCGCCGATGTCGGACAGGCCAGGGGGGTCCACCGTGACCGTACTCCATCCGGCGGTCGTGGCGCATGCCGCGGCGCACGTCGCGTACTTGAGGTACTCGTTGTCGAAGTCGTGGTAGGCGATGTGCACGCGTCCTGTCGCGTCCACCACCAGCGACGTGGGGTACATGTCGCTCCCCGCCTCCACGGTCACGGTATCCCAGTTCGCGGCGACGGTGCATGCCGCACCGCAGGTCGCGTATCTCAGCCCCGCGGTCAGTCCCGAGTAGCTGACATGCAGCCGTCCACCCGCGTCCACCGCGAGAGATACCGCCGAGCCGACCGTGCCCGCCGTATCGATCGCCACCGTCTGCCAGTTGGCAGCGGTGGCGCATCCCGCGGCGCAGGTGGCGTACTTGAGGTCACCATGCGGCTCATCCGAATAGGCAATGTCGACTCGTCCGCTTTTCTCTGCGGCCAACGATGCCTGGACACCCGCACCTGCCGTGTCCACGGTGACCACCTGCCAGTTCCCGGCGGTCGTGCACGCGGCGGCGCAGGTCGCATATTCCAAGTCGCCCCTCGCGTCGCCGTGGACGTCGTCGTAGAACCCGACGTGGACCCGCCCGCTCCCGTCCAGGCCGAGCGAGACAGCGTGACCGATCGCGCCCATCGTGTCCACCGTCACGGTTTCCCAGCGCCGAGTAGTGAACGTCCACTCTGCCGCGCTATTGAGCCCGGTTCCCGCGGCTGATCGTACGCCCGTCGTGACTGTCACGTCGTAGGTCGATTCGGGCAGGAGCGGCGCCACGCCCTGCAAGGCATACGTCGCTGCGTCGTAGCCGATGGCCAGCGGCAGCGCGTGTCCTCCCACCGCTACCGTGAAGGTCGCGGCCGTCAGCGTCGTCGGGTCCATCGGCTGATTGAACACCACCCGCACGGGCGCCCCGGTCTCCACCGCGGTGGCGCCGACCGCCGGTGAGGTGGCGGTCACCGCCACGGCGTTCGGGGGGGAGGCGTTCGTTGCGTCAGTGCAAGCGGCGACCGCCAAGACACAGGACTGGCACAGGGCTAGGAGACAGAGTCGCATGTTCAACCTCCTCACGTCGCGGGTAATATGGCGCCACGCTGGCGTGCCGCAACGCCGCTCCATGCCCAGCAAGACCGCTCCAGCCACGGGGCACGGACGGTTTCGATCCGAGATCGCATAACACCGCACTACCCGTTACCACGCCTCAAATTGTGCGGGACTCACCCCGCCGAGATGACTGTGACGTCGTGTTGGATTTTGGATTGTAGAAGGTCTCGATGTGTGACTCGTTCATGGGATCCTCATTGCGGTCGATTGATTGCGAGCTGGTCGAGACGCGGCGGGGTGACGGTGATCGCCGCACCCTGGGAAGCGGACCGATGCGCTCGAGTCCATCATGGCGTCTCAGTAGGTCGAGAGCGAGCTGCCGATGTTGCGCCTCGGGATCGTACATGAAAAGACTCCTACCAGGATAGGGCATCCGGTAGGAGTCATTAGCCGTAAAGGCGGTTTGAGGCGAACTCCATCGCCTTTGAAGAACGTATTCTTGCAAGATGCTCTTTGCCATCCTGTTAACGTTCAGAACAGGAATCGGGCCGCTAGGCCGATTCGATATGGTCGTGATCCGTGCGCTTGCCAGGCCGCGGGAAGTCGCGCTACACGCTGCGAGCGTCACCGCCAAGCACGTGGCATTCTTTCATGGCCGTCGTCGCGCGGGGGCCGTTCCGGTATCCGCTTCTTCCGGCAAGGTCCGGCTTTTGTGCTGGAGAATTCCGGCACGGATGCTCGGAACCCATGGAAAACCGACAGCTTGACGTTTTTGGAGGTCGCCCTGACTCGTAGGGGGTTCAGGGGTCGCGGGTTCAAATCGCCGCTCGCTCGACGCTCGCGGCATTCCGGTCAAATCGCTCCCATGTTGCTACCGGCCGTTTAGGATTGATTTCCCGAATTCGCTTCACGCCTGTCAGAGGATTGTGCTCAAACAACCGCCCTCCACCAGGCAGCCGAACCGTGGTAGCCCACAAGAGCATCGAGTGGCGAGGTAGCAAATCGGCTTCCGCCGATCGCGCCCGAGCTTTGGGGCGTCATTTGGGCCACCGGGCAGCGAATCCTAACGCTTATAGCACAAGAGATCCTTCGCCGCATACCGGCCAAGGCCCAAATCATGAGTACGATAACGAGCGCCGACGGGGAGACCACGGCAAGAACCCGGGTTAGTCGGTGATCACGTCCGGTAATACGAAGGCCTTCGGATCCACGGGCTTCCCGTGCACCCATACTTCGTAGTGAACGTGCGGTCCGGTCGACTCGCCGGTCGAGCCGACGAGGGCGATCGGCTGGCCGCGCGTCACGCGCTGACCACGCGTGACGAGGATCCTGAGGCAATGGGCGTAGCGGGTTTGCACACCGTACCCGTGATCAATCGTCACATAATTGCCGAATCCTTCTTCCCACTTCACGCCGGTGACCACGCCAGCGGCCGCAGCTTCGATGGTACTTCCCATCGGGGCGGCTACGTCCATCCCGCGGTGAGGCCGCACGATGCCAAGCACAGGGTCAAAGCGTTCAGCAGAGAAGGGACTCGAGATGCGGCCGTTGGCGGGTAGGATCGACGGGGTAGCGGCGAAACGCGCGACGTGGCTGGACAGCGAATCGTACGCCTCGGTCATCGAGCGGAGTAATATTCGCGTGCGGCGTCCCAATGCGTCCACGTCCATCCGCGCCGTGAGGGCACGCCTGCCGTCGGGACCGAGTGCGAGTAACGTGTCGCGTTCAGGCCAATTACCGGGCGGTCCGCCGATTCCGCCGGCCTGCACGGCGCTATCGAGCACCGGGAGATCGGCCATCAGGCGCAGTTGTTGATCGCGTTCACCCTGTCTGACGATCGTGTCCTGCAGCGCGGCAAGATGCGCCTGCAGGCGGTCGACCTCTCCCATAAGGACGCGATGCTCGTGCTCGAGTCGCATATTGCGTGTGACGTTCAGGCCGCGTGCGACCGCGGCGACGCCGAGAGCCACGATCCCCACTGCCGCTCCCCAACCGATGACAACGAGTAGCTTCGCAACGCTGCTCGAGAGCGCGATCGCGCGCGTCGGACTCGAGCTCTCCGGCACGAGCATGATGGTCCACCGTTCACGACGTTGGTGCATTGAGGGAAGCCTCGTTCTCGCGTGGCAGCGCCGCACACGCTGGCTCTGCCGTCGGTGGAGGTTGCGGCTGCAAGATTGCGACATACGAGGCGCTTGGGGGTGACGCTCATCACCGATGGTCTGGCAATACGGGTCGTCACGGGAAGGCCGCGCGAAACCTGTTTCAGACGGTCGACATCAGCGCCGAGGAACGTTACATCCTGTCAACGCCAGGGTGCAAGCGTAACGGCGTTGCGACACCTCCGGGCTCTGATCCGATGCTAGGCGGCCCACGGAGGCGTTTAGTCGGTCGCCGCTGCAGCTCGTCGCTGACGTTCCGTTCTGAACCACGTCACATACTGCCGCAAACCATGATATAGTGTGGGGGAGTATATTATCGACTGTGTCCCACACCATACGAAAGAAGCGGCCCCTCCTACAGCGCGTGGCCCGCATTCGCGGGCAACTCGAGGCGGTCACGCGGGCCCTCGAGGCAGAAGCGGAATGCGGCGATGTGCTCCAACTCATCGCGTCGGCCCGCGGCGCCCTGAATGGCCTCATGGCGGAGGTTTTGGAAGAGCATGTCCGCCTCCATACGTTTGGATCGCCCGGCGCTACCGACAAGCGTGCAGCGGCTGACGAAGTCGTCGGCGTCATTCGTTCCTACCTGAGATAAGCATCGTGACCACCCATTCG
>DATIYM010000010.1:0-2082 GCA_035517615.1 Gemmatimonadales bacterium
CACCGCCCCCGCCTTCAGGACCGCCCACCACGCCTCCAAGAACTCCACGCAGTTAGGCAGCATCACCGACACCACGTCTCCGGGCTTCACGCCCAAATCAGCCAAACCCCCCGCCAACGCGTCCGTACGAGCATCGAACTCCGCGTAGCTCACCGTCCGCCCGCGCCACCGGACGAACGGCTGATCGGGGATGCGGGAGGCCTGTGCCCGCAGCAGTTCGGGGACATTGTTGATCGCGCTCATCGAATCGCTCTCCTCATAAGGGGGCTTGGGTGATGACTCGATTGATACGCGGGAATCGATCGGAGGTCGCTGTCGTGAGGCCACAAAACTGGCGGCTGGTTCCTGTACCGAGCGCTCATAGGCGCAGCGCCCCTGCCGCGGATACCTTGCGGCCATGGTCACCCCAAACGTCATAGAAATCCAGAACTTGTCGGCGCACCGACGGGATGTCCCCGTGATCCGGCCGGCAGCTCACACGTTAAAGGAGCGCTGATCCAATGTCGGTCAGCGTCACAGAGCGAAAGGTGAGGGAGGTCGTCGCCAGGGCTCGCCAGCAGCGATCCTCCGAACATACCGACCGAGCCGGAGGATGAGGTCGGTGCTGCACGTGGGTATCGCTCCGGCGCTGGCATGCGCCGTCGTGACGCAGGTCGCTTTTCTGCTCAAGCAGCGCGGTGCCCGGGCCGCGAACGCGGTTCGGCTCGACCGTCCGTTGCAAGGTGCCAGAGCGTTGCTGGGGTCCCCGTGGTTTGCCCTCGGCATGGGCGCTTCGGGCCTGGCTTGGCTGCTGCACCTGGCGGCGCTCGCCACCGCGCCGCTGTCGATCGTCCAGGCAGTGCTGGCGAGCGGCGTGATCATTCTCGCTCTGCTCGGCCGCTTCCGCTTCGGCTGGAGCATCTCACCCCGGCAGTGGTGCGGAATCGCCTTGACCGCGGGCGCTCTATCCGTGCTTGTCGTAACCCTTCCCGCCCCGAGCCCCCATACGGCGGCAGGGCCGGGCACGCTCCTGTTCGTGATCGCGGCGCTCGGAGCTGGCGCTGCCTTGGTGCTCGCTCCTCGCCTGGGCACACCGGCACACTTGCACGGCGCAACGCTGGGGGCGGGAGCCGGAACGCTGCTCGGCGTCTCCGATGTTGCCAACAAGGCGCTTTTCCACGTGGCCGCAGGCGGCCCGGTGGCACTGATCAGCTCGCCATGGCTGTCGCTCACCGTCCTCGCCGGCGCGTCCGCCTTCGTGGTGTCGGGGCGCGCATTCCAGGAGCGCGATGCTGTGCCCGTCATGGCCTGCGCCTCGACCGCTGCCAACGTCACTGCGATGCTCGGAGGGATCGTCGTGTTCGGCGACGGCTTGTCCAGCGGTGCAATGCTCGGCGGCGTTCAGGTCTTGGCATTCGGCCTGATCGCGGCCGCCGCTCTGCTCACGGTGTCGAGGCATGGTCGCGGCGCTATCGGGGCTGCCGCCGTCGCCGCGTGAGTTCGCGCGGAGCCGCCAGTCGAGACCCGTGGACGGACTCCGAGGGGAAAGAATGCGAGCGTAGGAGCGTCACTCAACTGCGCCTGCTCAGTGGTTTCCGTCCGCGGCTCGGGTTCGGTGGGCGACGGAGGAATATGTGTGATCGAGGGCCATGGGGCAGACCACGCGCAGCCGGCGACGTGGCCGCATTCCAAGTAGATCCGCAGATGGAGCAACTGGTGGCAGGTTCCCAGGCAATCGCGTGCCCCGTCTCGAACCTCAGCCGCGGACTAGTGCAAACAATCGTGGACAAACCTGACTCAACCTCGCGTGCTTGCCCCGCAGGTTATCGCCATTGATTCCAGCGTGAGCGCCCTTGCGCGACCTCTTGGTCGGCACGGATCACGTGCATCACCGCGTTGATCAGTGCCAGGTGCGTGAAGGCCTGAGGGAAGTTGCCGAGATGCCGACCGGTGCGGGAGTCAACCTCCTCGGCGTACAGCCCGAGCGGGCTGGCGTAGCCGAGCGCTCGCTCGCACATCTCGCTCGCCAGGTCCAGTTCGCCGATCTCCGCATACGCCGATACCAGCCAGAAGGAGCAGATCAAGAACGTTCCCTCGTGACCG
>DATIYM010000011.1:0-127422 GCA_035517615.1 Gemmatimonadales bacterium
CCCTCTCGATGTCGTTCGTGCCGTACTTCAAGGAGCGTGAGCGCTATAACGACGGCTCCGAAGCGGACAACTCGGGTGGTGGCATCTCCATTCGGTATTGCTGGGAGCGCACGATCTGCGGCACGCCGACCTACGGCTGGAACACGAAGTACAACTTCACCGACCGGTTCGGCGTAATCCACGACATTCCGATCGACGGCAGCTACAACCTGCTCGTCACGTATCGCATCGCCATGAACGCGGCGTTCGAGTTCGCGGTCGGCAACGCGCAGGCGTTGGTCCTCGACCAGAACTACCGGAATGGTTGGTCGTGGTCGTTCCAGTGGCACTTCCTGTTCTAGTCTCGTGCGGAGGCTTTAACAGCATGTAGTCTCGAGACCCGGGTGTAACGCGCGTCGTATCCAATGTGTCGCCAGCGCATCGGCGGCGGGCGTTGCATCCGGGTTCTCATTTCAGCCTGTCGCAAGAACCCCGTGGGCCGAAAGAAACTCCGGAGAAGTTAGTCCCCTTTACCAGCGGTGAGGGGGGGTATTTATTGACGCCCATGGCGCGAGCCGTGCTGATCGTCGACGACGATGAAGCGATCCGAACGGCGCTCGCCGAATTGGTGGAGGAGAGCGGGTTCCTGGTACTCACCGCCCGTAACGGCCAGGAGGCCCTGTCGCTGCTCGAGCGCAGCCCGGAATCCCCGTGCGTGATTCTGCTCGACTTGATGATGCCGATCATGACCGGTGTGGACTTTCTCGTGCGGCAGCGCGCTGATGCCCGATGGCGGCGCATTCCGGTGATCGTACTGTCCGCGTACATGCATTTGTGGCGGGACGAAGTTCGCGACGTGGAGCATGTCCTCACCAAGCCGGTCAATCCCGATGAGCTCATTAAGATGGTGGCCCACTACTGCGGCTGAGCCGTTGGCAGGTACATGCGTCCGGGATCGTACCCCTCGCGATACGACGCCCGCACCGTCCAAGAAAAAGCCGGACTGACGGGTGTAGCCTTCACGCGGTTTTCACGGCCGCTTCAAACGCCATCGCGTGTATTGAACGATGGCGTTCATGACCCCGGACCCCTCTTATAGCGATCCGGAGAGAGCGGCGATCGTCTCGCAGGCACATTCGGGCGCGGCGCTGGCCGTGCTGCGCTGTCCTCGCGATGGCGCCGTCCTCAAGGTGTTCTTCGCGACGTTTCAGCCACGCTCCAACGGCGCGACGCCACGCGGAGTCGCCCACCCCGATTGGGGCGACGTGACGGGCATCAGCGTCCTCTGCCCCCAGTGTGGCGCGCTCTCCGCGCGAATGGATATTTCGAGATGACGCTGCTGCCCGCATCGCATTCGCACTCCCGCTAACCACAATGGCTGTTTATAGTTAGCTTCCTATTGGTCGGTGCTCCGGCCGAAATGCATATTGGGTGCCCCTTATGAGCTCCGCGAAAGACTTCTGGATCTTCCGGATCGTGCATCAGGACACGGGCAAGCCTGCGCAAGGCGTGCCCGTGACGGTGCTCGATGAGGCGGGAAATCCGGCGGGCCACTGGGTGAGTGAAACCGATGGGACGGTGACGATCCCGCGGCGCCCGGGCGCGCGGGTACGCCTGCGCGTGGGGCTGCGCAATGAAGAGCCGATCGAGCTCTCGACTGCCACCCTCCCGACCGGAATCATCGATCTTGCCGCTCCATCGCAGTTGCCGTTCGCGCCTCCCAACCCTGCGGGCGGACCGAGCGAGCGTCCCACCCGCATGCCTCCGACCGGACGCGCGGGTGAGGCGCAGGAAACCCCGCCACACGTCGTCTACTTTCAGCGACTCGCCTACCTTCCCGACGCCCCGGCGTCAACGACCACGTCCGACGGCGTCGCGGATTTCTTCAGCGGCAGAGTCGAGCAACCCACCTCGTTGCACTACGGCGTGCTGTTCGAGATCGAGGAAGTCTGGCAATCCCTCGGAGTGGCCTGGGGAGAGTTGCTGTACAGCGTCTCGCTCACGCCGGGAGACGAGGCGCGGCTCGCCGTGCTCGACGGCCGGTGGCGGAAGGAAACCGAACACCCCGAGCGCCCGCTGCAAATCCTCGCCCGCATGGTCGGGACGTCCATGCTCGGCGATCTGGTGACCTCGCTCAGACCTGAGCTGCAGGTGGAACCGCTCGCGCTCGCTGACACCAACCTCGAGACGGCGGCCACGGAATCGATCCGGATGATCCGGCAGCGCACTGAGCGCATGAGCCACGCCCTGCGTCGCCGGCCGCTCGGCGTGGTCGATGCACCACCCGATGCCGATCGCAGCGCGATCCGCACCGTCCGGAATACCACGCCTGACCGTGTCGTCACGTTCCACTTCTTCGAGCCGCTCGAGCGATTTCGGGTGATGCTACGGAGCCCACGCGTCCGGGCGGTCGTGTTCGTTCCGTTCCGCCTGCCCGATGTCGCGACGCCCGAGATCGTGCGCCGCTTCAGCTACATCTTTCGCCGCACGCTGCTCGACCGCGCGCTGGTGCCGGACCTGGACCGGCTGATCGCCGGCGACGACGACGCGCACCGGCTGCTCGACCACATCGCCGCCAATCTGCTGTACTACTCGACCGCGATCATCTCGGCGGGTGATCCCGCCGCCCGCCACATGTCGCTCTCCAAGCTGCGTGTCGCGGGCGGCGCGTCGCTCGCAAGCGTGGTAGAAAACGTCGTGATCGGCCGCGTCGGCAATGCCGTGGCCCTGCCCCTCCTGGCGCCCAGACTGCTCCCCCGCGCGCTCCAGGACGCCCTCACAGCATACGCGGCGAATCCCCCGCGGGTGCACGAGGATTTTTCCGTGACCATCCCCCACCCAGGGGTGTGGACCACCGCGCAGCCCGATCAGCCGATGTCACTCGAGACGGACTCGGAGAGCGCTGCGGGGTGAGCTTGAGCACCCTTGACATCGCCGCGTGAGCGGGCAATGTCTATAGCGCCAGAAGGCGAAGGGCCCTGCGCGGTCCCCTAGAACCGCAGTCGTCACGCGATTACACCCGCGTCGGTGTTGCAGGGATACAGTGAACCGCCGAGCGTCTCCGTAAAGACCGCTCGGCGGTTCCGTTTTGGAGGCTACAACCCACGGAACGATGCACGCTGCCAGACTGTCGAGCCTGTTTCTCGTGGCGGTTTTCGCACCATGTATCGCCGGTGCCCAAACCATCGTCGCGCCGCCGACGATAATCCTCACGAACTACGACCGCGTTCCGGTCGGTCAGCGCGAGGGAATCGAGGGCGGAGCCTACGTCGCGCGTACGGACGATGCGGGCGCCAGCTGGTTCAACCCCGCCGGGCTCGGGAAAAGCGTGAATAGCGCATTGAACGCCAGCGCGAACGCTTACGAGTGGACCAGCATCAATCTGGCAGGTCTGGGCGCGAACACGGGCCGCTCGAACATCAGCACGATCGCAACACTGTTCGGGTTTGTGCTCGGCGGCGATGTGCTGCGGTCGGATCGCTGGCGCCTCGGGTTCTCCATCACGCAACCGGTTGCCTGGCAGCCGAGCAATTTGAATCTGACCATCCCCGCCGGTCAGGAGCGCCTGGCGTACTCCACCGCGGTGAGTCTGAGCACGACGCTGCCCGCGCTCGCGTTCGCGTTCACGCCGGGTGGAGTCTCGCACGGGAAGCTCCGCGTGGGCGGCAGGACAGGCGTCGCGGTCACGTCGCTCAGTCAGGCCGTCGGATTGACCAATCGAATAACGACGGCGGACAGCGCTATTTCCGCGTTGCAGGGCTTTCTTGGCGGAGGAACGGCCTGGTCCGTGCTGTTCACCGGCGGAGTCCAGTGGGATGCTACCGAGCACGTGACCGTCGGCGCGCGCCTGGTGGCGCCCAGTATCGCTCTGTTTGGCTCGAGTCAGCTCGCCTATCAGAACTCGATTTATGGTCCGGGCATATATCACGATCTGGTGTTCCGTGACTCGTCCGGGAGCTTCGAGTATCGCCAGCCCTTGGAGCTCACGGCCGGTGCGGCGCTGCGGCGAAATGACGGCGAACTGGAATTCGACGTGCACTACTACGCACCAATCGCCCCGTACGAGCTGTACGCGAGCACCGGTTCCGGAACGCTCACGACGCAAGTGGGCGGGGCCCCTCCCACGGTGACCACGATTCCGTTCACGCCCACGAAGAACAGCGCGCGCTCGATCGTCAACGTCGCAATCGGTGGCAATTATCAGGTTGCGCGCGGGTTCCGCCTGCACGCGGGATTCTCGACCGATCAGTCTCCGGTGGACGTCGACTCGCTGTCGATTTTCCGCAAGGTTGACCTGTCGCACGTCACCGCGGGTGTATCCGTCACTGGCTTGAAGGGTCTGTCGGGTTCGCTCGGATTTTCGTATTCGTTCGGGCGCAACACGCGGCACACCATTGGCCTGACGGGCGACGGACAGACGACCGACACGGAGCTGACCGTAAAAACCGTGAACGTGATGTTCGCGTTTTCCTATGCCTTCGGCGCTGGAGCCTCGGTCAAATAGGACGGGCTCTGCGCGGCCCGCTAGAACCGCAGGCCGATGCCGATCGACAGCACCGGATACACCTTCACGTATTTGTCGATATCCTGCTGTGTCGTATCGACCTGGGCCTGAAGGTTCGACGCGAGTTGGCCGTTCGCCGCCGCGCCGGTTGCCGCAAGACTCACCGTCGGCTTCGCCACGACCGCTCCAAGATCGAACAAGAAGTACACACCGGCGCCGTGCCGGTGCGCCGGTGTGCCGAACCCGAGCCCCACATAAGGCGCGGCGGAGGGGAACTTCACCACGCCGGTCAGGCTGCCAACCGTGCTGCTGGGATATGTGGTGCCGTTGATCGTGAACGTCGACCCCGAAGGCCGCCCCGTCCCATCGAGCTCAGCCGGGTCCGTCACGCAGCCCACGGTCAAGCGGAAGCTTCCCCGCGACCGCGGATAGATGTCCAGGAGCCCCGCAAAGGAGTGCAGCTTGAGCGTGACGTCGTAGCTGATGTCGTTGACCGTGCGAGACGTGGTGAGTTGATAGAATGCGCCACTCACGCGGAGCGCGGCATGCCCAAACAGCAGCATACCCAGATCGGCGCCGATTCCCGGTGTCCCCGCCCGCAGGGCAATGGAGGCGTTCGCCTGCGCCGCCGCGGTGCTCGCGGTGAACGGGAGGACGACGCTCAGGCAGACGGCCGGAAATCGTGTGCGCATGGGAGAACGAGAGCGGTCGAAGGTAGAGAGCGGCAGGTCCTGTGTCGAGAAGGCACTAGACCTTATTGACACCTCGATGGCCGCGTGGCATCGATTGGGCGACACGATGGAGGGCGTTCGGGTGAAACAGGTTTTCGTCGCGGTTGGCTGCCTCATGGCGCTGTGCGGGCGGGCCGAATCGCAATCGTATCATGTCGCCAAATCGTTTCGTCTGGGCGGAGACGGTGGCTGGGACTTGCTCACCCTCGATACGGCGCGGCACCGTCTCTTCATCGCGCATCAGGATCGCGTGCTCGATCTCGACACGCACCGGATCTACACCGTGACGGCGGACTTCGGAGCGCCTCCTGCGCCCACCGCGGATCATCCACATCCGCGCCCACCGGTCATTCCAGGAACGCTTACCCTCCTCGTACTCGAACCGTAAACGTGTGAGCGATGACCGAAACTTTTGGTCACGCGTTCGCACAAAGAAATCTTTTCGGACTGACCTCGCGCATGGCACCGGGGTACTTTTTTGGTTGTCACTCGCGTCACTCGAATTTTCTTCTGGAGGCACCCGATGTCGTCGCTCATTCGCTCGTTGCCGTGCGTTGCCATTGCCATGACCGCGGTCGTCGCGGGATGCACGAAGGATGTTCCCACTGCGAATTCCAGCTCCACGAACTCGACGCAGCAACCGGCGCTCAGCGCGTCGGACGCGCAGTCGATCAGTGAAGCCGTAAGCGCCGGCATGGAGGGAGAGCTCGAGGGCGCCAGCGCATTCGCGACGTCACTCGGACCCTTGGGCTTCGGCAGTACATTCGGCTCGGACGACCACGGCGGCACCTTCTGCATGCCGACGATCAGTCCCATGCCGATCGTCAACTCGGACGGCGACCGGGTGCCCGACTCGATTCGCGTGACCTTCCCGAACTGCACGTTCGGATTCGGTCATGAGGCCGACACCGTCAGGGGCTCGATCGATCTCATCGATCCAACCCCAAAAATCACCGATAAAGACGTCGAGACGGTGTTCGACAGTTTCGCCCGGATCGAGGTCGTCGGCATGCGGCAGAGTTCGATCCTCCTCGACGGCACGCGCGAAGCGTTGCGCGACTCTTCGATGATTTCGCAGACCGAAACGAACTTCAAAACCATCTACACGTTTTTCGACAGCACCACAACGACGCACACGACCAACTGGGCCACGATCTTCACGGCGGACGCCAAAGGCTCAATCCATCCCGATGCGCCGCTGCCCGCCGGCACGCTCTCTGTGAACGGCATGTCCACGCTGGTCCGCGATACCAGCACCTACGCGCTCACGGTGTCCACGAACCCCGCGCTGCACTACAACCCGACGTGCACCGTCCGGCCGAAGTTCGACAGCGGCACCATCGAGGCCGTGGTCACGAAGCACGGCGCGACAACCACGGTTACCGTAGCGTTCACCGCCTGCGGACAGTACACGGTCACGCGATCGTAGCCATCTGATCTCAGCAAGAAGTGCGCTAAAGATCGTAGCTCAGCTCGAATGGATGCTCCATGCCGTGTCCCACGGCCGTCTTCCCTTCCCCTTCGAGTCCACGCAGATCACCCGTGCCCGAGCCGGAGACCACGGTGTAGGTCTCCTTCGCCTGGCCGTTCTCGAACACGCCCGTGCGCCGCAAGACAAACGTACCCGTCTTGTTCCCGATCTTCGCGCGCACCCGCTCGAGGCCGACGAAGGCTGCCGAGCCATCGCCGCGGTACATCATCAGGTATTCCGCGTGCCCCTCGCCTTCGATGTCGCCGGTCAGGGTCTTGGTCACGCTGGCGCGAGTGAGTTTGGGAAGGTCCTGGCCCTCACTGTACGGTTGTTCATCCCAATGCTTGATGGCAAAGTGGGCCTTCGCGGTCTGCTTCATGATTCCCTCTGTCGTGAGCAGCTCCTCCTCCAATAATAGCTGGCGCCACGAGGCGCCTGGGTAGGGCGCGCGAAGGAGCGGCACTCTGGTCATTCGATCTAACCCGGATGTAGGACGGAAGCGGCCCGGTGCGGCGCACGTACAACCGGCCCAAAGCCGTTATCTTCCGAGCAGCTCCATGAAGACGCTTCCCGCACTCACGGTGCTCGCGTGCGCCCTATCGGGCTGCCACTCGATGAAGCCGGTCAAACCCGACGAGCTCTCGGGCAAGTCGATTCATCGTCTCTGGATCACAACCGCGCATGATTCCACGATCGTGCTCGCGGACCCGCAATTGCGCGGCGACACGCTAGCGGGATTCGTGAATGGCGTCTACGAGGAGATGCCGCTCTCGGAGACCCGGTCGTTACGCGCGCGCGAGCCGGCGGTCGCGCGTACCGCGTTGCTCGCCGGCGCGCTGACCGGCGCGGCCATCGCCGGGCTGGCCTACTTCGAGAATCGCTCGTATGTGGGAGGCGGCGAGGCGTGCCAGGGAGACATTACGCAGCAGCAAGCCAGTTTGCACTGCAACGGGCTGGGAGACGCCAGGAGTAGATGAACCGTTCGTAAGGTCTCCACCTCCTGTCGGCAGGATTTAAATGGCGGCGTACGAGCGCGAGATGATCAAGGAAGGTCACTGAAAATCACGCGACCACTCGTGCGCGTGACGCGTAACACAGTCCGTGCGGTCACGTACTCCGGAAAAAACTTGACAGGATCTGATCGATTTCTTAGAGGTTGGACGCTCCATTGGGCGCCCTAGATAGCCCAGCGATCAGTGCCAATCCGGAGGAATGACATGATGAAGGTGCTCGGTAGTGCCGTCTTGGTAATGAGCCTCGTGGCGCTTGCCGTGCCCGCGGACGCGCAGCATCACACGGCGACGCCCAGCACGAGCGGCAGCTCCCCGAAGTACGAGCTGGGCGCCGATCTCGCGACCCAGTTCATCAATCGCGGTGACGGTGTTGGCGGCGGGATCCAGTTTGGGGCACCGGTGGACGTGCGGTGGGGATTCCTGTCGAAGTCACCGTTGAGCTTCGAGGTGCGCGCGGCGTTCGCATACGACAGCAAGGGCGCCGGCACCGACGCGACGCTCACGTTCGCGCCCGGCGTGAACGCACTGTACAGCCTCAAGCGGGGCACGGGCACGCACGGATTGATGGGCGCGCCGTACGTCACCAGTGGCCTGGGCCTGAATCTCGTGAAGTTCGGCGCCGCGGGCACGGACACGCAGTTTGGCCTGGGCGCTGGCCTGGGCACGCGCTTGCAAGCCGGCGGCGGCGGGCTCGCGTGGCGGCCGGAGGGATACATGACCTATTCGTTCAAGTCCGGGAATCTGCCGAGCGCGTTCGCGATCGGCGTGCGCATGGGCTTGTCGTTCTGGCACTAGATCGAACAGCGTGATGACGGTGTGGCGGCCCGCTTCGGTTTCCGAGGCGGGCCGCTGGCTTTGATTAGAGCCTCACGACGTCATTCGGCTTGTCCCTCGGCCTCCAGGGCCGCCGCCCTGGCCCGCTGCGCCAGCACGCGGCCTCGCGTGGGCGAGCGGCGCTCCGAATTTCCCATGACGACCCGCAACACGCCGGTCGAGAGCTCAACGTCCCAGCGCGCGATCCGCGGCGTGAGAAACTCGGTGATGCCGTCGGGGGTCACGCTCGCGGGCGTCGCATCGAGAAAATCGAGGACGCTGAGCCGCATCAGCGGATACGTCGTGTGGCGTTCGGTGGCGGCGAGCCGCAGCTGAATATGATCGTCCAGCATGCGCCGGGCCGCTCCCTGCGCCACGTCAAGCAGGCGGCGCACGATCTCGGTGAACTCCGCCGCGGCACCGCGCTGGCCCTGGCGCCGCTCGAGCTGCTCGGCAGTCCGCGGCTCGCATAACGCGAGCAGGAGACGCCGCACCTGCGTCCCCGGGCCTTGCGTCTCCGGTTTTGGCTCGGGCGGCAGGCAATTCAGCAGATCATTGCGTCCCAGCCGCAGGAACGAGGTCATCCGGCTGTACACGTCGGAGCGCCCCGGCGTCACGACCCGCGACCCGGCGATCACATCGTCCACATAGGAGACGGGCAGCTCGATCGCTTCGGCCAAATCGTGCGGGGTACTCTTGATCTCACGCAGCCGGCGGCGCACGAACTCACCGATTTTGACGGGCGGGGTGGCGGACGGCCGAGACGGTCGCACGATGGGGTGCTCCTCGTAAAAGGGATGGGACGGCGCGCTACAATCTACAACATTCGGCAACGGGATTCCTTGGGGTGGTCCATTTCTGACGGGAATCTGCGTGCTCAAGATGACCCGGGCGGAGCTGAGCCTGTTTGATCAGATCGTGGCGATTCTCGAGGCGGACGAGGAGTGAACGAAGGGGCCCCTCGGGCCAGGATCATCTTCCGGCATAACTATCGGAAAGGGGCTGCCTTACTGATTATGGGCCTGGGGTAGAGTTGAACTGCCGACCTCACGCTGATCACGGCAAAACGGCCCGACGTCTGCGCTGGAACGACACCCCAACCGCTGCCCTGCCGGGTAGTTATGTTCGTGATGCAGTAGTCCTGGCAGTCACCGGTCGGGCTCACCTGGACTCGATCGAGCGTTGCTATCACGACTCCTCACATTCGCGCGAATAGAGAAGCGATAGGGTGCCGAAAGGGAGAACGTTGCGGTCACCTCCCGGAGGGGGGTGGTCAACTCTCGGAGGGCACTGTCTCCAATATCAAGGCGCTGGCGCACGTCTGTCGCTGGCCCGCGGCGGCGTGGCGCTATCGAAGCGCAGTGCCACCGCGCCGACCACAGCGCTGATCGCCGAACCCGCGATGATCCCTACCTTGGCGGAATCGAGTAGTGATGTTGCTTCGAAGGCAAGAGTGGCAATGAATAGCGACATCGTGAAACCGATACCGCCAAGCCGGTAAACAAGGAAGATTTGCGGCGCCTCGTTGACCAGTTCAATACAGGATCTCCGTCTGAGCCGCGAGTTCCCCACCAGGGACCGGTGACGGCTATTACTAAAGGAGGAAATCATGGCAACTCAGGCGAAGTGCCCGATCGTACATGTGACCACGAATGTTGGAATGAGGTCGAACAGCGAGTGGTGGCCGAACCAGCTAAACCTCAAGATTCTCCGGCAGAACTCGCCCCAGGCGGATCCGATGGGCGAGGGATTCAATTACGCCGAAGAGTTCAAGACGCTCGACTTCAAAGCGGTGAAGAAGGACCTTCGCGCGCTGATGACGGACAGCCAAGATTGGTGGCCGGCGGATTTCGGCCACTACGGGGGGCTCTTCATTCGCATGGCATGGCACAGCGCGGGCACGTACCGCATCGGCGATGGACGCGGCGGCGCGGGCACCGGCCAACAGCGCTTCGCGCCACTCAACTCCTGGCCGGACAACGCGAGCCTAGACAAGGCGCGTCGGCTGCTTTGGCCCATGAAGCAGAAATACGGCCGGAAAATCTCCTGGGCCGACCTGATGGTCCTCGCTGGCAATGTCGCGCTCGAGTCGATGGGCTTCAAGACGTTCGGCTTTGGCGGCGGGCGCCCCGATGTGTGGGGGCCGGACGAAGCCGTGTACTGGGGCAAGGAGAATATCTGGCTTGGCGACGAGCGCTACACGGGCGAGCGTGACCTCGAGAATCCGCTCGCTGCCGTGCAAATGGGCCTGATCTACGTGAATCCGGAAGGGCCCAACGGCAAGCCCGATCCCATCGCGGCGGCCAAAGATATTCGCGAAACATTCCGCCGAATGGCCATGAACGACGAGGAAACAGTCGCGCTGATTGCCGGCGGTCACACCCTTGGCAAAACCCACGGCGCCGGGGACCCGAAACTTGTTGGCCCCGAGCCCGAGGCAGCGCCCATTGAGGAGATGGGCCTCGGCTGGAAGAGCCGCTATGGCACAGGCGTAGGCAAAGACGCGATCACCGGCGGCCCGGAAGTCACCTGGACTCAGACGCCCACGAAGTGGAGCAACTACTATTTCGAGAACTTGTTCGGCAACGAATGGGAGCTGACCAAGAGCCCAGCAGGCGCTTATCAGTTTCAAGCAAAAGGCGGCGCCACGCCAATTCCGGATGCCTTCGACCCCGCGAAGCATCACGCGCCAACCATGCTGGTCACCGACCTCTCTTTGCGGATGGATCCGGTGTACGAGAAGATCTCCCGCCGCTTCTACGAGCATCCGGATGAGTTCGCAGACGCGTTTGCCCGCGCGTGGTTCAAGCTCACCCACCGCGACATGGGCCCGCGTTCGCGCTATCTCGGCCCGGAGGTCCCGGCGGAGGAACTGATCTGGCAAGATCCCGTTCCGGCGGTCGATCACAAGCTGATCGACGCGAAGGACATTGCCGATCTCAAGCGCAAGATTCTCGCATCGGGACATTCCATCTCGGAACTGGTCGCGACCGCTTGGGCGTCCGCGGCGACGTTCCGGGGCTCCGACAAACGCGGCGGAGCGAACGGCGCGCGCATCCGTCTTGAACCGCAGAAGGATTGGGAGGTCAACCAGCCGGCGCGACTGGCGAAGGTGCTGAGCACGCTCGAAGCGATCCGAAAGAAGTTCAACAGCTCGCAGTCCAACGGCAACAAGACGAAGAAGGTTTCGCTTGCCGACCTGATCGTTCTTGGCGGTTGTGCGGGCGTCGAGCAGGCCGCGAAAGCGGGCGGCCACGACGTAAACGTCGCGTTCACGCCAGGGCGCACGGATGCGTCGCAGGAGCAGACCGATGTGGAGTCCTTCGCCTATCTCGAACCGATTGCAGACGGATTCCGCAACTACCAGAAGGCCATGTTCAGCGTATCACCGGAGGAGTTGCTGATCGATAAGGCGCAACTGTTGACGCTCACAGCGCCTGAGATGACGGTTCTGGTCGGTGGCCTGCGCGTTCTGGGCGCAAATTACGGGAAGTCTCCACACGGCGCCTTCACCAAGCGGCCGGAGAAGCTGACGAACGACTTCTTCATTAGCCTGCTCGACATGGGCACGGTATGGCAGCTGTCCCCCGCCTCCAATGGCAACGGAGAAGTTTATGAGGGCCGCGATCGCAAGACAAACGAACTCAAGTGGAGCGGCACCCGTGTCGACCTCATCTTCGGTTCGAACTCCGAGTTGCGCGCCCTCGCGGAAGTCTACGCCTGCGCCGACTCCAAGGAGAAATTTCTGAAAGACTTTGTGGCGGCGTGGAACAAAGTGATGAACCTCGATCGCTTCGACCTTGCCTAAGCTCGCGTCAACTTGGTGCTGGAGGCTGGTAGCTCGTTCGGCGGCCAGGGGATCATGGGACGGCCCAGCAGCGCCCGCACGGCTCTCGGCTACCTGACCCGGAGCGAGTCCACCGAACACCGTCAGGAACCGAGGCCGAACGAAACGGCCCTACCACCACCTCTGATCTGTCCCGTTTCGAAGGCAAGCTCACCAAGCCGACGATGAAACGACGGTAAATCTCACGCAGGGGAGGGGGGGATCACGACCTATTGGACGAAGGGGCGACGGTCTATGAAGACTCGGCGCGAGGCCGTTGGCGGCGTATTGACGGCATCTTGCACGAGCCGGTCCCAATCGCCTGCGGGGGCGACATTGAGATAGATGGGCCTGGGTAGAGTTGAACTACCGACCTCACGCTTGTCAGGGCAAAACGGCGCTGAGCACGCCAATGATGTCGTCGATCACTTGCGCCTGACCGCGCCCGTGCTCTTCGGGTAAGCTAGTCCGGCGAGGGAATACGTTCGTTCCAGACCTGCGGGTTTGCTCCGTGCTCTCCCACCCACCCGATGAACGTCAGCTGTCGCGTCCTTCGGCCGGAAGCAGACGTGAGGGTGTCGACCCTGAAATATCGACACGCCGACTGAGCACGGCCGCGCCGGAATGACGGGCACAGCACCATGGTGCGCCCGCTCTCCCCGTAAATACGAACAGGCCCAAACGGGAAGACATCCATGTCATGGAGTGGTGAAACCCGCTCGTAATGCGCGGTGCCGTCGCGGTTGAAACGCAGGAGAGTGGTGTCAGGTGATCCGGCAAGAGTCGGAGCAATCCAAACACCGACGAGTCCGCTCGCTTCTGGTGATATCGTACTAGCACAGGTCGCAATACAGATACTCAGTGTGCCATACGCAACCCTTAGAGAGGGCCTCACAACGGCAGGTACGATCGGCATCGTCGGGCCCGCTCTCCTTGCCTACAGCACTGGCGCAGCCAAGCGCGCCACCTGGACTCCGAGGTGCCACCAGAACGGCTTCCTGTCGAGCTCCGTCGGATCGATTACCCGCGCGTGCATGAAATCCTGCTGGAACATCGCCTCCATTTGCCTCGCGAAGTCGCGATCGACGATCACCGCGGTCACCTCGAAATTCAGCCGGAACGAACGGTTGTCGAAGTTCGCCGTCCCGATCGTCGAGACATCGTGGTCGACGAGGGCGACCTTCTCGTGGAGAAAGCCCGGCGTGTACGCGTAGAACCTGATGCCGAGGTCGCGCAGCTGATCGATGTAGTGAAATGCGGCCATGAAGACGGCGAGACTGTCGCCTTTGCCCGTGGTGATGACCCGCACGTCCACGCCGCGCAGGGCCGCCAGTTGGAGTGCTTTCATGACGGCCTCATCGGGGACGAAATACGGCGCCGAGAGCCAGATCCGCTCTCGCGCCGAATGCAGCGCCGAGACGAACATCAGGCCGGCGGTCTCGAGCCGCTGCGTGGGCGCGGAGGGCACGATCAGCGCCGCCACGTTGCCTTCGGGGGCGGCCCGCGGCACCCAGTTGAGCTTGGGGAGCTGGTGCGTCGCCCAGAACCAGTCCGAGAGAATGACGGCCTGGAGCTGCATAACGACGGGCCCTTCGAGCCGCACGTGCGTATCCCGCCAGGGGCTGAAGTCGCGATCGAGCCCGAGATATTCGTCCCCGACATTATGGCCGCCGACCCATCCCGTCACGCCGTCCACGACGACCATCTTGCGGTGATTGCGGAAGTCGATCTGGAAGCGATTGCGCCACCCCTGCGTGGGCTTGAACGACGAGACCTGCGCGCCGGCATCCCTGAGCGCCGCCGTATAGCTCTGCGGCAGGCCTTTGCTCCCCACCTCGTCGTACAGCACGGACACGCGCACGCCCGCTTTCGCGCGCTCGATGAGCGCCTGCTGGAAGCGGTGGCCGAGCCCGTCGTCATGAAACATGTAGAACTGCACCAGCACGTACTCCCGCGCCGCGGCGATTCCCGCCAGGATGCTGTCGAACGTCTCTGCTCCGCCGATCAGGAGCTGGGCACGATTGCCCCGCGTGAGCTTCGTTCCCGACAAGCGCCGGATCGCCGCGTAGACCGAAGGCCGATCGTCGTC
Source organism: Gemmatimonadales bacterium (assembly GCA_035517615.1). Lineage (GTDB taxonomy): Bacteria > Gemmatimonadota > Gemmatimonadetes > Gemmatimonadales > GWC2-71-9 > AG25. The sequence goes on from DATIYM010000011.1 coordinate 14,427, forward strand.
CGCCACCACCCAGGCCTCGAGGTTGCGGTGCACCTCCTCGATGACGCCGTCGATCTCGTCCTTGCGTTGCTCATACGCGGTGATCATGCCTGCGAATTTGGTGCGACCGAAGACCAGGTAGGCGGGGACGGCGACGAACGGAAACGATACGAGCGACACCGACCACGCGATGGCGCCTTGTGCCGTCCGGGCGGTCATGATGGCTTCGACAGCCGCGAGAATTCCGCCGAGGTAGAAAACGGTGGTGATGGCGGCAATCATCTGGTCTTGGCGTGTCCTGATGTCGTTGGCGCCATCCAGACATGGTGTCTCGGGTTCGAGCCTGCTTCGGCCTCGAGGGGAAAGACCCTGCGCGCGTAATGGCCTTCCCAGTCGGGATGCGGCTCGACGGTAATCGTCACGTGGTAGGGCCGGGGCTTGGGCTTGGGCCTTCTTCTTATGCGACCCCAAATATCTTCGAGCACACCCACGACACCGAGAACCGGAATCTCCACCTGGAACTCACCGGAGGTGGCGGACATCTGGGAGAATTTTGTGGTGATGTTCCCGGTGGCGGGGTCCTTGGCTGCCACGGTCACGTTTGCTACCGGATCATCCTGCAAGAACGTCTTGTCGCCCGGCGCCGCCTTGAAAATGACCGTAAGCGAAGCAAGCCCGTCCTTTCGGAGGCCATCGTAATAGCCTTTCAGATCTGGCATTTCCATCGATGCACTCCATCCGCCCTGTGTGGTCGCGCCGTCGTCAGAAGTAGAGCGTCGCCAGTATCCCGAGCGCGTTGACGGTTTTATGTGCCGGCAGCCGGTCGATCTGCCGCCCGTAGTAGATCTCCGGGGCAACCCGGCGAGACACCGGGATGGCAACCCCGGTCTGGTAGAACGTCCGGCTCCAGGCGCCGAACCGGGAATCGTAGAAGAATTCGACCGACCAGTACGGCACGGTGGCGACGCTGCCGATCCTGGTCTCCCGCTCGAGCCATACGCGCGGCCGGAACCGCCAGGAATAGTTCCCCTGAAGCCAGCGGAAGTCGACCTCGTTGCGCAGCGCGAAGAGCACATCCCATGGCAGGAAGAAGCGCGGCGTCACATCGGCAACGAGGCGTTGCTCGCTTCTGCCGGTGCCGACGGTCAACACCTGCCGGTAGCCAATGCGGGCTCTCAGATACCCGAGCCTGTCCGCATCGTACGCCGCTCGCAGCTGGCGTCGCGCCATCGGCATGATCCCCACCTCGAGATGGCCGCCCAGTTGCGTCTCGCTCAGCGATCTGTCGTCGCCGGAGACGACCGGGATGACGACAAAGAAGAGCCGGGCCGCCGGTGACAACCGGACGTAGGTGTCGAGCTCGGGCCACAGCTCGCGCGTCGTCGTATCCTGCCCAGCGACCACTCCGCCCGCTCCGGTCAGGAGGAGGCCAGCGAGCATGAGCGTACGGAGTCGCATGAGTTCACGTCGTCCGGCGCGCGCGGGTCAGAAGATCCACTGCATTCGCGTATGAATGCTGTTAGTCACTCCGCTCTGATCGAAGCGGTGCAGCCAGGTGTAGCCCCAGCCCAGGCCGAACTTCCAGTGCCGGGTCGCCCACCAGTTGATGGCGAGATACGTCTTGTCGAAGGACCCTCCGCGCACTAGCCCGCCATCGAGATCGACATGTGAAAACCGCGCCACGAGCTCGGGGGCGCCCCATCGGCCCTTGGGCATGACCCGGCGGGCATAGCCCACGGTGCGGTCATATGGCCGCGTTTCGCCCGTCAGGACCCAGCTGGCAGTGACGTAGTAGCCGGAGAATGCGGGATTGTCCTCCGTCGGCGCATCCAACCACGCGTGGTGGTATTCGGCGAGCGCGGAGAACGACTTTTCGTTCCACAAGGCCTCGAGGCCGAGGTGCTCCGCGTGATCGCCGGGCAGATCGCCCGTGTCCACGTACAGGTCCGTCACGTTGGACTCGGGACGGCCCTTGTAGCGCATCGTGTGATGGTCCGCCCCGGCGTAGCGGCCGGAGACCCCGAGATGCAGGTAACTCCTGCCATCATGATTGTCCCAGGCGAGAGCGGTAACGCGCGCGGTGACATCGGTGCCGCTCTCATCGAGCGCATCGCTCGTCACGAACCAGTCGTTGAAGACTCCGACCGATGCCGTCATCCGGTGCGTCGCGCCGATGACGTGCGTGAGCTTGAGGCCGATGTTGCGCGAGACGAAGAACGGGGTCAACACGCGCTCCTGCTGGGGCAGGTTGGCGGCATCGCCCACCATTTCGTAACCGAACGTCTCCTTGGTCTTGCCAACGGTGAGGGTCGTCGCCGGGCCGGCAATGGGGAAAATGAGGGAGACATCCGTCATGTTCCACAAGTTCTCCGGCTCGGTTTCGAAGCCCTTGTATTCGCCGGCGACGTAGTACCGGACCTTGTAGCCCGTGCCGAGCGTGCCGTGCAGTATCAAGCGCAGCGAGCGCAGCTCCCACTGATTATCCTGCCGCCCCACTTGCGCCAGATTATTGCTGTCCTGCGAGAAGGCGCTGTAGTCCTCGAGGGTCGCCAGTCCCGCCTTGAGCGTAACCCAAGGCTCGTGGACATGCAGCTGCTGCTCCACCGAATGTGGCACGTCGGGAATCACGAACGGCTGCGGCGGCGGAGGCAACGACTCCGGTTCGAACTTGCCACGGGCGGGCGCCGCCTCGGACTCTGGTGACTGCGCGGCGGCGCGGTGTGGACAGACCGTGCCTCCAGCAAACGCGCCAACGAGCGCGACTGCGACCTGGAAAGAGCGCCGGGTAGAATGGGCGGACCGCACTTAGGCGGATGCCAGCTGCTGCTTCACGTCGCCGGCCTTTCTTTCGTCGATCAGAAGTAGTACCGCATGGAGAGCGTGTAACTGCGCGCGCCGAGCCTCGCGTCGCTGCGCCGTTGCTCGAGCGAGCTGAAGAGCAGCTCGAAACCGATCGAAAAATCCCCCCGGCCGGTATACGCGACGCTCGTCGCGACCTGGGCTCGGCTCTTGGCCACGTCGCTCGCGGCCTCATCGACCGATTGCCAGCGGCCCGAGACCTTCAGGCCGAAGGGGACGCGCCACAAGGGTTCGAAATCCACGTCCGCCGCGGCGCCGAGATCGAGAAGCCACACGTTCGACGGACCATTGAACAGCCCCGCGACGCCGGTCTGGACGAGCCCCGTGAGGCCGAGCCAGCGTACCGGGGCGTATGCCGCGCGCACCCCGATGGTCGTGTTCTGGGCCTTGGAGCTGGTGTGGAGCGAGTACCCGGTGAGATCGATCGAGTGGATCACGCTGTCGATCACCCCACTGTCGAGCGTGATCCCCCCGATCGCCTGCAGGCTGTCGAGCACCTTCCCGATGGAGTGCACCACGCCCTCCACGTATTCGAGCGGCGTGACGCCGGAGAGGTAGTTGGAGGAATACTCGAGCGCAGCCGAGAGGTAGAGCTTGTCGGTTCGCCAGACGCGCGCCGTGGCGCCGGCTCCAAAGCCATAACTTGCCGCCACTCCCTCGGAGAGCAGCGAGGGAGTTTCCGTGCCGTAACGCACCAGCCCGTTGAAGTTGACCCGCACGCCGAGCCAGGGCAGTACGGTTCGTTGGTACTCCGCGCCCATGGTGATAAACCCGAGATCTCCGGTCAGGACGCGCACCACGCTGTCTTCGGCGTTGTACACGGGGACCTGGAGGTCGGTCGCGGCGCCGCCGCCCAGGTTGCTGGTCAGGAAGTCGGCCACGAAGGGGTCGGGGAAGGCGGACGAGGGCTGAAACACGTGACCGCCGAGCGTGTGGCCGCGGCCGGATCCCAGCGCACGTGGCTCCTGGGCGCCCAATACGGGAATGCGTCCCAGGAGCAGCACGGCCGCGAGTCCGATGCGCGCGGCACTCACGCGGTGGGCTGGTTCACAGCGCCAGCCTCAACAGGTTGGCCATCGACCGCGTCATTCCGCCCGGCGGCGGCAACAGGGAGTCGAGCTGCTGCTGCGTGTCGATCCACGCCGTCAGCCCCTGGAGGATGTCGAAGTCCACCAGGCCGGCCAGCGTCTGCCACCCGGTCATGGTGGTCATCGCCTCGCCGTCCATCACCATGCTGCGGTAGTCCATATTGACGGAGCCGACCGTGAGATACGCGACGACGTGCGCCGCGGTCGCCGTGTCCCGACTGCGGTTGACCGCCGCGACCAATCCTTTCACGGCCTGGGTGAATCCCGCGGCGGCGGTGCGCGCATCCGGACGCCCTTCGATCGGGCCGGCCTGTCGCGCGATGTAGCGCACATACTCGCTCGCAATCGGCCCCCACTCCGGTCGATTGGCGAGCAGATCGGCGGCAGGCCGGGAGAGCAACAGATTCGCCTTGAGGTGGAGCTTGGGACGCTGCGCGCTATCGCCCTGGGACAGGTAATCGGGGGTCTGGTACCCGACTTCCTTGAAGATCGCGTCGAGGCTGTCGAGCACGGCGAGCACCGCGGGGTTCGGCGGCCCGAGGGCGCGCAGCTCGGTGGAGCGCAGTGTCTCGAGCGCCTGCTTGAATCGGCCGCGCACGTCGCCCACCCCGACGCGCGGGTTGTAGAGTCCCACGAGCAATCGCCCGCCCGCGGCGGCAATCGGCTGGGCGAGGGCGTTCCGCATGTACACGAGTGCGCTGAAGAGATCGTGCGCCCGCGCCATGGTGGGTGCTGCGGCGCTCGGAGCCGACTTCAAGGCGGGCGCGAAGATCATGACCGTGCAGCCGCGGAGCGCGCTCCCGGTGAGGAGCGAGGCGTACAGGTAGCTCTGCCACAGCGAGTCCGGAATCCGGAGGACCGATCCGTCAGGCATGAGGCTGTACAGCACGGCTTTCGCCACGTCGATCGGCTTGGACGCGTACCCGGTCTGATTGTACAGCTGCATGATGCGCCCGCTCGGCCCGCCGAGCTCCCGCTCGCGCGCGGCGGTGAACGCCGCGACTCTGGCGGCGTAGTCATCGGCCCTGGGCCGGTCGCGCAGCGGCCAGGGGATTTGATCCGCCGGGATGCCTTGCTGGAGCAATAAGCGGCGGGCCGCGTCGCGAACCGGCTGGGCCGCGGGCCCCTGAATCAGCACGGCGCGGTCTTCCCAATCGGGCCCGACGTAATGCTCCCCGATGCCCATCCCCGTGAACATCACGAGCCCCCGGTACGGATCGTCGTCCGTGAGGTCGTAGAACGCGATCTTGCGATGGTCGCGCATGATGTTGTCCGGAACGGGAAGGATTCCCGCCACCTGGAAGCTCTGAAACGAGAAGTCGGACGGGTTGGTGATGTTCACCTGCACCTTGACGCGATTCGCCAGCCACGCGTCGCCGTACTGGCTCCGCTCGGCCTGCAGCAGGCGAGAGGCCGCGACGGCGGCGCGCAAGCTGTCCTGCGCAGCCGCAAGCTGCGCTTCCCACGCCGCAAACTCGTGTGGCAAGTCCAGGTGATACGTGAGCGGGTGCTCGAGCACCCGTAAGAAGAGACGACTCTTGTTGATTTCGAAGTAGTGCTGGTCGAGAAAGAGCATGTAGATCGGCAGCTTGCCCGTGGTGTCGTAGGCGCGCACCCGTTCGGTCAGCGCCTTCAGGTACGAGTCCACGGTGTGCGCGAACGCCATCTTGTCGGGATCGCCTTTGTCGTTCCGGCCCCGGAAGTCGTGAATCCACAGGACGTGGTAGTCCTCGGCCGCACGCACCGAGCGGTTCATCTCGAGCTGGAACGACTCGTTCATGACGTACCAAAAGGCGTTCCCCCCCGCGAACGAAGCGTCTCCCGCCCGCTCGATGATCGTGTCGAGCTTCGCCTGCGTGTCGTACTGGTCCGGCGTCAGCGCCAACTGCAGGGGGATCCACACCAAGCGCGAGTCTTCCCAGCGTTGCAGCTGAGCCTCCCGCACGTCCTCCATGACGTCCACCAGCGTTTGGAAGACGTAGAGGGAAGCACTCAAGCGATCGTCCGGCAGACCCGACTGGTGGAGTATCCAGCGGGCGAAATGCGTCTGGGCGGGAGCTCGGAATTCCGTGAGGTGGTCATTGACTTTGCGTTGCCCGAGCAGCCGATCGTACGGCAGGATCACGTACTCGAGCAGGACGTCGCGCGCCGCGACGCTGATGGCGCGCCCTTTCTCCAGATCAGGTGGTCCGCCCGTTCCCGGCGCCGCCGCCGCGAGGGCGAACGCCCGGTTCAGCGCCGCGTGATAGTCACGCATCTCGTCGGCGACGGAGCGCGATGTGAGCCGCGCCGTCAATTCGCCTGTTGCCGCGGCGTAGGCTTTGGCCGGATCGGCGCCGCCCCGATCCACGAACGGCGTAACGAAGCGGGTGACCCAGCGAGCGTGTTCGCGTACGGAATCGAGCGCCGCTGCGAGCCGAGAATCGACGTGACCGGGTGCGCCGACGCGCCGGATCGGGAATTCGCCAAGGTGCACGGCGTTCTGAACGGGCCGGGTCGATCCCATCGGCCGTCCCCAGAGAGGGAACGTCAGCCCGAAGGTGATCGAGTTGGCGCGGCTCGGGAGGTAGTCGATCCGCAGCTGTGACCCGTCCCCGACGATTCCGCCGCGCCGCATGGGCAATTCGAGCCGCAGCAGCAGATCGAGATCGGCGCCGGGCACGTTGTAGTCCCCGCCCACTGATACGTGGAACACCGGGATGGAGAACAGGAACCGGCCGCCGCCATCCAGCGTGCCGGGCCGGACACCGACGTACCCCTCGAGCCCGACGGCCGCGATGCCGACGATGGGACTGCCGAGATATCGCCGCACACCAAGCTGGGCGTTGAAGACGAAATCGGAGGAATCCCCGGGCCGAAACCACCCCGCCGCGACTCCGCCGGAGCCTTCGTAAACCGGTGGCATGCCGAGGGACACGACCTGTCCGCCCCGCTCCGGCGGGACGTTGCCCTGAGCGGCGAGGCCGATCCAACTAGCGGATACGATGGCGATGAGTGCGAGCGAGCGCGTGACGCCTCCGGTGTGCCTGCGAGTCCAGTGTGGGCGCGACAAAGAGAAGCCCCCGCCGGCAGGCAGCGGAGGCTTCTCGATTGGCTATTCGCGCAGCAACGCTCTTTGCGCTTCCCCTTCGAGGTCGGTGTATGCGGCCTTCTCGACCGTGACATAGACGGCCTGGATCGTGCCGCCATGGAAAGTGCCGGGCGTCTGGTACTCGGCGCTGACAGCATCGCCGCTGTCGAACCCGACGCAAAGTCCGTCACCGGAGAGCGTGAACTTGGCCGGCTGGGTCTTCATCGGGCCTTCCGCTACCACCTTGTCGTTGACGTACAACTTCATCGTCCCCACCGATTCCTTGTTGGGGCCGGCGCCGGTCCGCGTGAACTCCATGCCGAGGGTATACTTGCCGGGCGCCAGTGGCTCCGTGGCGACGAACGTCTGCTCCGGCTTGATGCCGAGGAAGTTGTAGACGTAGTAGAGCTTGTGATCCTTGATGAACAACGCGTGTCCGCCGAAGCGGGAGCCGTGGGCGAAGATCACGCCCCCTGCCGTCGAGTCGGTGATCTCGACGTTGGCGAGAATCTTGTACGAGCGATTCCGCACGCTGACGGCAACGCCTTCCGGAACCGGAGCCGTGCCCGGGTAATAGACGTAACGCTCACGTGGCGGTTCTGCCGAGGGCCGCTCGACCCCCAACTGTTCCATGGCGCTGCGGTCATCGAGCGGCAGGACCAGATTGGTCCTGGCCTCCTCGAACCACGCGTTCTTCAGCGCCGCCAGCTTCTGGGGATACTGCTTCGCCAGGTCGGCGGATTCCGAACGGTCCACGTCCACGTGGTAGAGCTGCCACTGATCCCGGTCGAAGTGGCCCTTTCCGAGGAAGGCGGCGTGGACGGTGGAGGCCTTCCAGCCGTTCTCCCAGATTCCGCGCGTGCCGAGCATCGAGTAGAACTGGCGTTTCTTGTGCGTCGGTGCAGTCGGCGTCGCGGTGAACGTGTACCTCATCGATATGCCGGAGAGGGGAAACTGCTGCACGCCCCGGTACACAGTGGGCATCGGGATGCCGACGATATCGAGGATCGTGGGCACGATGTCCACGGAATGGTGGTACTGGTTGCGCATCTCGCCACGCGCCTTGATTCCCTTCGGCCAGGAGATGACGAGGGGACAGGCCGTGCCGCCGGAGTACTGTGAGTAGCGCTTGAACATCTGGAACGGTGTCGAGAACGCGACCGCCCAGCCGGTCGGAAAGTGGTTGTAGGTCTCCGGACTGCCGAGCTTGTCCATCATCCGCATGTTCTCGGCGAGATCGTCGGGATAGTTGTTGAAGAACTTGTCCTCGTTGACGGAGCCATTCGGCGTGCCTTCGCCTGAGGTGCCGTTGTCGGCGGCGTAGAAGATCACCGTGTTTTCGAGCTGCCCGGACTTCTCGAGGTAATCGACCACGCGGCCGATCTGCACGTCGGTGTATTCCGAGAAGCCGGCCCAGACCTCGGCCATGTGCGAGAACAGCTTCTTCTCATCCGGGCTGAGGGACTCCCACGGGCGGACGGAGTCGGCCGGGTTCGCCATCGAGTCCGGCAAGGGATTGATCGGCGTCAGCTTCGTGCCCTTGGGCAGGACGCCCTTTTCGATCATGCGTGCCAGCACCCAGCTCCGGTATGCCTCGTAGCCGTCGTCGAATTTGCCTTTGTACTTGTCGATGTATTCCTGCGGGGCGTGGTGCGGCGCGTGATTGGCGCCCGGGTTGTACCACATGAACCACGGCTTCGAGGGATTGGTGGCCTTCTGGTCCCGGATCATCTTGATCGCCTGATCGGCCAGGTCCCTGGACAGGTGGTAGCCCTGCTCCGGTGTGTAGGGCGGCTCGATGAAGTGATTGTCCTCGACCAGATCCGGATACCACTGGTTAGTCTCGCCGCCCAGAAATCCGTAGAAGCGCTCGAATCCCTGGCCGAGCGGCCACGTTTTGCGATCGCCGCCCTCCGCGACATCCTGCTCGGGAACGTTGTGGTCCTTGCCGATCCAGTAGGTGCTGTAACCGTTGTCCTCCAGAACCTGCGCGACCGTGGCGGCTTGGGGCGGGATACGGCCGCTCTGGCCCGGGAATCCGTTCGCGCCCTCCGAGATCGAGGCAAAGCCGTTCAACGTGTGGTTGCGTCCCGTCAAGATCGTGGATCGTGTCGGTGAGCACAGCGCGACCGTGTGCCACTGGGTGTAGATCAGTCCGTTCTTCGCCAACCGGTCGAGGGTCGGCATGTTGATCCGGCCGCCGTATGGGGACCAGGCGGACAGTCCAGTGTCGTCATACAGGATGAACAGGATGTTGGGCGCGCCCGCGGGCGCCTTCTTGGGCGTGAACGGGCCCCAGTCAGCCGTCGAATTGCGGACATCGAGTTTGATGACGCCCTTGAAATTCTTGTAGGGTCCCACCGCTTGAGTGGCCGGTTTTGCGGGGGGCTTGGCCGGCGCTGGCTGCTGCGCGCTGAGCCGTGCCACCGGGATGACCGTCACCCCGAAGAACAGCACTGCGGTGACCATCCTGAAGATGATCGGTGCCTGACGTTTCATTCGTGTTCCTCGTGGCCAAACGTGATGCTCGCCAATCGCGAGCTGCGTTTCGAACGTGACGATCCGCTTCCAGTCCTTCATGCTGATCCCGGTGGCACGCCGGCGAGTTCCCTACGCGGCCTTCTTGAGGGCCTTCCGCAGGGTCGCGACGTCCTTGTCGTCGAGGTTGGTCTCGATGATCTTGCCGCCGAACGGCGTCACGGCAGCCGTGAAGTCGGCGATGGTCGGCTTCTCGCCAACCAGCACCAGCGCCGAGGTGTCCTTGGCGAGCGAGGCGGCGAAGTCGTCGAGCCGCGGGTCATCGAACGCGATCTCGTCGCCGACGCCGAACATTGCGCCCATGGAGCCGCCCACCGCCGCTCCCGCCAGCGCTCCGCCCGGTCCGGCCAGCACACCGAGCAGCGCGCCCGTCACGGCGCCAAGACCGGCGCCGGCGCCGATCGCGCTGTCGTCCTGGGCCCAGGTGCTGTGGATCCGGGTAATGCCGAGCTTGCTGCGCGAGACGATCGCCGCATCCTCGATCCACGGGTAGACCGGGACGCGGTCTTCCAGGGTGTCGAGCGCCTTGCCAGCCGTCTTCTTGCCGTTGAACACAAAAGCCTTGAATACGTACATACGGCCTCCCTTGAATGACTCCGATGATGATGCGATCGATGGTGCCAGCGACGAACCTAGGACGGCTGGGAGGGCGAGACAGTACCCGACACGGGGGAAAAACGGGGTAGAGCGGAGGGCGGCCCTAACTGCGTGCGTCGATCACGCGTTCGGCCGCGGCCTTGGCAACGGCTTCGCGTCTCCCGTGGACCGCGAGCTTCTGATAAAGGTTGCGGGCGTGCTTCTTGATCGTTTCCGGCGAGACGTTGAGCCGCCCGGCGATCTCCTTATTGGAGAGCCGTTGGGTCAAGAGCTCCAGGACGTCGAGTTCCCGGTTGCTCAGTAACATCCCGAATGCAGGGGACGCCGCCTCCGGAGTGGACGGGCGGCTGGTGGGGCGCGTCCCGAAGGCCGCCAACAGCGTTCCAAGAAACGCCTGTGGCACGTCGCGGGCGGCGAGCGCCTCGAGCAGTCGGAGCAAACGCGGACCACGATCGGCGAACAGCCGGACCAGTCCCGAGGGCTCCGCCCGACGCACCGTGTCCGCCAGTGCGTTCAGCGCCGCGTCTTCTTCTCCCCGATCGGCGAGAGCGAGAGCGCGGAGCAGCGAGAAGACCATCGATTGAAACCGGTTGTGGTGCGCCTCGGCCCTTTCGAGCGAGCGCTCGATCACAGGAAGCGCCGACGCGCGCGCCGCCCTCGAGGGATCGCAGAGCAGCGACTCGGCGTAGGTCACGGACGGCACCTCGAGCCAAAAGAACATGAAGTCGTCGCCCGGGAGCGGAGTGGACACGGGCGCCGAGCCATGGCCGGCATCGAGAGCCAGGCGCACCTCGAACCAGTCGGCGATGTGCAGGGACACGGCATCGCCGGCCTCGAGCGCCGCGGCGCGCACCTCTGCGGCGTGGGTCGCCACCCGGGCCGCGTCACCCTCCGCTCTCGCGATCAGGCAGAGCCCGATCACTGCGTCCTGATAGATGCGGGAGTTGACCTCGTAACGCATTGCGACCACCTGGCCGAACTCGGCCGCGGCGTCGGCGAGCCGGTTCTGCGCGTAGGCGCACATGCCGAGGATGTGATGCGCGTGTCCCAGATGGTAGCGCTGATGCGTCGTGGTGTTGTGGGGCGCGAGCATCTTGCGCGCCGCGAGCGCCGCCGCGCCCAGCTCGGTCGCGTACCAATGGGCCACGGCTTGCGTGAGCCGCAGCCAGTCGATGCCCGGCTCGCCGGTGGCGCTCGCGTCCTGGATGGCGCGCTCGAGCAGCGCCAGGGCCTCGGGCGTCCGGCCGGCCAGGGCCAGGCTGCCCGCCTTGTAGCGGGTGGCCAGCCAGCGGGCCATGCCGCCGCGCCGCGGCGGCAGGGAGTCCAGGGCGCGCGAAGCGGCTCGCAGGGCGCGCGCCGGATGACCCGTCCAGTAGTGCATGAACGCGGCCAGGGCGTCGACCTCCGCACGGAATCGCCGGTCCGCGGATGCGGGCCGCCGGGGCCTCGCGGTGCGCAGCAGCTGCGTGGCTTCGTCGATCAGTTCCCGCATGCCATGCAGGTCCCACCGAGCCATCCGGAGGTACGTCTGCGCGACCAGCAGCGGGAGCCGGCCGCGCTCCGCCCCGGCGGGAAACAGCGACAGCCAGCGCTGCAGGACCTGGCGTGTCAGGTCCGCGTCGAGCACCGCCCTGATGTTTTCGCCCAGCAGATCGGCGGCGGCATCGAGCGCACCCGCACGGATCAGGTGCCCGAGCGCTTCCTCGATGAACCCCTCGCGCGCGAGCCATGTCGCCGCCGCGCGGTCGATCTCCTCCCGGCGCTCGGGCCGCGTCAGCTCGGGCAGGTGGTGCAGGAGCAGGTCCTGGAAGAGGTGGTGATAGCGGTACCACTCTCCGTCTGCGTCCAGCGGTACGAGGAAGAGATTCACGCGGAGCACGCGGGCGAGGGTCTCGCGCGCCGGCGGCTCGCCGGTCCGCCCGGCCAGCATGTGGTCGCACAGCGACGCAGAGAAGCGCGACAGCGGCGCGGTCACCGTCAGGAAGTCCAGGATCTCGGGCGGCTGCGCGGCGAGCACTTCCGACGTCAGATAGCTGGCCACGAGACGATCGCTGCCGGAGAGCGCGCGCGCCTGCTCCTCCGGCTGCGGCGAGCCCCGCAGTGAAAGCTGCACCAGCCGCAACGCGGCGATCCATCCCTCCGAGCGGGCATGGAGCTTCTCGATAGTGCCGCTCGACAAAGCCGCGCCGCGCTCCGTCGCGAAGAAACGGCGCGTTTCCTCGAGCGAGAAGCGTAGCTCGCGTTCGCGCACGTCGTCGAGCCATCCCAGCGCGCGCCAGTGGTTCAGCGGCCACGGGGGATCCACCCGCGAAAGCACGAGCAGGTGCAGCGACGGCGGCATCGCCTGCACCAGTCTCTTGACGAGGCGATGGACGTGTTGCGACGCGATCACATGATAGTCGTCGAACACGAGGATCAGCGGCGCCTCCGCCGCCGCCAGCTCCGAGACGAACACCTCGCACAGATAGTCGAAAGGAGCCGGTGCAGGCGAGGCGAGCAGGGCGGCGGATTGCGGCAGCCGATGCGTCGTGCTGGTCTCGATGGCGGTCACGAGGTAGCGCACCAGGCCCTCGGGATCGTTGTCACCCTCGTCGAGCGCCAGCCATGCCGTCGGGACGGCTTGCCGCGCCAGCCATTGCGTGACGAGAGTCGTCTTCCCGAAGCCGGGCGGTGCGGATACCAGGGTGACCCGGTGCCGCGCGACGGCCTCGTCGAGCCGATCGAGCAGCCCGGGGCGCTCGATGAACTCGGGGCGCCCGAGCGGCCGGCTGAACTTGGTGCGGATGAGCACCGGATCGAGTCGGCGCGGTAGTCGCTTTTCCTGTATCGCCGTCATGCAGCAAAATGCTGATGAGTGTTACAGAATTGTACGGGAGGAGAAGTTCTTAAAGCATTGCACCTTGGACCAATGAACCCGAACCGGGTGGTCAGCGGTTGCCGCGCTGCTCCATCTCGATGCGCTGTAACAGCTGCGCGGGCTCGGGGGCGCCGGGCGCCAGACGTACCAGCTCACGCGCGTACGGCAGGGCCCGTTGCCATTTCGCTTGCTGGGCGTATAGCAGCGCCAGCGCATAGATGACGTCGGCGTCCTGGGAGTCGAGACGATAGGCGTCGAGCAGCGCAGCCTCGGCCTGCTTCATCTTCCCGGTGCCCTGCAACGCGAGCGCGTAGTTGTACTGCACCCGGGGGCGATCGGGCAGCAATTGCGCCGCCCGGTCCAGCTGTTCCACCGCCTCGGGAAGGCGATGCTCTTCCGCCAGGAGCAGGCCGAGTGAGTAGCGCAGGTCGCCGTTTTGCGGCGCGCGCGCCACCGCTTCCCGAAACTCCCGCTCCGCATCCGCGTTCCGGCCCAACTGGTTGTAGAGATTGCCCAGGTTGACGCGCGCCGGCAGGAAGTCGGGATCCAACCGAATCGCGGTGTGGTAGTGAATGAGCGCGCTGTCAAACTGCTGTAAGGCGGTTTCGAGAATGGCGAGGTTGAGGTTGCCGCCGGGCACGTCGGAGTTGTACCACTGCGCCTGGCGGTACTCGGCCAGTCCCGCCGCGAGCTCCGCCCGGCCCGCGGAGTCGAGCCGATCGGGCACGAGACCGGCCAGCGAGCGCGCGGCCTCGATGCGCACCGCGCGAATCGGATCGTGGAGCAACGCCGGCACCACCGAGAGTTTCTCGTCCGCCGTCGCCTGGTCGAGGCCCGTGACCGCGGCCACGCGGACCAGCGGATCGGCGTCCGCCACCGCCGCGATCATCGTCTGGCTCGCCTCGGGCCCGTAGCCGCGCAGCAATTCGAGCGCCGTGGCCCGCACGATACCCGGGACCGTCGAGTCGCGCACCAGCGCGATCAGCTGCGGCTCCGCCTCCCTCTTCCCGGCACGGCCGGCCGCGATCACTTCACCGTAATGCGGTTCGTGTCTCCGCGCCGGGCCATACCACCGGGCGACCGTGGCGGCGGCCCACGACGCCGTTTTCTCCTTGTGGCAGCCGGTACACGCGTTGGGCGTGCCGATCTTGACCGACAGATCGGGCCGCGGAATGCGGAAGCTGTGATCGCGGCGTGGGTCCACGACCATGTAGGTCTTCGCGGGCATGTGACAGTTGACGCAGCGCGCACCGGATGAGCCGGCGGGGTGAAAGTGATGCGCGGGGGTGTCGTAGGCTTTCGCCTCGAGCTTGGCGAAGCGGGCGTCGCCCTGCACGGAGTGGCAGCGCACGCACAGGGCATTGCCATCGGCTCGCAACTTCACGCTGTGCGGATTGTGGCAATCGGTGCATCGCACACCGTCGGCGTACATCCTGCTTTGCAGGAACGACCCGTACTCGTAGTCCTCCCCGAGGATCTGGCCGTCGGCGTGGTACAGCTCGGGCGTGAGCAAGGCGGGGAGAAACGTGTCGAGGTAGGGACGACCCGCCCAATCGTCGGGCGAGAGCCGGCTGCGCCGCGAGTGGCACGGCATGCACGTGGCCACCTGATCGTGCGGACTCGCCGACTTCACATCCACCACGAGTCCGATCGCCTGGGAACTGTCCGTCGTTCGGGGCACGTGGCGGCGGGCCCACGCGACATGCGCCGAGCCGGGGCCGTGACACGATTGGCAGCTGACGTCGATGACGTCCCACGTCGTCTGGTAGGTCTCTGTTGCGGGATCGTAGTTCTTCTTGAGGTTGGTCGAATGGCAATCGGCGCACATCAGGTTCCAGTTCTGATACAACCCGGTCCAGTGCAGCGGATCGTCGTGCGCGATCTTCTCGTTGGGATAGAGGTGAAACCAGCGCCGCTGCTTCGTGTCCCAGGCAATCCCCAGCGCCTGTAACCGGCCGCCCGGGAATTCGATCAGGTACTGCTGCAGCGGCCTGATCCCGAAGGTGTACTTGATCTCGAAGTCCTGGAGCCGGCCGTCTCCCGCTTCAGTGTTGACGAAGAACCGGCCGTCCTTTTTGAAGAAGCGGGACGTCATGCCGTAATTCGTGAACGTGGCGTTCGCGAAGTTTCCCCGCACGGTCTGGTCGCTGGCCGGCGCCATCGCCTGCTCGTGGTCCGAGCCGGTCCACTCCGTGAACTCGTTGCGGTGACACTCCGCGCACGTTTGGTTGTCGACGTACGAGGCCGCGATTCGCTTGGCACCCGACTTGAATGGCGTGCCGCCAGCGCCGGGCCGGCGGGCGAGGACGACCCAAACAAGCGCGCCTGCGATGACGACCAGGAGTGCCGCGGACAGCCAGCGCTTCATGAACGGCGGAACCACTTCAGGGCTTCAAGTCCCAGACTTTGAGCTCTCTGGAAGCCGTGCCGAACTGGCCCAACTGGTACACGGCCGCTCCCGCCGGAGAGAAGGTGAACGACGCGAACGGCTCGGCCAGCATGGTGTCGAGGTATGCGCGGGGGGCAAGCCCGATCGAGACGTGCGGACTGAAATGCTCCCCGGCGTTGTGGGGAACAAAGGCGGACACGTATTGGATCAGGCCGGGATCGATGATGGAATCCTCGGGAGTGGTCACGAACGCCGACGACGTGCCGGTTTTCACCGTAAAGGGAGTCACCGCGGCAATCACGTCGTGCTGCAACGCGACCAGCTCCGCGGTGGGCTGCGCGACAATCCCCGCGACGCCAAGGTCATTGGTCGGGGCATAATAATACTTGAACGCCGTCAACTTCATGCCGGTCACGCCCACGCCGGCGAACACCTTGCCGACGGCGGCATACAGGCTGTCGAGGCCCCGGGTGCGAACGAAACGCTGCACGATCGTGATGTGCGGCCGGTGCGTCGCATCCAGCGAGAAGCCCTTCGGATAGACCTCGAGGAGACGGGCATTGCCGGCCCGGGCGTGCTCGACCATCGTAGCGTCCGGCACGAGCAGGATGTCGATGGCCGTCACCGCAGGCGGGGTGGATGGCTCGAAGGCGAAGATGCGCTTCCAGTCGCGCTTCATGTCCACGACGATCCAGCCGCGTTGCGGCGCTTCTTTCAGTGCCTGGACGAGCTTGCCGCTCACGGCGACCGAGTCGTAGGCGTATTCCCGGACGCCGTCGGTGTGGTGGACGATCAGGCCGAAGCTCGGGCGCGGGTTATGGATCGTGGTGTATTGCAGCATCGCCAGGTCGCCGTCGCTGTTGCCGAAGCAGGCGATCGGCCGGCGGCCGATGAATTGCCAGATGCCGGCCGGCTTGCCGGTCTTGTCGTCCACGAACAGGTAGTCGAGGGTCTTCACGAGCACCGGGCCGCTGTCCCGCAGCTCGAACGTCGTCCGCCCGGTCGAGCCCACGACTTGTTCGGGGGGGATGCCGTCCACGCGCTCCGACCAGACGCGCATGAAATCCGCGCCGCCCCCCGAAACAATGAAGGTCTTGAACCCGTGCGCGCGCAGGTAGCGCATGAGCTCCTGCATCGGCTGATAGGTGAGCTGGTCGTAGCGTCTGCCGAAGCGCGGATGGCGCGCCGTGGCGAGCCACGCCTCCACCCTGCCCCGGAACTCCTCGGTCGTCATACCGGCGTGCGTGAGCGCGATGACGCGCATCAGGCCGTCGTGATGCTCCCCGGCGAGGAGCGTGGCGAAATCGCCCGCCAGGGCGGCCCGCACCATGGAATCGGCGGCGAGCTGGGGTTCGTTCGGGGCGCGGCGCTTGAGCTCGTCCATCACGTAGGCCAGCTGGAACGGCATGGGCGCTTCGGGCCAGAGCGTCCCGTCGTTGTCGAACACGGCGATGCGCTCGACCGGCGGGACGAAGCCCGGCGATCCGCGGGTCGTCACCTTGCGGACGAATGCCACGATCGCCTGCTTCGGTGGACCGCTGTTCCAGGAAGGGAGCGGGTCGGTCGCCGGCGCCCGAGCGGGAGCGGCAGGCGCCTGCGCGCTGGCGTTGCCACACAACGCCAGCGCGAGAACCGCGACCTTAATGCCCACCGCTGTTGTCTCCCTGCATCTTCGCGAGCACCTCATCGAGGTTGAAGCTCGCGGCCTTCTGGCGTTGCGGGTAGTCCTTGAACGTCATCAACAGGTTGCTCACCAGCGTCTGGGCGGGAACGAGGAGAAACACGTGGTCAAAGGTCCAGTCGTAGTAGCTGTTCGAAGTAACGTCCGCCCGTTCATATGGGTCCGTACGGAGGTTGAAAATTTTCGGCACCCGGAGCGTCGTGAAGGGTTCGGACCAGACGCGCATGGTGCCCTGCGCCCGCTGCTCCATGAACACGATCTTCCAATTGTCGTAGCGGAGAGCCGTCAGCTGCTGATCGTCGTTGATGTAGACGAATGATTCCCGCGGGCTCTTGGGCACTTGCCCCGTCAGATAGGGCACGAGGTTGTAGCCGTCCAGGTGCACCTTGTAGGTCATGTCGCCGATCTTGTAGCCCTTGAGCAGTTTGTCCGTCACCTGGGGATCGCCGGCCATGGCCACCAGGGTCGGGAGCCAATCGAGGTGTGAGACGATCTCGTTCGACACCTCGCCGGCTTTGATCTTGCCCGGCCAGCGGACCATCCCGGGAACCCGGTACGCCCCTTCCCAGTTCGAGTTCTTCTCGTTGCGGAACGGCGTCATCGCCGCATCGGGCCAGCTGTTCATGTGCGGGCCATTGTCGGTGGAGTACATGACGAAGGTGTTGCCCGCGATGCCCAGGTCATCGAGTGCCTTGAGGACTGTCCCCACGTTTCTGTCGTGGTCGATCATGACGTCGTGGTAGACGTCCTGCCACCGGCCCGACTGGCCGATGCTCGCCAGTTTGGGGTGGGTCCGGAGATG
This sequence comes from Gemmatimonadales bacterium, assembly GCA_035517615.1. Lineage (GTDB taxonomy): Bacteria > Gemmatimonadota > Gemmatimonadetes > Gemmatimonadales > GWC2-71-9 > AG25. The sequence continues at coordinate 32,287 of DATIYM010000011.1, forward strand.
CATGTGGGTGAAGTTCACCCACACGAACATCGGCTTCCCGGCCTTGGCCTGACGCTGGATGAAATCCACCGCGCGGGCGGCGATATCGTCGTCGATCGTCTCCATCCGCTTTTTGGTGAGCGGGCCCGTGTCCTTGCACACCTGCTTGCCCACCTTCCCGAAGCGCGGCTGGACGGTCGGGTCGTCCTTGTCCGAGGCCTTGCAATCGAGCACGCCGCGCGGGCCGTAGGTGTTGTGGAACGCGGTGTCCTTCGGGTAATCGGGCAGCTCCGGCTCCTCCTCGGCGTTCAGGTGGTAGAGATTGCCGTAGAACTCGTCGAAGCCGTGCACCGTGGGCAGGAACTCGTTGCGGTCGCCTAAATGGTTCTTGCCGAACTGACCGGTGGCATAGCCGAGCGGCTTGAGCAGTTCGGCGATGGTCGGATCCTCCGCCTGCAGCCCGAGCGTCGATCCCGGCATGCCCACCTTCGTCATGCCGGTGCGCAGGCCGTACTGCCCGGTGATGAACGACGCACGGCCGGCGGTGCAGCTCTGCTCCGCGTAGAAGTCCGTGAACATCATCCCTTCCTTCGCAATCCGGTCGATGTTGGGCGTATGGAAGCCCATCAAGCCGAGCGAGTAGGCGCTGATGTCGGACTGGCCGATGTCATCGCCCCAGATGATCACGATGTTCGGCTTTGCGCTCTGCGCGGCCGCGGGTTTGGCGGCCGACTTGGGCTTGGCCTGGGTGTACGCCACGCCGGAGGCAAGCATCGCCATGGCAACGGTAGAGAACACGATCCGGAGGTGATGCGTCATGGTGTGCGGATTCCTCTCAGGACTGCTTCGAGTTTCGCAGTGTTATGGATGGAGAAGCTCGCGGATGAACCTAGGACGGATAGAGAGGGCAGACAGTACCCGACACGGGGAAAAAACGGGGTAGAGCGGGAGAGCGGGAGAGCGGCCGCCTAAGTGAGTCTGTCGATCACTCGGCGGCAATACGCGCATAGAGAAGGAAAGCAAAACCCCCGCAGCAGTCTCAAGCGACTGCGGGGGTGCAGTTTAGAAGGATGGGCCTGGGTAGAGTTGAACTACCGACCTCACGCTTATCAGGCGTGCGCTCTAACCACCTGAGCTACAGGCCCGTCGTTGCAAGACAACGGGTTACGCGGTTCGATTTTTTCTGCTGATCACTATTCCGTTGCCACTCGAATGGCAACCGGCCCCGTGCAAGCGGCGTATTTGCCTCCGCAACGTAATGCGATACTGCTCAACACGGAACTCGAGCCCTTCCCCGTCTATGGAGACGGCCGGGGCTCCCCGCAGGACCACCGGAGCTGATAAAAAGCACGTAGCTTGAGGGCTTCGCCGAAGCATTTTGGAGTAGTCGCCATGACCGACGGACGTCCCACACTCTCACTTTCCATGCGGAACCGCAGCCACGCCGTCCGTAAGTTTGCCGCGGCGTTTGCAAACCTCACCAAGTTGAGCGGCGACGAACAATCGATCTTGCTCATACTCGCTGTGGTGATCGGCATCGCCGCGGGTGGGGCGGTCACGATATTCTATAAGACGATCGACGTCGTACAGCGGACCGTGCTGCACGCAGCCACTCATGCCGGACTACCAGATGTGCTGCTCATTCCCGTCGTCGTCGGGCTGGGCCTCGCCGCGTGTCGCGCGCTCGTGCATTGGGGCGCCGGCGGGTCCGCCGGGGAAAATATTCCCGATGTGATGTACCGCGTGGCCGTCAAGGGCGGCGTGATCCACTCCGTGCCTGTTCTGGTGAAGACGGCCGCGGCCGCGATCGTCATCGGGACGGGCGGATCGGTGGGGGCGGAGGGCCCCGTGGTCGTGCTCGGCGCCGCCGCGGCCTCGCGCATCGGCCGGTGGTTGCGGTCGTCCCCGAATCGACTCCGAACGCTAGTCGGGTGTGGGGCCGCCGCCGGGATCTCCGCGGCGTTCAATGCCCCCATCGCGGGCGTAATCTTTGGCATCGAGAAGATCCTCGGCGGTGCCGGAGGAATGGCGCTGGCCCCGTTCGTCGTCGCGAGCATCCTCGCCGCCACCGTCGGCCGGGCCGTCTTCGGCGATCATCCCGTCATCGCGCTCCCCGCCGAATTCGGCATACACTCGGGGTGGGAGCTGCTGCTCTACGTGGCGCTGGGGTTCATCACCGGTACCGTCGCCGTGCTCTACTCGCGGGGTGTTTGGAAGATGCAGGACGTCTTCCGGCGTGTGCCTTCGGCACCGCTGCAGGTGATGCTCGGCGCCGCGGTCCTCGGGGGGCTCGACTTCGTTTTCCGCGCCGACCTATGGGGACACGGGCATGAGAGCCTGAACATCGGCGTGGTCACGTCCCGCACGGCATCATTCCTGGTAGCCCTGGCCTTGGCCAAGCTTATCGCCACCGCCGTCACATTCGGCGCCGGCGGAACGGGAGGAGTCTTCACGCCCGCGCTCTTCATCGGCGGTACGCTGGGGGGCGCGTGCGGCGTCGCCGCGGGGATGCTCCTACCCGCCTGGCATGTGGCGCCCGGCGCTGTGGCTCTCGTCGGCATGGGCGGCCTCGTTGCCGGAGCGACCCACGCTCCCCTGACGGCCATCATGATGGTGTTCGAGATGACACGCGACTATGGACTGATCCTGCCCTTGATGCTGACCAGCGTGGTGGCCTACGTCATCGCGCGGCGCCTGTATCCGGAATCCATTTATACCGAGTGGCTGGTACGCCGAGGTGTCGTTCTGTCGCATGGTGCGGACGCCGCGGTCCTTGCGCGTACAACCGTAGCCGAATGCTTCAACCCCGAACCGATGACGCTGCGCGAAGAAGCCGACCTGCATGAAATCGTCGCCTCCACAAGTGAGAGCCGTCAGACCGCCTTTCCCGTGGTGAGTGTCGACGGCCGGCTCGTGGGCATGCTTGGCCGAGAGGCCGTGCGAGAGGCCCTCGAGAATGGAGAGCATATCGCGCAGCTCCTTGTTGCCGGCGACCTCATCCGTGGGCACGCTGATCGTGTGACGCCCGAAGATTCGTTGCTCACGGCTTTGCGTCGCCTGGGCGCCAATGACGTGGACCAGCTCCCGGTCGTGGACGCCGCCACTGGTGAGTCGCTGCTCGGGGTCGTGAGTCGCCAGGATTTGATGGCGGCTTACGAACGGGAGCTGACTAAAGAAAGACATTGATGAAGAGCTAATCCCTCAGGCCGCGCGCGCCCTTGTGCGCCGGTTTCACACGCCTTGGTTCAGGAGTTCAACATGTACCGCTGGGGTGGCCGCACGCTCATCGATGCCGCCGGGATGCGACGGCACGAACGAGTGCAGGCGCGCAGCAAGACCCTGTCGGTTCGCGCTTACGTCGTTCGATCCCTATGCATTGACCCGATTACCACTGGTCGATGTGGCGCTGGAGATCCGCGAGCTCCCCGGCGGTCGTCACCAGGATCACACGGTCTCCCGGTTCGAGGGTCATGCCACGCTGCGGCATCACCATGGTCTCCCCCCGAACCACGGCGAGAATGCCGGTATTGTCCCCCAGTCCCGCGAGCCCGCCATTCTCGGCTGCTGGCGGGAGCTCCCGAGGGGCGCTCTGCGGCCTGAGGACGCCCAAAACCAGACGGCGATTCCCCGGCAGCTCGACGGGAATCCCTGTCTGCAACAGCGCAAGCAAGTCGATGTGACCAACATCCGATTGGCCGGGGAGTGAGCGCTGCTTCAAGAGTCGCAGTGCAATCTTCAGGTGCTCCGCAAGATGCGCCGGTGAATCCGCGCGCTTCTGCACCTGCGCCTCGTAGAGGCTCTGATACTTGACGTATACGCCGAGCCTCCGTTGCACCAGATAACTCAGCGTCACAGTCAGTGCGGCGGGCACGAGCAGGCTGTAACCGCCCGTCATCTCCGTGACCATCATGAGCGTCGCGACAGGGACGTGAGCACTTCCCGCGAACACCGCGGCCATCCCGACAATGACAAATGGGGCAGCTGGCTGATGGGTGACTGCAGCCAAGAGCCCACCCAGCATGGCTCCGGTAAAGAGGGTGGGCGCGAACACGCCGCCTGACCCGCCGGAAGAAACCGTCATACTCATGGCCACTGGTTTCAGGAGGACGAGCGCGAGCAGGGTCCCGACCGCCAGATGCCCATCGATCGCCTCTTGCATCCAGCCGTAGCCTCCCCCGAGCACTTGCGGACAGACAAGAACCAAGCCGCTTGCGAGTAGTCCTCCGAGCGCAGGTTTCAGTTCCGCCCGAATTTTCAGGAGGCGAAATGCATCCCGCGCGCCGTAGAACACCAGCGGGACCATCGTCGCGACGAGACCCGCACTAACACCCAACACCACATACCACGCGTTGTCCCAGGAACGCGCCAGCAGGAGATCGCCCGGCACTCTGAACAGCGGCCGCCAGCCCACGAACACGCCGTTGAGCGCGTATGCGATGATGGATGCGAGCAACGCGGGCAGCAGCGCGCCCGCCTCGAATTCCACATCCGCGTACAGCACCTCGACCACGAAGAGCGCCGCCCCGACGGGGGAGCGAAAGATGGCCGCGAGTCCCGCCGCGGTGCCGACGAGCAGCAGCCGTCGGCGGTCGGCTCGGCTGCGCCCTGTGGCGCTGGCGTACCACGAGCCGACCCCCGCGGATGCGAGCGCAATGGGTCCCTCGCGACCCGCGGCCCCGCCGGATCCAATCGTAATTGCCGAGGCGAGGAGCTTGACCGGCGTGACGCGAGCCCGCAGGGCCCCGTCCGAGCGGTGAAAGGCATGCACCACGGTATCGGTCCCATGCCCCTCGGTCTCGGGTGCCAGCCGCTGAACCAGGACCCCCACGATCAGTCCGCCCAGTGCCATTGCGACGGGGATCAGCCAGAGACCGTGCGGTCCGATGACTTCCCGGAGAACGCCGCCTTCGTCCGGGAGCCCCGGGGGGCGGTACCCTGCGAAGTCGATCAAGAACAGACGGGTAGTCGCGCCGAGGAGTGCAGTGAACAGCTGCGCGGCCGCCGCCCCCGCCACACCGAGGAGGACCACGTCGAGCACGAGGCTCGGTCGCTTGCCCCACCGCCCGAGGCGCAGGGTCATTCTGCCATCACGCGCGGTTCACCCATGAGTGATACGTATGGAGATCAATATTTCTTCCGCAAGAGACTCGCTCTTTTGAGCGTGCTTCGATTCGGGACGCGCGCTGCTGGGCGAGCGTATGTATGCCAAACATATTGACAGCAATTCAATTCTGTCAGGGAGCGCCGTGGCGCCGCGCAAGAACCATCGGTAAGGCCCACCCTGTTTCCACCAGCATCGTGGGCCTAGCCGCTGTGCGGTTGTGCAGCACATCGGCTCGGTACTCCACGGCCGGCCGCCGCTTCAACGCCCCACGTCCCATCGTCCGAGCACGAGTACGAGACCCGCCGCGCCAGTGCGGGCCCAAAGGGCTTCTTGACAGAATCCGTCCCGATCAGTCGTTCTATGTATCCCGGCCCGAGTGTGCGGGAGGGAGATGAGGACTGATGCGGAGGGTCGGCGACTCGGTTGGGATGTCGTGGCTCGCCCTGACGACGCTGGTGCTCGTCGGCACGGCGCCCCTCGGCGCGCAAGCGGCCCTGTCACCCGACACAACCCTGCCGGCGGGAACGATCGTAGGCTCGGTCGTGGCGGCGGAGACGAGCATTCCCCTCGAGGCCGCAGTGGTCGTGCTCGAGCCCGCCCCCGGTGGCGCGTTACCCGCCCCCGCCCATGGCTCATCGTTCCTGCAAGCGGGTCGGGCCGCCCGCACGGATGCGAACGGAGCGTATCGCTTCGACGGACTCGCCGGCGGCAATTATACGCTGCACGTGCAGCGACTCGGCTATCGGCCAGCGACGATCGAAATCGACCTCCAGAGCCAGTCGCCGTTTCGCGTGTCGGTAGGTCTCGTGGTTCTCCCGATCATGCTCGAGCCGGTCGAGGTCACCGGGCCTGCCCCTCCTCTCGCGTTGCGCATGGATCCCGACTCGGCGGCGGAGGCGCGCCTTGCGGCGCAGGCGGACCTCCGTCGCCGCTTTCTCGTGACCGATGCGCGCTCCCTCACCAACGCGGACATGCTCGAGGCAGTCACACTCGGCGAGACCGATCTGTTTCGCGCCCTGCAGCGCCTGCCCAGTGTCACCACGCGCGACGACTACTCCGCCGAGCTGTGGACCCGCGGGTCACGATGGACCGATACGCGCGTGACATTCGACGGCTTGCCGCTCTTCAGCCCGCTCCATGTGGGCGGCGTGTTCGCTGGCGTCGACCCCGACGTGATCGGATCGGCCTTCTTTCTTCCCGGGGTACGACCCGCCTCCTCGGCAGAGGGTGATGCCGCGACGCTCGACCTGGCGACGCGGCCAGCCATGGATCCGGGCTTCCACGCCGTGACCGAGCTGTCGATGATCAGCGCCCGGACTGTGCTCGAGCACGCCGCCGGTAGCGGACCGCGGTGGGTGCTGGGACTGCGCCGCTCGTACGTGGATTTGGCGACGTCGTTCCTTGGCGCCGTGGAGAACGACTCGACGATTCCCGTGCCGTACGCGTTCACCGACATTGCGGGCCGTTTGGATGTCCCGCTGGGCAGTGGCCGCGCCCTCGAGGTCAGCGGGCTCATGTCCAGAGACGCGGTGCACGGTACGGTCCCGCACCTGCTGCAGCGCAGCCGGGGAAACTGGGGTGACGGGCTGCTGCGTGCGAGCCTTGTGACGCCGCTGTCCGGGCTCACCGCCCGCTTCACGGCCGGGGTGAGCGAGTACGATGTCCAGGTCGAAGACACGAGCGCCGTTCCCGACGGCGGGAGCGGCGCCTTGGTCCCCTTCCCGGCGCACACGCAGAGTGGCATCCGCTATGACCTGTTCGAAGGGGTGTTCGCACCTTCAAACGGCGGTGACTGGACGGCGGGATACCAGATCGTCTTCCAGCACCTCGATTATGCGGGCCCGAGTCCAACGAGCCAACCCGACAGCGGGCTCGCACCCCCCGTGCGCGAGTTCACGGGAGCGACCCAGGTCGTCGCGCTGTGGGGAGAACGACCGCTGAAACCGGCGGCGAAACTGACTCTGAAACCGGGATTGCGACTCGAACTCGGGCCTCCACTGGCCAACCTGCCCGAAGTCCGCATCGCCCCGCGTTTGGAGGGTCGCTACACCGTCGCGACGAATTTCATCGTGTCGGCCGGGTACGGGCGGACCTTCCAGTACGCGCAGGCAGTGGGGCCTGCCGGCAGCGGGGTTGGACCGGAGCTCCACCTCTCGGATGTCTGGCTCCTCGCCGGCGACACGGTGCCCGCAATCCGCGCCGACGTCGTGACCGCGGGCGTGGAGTACTCGATCGGCGGATGGATCACCGCGCTCGACGTGTACCGGCGCTACGCCACCGGCGTCGCCGTGCCCGATCCGACACCGGGTCCCTTCCTCGCTACGCGCCCGCTCTTCGTTTCCGCGAACAATCTGGCGCAGGGGGCCGAAGCCTCGGTTCGCAGACTCGCTGGCCCGTGGACCGCGTCGGCCTCCGTCACCGTGAGCCGCTCCGATCTCATGGCGCGAGGTTACCGCTACCCCGCGCCGAACGATCGACGCGTCGTGCTGCACGCCACGCTGCTGTTCCGCGCGGCGCCAGAACTCCATGTCGGAGGGGCGCTGACATCGGCGAGCGGGGCTCCGTTCACCCGATTCATCGGTTCGATCGAGACCTGGCAGCCGAGCCTCATGCCGTACGCCACGCTGCCCTACGCCGCGGCGCCGGGCGGGAGCGTCGCGCCGGGCTATACGTCGCTCGACGTCCTGGTCGACTGGACGCACGCGGCCAAGGGGTGGACGTTGGGCGCGTTCCTGCAGCTGCGCAACGCGCTCGGCGCCACTAATGCCGTGACCTATGCCGGATCGGTCGAGGGATGCGTGGGCGGCGCGCCGCCCTCGAAAGTCCAGGTGGCTCCGGGAGTATGTGACTACTACGTGCGCAGCGTCGAGCGAATCCCGCTCGCGGGTCTGCGTGTGTCATTCTAGGGAATGAATCTCGACGCCGTGTTCGCGGAGCACCGGGATGCGGTGTGCCGCTATGTCACCCGCTACACCGGAGACGCGGACCTGGCGGAGGACATCGTGCAAGAAGTGTTTTGGCGGCTGTCTCGGCGGCCGTTCGGTGCGCCCACTCACGTGAAAGGATGGTTATTCCGCGTGGCGACGAATCTCGCTAAAGATGCGCGCAAGGTGGCGCGACGCCGGCAGGAGCTGGCGTTGGTCGCCCGAGCCGAAAGTCCGGCGGCCGCCCCGCTTGACCCGAGCGAGCTGCTCGAACGTGCTGAGTTGCGCCGGAGAATCCGTTCGGCGGTGGCCGGCCTGAGCGACAAGGAGCGCACCGCGCTGTTGTTGCGCGAGGAGGGTTTCGCACACCACGAGATCGCGGCGGCGGTCGGCACGACCACGGGGTCCGTGGGAACGCTGGTCGCGCGGACGCTCGCGAAACTCGCGCAGCGACTCGAGCTCGAGCGCGGCGTCATGGAAGGACAGGGCCGATGAGTCTCAGGACCGAGATGGTGGAACCGCACTTGGACGACGGCGCCATCATGCGCCTGCTCGATCGTGAAGCAACCGCCGTGGAGCACGAGCCCCTGGCGACGCACGTGGAGACCTGCGGACAGTGCCGCCAGCGGCGGGACATGCTTGCCGCATTGAGCCGGGAGATAACCGAAGCGCTCGTACGATCCGACCCGGCGCCGCGCGTGTTCGTGCGTGCGCGTCGCGGCCGAATGCCTTCCGTGGTGTGGCGCTCATGGCCCGCGGCCGCCGCGATCGTGCTGCTCGTCGGGGGGACGATAGCCGTCGCCGCCCCTGTGCGGATGTGGATGGCCGAGAGTTGGATCGGGCTGCGCGAGCTGCTTCATCCCTCCGGCGGGACCGAGCACGCTCAGATACCAGCACGGGAGCAATCACCCGCGGGAATGGTGTCGTTCGTTCCCGAAACGGACGAACTGACCGTGCGCATTGCCAACCGGCAGGCCGAAGGGGCGCTCGTGTTCGAGGCAAGTCGCGCATCGACCGCATCGGTCACCGTGCGGGGCCAGGGCGATCGCGAGGCGGTTGTGGTTCTGCCGGACGAGCTCCGGATCGCGAACATGGCGGCGTCGCGCGCAACCTACCGCATCACATTACCCGCGCGACTGCGAAGCGTGACGGTGGTGGTGGGCGGCGATCGGCCCGTGAGCCTGGCACCGCTCGCGTCCGGCGACAGCCTGATCATCGATTTGAGCGTGAATGCCCGGCGCTGAACGGTGAAAATTTCCGCGCTCGCCGCGATTGGCGCCGTCTCGGGTGTGCTTGGCGGCTGCTCGAACGGCCCGACGGGTAGTCTCTCGACCGTCGCCGACTCCACGGGGAAGCTGGTCGTCTCTCCCGCGCTCCAGACGCGCAGCGCTGGAGACACGGTGCGGTTCGCCACCGTGCGGGATTCGAGCCTCACAAGCGTAGGAGATTCCGGTCCCGTGATTTGGATGGTGAGCGATTCGCGCGTGGCGACGCTCGAGCAGCAGGGCGCGTGGTGGGCCGTGGCCCGCGCACTTCATGTCGGCACCACAACCATTACCGCCGCGCACGGCGCCCGCGCGGCGTCCGCGGTGCTCATCGTCAGTGGGATGCACCTGGTCATCACCGCGCAACCGAGCACCGCGGTAGCGGGGGTGCCATTCGCCGCGCCGGTCGTGGTCACGATTGCCGACACGGCGGGGCAACCCATCGCCGGAGCCGACTACTTCGTGACGGTAGCGCTCGATAGTAATCCGAACCAGGCGACGTTCGCGGGCTCGCTGGCCGCGACCGCGATGAACGGGGTCGCGACACTTTCTCCGCTCTCGGTCCTGAAGGCTGGCGGCCCGTACACGTTCACTGCCTCCGCGAACGGCTACCTGTGGGCACGCAGCGAGCCATTCATTGTCACGGTGAAGCCCGGCGGGCCATGATTCCGCGCCACTGGAGGTCGCTCCCCGTCGCGCTCGCAATCGGGCTCGGAGGCTGCGGGTGGTCGAGCGAGGGGCCAGGCGCCCGCGTGCCCGTGCGGCTCGCCTTTACGACCCAACCGACGCTCGTCGAAAGTGGCGTTCCGATATCCCCGAGCGTCACGGTGGAAATTCGGGATGCGTTCGACTTTCGGGTCGCGGATGCGACCAATGCCGTCTCCATCTCAATCGGGACGATTCCGAGCGGTGGCACGCTCGCGGGCACAACCACAGTGGCCGCAGTCCATGGAGTCGCCACGTTCACGAATCTGGTGGTCGACGGGATCGGCCCGGGGAACGCGCTCGCGGCGACTTCGAGCGGCCTCACCGCCACGACGAGCGCTCCTTTCGAGATGCGGCGCACTCTCGTCGCCGTGAACGCCGGTACCTCGCACACCTGCGCCGTCACCGCCGGGGGCGCGGCGTATTGTTGGGGAGACAACTCCTACGGTCAACTCGGTGATGGCACCACAACAGAGCGGGACGGCCCTGTCGTGGTCTCGGGCGGGCTCACGTTCGCAACGGTGAGCGCGGGAGACGATCACACGTGCGGCTTGACGAAAGCAGGAGAGGCATATTGCTGGGGGTCGGACCGCTCCGGCCAACTCGGAATCCAGATCTCTACCGAGTCACTCACCTGTGCGTCCTTCGATCCCTGCAGTACCAAGCCTGTGGCGGTATCGGCGGGAATCACGTTCGCCGCGTTGAGCGCCGGCGTGGACCACACCTGCGGCGTCACGCCAGCCGGTACGGCGTACTGCTGGGGTGCAAATGACGCCGGGCAACTGGGCGACGGGACCAGCACCCTGCGGAACGCTCCAGCCGCGGTGACCGGTGGGCTCAGGTTCGCGGCGGTGAGCGCTGGAGGAACGCACACGTGCGGGGTCACAACGGCGGGTGCCGCGTACTGCTGGGGCGACAACTCCCAGGGCCAGCTCGGCGCCACAGCCACGGGCCGACAGTTGAGCCCGATGGCGGTCGCCGGCGGCCTCACCTTCACGGCCGTGAGCGCCGGGAAGAACCAGACGTGCGGCATCACGACGGCCGGCACTGCGTACTGCTGGGGTGACAACGAATATGGCCAGCTCGGTAACGGCACGATCGGCGGGAGCGTCAGCCCGATCCCAGTGCTGGGGGGGTTCACGTTTACCACCGTGAGCGTCGGATCCTTCAATACCTGCGGCGTCACGGCAGCGGGTGCGGCGTATTGCTGGGGAAGCAACCTCGACGGCCAACTCGGCAACGGGGGAGCGTTCTACGATGGCTCGCAGACGTGCGGGCCGACGGCTGACGTGCCCTTCTCTTTCCCCTGTAGCCCGACACCACTCCAAATACCCGGGGGCCTGCTGTTTGGCGGCATGGGCGACGATGGCAACCACGTCTGCGCCGTGACGTTGGCCGGAGCACGCTGGGCGTATTGTTGGGGCGACAATGGATTCGGCCAGCTCGGCGACGGCACGAGAACTGAGCGGCTCGTCCCGACCCGGGTAGCGCAATAAGCCACAAGTCGTGACAGAACCCGCCGCCGTCAGTCGTTCTACCAGGCGATGAACGACATCGATCGCATTCAAACGCACCGGGCGTATCGGCTCAGGGGCTCGAGCCGGGTCGCGATCCTGCTGCTCGCGGCCGCCTGTTCGGATACCGGCACCCTCATATCACCCACGGACGTCGCGGTGCAGATCGCCTTCACTACAGAGCCGAGCACCGCTGCCTCAGAGGTCGCCATCAATCCGGCGATTCAAGTCACGTTCGAAGACGCGAACGGCAAACCGATCTCGAGCGAGCGCGGGGTCGTTACGCTGAGCTTCGGCACCAATCCCAGCGGCGCGACGCTCTCCGGCACGACGAGTGTGGCAGCGGTGAATGGCGTCGCCACCTTTTCGAATGTGAGCATCGGCAAGTCGGGAAGCGGCTACGCGCTGGTCGCCGGCGCGACGGGGTTCAACGGGGTGAGAAGCGTCGCCTTCGATATCGTGGGCGGCACGCCGGCGAAGGTCGCCTTCACCCAACAGCCGAGCGACGCGGTCGTCGGCGAAATCAAGCCGGTACAGGTCACGGTACAAGACGCGGATGGGAATACAGCGGACGGCTTCAACGGAACGGTGACGATAGCGATCGGCGCCAATCCGGGTGGAGGCACGCTTGTGGGAACCGCGAGCGTGACCGCCGTGAATGGGATCGCGACGTTCTCAAATTGGCAGATCGACAAGATCGGGACGGGATACACGTTGACGGCGACCGCAACCGGTCTCTCGACAGGCGCCACCAGCGCGTCATTCGCGATCGCGAAGCCGCTCGGGCGGCTGGTATTCATGGTTCAGCCGAGCGGCGCCGAAGCGAACATCGCCTTCAACCCCGCCATCGTCGTGGCCATCCAGGACACGCTGGGGAACGCCCTGTCGAACGCGACCAATACCGTCACGCTCGCCATCGGAACGAATCCCACCGGAGGCACGATGGCGGGGACGATGAGTGTGCCCGCGGTGAACGGTATCGCGACGTTCGGAGACGTGAAGCTCGACAAGAAGGGTTCCGGGTATACCCTCACGGCCGCGACGACCTTGTTCATCCCGGCCACGAGCGCTCCATTCAACATCTCCGGTCCGGCCGCGCGACTCGCCTTCACGGCGCAGCCGAGCAACGCGAATAGCGGGGTAACGGTCACTCCGCCGGTTCAGGTGATGGCACTCGACGCCCAGGGGGAAACAGCAACCGGGTTTACGGGCGCGGTCACGCTCGCGATCGGAACGAATCCGGGATCCGGCACGCTTGCCGGAACGACGACGCAGAACGCCGTCGGCGGGTTCGCGACCTTTGCCGACTTGTCGATCCAGCAGGGCGGGATGGGATACACGCTGGTCGCCAGCTCGGCCGGCGTGTCCGCCGTGACAAGCACGGCATTCAACATCGGTCCAGTCGGTGCGGCTCTGCACATCACAACGACCACGACCGGGACCAGCTTCCCCAGCAGCTACACCGTCACAGTCAATTGCGAGGACTATTACGATTACTACTATGGCTATGGGTATTCCTGCCTATACGATTCCCCGATCGGGGTGAACAGCGCGGTCACGGTGCCGGTGAGCGCACAAGCACCGTATACAGTAACGCTGGCGGTGGCCGCCAACTGCACGGTCACGAGCGACGATCCGCGCACGGTCACCGCGATCGGTCTCACCGAGGTTCCCTTTTCGATCTCCTGCGCCCCGACGGGCAGCGTGCACGTCACCGTCAGCACGACCGGAACCGATGTCGATCCGGATGGCTACACGCTCTGCGTCGACGGCGGAGGCAACCCGTGCTACTGGTCCAGAGCGAGTCACTCGAATGACGTGGTGACGTTCAGCGACGTGTCCGTCGGAGCACACACGGTCGGCATCTCAGGCGTCGCCGACAATTGCACCGCGAGCGGCGGCACGACGCGGGCCGTTGTGGTCCCTGCAAACGGCACCGGCAACGTTTCCTTCGCCGTAACCTGCGCGCTGGCCGAGCGAATCGCATTTTCCTCGTCCGGTATGATTGCGGTCATTCGTAGCGATGGGAGCGGCGTGCAAACACTCACGTCGGGGTTCGCCCCGGCGTGGTCGCCCGACGGCTCGCGGCTGGCCTATGAGTGCGCCGGCGACATCTGCGCCATCAACGGCGATGGAACGGGCTTCTCGGTACTGACCATGGACGGCGCGGGCAACCGCCATCCGACCTGGTCCTCGGACGGGACGAAAATCGCGTTCTCCTCGACGCGAACGGGCAGCCCGGAGCTGTGGGTGATGGCCGCGAGCGGCACCGGCGCCGCGCAGCTCACTCAAGGCGTCGGATTCGTCGGCGAGCCGGCATGGTCACCGGATGGGACGAGGATCGTCTTCGATTGTCAGGTCGATGCCGGCAACGACGATCTCTGCATGGTGAACGCAGATGGGACGGGATTCACCCGGCTGACGAACGACCCTGGACGAGACTACGGGGCCGCATGGAAACCGGACGGTTCGGCGCTGGCATTCGCGACCACGCGTTTCGGCTCCGCTGAGATCGTGCTCATGAGCCCAACAGGCGGTAGCGTGACGCGCATCGGCTCGGGGCTTGCCGGCTTCTCGCCGACGTGGTCTCCCGATGGCGCGCAACTGGCGTTCGTAGCAACGAACCAGATGATTGTCGTCGCGCACGCGGATGGTTCCAACGCGGCCCCGATTGTTTCGGGCGATCAGCCGGCATGGAAGCCCCATCGCTGAGCCGCGTGCGCCTGTGGATCGGCTGTGGCATCGGGGCGCTCTCCGCGGCCGGATGCCAGGATACCGCGGGCGTCCCGAAGCCGGCTCCGCCGAGTGTCACCGCCCTGTCCCTGCAGGCAAACCCATTCAACGCGCTCTCCACCGTCGCCACGTTTCAAATCCATCAGGCCGATTCGGCTCGCCTCAGCTGCGCTCCTGAAAACGGCGGGCCTGCGAGCGAGACGCCAGCCTACCCAGTCACCGACAGCGCCCAGCGGATTGCGGCCCTCGGTCTCTTGCCGGCAACGCGGTACGAGTGCCGGGTCGCGGCGCTCGGTCCCGGCGGCTCCAGCACATCCGAATCGGTTGCCTATGACGTTGCGGCGCTGCCCACGTCATTGTCCGGCGTGCACCTCGATATCACCGGTGCCCCGACCTCCGGCTACATCCTGACGGAGGTGTCGCGCGATACTGAGGCGTTTGCGGTCGCCTTCGACTCCACCGGTAACGTCCGATGGTACCGCGGGTTCCCGGCAAGCGCGGCGGGCGCCGCGGCGGACATCGACCAGCAGCCCAACGGCGCCTTCACCTTGTACGTCGGCGCGAGCACCGGCTGGCAGCCGACCGCAGGCAGCTACTACGAATTTCGTCCGGACGGCGAGCTGATCCGCACGTACTCAGCCGGCGCGCCGTACTACACCGACCCCCACGAGCTGCGCCTCACCACCCAAGGGACAACCGCCACGACTGCGCTCTGGTTTGGTTATAACCTGCGGGTCGTCGACCTCACCGCCCTCGGCGGTCGAGCAGACCAGCAAGTCGCCGGGCACAGCTTACTGCGACAATCGGACAGCGCGGCACCCGTGTTCATCTGGAATGCCTGGGATCATTTTTCGATCGCCGACTGGGTGTTCGTCCCGCCTGGCCTCAGCGCGTACCCCTCCATCGACTTCGACCACCCCAACTCGTTGGCCATCGACCGCGACGGCAACTATGTCGTCTCCTTCGCGATGCCGGGCGAGATCGCCAAGATCGACGCCACCACCGGGCAGTTCATCTGGCGCCTGGGTGGTCGCCACAACCAGTTCACCATCATGGGAGATCCGCTCAACGGGTTCGGATTTCAGCACGACGTGCGGATCCTCGACAACGGGGATCTCCTGTTCTACGACAACGGCCTGATGCACTCGCCACCCCAAAGCCGAGCCGTTGAGTACCGACTCGATACCAGTCACATGACGGCAACGCTGGTGTGGGAGTATCGCCATGCGCCGCCCGTGTTCACGCCATTCGTGGGGACAGTAGAGCGGCTCGGTGACGGGAGCACGCTCGTTGGCTTTGCGGCTGCGGATCTTCTGGATATGGTGACACCGGACGGGCAGCTGGTGTGGGAGGGTCGAGTAACTATCGACGGTCAACCAGTCCCGTATTTCTATCGGGCGCGCCGAATCCGCTCGCTCTACGGCTACACAGAACCCTGAGCGCGCCGCTCGGTTGAGCAGTCAGCGTCGGCTCCCGATGAGATCAATCACGCTCCAGGCGATCTACTGCGCCGCTTGATCGGCCAACGTCTCCACCACCGCGATGTTCTGGACCAACGCCTGCGGAACGGCGTGCCGCTGTTGCAGGTACGCCGGGGTGTTGTAGGAGAGCCATACGGCTCCCTGGTCGTCCTCCCAGATGAGGATCTTCAGTGGGAGGTCGATGGCGATGCTGGGAGCAGCCAGCATCAACGGCGTGCCCGCCTTGGGGCTACCGAAGATCAGCAGTTTGGTCGGGCGCATTCGCATTCCCGCCCGTTCAGCCTCTCCGCTGTGGTCAACGAGGGCGAACAGCGTGACCCCTCGCGCCTCGAGAATGCTCGTGAGATTCTTCACTGTTTGGTCCACTGAGTGATGGCTCGGCTTGTTCACGACTCCGTTGACCGCGGCGAGGGCCATGGGTGCCTCCCAGGAACGCGACGCGTCGGATCAACCCCGACCTCGGGGACGTCATGAATTAAGAGCCGATCCGGCGTGTATCAGGTATTTGGGCCGGAAGCTCGCACCAGTCCCGCTCCGAGGGTGACGACACCGGCCGCCAACAGCGTAGCGCCAACGTACGCCAGGTATATGAAACCGTTCGGCGCCCGCGCGTCCGGTCGCAGAACCGACAAGAAGAAGGCGGCGGGCATCAGAATGGCGGCGGCGGGAATGGACCACCGCACCAGGCTCTTCAGTCCGGCAGAGAGGCGAGCTTCGTCGACGAAGCGCAGGGCGATTAGGGACAGGACGAGCAGGGTCCCCGCGTGCGCATGGCCCGCCCGCCACAGATTCTGCCGCAGCGGGTTTTGCATGTATGCGGGGTCGGTAATCAGTAGGCGGAGGATGCTGACGCCGCCGTACATGACAGTCGGCAAGACGATGAAGATGATCCCCGCCGACCGCCGCGAGTCAGGGCTCATGACCACTCTCCTCGTACACCGAATTTTGATGGTGAGCGGGTTATTGCTGGTGACATCCCATGCACGAAAAAGCCGATCCGTTCATCATCCCACTTGGCGGATCCGGATCGTTGCCGCTAAAGCGCGAGACATTCGCCTCGGCGTTGCGGATCCGGTCCTCCAGCACCCTGGCGAATGGCCACGTCGCATATCCCGGCGTCAGCTTGGCGTTGGCGTAGGTGACCTGCGCGCCGCGCCAATCCCCCGACTTGACCAGCATGTCGCCCATGTTGAGATAGAATCCCTCGGCGTTGTGCGGCGCGATCCAGGTATTCAGGCACGCCCGCTGATCCGTGACTCGCGCCAGGTACGCCGAGGCTTCGGGATGCGAGCGATCGACGTGTTCGCGCGCGCAGACATCCAGATTGCGCCACTGCCACTCGAGTCCCTCGCGGAATTGCTTGGACTGCGCGGGCTGCGTGCTGAAGACATATCCTGCCGTGAACAGGTTGAACGCGGGCCACGCCTTGATGGCATCCTGCATCAGGAAGTAACCTTGGCGCGTCAGGCGTTCGTTGCCTTCGATCGATCCTTCCCCCATGGTTGCACTCGCGAGGAACCCGAGCTTCCGCGCGTCGGATGGATCGAGAGCGACCGCATCGGAGAAATATCGGCGCGCGAGCGCCATGTCCTCGATAATCGCCGCGGGCGTCGAAGCCATGCGCGCATGCTCCGCGATCCGCCAGATGTGCAGCCACCCGAGGTGCGCGGCCGTCGTCGGATCGTTCGGCGTCGCGACATATGCTCGGGCGAGCGTCTCGATGGCGTCCTGAATGTGGTCGTACTGTGCGCCGTGAAACGTGCGCCAGAATGTGGAGTCGGCCGCGATGGCTGCTGCGCTGCGAGCGCCGATGGGCCTCTTTTCGGGCGCCGACCAGGTGGCTATCTGGCGGTAGTCGACGGCGGTGGCAACCGCGGCGATCCCCAAGAACGCTCCGACGGTGATGAACACCTTGCGCCGTGAGTTCATCGTGTCTCTCTCCAGCGGCCCGAGGGGACTTGGTTGAGCTGGACTGGAGTGAGATTATGCTGACGGGCGGACTACTCGGCTAGCCGCGCGCGATGCTGCCTGAAACATCCTCCTCGACGACCAACGCACGCGGCCTCAGCGCATGTCCTTCGGTTTCCACCGGTAGATGTGAACGTCGTTTGGGTCGCGCTCGTACAGTCCCGGAAGCTGGTCCGCCCAGGGCGGCGGTAGACCGTCCCACGCGCCCGCCTCGAGGCCAGCGATCGCGCCGGTGACGTCGATGATGGGCCAGACGATGGGCCCCGGCCCTGGTGTCGCCCAGACGTGCAGTCTGCCGTCCCATGGACCGCCAATGAAGGCAACGCGGACGGCTTCTCTACCGAGCGGAGTTTCGGGGCTTCCCTGCCCCTCGTGTCGTTCAGGAGTCATCTCCCGTGGCTCCGGGCGGTGGGCCGTATGACGAACACGAGAACCCCGACGCAAAGCCGGGAGAGTGAAGGGTGTCGCATGTTGAACAATTTACGGGTGAGGCAGGGCGGTCGGTAAGGCGGCGCTCGCGAACCCCGTTTATTTCCCCCGGTGCAACAGCATCCCCGAGAGATACGTATCCGGGGCCCCGTCCCTACGCATCCTCATGAAGCGGTGACCAATGAAACGACTGCCGAGCGATCAGCGCCGGCGGCGCCGGCGGCGTTTGGCTCGCGGTTGATCTCGTACGTAGACGAACAGCTCGCCCGGCGCGACATGCAGGGCCGCGCACACCCGGTCGATGGTACCGAGATCGATCCGCCGGGGGGCGTCGGGCCGGGCCAGGCGATACGCGGTCGTCACCGGGATCCCCGCGAGGCGCGACAGCTCGAGGGGATTCATCTCGCGCTCTTTTAGCAACTCTTCGACGTGGAGGCGCACCATACGGTTGCCACTTGTGGTAACCTGCAACCTTGCCACTTCCGGTAACTCCCCGATATTGTCCTTTCGCCCAATACACCGAGGTTCTCGCGTTGGCCAGCGCCGCTGATGGAGGGGAAGGTGAAGAAGTATCGAAGCCGCTCCGCGGCCTGCCCGGCCGCGGAGAGCTCATTCTGGTGGTGGATGACGACGAAAACCTGCGAGTCGCGCTGGCGCGGATGCTCAAGACGCTCGGCTTCAGTGTGGTGACGGCAGCCGATGGCGAAGATGCGCTGGAAGTCATCAAGCGGAGCGCGGTGCGCATCGACGCCGTATTGCTGGACGTCAGGATGCCGCAGCTCGACGGGCCGGGATTGGTCGATCGACTCTGCTCCCGGGGGCGATGTCTGCCCATCCTGTACATGTCAGGGCAGGAAGAGAACTCCCCGGCCATGGCGGGCGCGCTGGACTCGGGGCATCCACTGCTGCGGAAACCGTTCACCCCGCAGGCGTTGGTATTCGCCTTGCGCGAAGTGCTCGATACGCAATCGCGTTCTGGTTAATTGCCAAAACGCCCATCGCGCCGTTGAGCCATCGAGCGCCAGTACCCCGTGCGGCGGGACGGAGCTTTAGGCTCAGCTACTTGCGGTGGTCAAGCACCTCGCGCAACACGAACACCACCGCATGCGGCGTGAACGGCTTGTGGAGCAGCGGAACCCCCTCGTCGACCGGGCGGGATACGTGCGTAGCCCCGTTTTCGTATCCCGACATATAGACCACCGGCGGCCGAATTCCCGCTGCTCGCAGCCGATCCACCAGCCCAGGCCCATCGAGCCGGGGCATGACCACGTCCGTCAGCAGCACGTCGATGGTTTCCCCCGTGTGCTCGATCACGTCGATCGCGTCTTCGCCATCGGTTGCCGTCAATACGGAGAATCCGAGGTTCTTGAGCATCCGCGCGAGCGCTGTTCGCAGGTTTTCGTCGTCCTCTACGACCAGCACCATCTCACCACGTCCAGGAAGCCCGCGCAGCGTGTGGGCGCCTTTTGATCCTTCGGACAATCCGATCTCCAGCAGTTTGAGGCGATGCGACAAGTAAGCGAAAGGACAATGCCGGGACCAATACCGAATGCGTAGACTTCTCATGCCGAGCACGCATGACCCAGAACGTGGCGGAATGAATGGATTTCAGCGACCTGCGCTACTTCGGAGCGATCGCCGCGACGCAAAGTTTCACCCGCGCGGCGCGCGAAGCGAGGATTGCTCAACCGGCGCTCTCGCGCCGAATCCGCGTGCTGGAACGCGAGCTCGACATCGTGCTCCTCAATCGCGGCGCTCGAGGAGTCACGCTGACCGCTGCCGGGGAAACGTTCGCGGCAGCCGCCACCCAGCTGCTCTCCGATGCCGCCGCGGCTCTCGAGCGGGCCCAGGCGACCGCGGCCGGCCGGCGCGGCCGGGTGATTCTCGCCGCCATGCGTGCCGCCGTGGCGGGCGGGTTCCCGATCGCGCTGCAGGAATCACTGCGCCAGGACCACCCTGAGATCGCCCTTGTGGTCCAGGACTTCGATCCGCCGGACACGTGGGAAGCGGTCGCAGACGGCCGGGCCGATGTCGCGGTGTGCGTCGAAAGCGCACTCATGCCCGGACTCGTGGCGGAGCTCTTGTGGATCGAAACGATCGACCGCGCGATCGTGCCACGCAGCCATCCCCTCGCCACGCGCGGCACGGTCTCACTCTCCGATTTCGGATCGCTGCCGCTCCTCGTCTCGCCCAACACCGTTTCGCCTGAGACGGCAGGCCGCATTGCGGAGCCGCTGCAGCAGGCCGGCCTCCGCTCGCCAGTCGAGCTGATCGCGGGCGACCTGCGCGCGGTGCATCTCGCCGTCGCGCAGGGCCGCGGCTGGACGCTCGTGATGCGCTCGCGTGCCGAAGCGCGACCCGAAGGGACTGCGGTCCTCACGGTGACCGGTCTCGCCATGAAGGTGCGCATGCAAGCCATCTGGCGCCGCGGCGAGCGGCGACCGGTTGTGGGCACGGTGCTCCAGCGGGTGTTGCAGCTCGGACGAGCCAACGCGGGCAACGCCAAAGCGACGGTGGCTCCGCTGCCTCCCCCACTCCCGCATGCGCCGCGCGCGCGACGGCCGCGGTTTCCGCCCGGCACCATTCCTCCCGGGCTCGAGCTCGCCCATCTGCGGGCACTCGTGGCCGTCGCCGCGAGTCAGACGATCGGCCGATCCGCGAAACAGCTCGGCATTACGCAGCCGGCCCTGTCACGCCGGCTGGCCGCGCTCGAGAACGTGATCGGTATCGCCCTGCTCGAGCGCTCGGCGCGCGGGGTCACGCTCACGCCGGCGGGTCACTCGCTCGCCGACGATGCACCGGCGCTCCTCTCCGCCGCGGACCGGTTCCTCCACGAGATCTCGCGCGCCCGGCGCGGGGTCGAGGGGCGCTGCGTGATTGGCGCGGTCGCCACCGCGGCGTCCAGTGCGCTGCTCGCGCGCGTGACCGAGCGCTGCCTGACCCGGCATCCCGAGATTCACGTGCTGGTCGAGGAGGTCGCCACGCCCAAGCTGCCGGCGGCGCTCGCCAGCGCCGAGATCGACCTCGGACTGGGACACGCGTTCCCCATCGGCCGCCGCCCCGCCGGCATCGTCGTGACGCCCGTCCAGAAGGACATGCTCGACACGGCGTTGATTCCGCCGACCCACGCGCTCGCGCTGCGCCGCCGCATCGAGGCGCGCGAGCTCCGCGATCTGCCGTTCCTGTTCATGGAACGGGTGTTCCAGCCGGAGTTCTACGACCGCGTGCTGTCGAGCCTCAAGGCGCACGGGCTGGTACCACGCATCGAGGCGAGTTACGACAGCCTCCACATCGTCTGGGCGCTCGTCGCACAGGGAAAGGGATGGGCCCTGGGATTTCATTCCCAGCGCGCGCGCCCGCCCAGCGGCACCGCGGCCGTCCACATCAACGATTTTCGTTTGCCGTTTGGCCTCGACCTGCTGTCGCGCGTCGGGGAATCGCGGCCCCCGGTGCTCGCCGTGGCGGCGGCGTTCCGCGAGATCTCCGGGTCGCGTCGTAAGCGGCGCTCGGCGTAGGGACGAAACGCCGAGGGCGGAAGACGGAACGCGGAAGACAGATCGCTTTCCCGTGCGACCCTTCAGGGCACGGAGGGGGAACGACGATCGCGCAACACTCGGTACCCGAGTGGCCCCACGAGCCCCAACGCCAGCGCGATCAGCACACCCGGCAACCCGCTCTCATGGTCTCCCACTTCAAGCGCAACCCCCACCCCGAGCAACGCGAGCGGAAGCAGCGCGAGAGCAACGAGACCAGCCGTGGGAAGCGGGACACGGAACGGCCCCCGCAGGCCGGGCTCGGCTCTCCGGAGCCGCACGAGCGCCGCAAACTCGAGGGCCAGGGCGGTCGTGTATAGGAGCACGTCCGCCGCAAGCAGTCCGCCGAACGAGAGCAACGCGAACAGCGAATAGGCGACCGCGGACACGAGCACGGCGTTCGTCGGCGTGCCACGCGCGTCGGTGAGGCGGAGCGACGCGGGCAGGAATCCGTCCCGCGCCAGGACGAGCGGAATCCGCGAATAGGAGAGCAGCAGCGCATTGAAGAGCGCGAACGCGCTCACCATCCCGGCCAGCGCGAGCCACCGGCCGAGCCAGCCGCCGACGAGGGTGGACCCGAGAGCCGGCCAGGCGCCGTCGGACCACGCCGTCCACGGCGTGAGCGCCAGAACGGGAACGATCGCGGCGAGATAGACGATGACCACCAACGGCAACGCGCGCGCCAGCGCGCGCGGATAGGTTCGTCCCGCCTGTTCGATCTCCTCGCCAATCGTCGAAGCGTTGTCCCAGCCCGAAAAATTCCAGATGCTCTGCGAGATGCCGAGTCCCAGCAAACCGGCAAACGATTTCCCGGGAGCGTGAAACGGCTCGAACATTCCTGAAACCGCGCCGAGATGGAGCCAGCGCACGAGCGCGTCACCCGCCAGCACGGCGAACGGCAACAGCACGGCGAATACGAACCACGATGACACCGCGCCCACCACGCGCGTCCCCCGCACGTTGAGCCACGTCGCGCCCCAGATGATCACGAGCGCCAGCATCCAGCTCTCGGCTCGCGACACCCCCGGCAGGAAAAAACGGGTGTACTGAATGAACAGCACGGGATAAATCGCCATGTCCACGAGCGAGTAGATCCAGGATAGCCAGCCGTTCCAGAAGCCCCAGAACGGCCCGAAGGCGCGCTTGACCCACTGGTAGTAGCCGCCTTCGATCGGCAGCATGGAGGCGAGCTCGCCGATCAGCAGGGTCTCGGGAACGCTGTAGAGCAGTGGCGTCAGCACGAGCAGCAACACAGCGAGGCCGGGGCCGATGCTGCCCACGATCCCCTCCAGGCCAAATGGCCCGCCCGAGACCGTGAAGAACAACACCGCCACGAGCGGCCCGAGCCGCAGGGCAGCCCGCGGTGCTATGCCGATTTGCGCACCGCGGCCGAAAACGCCTGCCATACGCGGAGATTGCCGGGATGCTCCTCGAGCATGCGCTCGGGATGAAACTGCAAGCCCACGAGGAATCGGGCTCGGGGATCGTAGAATGCCTCGATCAGGCCGTCTTCCGCCTGGGCCATGGAACGGAGTCGCGGCGCGAGACGGCGAATCCCCTGGTGATGATAACTGTTGACGCGAATGGTCGGGTCGCTGTACCAGCGGGCGAGCGGTGTCCCGGGCACGATCGAGAGGGAGTGCCGGTACGTGTCGTAATTATCGTAATCGATGTGCGGCAACGCGGACCGGTTGTCGTGTTGCACGTCGACGAATAGCGTGCCGCCGCACGTCACGTTCACGATCTCCGAGCCGCGACAGATGCCGAGAATCGGAATGCTCCGTTTCAACGCCAGCCGAACCAGGCGGATTTCGATCTCGTCTCGCTCGGGATGGGTGTCTTCGAGATGCTCACGATTGACTGGCTTGGCCGCGTACCGTTCGGGCTCGATGTCTTCGCCTTCGACGAGCACCAGGCCGCGCATTCCGCGGGCATATTGCGCCAGGCGCGCCACCGTACCGGGAACGACCGGCACCATGACGGGCAACAGTTTGAGCCGGATCAGGAGCTCAAGGTGCAACTCCGCCACGTAATCGATGCTGCGATTCTTGCGGATCATGCGGCGGGTGACAACGAGAACGGGGGGCGCCTCAGCTGCGCGAGGCGTCATCGCGTGAGCGTCTCGAGCGCCTCGACCAGTTTGGCGTCCTTTTCCCTCCCCTGCGACGCGACCCGCACATGAAACCGGTCCATGCCGACCTTGTTCGAGCAATCGCGGACATACATGAGGTGCTCTTCGAGCAGCCTCCGCTGCAGCTCGGTGGCGGTCATCCCGTTCAGCAGCTTGAACAGCACGAAGTTCGCACCCGTCGGATACATGTCGATCGCTGGAATGGCTTCGAGCGCGCGCGCGAGCCAGTGCACGTCGGCGATCAGTCGCTTGCGCGCCACGTGATACTCGGCGTCGGTCGCCGGCAAGAGCGACAGGAAATACTGGGCCAGAGTGTTCAGGTTCCAGGTCGGGAGGTGGCGGCGCAGCCGGTTCAAAATGTAGAGATTGGCGCTGTAGCAATAGCCCAGCCTCAAGCCGGGAACGCCGCAATGCTTGCTCATGCTGCGCACAATCAAGAGGTTCGAGAACCGATCGGCGACCATGAGCAGGCTCGGAATCGGATCCCCCGCGAAATCGATGAACGACTCGTCGACGATCACGAGCTCCAGGTCCTGCGCGTCGTCCATGAACGCGACCATCTCGTCCTGCGGGATGAGCTGGCCCGTGGGGTTGCCCGGATTGATGAGCAACAGCGCCCGCAGATTCTGCTTTCGCACCCAATCGAGATACTCCGCGGGCCGGAGCTGGTAGCGCTCGCCGGGATCGAGCGGATACAGCTCGGCGTCACGCAAATCCCGCATCTTGTCGATGTACTCGCCGAACGTCGGCACCGGCACCGCGATCCGATCGATCAAGGTCATGTTGATCAGCGCGATGATCTCGGTGGCGCCGTTGCCGATCACCAGGTGCGAGGGGTTGACGTGCAACACCGCGGCCAGATGCTCCTGGCTCAGATAGGGATTACTCGACGGATACGACTTGATCAGGTTCGGCAGGTTGCGCTGCAGGTCCAGCATCATCGCCGCGGTTGGATAATACGGATTGGCGATGAAGCAAAAATCGATGATGTCCTTGGCGCGCTCGTAGCCGACCAGATCGGCCAGCGCGGGGGAGTGGGACGTCTCGTAGAAGAGGTGCCGACGCAGGTCGGTCTCGTGGGCGATCCCGGTCATGCAGGGGATTCTAATGGTCAAACGCGGACGGCGGAACGCGTTCGCCTTCCGCGTTCACTTACCCTGCCTGATCACCTCTATTTGTTCCGTGGAGCGGCGGGCTGCTCATTGCCAGTCTCGCGTGAGGGCCTAGAATCCGATGTGCAGGCCCAGACTGGCGTTCCCGGCAATCGTATACGCTTCCAGTCCGATGACCGACCCGAACCACACCGTTCGCCAGCGCTGAGGCAAGAGCGCGCCGATCCCGACGGTCCCGCCGATCGCGAGCATGTTATAAAGGGCCAGCCGACCGCTCGAGGGGTGAGTGCCAAGAATCGGATTCTTCTCCGCCCAGCCCTGGCCCATCGCCTGGCGGGTTTGCGACCAGTCGATGAGGATCGAGAGGCTCGCAGCGGACGCGAGGGCGACGTGTGCTGTCGTCCAGCTATGATCTGCCTGGGCGGCCGCTCCCCTTGGCGTGATCGCGAGGAGGAGCGTCAGGGTGAGAAGCGCGGGCGCGAGCTGCACGCCACCGGTACCGGGCAAATCACATGCCTCGGAGCTGATGCAGACACGGCGTGGTAGTGAACGTCCACTGCTGCAACAACGCTACAGCACTGCGCGGCTTCCCGCCAACCGTCCGACCGACCGCTGTACGCGTGTTCCGCCCGACGACGTTGTTCGTTGCAACGCGGCGACAACGTGCGCAGCAAAGCGAGCGTACCAGCGAGAATGGGTTCGTCGATCACGATTCCGGACGCCGCCGTCGTCCCTGCATCCCCATTGCGGCGGCCGGCTCGGATTCCCCTCACCATCGTCATTCCGACCCTCAATGAAGCCCCGCGGCTCGGCGAGCTGCTGGAGACGCTCGATTGGGCCGACGAGGTGATTGTGGCGGACGGCGGCTCGAGCGACGAGACTGCCGCGGTCGCACGCCGGCATGGCGCGCGGGTGCTCGATTGTGCGGCAACGACGATTGCCAGCCAGCGGAACCGCGCGATCGCGGCCGCGCGCAATGAATGGGTGTTCGCGCTCGACGCCGATGAGCGGATTTCCGAGCAGCTGCGCGACGACCTGGCGGCTACCGTGCGGCGGCCCGCACATCGCGCCTACCGCGTGCGGCGCCAGAATTTCTTTCTCGGCCGCGAGCGCCGCCACGGACGCTGGGGCCGTGACTGGCAGGTCCGCCTGTTCACCCGTGATCAGCGGTTTGTGGCGACGACGGTACACGAGCACCTCGAAGCCGTAAGCGATACGGGCTCGCTCAATGGCCTGCTCGTGCACGTTCCGTATCGCAATCTGCGGCACCAGCTGGATAAGCTCGCCATGTACGCATTGTGGGGGGCCGAAGATCTGGCGCGGCGCGGCCGCCGAACGACCGTGTGGGAGCTCAGCGCGCGGCCGGTATGGCGCTTTCTGCGGGATTACCTGTTGTACGCGAACTGCCTGGACGGAGCGTTCGGACTGCTCACGTCCGTGCTCTCGGCATACGCGTGCTTTCTCAAGTACGCGGCGCTGTGGGAGATTAGAAACAAGCGCTGAGAACGCGGAACGCGGAACGCGGAACATCAGTTCCGACTTCCGCGCTCCGCGTCCGCCTTTACTCTCCCCACTCCCGCCGCGGCCCCTTTTTGGGGCGGAACTCTTCGTCCTCTTCATCGTCGAACTCGTCGTCGAGGTCGTCGTACTCGTCCAAGTCGTCGGATTCTTCATCCTCGAGCTCGTCTTCGTCGAGCTCGTCCTCGAAGTCTTCGCCCAGGTCTTTATCCTCTTCGAAGTCTTCGAAATCTTCATCGTCGTGACTGTCGCTGCGGCGCTTGAGCGACCAGTCCGACGTGTCACGGCACAACATTGTCACCCCCAGCTAAGGTTGTGGTTGAACGACTTTCACGGTTCGACTACTCCACTTCTTCCCTCCCCCGCGCGCTCCGGGAGAGTTTACGGCGCTCCGTGGCGCCGAGTGCGCGCTTGCGTAGCCGCACCGAGGACGGTGTCACTTCGATCAGCTCGTCGTCCTCAATGTATTCCAGCGCCAGCTCGAGCGTGACCTGGCGCGGCGGTTCGAGGATGATCATCTCGTCGGACGCGGTGGTCCGCATGTTGGTCAGCTTTTTTTCCTTGGCCGCGTTCACGTCGATGTCATCGGGCCGCGCGCTCTCCCCGACGATCATCCCCTCGTACACCGGATCGCCGGGGTGCACAAACAACGTACCCCGCTCCTGCAAATTGAACAGGGCGTATGCTACCGCGGCGCCCTCCCGGTCCGCTACCAGCACCCCTCGAGACCGGCCCGAAATGGGACCCGCCCAGGGGCCATACTCGAAGAACCGATGGTGCATGGTCCCGTTCCCGCGCGTGTCGGTCAGGAACTCCGAACGGTAGCCCAGCAGGCCGCGCGCCGGAATCTTGAACCGCAGCCGCACGGTGCCCTGCCCGGGATTTTTCATGTCGAGCATCGTGGCACGGCGCGGCCCGAGCTTTTCCATGACGACACCCAGATACCCCTCGGGCGTGTCGATCATCAGCTCCTCGTAGGGCTCGAGCTGCTCGCCGTTCGGACCCTCGCGCGGGATGATGCGGGGCCGGCTGATTTGAAATTCGTAGCCCTCACGCCGCATCGTTTCCATGAGGATGCCGAGGTGCAGCTCGCCGCGGCCCGACACCGTGAACGCATATGGCGTGTCCGTGTCCTCGACGCGCAGCGCGACGTTCCGTTCGAGCTCCTTGTACAGGCGTTCACGCAGCTGCCGTCCGGTGACGAACTTGCCTTCCCGTCCGGCAAACGGGGAGTTGTTGACCATGAAATCGACGGAAATCGTCGGCTCTTCGACGGCAATGCCCGCGAGCCGTTCGGGCGTGTCGAGCGCCGTAAGCGTCTTGCCGATCTCCACGCCCTCGAGCCCCGCCAGCGCGATGATCTCTCCAGCCGTGGCTTCCTCCACGTCGATCCGCTCGACTCCTTCGAACGCGAACAGCTTGGCAACCCGGGCCCGCTCGTAGAGGCCCTCGAACACCATGCCCGGCTGCCCGAGGGGCAACAGCGCGATCGTTTCTCCCACCCGAACGCGCCCCCGCTCGATTCTCCCGATGCCGATGCGACCCAGGTACGGCGAGTAGTCGAGGGTGGAAATGAGCATCTGAAACGGCCCGCTCGCGTCGCCCGCGGGCGCCGGAATCGTTTCGAGAATCGTCTCGAACAGCGGCACCAGATCCGTCCCCGGAACCGCGATATCGCGGGTGGCTGTCCCGAGCCGGCTCGCCGTGTACAGGAACGGGCAGCTGAATTGCTCGGGCGACGCTTCGAGGTCCAGCAGCAGCGCGAGCACTTCGTCGTGCACGCGCAACGGCTCCGCGTCGGAGCGGTCGATCTTGTTCACGAGCACGATCGGCCTGAGCCCGAGCGCGAGCGCCTTGCCGGCGACAAACCGGGTCTGCGGCATCGGCCCTTCGGCCGCGTCCACGAGCAACAAGAACCCATCGACCATCCGCAGGATGCGCTCCACCTCACCTCCGAAGTCCGCGTGTCCCGGAGTATCCACGATATTGATTTTCGTGTCACCCCAGCGAACCGCCGCGTTCTTCGACAGGATCGTAATCCCGCGTTCCCGCTCGAGTGGGTTCGAATCGAGCACCCGCTCACCCACCTGCTGATTGACGCGAAACACGCCGGCCTGGCGCAGCATTTGGTCGACCAGAGTGGTCTTGCCGTGATCAACGTGGGCGATGATGGCGATGTTGCGGAGCGGCAAGGGGATTCCTAAGCGAAAAGAGACGGAACGGGACGGACGGGGGCGGAACGGGGCGGAATGAATCCGGCGCTGACCGCCTGTTTCCGTCCGTTTCCGTCTCTTCCCGCCCTATACACAGGTCAGATCCTGCTCGATCTGCACCGTGACATGCTGAATGCCGAGTTTTTCCATGCGATGCTGCACCGCTTTCAGAATGCGCTGATGGACTTCCGGGTTCCGCACGACCATGTGTCCGCTCATGGCGACCACGCCGCTCGTGAGCGTCCACACGTGCAAGTCATGGACCGATGTGACCCCGGGTAGCGAGGCGATCCCGGAGTGCACGTTCGCGAGTGAGATGTGCGACGGGGTCGCCTCGAGCAGAATGTCCACGCTCTCGCGCGTGAGCCGCCAGGCACCCTGCAGGATCAGCATACCAATCAGGATCGAGACGATCGGGTCGGCCAGCGTCTGGCCGGTGGCCATAATGACTCCGGCCGCCACGAGCGCGCCGAGTGAGCCGAGTGCGTCGCTCAAGACGTGCACGTAGACGCCGCGCTCATTGAGCGAGTGCTGGTGTCCGCGATGCATCACCGCGGCTCCGGCCAGATTGGCCGCGAGGCTCGCGCCCGCCACTGCCAGCATGAGCCCCGAGCGGAGCTCGTTGGGCATCCGGATGCGCCGGTATGCCTCGAATCCGATCCCGAGCGCGATGAGAATCAACACCGCCCCGTTGATCAGGGCCGCGAGAATCTCGAGCCGGAGCAAACCGAAAGAGCGTTCCGGCGTGGCCGGCCGGTCGGCGATGTGCGAAACCCAGAGCGCGAGACCGATCGCCCCCGCGTCGCCCAGCATGTGTCCGGCATCGGCCATGAGGGCAAGGGAATGCGCCGCATAGCCACCGATCGCCTCGCCCAACAGCACCGTGACCGAGAGCGCGAGCACGATCGTCATCCGCCGCCGGCTCTCGGTGCGGAGCGGCGCTCGGTGTGCGCACTGCACCTCGACGGGGAGCGCAGTCACGCGTCCCGCTTCCCCTTGCCCGCTTTCCGAATACGGATCGCCGCCGCATGGCCATACAGGCCTTCGGCTTCCGCAAGAGCGATGATGTGCGCGGCGTCCTGGGCGAGACGGTCTGACGAGTAGGAAATGATGCTGGTGCGCTTCACGAAATCGTAGACTCCCAAGGGCGAAACATACCGGGCCGTCCCGCTCGTGGGCAACACGTGCGAGGGGCCGGCAAGATAATCGCCCACCGGCTCCGGTGTCATCGCGCCCGCGAATACCGCGCCCGCGTGGCGCACTTTGTTCGCCACGGGCCACGGATCCTGAACCAGCAGCTCGAGGTGTTCGGGCGCGCGCAGGTTCGCAACCTGGACCGCCGCATCGAGGTCGGGAACGAGCACGACCACACCATGCGTGGCCAGCGAGCGCGCGATGATCTCCCGCCGCGGCGCGTTGTTCAGCTGCGTTTGCAACTGGCGCTCGAGCGCCGCGGGCAGCTCGTGGCTCGTCGTGACGCACCACGCGGTCGCATCTTCGTCATGCTCCGCCTGCGCGATCATGTCCGCGGCAACGAACCGCGGATCGGCGGTTTCATCCGCGATGATCAACACCTCGGTCGGCCCGGCAAGCATGTCGATGCCCACCGCCCCCGCGACCTGGCGCTTCGCCTCGGTGACGAATCGATTTCCGGGGCCGACGATCTTGTCCACGGCGGGAACCGTATCGGTGCCGTACGCCAGCGCGCCGATTGCCTGCGCGCCGCCGATCCGGAACACACGCGTGACACCCGCCAGCGCGGCCGCGGCGAGGACCGCCGAGGTCAAGCCTCCCGGCGGCGTGACCATCACGATGTCCGTCACGCCCGCCACCGCTGCCGGGACCACGTTCATGATCACGGTCGAGGGATACGATGCCTTGCCGCCCGGCACGTACACCCCGACGCGATCGAGCGGCAGCACGCGCATGCCCAGCGTATTCCCGTGGTCGTCACGGTCGAGAAAGCCGCCGCTCACCTGCCGCTGGTGGTAGGTTCGCACCCGCAGAACGGCCGCCTCGAGTGCCTCCCGGAGCCCGGCCGGAAGCTCGGCCAGGGCGGCATCCCATCGCTCTCGTGGCAGCTCCCACTCCGCCGGCGCCAGGTCGCTCGCGTCCAGCCGGCGCGAGTATTCCCGCACGGCGGCATCACCGCGGGCCCGAACGGAGGCGAGAATGGCCTGCACCGAGGCTGCCGTTTCGGCATCTGGGGCAGCGCGATCGGCAGAACGAGAACGGATTTGGTCGAAGGGCGGCGCTTGAAGTCGAGTGAGCACTGGCTAGGTTTTCGCGAGCCGCATGACGGAGCCCGAGGTTGGGTCGCTGATGGTTCGTCTCCTCGCCGTGATCTTCCTGGTCGCGGCGAATGCGTTTTTTGTGGCAGCGGAATTCGCGCTGGTCGCGACCCGCCGGACACGCATCGAAGCGCTTGCCCGGCACGGCGACCGGAAGGCTAAGACGGTCCAGAAGGCGCTGCAAGACCTGTATCGCCAACTCTCCGCCGCGCAGCTGGGAATCACGGTCGCGTCGATTCTTCTGGGGTTCGTGGCCCAGGATACGGTAACGCAGCTGTTCCATGACTGGTTCGCTGCGTTACCGCACTTCCTCAGTTTCCTCGCCCGTGGCGGCATCGCCTCGGTCGCCGCGGTGGCGGTGGTGTCGTTCCTCCACGTGGTATTCGGGGAGCAAGCGCCCAAACAGTGGGCCATTACGCATCCCGAGCGCACCAGCCGCTGGATCGCGGGTCCGCTGATCCTGTTCTCCTGGATCACCCGGCCGTTCACGGACGTGCTGAACTGGAGTTCGCGCCGGCTCGTTGCATTGCTGGGGCTCAAGACCGCCCCGTCGGAGCTCGACCGGATCCATTCCCCCGAGGAGATCCGGATGCTGGTGGAGCAGAGCGAGCAGCGCGGCAGCCTTGCCTCCGAAGATGCACGCCTGCTCGAGGGCGTATTCGAATTCAGCGAGAAAACGGCGCGCGACGTCATGACGCCACGCACGGAGACGGTGGCCCTGCCCTTCGACCTCACGCTCGACCAGGCCGCTGATCGCGTGGCGGCGACGGGCCGGTCACGCTACCCTGTGTTCCGGGAGTCGCTGGACGACATCGTCGGAACGGTGCACGCGAAGGACATCCTCGCGGGCGTCCGCCGGGGCAACGGTGGTCGGACGCTCGAAACCATCCTGCGGCCTCCGTTCTTCGTCCCGGGAACTCGTGAGGTCGAAGATGTGCTGGCCGACATGCGGCGCCAGAAGATGCACCTGGGCATCGTGCTCGACGAATACGGGGGGACTGCCGGTCTCGTGACCATGGAGGACCTGCTCGAGGAGATCGTGGGGCAGATCTACGACGAATACGATCGGCCGCCGGCAGAAGCTCGCGCGCCGGCGCAAGCCGAGCCCACGCCCGTGCTCCCCGGCTCGATGCCGATCGACGAGGTGAATGAGACTTACGGCCTCGGGCTCGACGACGCGGACTACACGACGCTCGGCGGTCTGTTGTTCGGAACGCTGGGGCGCCTGCCGCGGGTCGGCGATCGCGTCGCGGTGGGCGGCGCAGTATTCGAGATCGTCTCGATGCAAAATCGGCGCGTCGGGCAGGCTCGGCTCGTGGAGCGGGGGGGAGCGGTGCACGCGTGAAGCTGCGCACCAGCATTGCGGCCATCCCGCCCGGCGCGCTCGATCTGACGGGCGACGCGGTGCGGCGCAGGCGGCGGTTCCAGGCGGACATGCTCGAGCAGCTCGAGCGTGCCGGCTACGAGGAAATCATTCCGCCCACGTTCGAATACGCCGAGGTGTTCATGCGCGCCGGCGGCCCGGAAATCGCCGACCGGTTGATTCGCTTCCTCGATCTCGACGGGCAGCTGCTCGCGCTGCGGTACGACTTCACCGCGACCGTCGCGCGGCTCGCCGCCACGAAGTTGTCCGACCGCAAGACCCCGCTGCGGCTGTGTTATGCGGGCCACGTATTCCGCCAGGAGCCCGGCCGCGAGGGGCGGCGGCCGCGGGAAATTCTTCAGGTGGGCGGCGAAATCCTCGGCGAATCGGGCGTCGCGGCCGATATCGAAATCGTGCGCCTGGCGCTCGAGCTCGCTCGCAGCGCCGGCGCCGGATCGCAGGGAGGTGAATTGCAGCTCAATCTGGGCCATGCCGGCGCGCTGGCGCCCGCGCTCGCCGCCCTGCCTCCCGAGGAGCGCAGCGCCGTGCGCCGCTTGATCGACCGCAAGGACGCCGCGGGTCTCGCGGCCGCCGCGAACGGGGGGGCCGCGCCAGGTCGAGGCGTGCTCGAGACGTTGCCGTTCATCATCGGGCGGAGCGAGGCGCTGGATCGCGCGCAGAAGTTGGCGCCCAAGGCGGCGGAAGCGATCGAGCGGCTGCGCGAGATCGACGCGGCGCTCACACCCGCGGAGCGGCGTCAGGTCGTCTACGATTTCGGCGAGGTACGGGGACTCGATTATTACACGGGGATTCATTTCGAGATTTTCGTCACCGGCGCGGGAACGGCAGTGGGCGCGGGCGGCAGGTACGACGATCTGGTCGCTCGCTTCGGCAGGCCGCTGCCGGCGGTGGGCCTGGCGCTCGACCTGGACGTGCTCGCGCAAGCGGGAACAGCGCCATGAGCAAGCCGCTGACCATCGCGCTCTCGAAGGGGCGGCTGCTCGAGCCGGCGACGGCGCTGTTTCAGCGCGCGGGGTACGACGCGGACGGGCCTCAGGCGACGCGCCGGCTCCTCATCCCGTCACACGACGGCTCGCTCGAGTTCCTGTACGTGAAGCCCGCCGACGTACCGGTGTATGTCGAATCGGGAGCGGCGGACGCAGGCATCGCCGGAACGGATGTGCTGCGTGAGGCCGCGGCTGACGTGCTCGAGCCGCTGGCGCTCGGCTTCGGCGCGTGCCGCATGGTGGTGGCGAGTCCGAAAGACGCGCCCTACCCTTCGCTCCCGGACGGAGCCACGCCGCGCGTCGCGACCAAGTATCCCCGGCTCACGCGCCGGTTTTTCGCGGAGACCGGGCTGGGCGTCGACATCATCACGGTTTCGGGCTCGGTCGAAGTCGCCCCGCTCGTCGGACTGGCACACTGGATTGTCGACCTCGTGGATACTGGCAGGACGTTGCGCGAGAACAAGCTGGTGGAGCGCGCAACGATTCTCGACGTGGGGGCGGTGCTGGTCGTGAATCGGGCGAGCCATAAGTTGCGGCTCGAGGAGCATCAACGGCTTCTCAAGGCTTTGTACGACGCTACGTCGGTACGTTCTACGAAGGATATGCAGGGGCGCAACGTAGCGACTTAGCGACGGGCAACGCTCTTCGTCGCGAGATCCACCGCCAGCTCGAGCGCCACCCGCATCGACCCCGGATCGGCAATTCCCTTCCCCGCGATATCGAACGCCGTCCCATGATCGGGCGCGGTGCGCGGGAACGGCAGGCCGAGGGTCACGTTCACGCCTTTTCCGAATCCCGCGACCTTGATGGCCGTCATCCCGACGTCGTGATACGGCGCGATCACGGCGTCGAACTCGCCGCGCAGGGCGCGCACGAACACGGTGTCCGCGGGCAGCGGGCCGGCCGCGCCCAACGCCTCCGCCGCGGGGCGCAGCACCCGCTCGTCTTCGTCACCGAACAACCCCGACTCCCCCGCGTGCGGATTGAGCGCGCATACGGCGAGGCGCGGCCGGGCAATGCCCCACCAGGCTTCCAGTGCCTGCTGCGTGATTTTGCCCGTGCGGATGATCTTGTCGGTGGTGAGCTGTGCGGGTACGTCGCGCAACGCGATGTGCGTGGTGACGAGAACCACGCGCAGCTTCCCGGTAGCCAGCATCATGGCTACGGGGAGGTCGCCGGCGAGATGCGCGAGGAATTCGGTGAGCCCCGGATAGCGAAACCCGGCCAGGTGCAGCGCATGCTTGTGAACCGGACCGGTGACAATGGCATCCACTTCGCCGGCGAGCGCCAGGCGCACCGCCTGTTCGACTGCACGCCCGGCGATTTCGCCCGCCCGTTCGCCGTCAACGATGTGTTCGTCCGCCCCCCCCCCCGCCCCGATTACGGTCACGTCGGCCTCGAGCGGACTCGCGAGAGCCTTCGCGACAATCTCCGGTCCTATTCCTCGTGGATCTCCAAGCGTGACCGCAAGCCGGGGATGGGGACGGCGCGTCAGAAACGGACGTCGACGTAGGTGGTCCGGCGGAGCACCTCGAGGTAGTGCTCGACCGCGAGCTGCTGGCCCAGCTGATCGCGCAACCGATCCTTGACGTCGTCGAACGTCAGCTCGCCTTCGGGCTGCCACCTGGTCACTTCGAGCACGATGTACTTCGGCCGTCCCGTCGCTCCGCCGATTTCGAACACTGGCAGCAGTCCCCGCGTGCTGTCGGTTGCCAGGCTTCGGGGGTATTCCGGCGGCAGCTGAGGAGCGGGGAGCGCATCGACAATCCGGGCTTCGCTCGGGTCGGCATAGCGGCGCGCGAGGGTGTCGAACGAGGCGCCGCGCTCCAAGCCATCATACACGAGGTTGGCGAAGCGAAACGCTAGATCGCCCTGCTCCTCCGTGATCACCGGCTGAATCAGTATATGCCGGGCCTCGACTTCGGCCGGCTCCGCCCGCTCCACCTGGATGATGTGATAGCCGTAGTTCGTTTGTACGACGTTCGATACTTCGCCGGGGCGCAGCCTGAACGCTGCGTCCTCGAACGCTTTTACCATCACGCCGCGTCGGAACCAACCGAGCTCCCCGCCCTGCACGCGGGTCGAGCTGTCGGCCGAGAATTTCTTGGCGAGCTCGGCGAAATTCGCTCCATGGTGGATCTCGGCGAGCAGCGACTCCGCCAGCTGGCGGGCGCGGCTGTCGGCAACGGAATCCGGCACGGCGGGAATAATGATCTGCCGGAACGTGACGAGCGCAGGATGGCGGGGCCGCTGCTGGCTGTTCTGGTCCCAGTACGCCCGCATCTGCGCCTCGGTCGGCGGAATCGGCCGCAGCTTGTTGGCCTGCCGCAGATTCTGAATGAGGCGCTGCTGCAGGATGGTGCGGCGCTGGTTGTCGGCCAGCCAGCGGCGCCACTCCTCCTCCGATGTGAATCCCGCGGCCCGGAGCTGGGACTCGAACTCGAGCTGGGAAGTGAACTGTTTGTGGACATTGTCGACGCTCTTCTCGACTTCGTCCTGCACCTCCTGCTCGGTGACCTTGATACTCGTATCGTGCTGTGCCTCCTGAACGAGGATTTCCTCGTCGACCATTTGCTTCAGGAGCTGGCGTTCCAGCCCCGCGCGGCCCGCGGAGTCGGTGGGGATTTTCGTTCCCTGGCCCTGGGCCAGCACGAGCTGCTCTTCGATTTGCGACGCGAGAATCGGCGTCGTGCCCACCACGGCGACGATGCGGTCGACGGGCTGGGGCGCGGCCTGTGCCCGCGCCACACCGGCGACGCCGGTGAGCGCGAGCAGCACGGTGATTGTGATGCGTTCCATCAAACGAAAGGCCCTATCTGACATAGCGATGTGGTGTCGTGTCTAACGGCACTGGAGCGGGGCCCGGTGCCGGCCGGAGCGCGCTCCGTAACGAATCCCGAACCGTGCCCGCTCGCTGCACGGCTAGTGTAATCCCGGCGGGATAGATGGACCACGGCTCCCGCTCGCGCAGAATGGCGCCGAGAAACGGGGAGAGCGGAACGAATCGCGTTTCTCCCTTCAACGCATGCTCGAGATAACTGTTGACGTGGGCGGCCGCGAGGCCGATACGTGCCTCGGAAGTACTCGCCGAATCCCTGAAGAGTTCCGGCGACAGCCCCATAGCCCCCTCGAGCCGCGTGAGCCCGGAGTCATAATCTGCCTTGATTTCCGCCCAATCGTCGGCTTCGAGGGGCACGTGCGCCGAGTCGACCTTCTGGATCAACAGCTCACGCTCGACCACCATGCTCACGAACTGCTTGAGCTGCACATCGGTCCCCGCCGGGAGTGCCCGGCCTTCCTCGGGATCGATCGCGTACAGCCACCGGACCAGGTCTTGCACCCGGAACGCGCCCCCGCGGTACGTGGCCAGGACGTGGCGATCTTTGCGCGCGTGCTCGAAATCATCGAAGATCTGCCGCACGCGTGCGGGCGCGCTCTCATCGACCACGATCCCGTACTGCGAAGACATCCCGTTCACGTACTGAGAGTCGAGATGCGCGAGGACGAGCCGGCTCACGTCGGCGCTGAACGAATCGCGCACCTCCGGGAGCGGCGGGCGCCGGATCACATGAAATCCAAATGGCGAGCGCACCACACTGCTGACGCCGCCCGGGGGCAGCTCCCACCCCGCGGTTTCGAACGGGGCGACGTATTGCCCTCGCCCCACGGCGGAGAGGTACCCACCGCGCATCTTCGAGCCTGGATCCTCGGAATAGCGCTTCGCCAGCGCGGCGAAGTTGGCCCCGTTCTGGCTCGAAATCTGGTGCAGGATCTGCTCGGTCTGGATCCGCTTGCGCTCGACATCGGCGGGCGCAGCGCTCGGCGGAACTTGAATGAGGATGTGCTGCAGCAGACGCACGTTCCCCGCCTGGTAGGCGGAGTCGACTTGCGCCGGACTCAAATGGGCCGCAGTGGCGAACAGCTGGTCATGAAACCGATTCCAGCGCAGCTGAGTAGCGGTTGGCCAGCTTGCCTGGAGCACGAGCGCCGAATCACGCAAATCCTGCCCCTTCGCGAGCTGGACGGCGAACAGCATGTAATCGATGTACAGCGAAGCGATCGCCGTGAAATTCTTGGCGCTCGGTTGGGCGCGCTTTACGTGCGCGACCCAACCGGCCAGCCGATCGACGGTGAGGTCCTGGCCTGCCGCGCTCGCCGCGATTCCCGCATGCGCCGAAAAGGCCTCCCGAATCCCGCGGCATCCGGCCGCGCCGCCCGTTGCCAGCGCGGCAACAAGCAATAAGGAACGTGTCCGACGAAGGATCATTTAGTCCTGTTGGAGTGCGGTGAGCGCGCGGACCAATCCTGACCCGATCGACTCACCACCGGAGCGACGCAGGCGCAGCGCCAACGGATGGGTACGCCGCACCTCGGCGTCGAATTGAACCGAGTCGAGCGCCGCCGTAAGGGCGGCAAGCCGTGGTTGTGCGGTCCCGCGGAACGCGAGTCGCGCCTCTTCCCCTTTGATCAAGACTGTCGCGAGCCCAAGCCGGGCGCCGAGCGCACGAAGCTCGTACATCAGGAGCAGGCGCTCGGCTTCGGGCGGTACCGGCCCGAATCGATCGCGCAACTCATCGCGGATGCCGGCAATTTCGCATGGCTGGTCCGCGCGCGCCAGCCGGCGATACAGATCGAGCTTCGCGGCGTCGTCGCCGATATAGGCGTCGGGAAGGTACGCCGCCTGATCGAACACCACCTCGGGTGGCTCAGCCGCCACGCGGTCCCCCGGTCCCGCTGGGCCATCCTTGAGTGCGCGCACCGTGTCATCGAGCCAGCGCAGGTAGGTGTCGATCCCGACCGCGTGCGCGTGGCCCGACTGCGCCGAGCCCAGCAGGTTGCCGGCTCCGCGGAGTTCGAGATCGCGGACCGCGATGCGATAGCCCGAGCCCAACTCGGTGTGATGCTCGAGCACCATCAGCCGCTCTTCCGCCTGGGTGTCCATGAGATCGGGCACCAGCAGGTAGCAATAGGCGCGACGATGGCTCCGTCCCACCCTGCCTCGCAGCTGATACAGCTGCGCCAATCCGAGGTGATCGGCGCGGTTCACGATCATCGTGTTCGCGTTCGGCACGTCGAGGCCGGACTCGACGATCATCGTTGACACGAGAATATCGATTTCCCCGCGCACAAATCGCGACATCACCTCGTCCAGCTCCCGCTCGTTCTGCTGCCCGTGCGCCACCGCGGTTCGCGCCCGCGGCGGCGCGAGCCTCCGAACACGCTCCGCGATCGAATCGATGGTCTCCACCAGGTTATGGACGAAGAAAACCTGGCCCCCGCGATCCAGCTCGCGGGCGAGCGCCTCTTCGATCAGCGCATCGTCCCACGGCTCTACGAAAGTGAGCACGGGCGAGCGGTCCTTCGGCGCCGTTTCGAGCAGCGTCAGATCGCGGAGACCCGCGAGCGACAAGTGCAGCGTCCGGGGAATCGGGGTGGCGGTGAGCGTCAGCACGTCCACGGCGAGCCGCAGCGCCTTCAAACGCTCCTTGTGCTTCACGCCAAACCGGTGCTCCTCGTCCACGATCAACAGGCCGAGGTCGTGCAGCTTCACATCCTTCGAAAGCAGGCGATGCGTGCCGATCACGATGTCGACCTCGCCCTTTTCGAGCCGCTCGACGACCCGCTTGGCTTCGGCCGCCTGCCGGAATCGCGACAGCACTTCGATGCGGACCGGGTAGTCGGCCAAACGCTCGCGGAACGTTCGGCCGTGCTGCTCGGCCAGAATCGTCGTGGGGACGAGAACCGCGACCTGCTTTCCGGCCTGCACCGTCTTGAACGCGGCGCGCACGGCGATCTCGGTCTTGCCGTATCCCACGTCGCCCACGAGTAGCCGATCCATGGGCCGGGGACGCTCCATGTCCCGCTTCACTTCGTCGGTCGCGCGGCGCTGGTCCGGCGTGTCTTCATAAAGGAAGGCGGACTC
The DNA here is from genome assembly GCA_035517615.1 of Gemmatimonadales bacterium. Taxonomy (GTDB): domain Bacteria; phylum Gemmatimonadota; class Gemmatimonadetes; order Gemmatimonadales; family GWC2-71-9; genus AG25. The sequence goes on from DATIYM010000011.1 coordinate 71,480, forward strand.
GAGCGCCCGCTGCCACGGGGTGTCGGGCGGAAACGCAAAACCGGGTGCGAGCTGGCGGCGCGCGTACAAATCGAGCAGCTCGTTCGCCATTTCCCGAATCGCCGCCCTGGTCTTGTCGCGCTGCCGCTGCCACGCGGTGCCGCCCAGGTGATGCAGCCGCGGCGGCGGCGCATCTCCATCTCCCGCGGAGCGGTAGGGCTCGACCTGATCGAGCCGGTATAGCGGCACGTTGAGACGGTCGCCCCCTTCATACTCGAGCACCGCCACTTCCAGCTGTCCTTCACCCACCGTGATCGTCTGCAGTCCGCGATAGATCCCGATCCCATGCTCGAGATGCACCACGTACTGCCCCACCGAGAGGGGGCGCGCCGCGGCGGTCGGCAGCGCGGCGCGGTAGCGCCGCGGCCGCCTGAGCCGCCTCGCCCGGCGGAAGATCTCGTGATCGGTAAGCACCCGCAGCGAGGGCAGGACGAATCCCCCATCGAGCGCGCCCACGACGAGCTCGGCACGGCTCGAGTCGAGCAGCTCTTCGAGCCGCTCGAGCTGGCCTTCGTTGTCGCACAGGATGACCGTGGGAATCTCGCCCAGCACGAGCTGCCGGAGACGCCGCAGATCGCGGTCGATCGCTTCGGGCGGGAGCACCGGGAATCGCACCGCCGGCGCCGCGCCCTCGAGCCCAAGCCGGGCGAACGCCTCGAGCCGGGAGCGCCACCGGTCCGGGGCGAGCCACAACTGGTCGCGCGGCACCGGGTCTTCGCCCATGCGGCGCGCGACCTCGAGGTGATGCGCCGCCTCGTCCCACGCCCGCCGCACCTCACCCTCGAGCGCTGATTCGTGCTCGAGCAGCAGCAACGCGTCGCTCGGCAGCAGCTCGAGCAGCGACGAGCGCTTCGTGTCCGAGTCGGCGCTCCCGGTCTGTGCACGGATCGGCAGTACGGTCACCCGCTCGAGCGATTCGCCCGAGCGCTGCGTGTCGAGGTCGAAACTCCGCACCGAGGTGATCTCATCGCCCCACCACTCGACGCGCGCGGGATTCGCCATGCCAAAACCGTAGATGTCGATGATCGCGCCGCGAACGCTGAACTGCGCGACCTCCGTGACCGTCGGTACCCGCTCGTAGCCCATCGTCTCGAGCTGCCGCACGACGTTGGTCAGTGTAACGCTTCCCGCTTCCCCCTTCCCGCTTCCTGGCTGAAGCACCACCCGCCGGGCCGCGAGCGCCGTCGGAACCTCGGTTAGTTCCGCCGTCGCGCGCACCGGTGCGACAAGCACGCGGATCGAGCCCTGGAGCAGGGCCTCGATCGTCTCGACCCGCTCTCCCGCGATCTCGACGTGCGGCTCCTCGGCTCCGAGTCCCTCGCGCTGGGGATACAGCGCCGCGAGTGATCCCATGAGCATCTGAAGATCCGCCATCCATCGCTCCGCGTCGTTGGCGGTCGGCGGGACGACGAGGAAAACGCGATGCGGGAAGCGCCGGGCCAGCGTGGCGAGCAGGACCGGGCCGCTCGATCCGGGCAAACCCGCGACGGACAGGCGCCCTCGCACGCCCGGCAGGGTGTCCGCGAGCGCCCGGGCATCGGACAGCTGGTCGAAGCGATCGAGCAGAAAGTCGAGTGCCATCAGCGGAGCACCGTCGCGACGCCGAACTCCACAATGGCGACGGCGAGCGCGAGGCCGAGCAGCCACCCGCTCACGTCCGTCCGACGCGATCCGGTAAACCGATCGGCGAGAAAGTGACGCTCGTCGAGCGGCGGTGCCCCAAGCGTCTCTTCCACCTGACCCGGCGTGGCGGGCTCGAGATCCGATTCCCGTGGATCCGGGCCGTACACGGTGACGCCGAGCGTGTCGGACCCGCGCGTGCGAAATTCGACGCGCACGGATCCTTCCGCGAACGCGATCGCGGCTTCACCACGCGCCACGTGATTGATCAGCGCATCTACGAACGGCACGAACACCGACGCCGTGGGCAGCGTAGTCCACGCGCTATCGAGCCGGCTCCCGAGAATGATCGTGCTGCTGTCCCGCACGAGCCACGGCTCGCCGTTCACAGTCGCGAGCACCATGCTGTCGGACGAGACCGAGCCGGTCCGCGCGTCGATACGCTCCAGTCGGTACCGTTGCCGAACCGGGATGCTATCGAGCAGCGACAGCTCCGAACGACCCTCGATGAGTCCTGGCGTGGCGGGTCCCGCGAAGCGCCACGCGCTGCCCCGCAGAAGGAGCGCGCGATTGGTTTCGCCCAGCATCGCCCGATCGCCTGGCGGGATCAGGATCGTGTGGGATGGGCTCCGCCCGCCCTCCATCCGGTCCCCGAACGAGACGTCCGGGGCGGGCCCCGCGTCGTTCGCTCGTTTCCCCTCGTGGAGCACGGCGATGGCCGCCGTGACGAAGGGGCCCGGATCTCCGGAGAGACGCACGCGGGCGGCCGGCGCATCGTGCCACGCAAACAGACGCCGATCATCGTCACGCAGCTCGTCCGGGTCGAGCGCCGCCTCCCCCACCCACCAGCCGTCGCCGAGCGACGGCAGCGTGGCGGTCACGGCGGTTCCCGGCGCACCGAGCCCACGCGCAACCACTTGGGAGCCGACGCGGACGGTGACCGCGCCGGGCGGTGTCCCGGCGGTCCCGACGATCGGAACTGTTGCGACCCCATTCGCCACCTGGACGACACCGATCCCGCGGTTGGCCGGCGGCTTGGCAGCGGGCGCGAGAATGAGCACGCGCACGTGGGGCGTCTGGACGACACGCCCCGAGCCGAACGCCGAGCGCTGGAGATCGCTCACCACATGGACTTCATGGGCCGGCAGCGGGTCGGCATCGACCACGTGAACCGCCCGGGCTACCGCGTCGCCGAGATCCAATCGCCTGGGAAGCACCCTCGTGCTGTCGAGGATCGCGAGCAGCGTTTCGCGGGTCCCGCGACGTACCACGCCATCGGCCATGACGAGCCACAGATGATCGTCCGCGCCCGTCGCCGCGATCGAGCCACGGGCTGCCGCGCGCAGCCGCTCGACCAGTGGCCGCCCGTCCACCATCACTCCCGAGGAGGGCGAGTTGTCGAGTACCACCGCGAGCGCGGTCGGTTCGTGTTCTGCGCCGCCCGCCGCACCCCGCGCGCGCACGGGGAGGATCGGCCGGGCGGCCGCGAGCACCACCAGCACCAGCAGCGCAGTGCGCAGTAAGAGAAGCAGCAGGTGCCGCAGGCGAACGCGCCGGGCACTCTGGCGCTCGGCTTCACTCAGATACCGGAGCGCGGGGAACTCCGCCTCGGGCGGGTGCTGCCGTTCGAGCAAGTGCAACAGCGCTGGAATGGCCGCGAGTGCGAGACCCGCGAGCAGCAGCGGGTGAAGGAATATCAAGCGAGCAAACGCAGCGCGAGGCCGAACGGGAAGTCGGTGCGCACCGTGTGATACACGATTCCGTGGCGCCGGCATGCCGTGCGCCACGCCGCCACTTCCCGCGCGACCGTCTGCGCGTATGCCCCGGCGAGCTCGCGGGGACGTACCACCACGCTCGCGCTCGACTCCGAATCGCGGAACCGGACTTCGGGCGGGCCCGCGAGCTCCACCTCAGCCGGATCCATGATATGCAGCACGATGATGTGATGCCCGCGGTGGCGCAGATAGCGAAGCGCCGTCAGCGCAAGGTCGCGATCGAACAACAGATCGGAGACGAGCACCACCAGTCCGCGACGGGAGATGAGCGACGTCACCTGCTGCAGCGCCACGTCCGCGGCCGTGCCCCGTCCGTCGGGCGTATCGAGGAGGCCGCGCACGATTCGGGTCCACTGGCCGGACTTGACCCGCGCGGGGACCATCTGCCGCACGGCCTCGTCGAACGTGATGAGACCAGTGGCGTCCCGTTGACGCAGCAGAATCAGCGCGAGCGCCGCCACCAGCCGGTCCGCGTAGGCGCGTTTCGTAATCCGCAGCGGGCTCCCGCTCCATGCCATCGAGCGGCTCACGTCGAGCAGAATCATCGCGCGGAGATTCGTTTCCTCCTGGAATTGTTTGATGAATAATCGATCGGCGCGCGCGAGAATCTTCCAATCGAGATAGCGCAGCTCGTCGCCGGACTGATAGGAGCGGTGCTCCGTGAATTCCACCGAAAAACCGCGAAACGGCGAGCGGTGCAGGCCGCTGAGAAACCCTTCGACGACTTCCTGGGCGATGATTTCGATGCCCCCCAGTCGAGCGACCTCGGAGGGGTCGAGCAGATCAAGACGGGAGACTGGCATCGGTCATTTGTCCACTGTAGAGGACAGCACAGGTTCAGATCGCGGCGGACCAAATCGTAACATATTGTAATTTAATCAGTTCCAGAGCAAACGGGATGGCACATGACCTGCTTACACGCGTGGCCCTAGGAGGGCCCATGTTCACATCCATCGTAATGCTCAGTCTGGGACTGGCGGCGGCCGATGCTCGCGGCCCGTCCCCCACTGCTGCGCCCGATCGCCCACGCGTGCAGGTGTGGACCAATCAGGGCGACGATCCTTATACCGCCGGACAGGGAGTGCGGGTCTCATTCCAAACCGACCGGGACGCGTATGTGACGCTGTTCCGCGTCGACACCGATGGCCGGGTCCGCGTGCTGTTTCCGCGCCGGCCGTGGGAAGACAATTTTGCCCGCGGGGGCCGAGTGTATGACGTGCCGGGCTACGGCACGGATGGCGCGTTCGACGTCGACGATTATCCGGGTGTCGGGTACGTCTTTGGCGTCGCGTCAGCCGATCCGTACGACTACGCCGCGATCGAAACGGCCGAGCACTGGGACTACCGCTTGATTGCTGAGGACGGCCGGGTCCGGGGCGACCCGTATGTGGCACTGACCGATTTGGCGCAGCGGCTCGTGCCCGATGGGTATACGGATTGGGACTACGACGTCGTGCCGTACTACGTGCAGCAACACTATCAGTATCCGCGGTTCCTCTGCTACGACTGCCACGCGTATGCGACGTACACGCAATGGAATCCGTACGCCGCCTCCTGCGTGCGGTTTCGCATCGTGATGTACGACGATCCGTACTACTATCCGTATCGGTACTACGGGGGCCGGCGGGTCGTGTTCACGCGTCCCTATCGCCCTGAGCCGCGCTTCATCTTCAAGGATCGTGTGGGCAGTCAGGCGTTCTTCACGCGCGCGGGTGACCGGCCCGTGAATCCCGATCTGCGCCGTGACGTCGATGTCCGGAGTCGCTACTCTGGGCACCCCGTCGCGGTCCCAAATCCCGAAGTGCTGCGGCAGCGCGGCGGGTACGAGTACGATCGCGATCGCGCGGTGCAGCAGGACCGGCGCGCGGTTCCAGAAAATGCGGATCGCGGCAACCGCGGCGATGCGCGCGCCCCGGCGAATCAGCCCCGCGCGGAGCGCCGGCCGGACGAGAGCAGTCGTTCCGATCATCCGAACAACGCGGATCGTACTCGGTCGAGTGCTCCTCCCGCGGCCGCACCGCGGCCAGAGGCGCGGCGGCAACCGGAGCAGCACTCGGAACCACGCGGGCAATCAGGCGACAAGAATTCTCGGAAGTCGGACGATTCGCACAAGTCGAACGATCATCGCGAGCCTGAGCTGCACCGCCGCCGTTCCTGAATAACTGCTGCCGTTACGCCCGGTCGCGACCTCCTCCCCCGCGGCCGGGCGCTTTATGTTCTCCTCGTCTCTCTCCCAGGTCTCACGGTGAAGCCGCTCTTTGCACTCGCCCTGGTGGTGCAGTTCTCAAATCGCACGTCCGTTCCATCCCAGGCGGCGAGCGTGGTCAGTCCGACCACGATCAAGAATGAGATCGGCATCATCGCCGATGACTCGATGCGAGGTCGGGACACGCCGAGTCCCGAGCTCGATCGGGTCGCGGCCTGGGTGGCAGCACAGTTCGGGAGTCTCGGGCTCCGGCCCGGCGGGGAGGGCGGCACGTATTTCCAGCGCTATTCCCTCGTCCGGCGCGGCTTCGATCCTGAACACACCGAGCTCGTGGCGCAGCGTGAAGGCGTCACATGCGGCTCGGCGGCGGGAGCCGACCTGGTGTTCTGGCGGGTCGGCCTGACGCAGGGAACGATCGCTGGTCCCGTGCTCGCACGCTCCGCCAGCGCGGCGTGGGGTGGTTGGCTCATCGAGCATGCTCCTGCAAACGCGAGCGGCATTCATGAAATCGTGCGCCGCGCGAACGCCCGCCGCGCGGCGGGTGTTCTGCTCGTGGCGGATCAACCGCCGACGCGCGAGACATCGGAACTAGACCGTTCCACACCCTGGCAGGTCGATCAGCCCGAGGCCGAGCCAGAGATGCCGGATCTGCGCTACCCCACGATCGTCCTCGTCAGCACCCAAACCGCGGCGCGACTGCTGTGTAATAGCGGCGCCGAGCAGGCCTTTGAGATCGGGGAAGCCGCGCAGGGCCTCGCGCTGACGCTGCGAATGCGGCAGCGCGTCGTGGCGAGGACCACCGCTCCGAACGTGATTGGCGTGCTCCAGGGCAGCGACTCGGGGTTGGCACAGCAGTACGTGTTCGTGACGGCGCACATGGACCACATCGGCGTCGCGTCCGCCTCGAACGCCGCCTGTCGGGCCCAGGGGCGCGACTCGATCTGTAACGGCGCCGACGATGACGCGTCAGGGACCGTCGCGGTCGTGGAGGCGGCTCGCGCGTTCTCCAGGCTCGAGCCGCGACCGCGCCGGTCTGTCGTGTTCATGACGGTAAGCGGAGAAGAAAAAGGATTGTGGGGCAGCGATTATTTCACCGCGCACCCGACGATTCCGCTCGAGGGGGTGGTCGCCGATCTCAATCTCGACATGGTCGGACGCAACTGGACCGATACGATCGCCGTGATCGGCATCGAGCGCTCGACGTTGGGCCCGCTGGTCGAGCAGGTTGCCGCCGCGCACCCGGAGCTGCGCATGCGGCCGATCCGCGATCCCTGGCCGGAAGAGGATTTTTATCACCGTTCGGACCACTACAATTTCGCCCGTCGCGGAGTCCCCATCCTGTTCTTCTTCAACGGCACCCATCCCGACTACCACCAGGTCTCGGACGAGGTGGCGAAGATCAACGGAGAAAAGGAATCGCGAATTGTGAAACTGGTGTTCTATCTCGGGCTCGAGGTCGCGAATGCGGACGGACGACCCCAGTGGACCGGGGCGGGAAGCCGTTAGCGCGCGATCTGCTTGAGCAGCTCGGCATTGGTGGCCGAGCGATGCAGTTGCGTCAGGAACGACGACATCGCCTGCTCGGCCGGCAAGCCCACGAGCGCGCGCCGCAGCGCCTGGCGGGCCGCGACGGTGGGCGGGTCGGCAAGCAGCTCCTCGCGCCTCGTCCCACTCGCGGCCACGTCCACCGCGGGATAGATGCGCCGGTCGGCCAGCGGGCGCGACAGCCGCAGCTCCGCGTTGCCGGTGCCCTTGAACTCCTCGAAGATCACGTCGTCCATGCGGCTCTCGGTCTCGACGAGCGCGGTGGCGATCACCGTGATCGAGCCCCCCTCGGGAATGGCGCGCGCGGCGCCGAACATGGCCTTGGGCTGGGCGAGCGCATTGGCATCGAGCCCGCCCGACAACGTGCGGCGGCTCGATCTCGTGGTGCTGTTGTGTGAGCGGGCGAGCCGCGTCAGCGAATCGAGCACGATCACGGCGTCGTGCCCCACCTCAGCCACGCGCCGGGCGTGCTCGAATACCATTTCCGCCACCGCGACGTGGCGTTCCTGCGGGAGATCGAAGCTCGAGGCGATGACCTCGCCGCGGCCCCAATCGATCATCTCGCTGACCTCCTCCGGGCGCTCGTCCACGAGCAGGACGAGCAGCTCAGCCGCGGGGTAATTCATCGCGACACCCTCGGCCACCGCCTGCAGCACGATCGTCTTGCCGGCTTTGGGCGGCGAGACGATGAGGGCGCGCTGCCCGAATCCCAGCGGGCACACGAGATCGATCACGCGCTCGATGTCCGCCGTGCGCTGGCTCGACGGCTTCGCGGTCTCGAGCAGGAGCGGTCGCACGGGATGGATGGCACCGAGCCTCGTGAATTCGGGGCGGTCGGGCATCGGGCCGCGCGCGGGAGCGGGCGCCCCGTTGACGCTCGCGACTCGTCCGCCGTCGAGCGTGACGAGATCGCCGCGCCGCAAGCCGGGCATGCGGACGGCCAGGTCGCCCTTGGCCGGGAGATAGCTATTCCGAGCCAGGCGCAGGAACCCGCCACCCTTGGGAGAAGGGTCGAACCAGCCGGTGATCGTGGGCATATGGGACAATGGAATATATTTCCCGCCGCATGCGCCAAGATCATATCCGTAACTTCTGCATTGTCGCGCACATCGACCATGGGAAGTCCACCCTCGCAGACCGACTGATCGAGCTGACCGGCACCCTGGACAAGCGGCAGATGCGCGACCAGGTGCTGGATACGATGGACCTGGAACGTGAGCGCGGCATCACGATCAAGCTCAACGCCGTGCGCATGAATTATCAGGCCAAGGATCAGAGCGTCTACGAGCTGAACCTGATCGACACGCCCGGTCACGTGGATTTCACCTACGAGGTGTCGCGTTCGCTCCACGCATGCGAGGGAGCGATTCTCGTCGTCGACGCCTCGCAAGGCGTGCAGGCGCAGACCATCTCGAACCTGCTCCTCGCTATCGACGCCGGCCTCGAGATCATTCCGGTGCTGAACAAGATCGATTTGCCGGGCGCCGAGCCCGAGCGGCGGGCGCAGGAAATCCACGAGCTGCTCGGGACCAAGCCGGACGAGATCCTCCGGATCTCGGCCAAGGAGGGGTCCGGCGTTCCCGAGCTGCTCGAGGCGATCGTACAGCGCATTCCCGCGCCCAGGGGCGAGGCCAAGGCACCGCTCCGCGCACTCATTTTCGATTCGTATTACGACCGTTACCGCGGCGCGATTCCCAGCATTCGCGTGGTCGACGGCGTGTTGCGGCCCGGCACGCGGATCGTGTTCGGCGCGCACACGAGCGACCTCTACGACGTGGCCGAAGTCGGGTACCTGCAGCTCGGCCACAAACCGACCGAACAGCTCGAGGCGGGAGAGGTCGGCTATTTCGTCGCGAACGTGCGCGGCGTGCGCGAGACACGGCCGGGCGACACGGTGCTCGACGCGGAACACCCGGACGTGGAGCTCCTCCCCGGCTATCGCGACATCAAATCGATGGTGTTCGCCGGGCTCTATCCAACCGATGCGGGACAGTTCGAGGAGCTGCGCGACGCGCTCGCGAAACTGCAGTTGAACGACGCCTCACTGCACTACGAGCCCGAGTCGTCCGTTGCGCTCGGGTTCGGCTTTCGCTGCGGATTCCTGGGACTGCTGCACATGGAGATCGTCCGCGAACGCCTCGAGCGCGAGTTCGATCTCGATCTCATCAGCACGGTCCCCAACGTGGAATATCACGTCCACAAGACGGACGGCACGGTCGAAGTGGTCGAAAACCCGAGCCGCATGCCGCATGGGTCGGCGATCGATCGGGTGGAGGAGCCGTTCGTGAAGGCGCGAATCCTCGCGCCGGCGGAATACATCGGCGCGATGATGAAGCTCGGCCAGGAGCGGCGCGGGGTGTATCGCGGCATGCACTACGTCGACCCGACGCGGGTGGAATTCAGCTGGGAGTTTCCGCTCGCCGAGATCATCCTCGATTTCTACGACAAGCTGAAGACGATCAGCCGCGGCTACGCGTCACTCGACTACGAGTTCCTCGAGTACCGGCCCTCCGAGCTCGTGAAGCTCGACATGCTGCTGAACGGCGACGCCGTGGACGCGTTTTCGGTGATCATCCACCAGGACAAGGCCTACGAGTGGGGCAAGAAGATCGCGGAAAAACTGAAGGAGCTCATTCCCCGCCAGCTGTTCGAGGTCGTGATCCAGGCCGCCATCGGCACGAAAGTGATCGCCCGCGAATCGATCCGCCCGCTGCGCAAGAACGTGACGGCGAAATGCTACGGCGGCGACGTGACGCGCAAGCGCAAGCTGCTCGAGAAGCAGAAGGAAGGAAAGAAGCGCATGAAGCAGGTGGGCTCGGTCGAGATTCCCCAGGAAGCCTTCCTCGCGGTGCTTCAGGTTGAGTAGCCTCGTCATTCAGACGGCATTTCTCGGCGACGTGGTGCTCACCACGCCGCTGTTCGAAGCGGTAGCAGCGCGAGACGGCGGGCCCGTCGATGTCGTCACCACGAAGGCGGCGGCGCCGCTGCTCGAGACCCATCCCGCGGTGCGCCGCGTGGTTCCCTACGACAAGCAGGGCGCGGATCGGGGACTCACCGGGCTGACCCGCCTCGCCCGAGCACTGGCACGCGAGCGGTACGGGACCGCCTACCTGCCCCACCGCTCGTTGCGCTCCGCGCTCGTCGCCGTGCTCGCCCGCATTCCGCGCCGCGTGGGATTCGAGGACGGCTGGCGTCTCCTGTACACCGAGATCCGTCCCCGCGCGACTCAGGGCCAGGAAAGCGATCGGCTGCTCGGGCTCGTGGATGCCCCGCGCGGGCGGTTTCGCATCCGTCTCTACCCACCGCCGCCGGCCGAGCGAACAGCGCTGGCATTTCTCAACGCGGCCGGGATCACGGGCGATTTCGTGGCGCTCGCGCCGGGGTCGATCTGGGGCACCAAGCGCTGGCCGTACTACGATCAGCTCGCCGCACAGCTGGCCTTGCAGTCCTCACTGGTGACGATCGGCAGCGCCGAGGATCGGCCGCTGTGCGAGCAGGTGCTCGCGGGAACGAGCGGGCGGAGCGGCGCCTTCCCGGTTGCCAACGCCGCCGGAGCGCTTTCGCTGCTCGAGTCCACGGCATTGCTCGCGCGGGCCCGCCTGCTCGTGACGAACGACAGCGCGCCCTTACATTTGGCTACGGCCGTCGACACGCCCGTGATGGCGATCTTCGGCCCGACGGTCCCGGCATTCGGGTTTGCCCCCACCGGGCCGGACGATATGGTACTGGAGCTGGACGGGCTCCGCTGTCGGCCGTGCTCGGCGCACGGCCCGCGCACCTGTCCCCTGGGCCACCACCGCTGCATGCGGGATCTGCATGTGGCGACAGTCCTCACTGCAATCGAGAATGTGCGTGCGCTACATCGTCGGAATTGACCTGGGCGGGACCAACATCGTCGTCGGCACCATCGCCGAGGACGGGTCGCAGCTCATCGGGCACGTGACCGAACCCACGTTGTCCGAGCAGGGCTCGGAAGCCGTCGTAACGAAGATCGTGAAGCTCGCGCGCGCGTCGATCGCCGCCGCCGGAAAGGTCGAGATCGCGGGCATCGGCATCGGCTCTCCGGGTCCGCTCGACACCGCGCGCGGCGTCGTGCTGCTCACTCCCAACCTCGGCTGGACCAACTTTCCGCTGCGCGACCGCATCTCATCGGCTCTCGGCCTCCCCGCCACGCTCGACAATGACGCGAACTGCGCCATTCTCGGGGAGTGGTGGCGCGGAGCGGCGTGCGGATCGAATCACGTCATCGGCCTGACGATCGGGACCGGGATCGGCGGCGGGATCGTTCTGGGGGGCCAGATCTACCACGGCGTGTCCGACGTGGCCGGCGAGTTCGGCCACACGACCATCGACTCGACGGGCCGCCGCTGCAAATGCGGCAACTACGGCTGCCTCGAGGCGTATGCGTCGGGACCGGCGATCGCGGCCCGCGCCGTCGAAGGCATCGAGGCCGGCGCGGACTCGACGCTGCCCGATTACGTGGGCGGCGATTTGTCGCGCATCACGGCGCAGGTCGTGTACGAGGCCGCGAATGACGGCGACGAGTTCGCGCGCGAGGTGGTCCACGACACGGCCAAGTTCCTGGGCGCCGGCATCGCCAATCTCATCAACATCTTCAACCCCGAGGTCGTGGTCATCTGCGGCGGCGTGACGCTCGCGGGCGACAAGCTGTTCATTCCCTTGCGCAGCGAGGTCAAACGCCGGGCGTTCAAGCCGGCCGTGGCCGCGTGCCGCATCGTCCCGGGCGAGCTGACGGGAACGGCGGGCGTCTACGGAGCGGCGGCGGTGTTCGTCCGCACCTACCTGCAAGCCGCCCTGCGGTGAAACGGCTGGGCGTTGTCGGGTCGATGGTGTGGGACAGGATCTACGATCGCGATCCTGCCCAGCACGTGGCCGAAGAATGGGGCGGCATTTCCTACTCGCTCGCGGGACTCGACGCGACCTTGCCACGCGACTGGCAGATCGTTCCACTGATCAAGGTCGGCGCGGATCTGGCCGGGCGCGCCAACGAGTTTTTCCGCACGATCATTCATGTCGCGCCGGGAAGCCGCTTCATCCTCGTCCCGGAGCCCAACAACCGCGTCACGCTCCACTACACCGAAGCCGCCCGCCGCTCCGAGCAGATGTCAGGCGGCGTCCCCGCATGGACCTGGCCCGAGCTCGGACCAATGGTCCAGGACCTCGACGCGGTGTACGTCAATTTCATTTCCGGCTACGAAATGGACCTCGTGACCGCGCAGTATCTGCGTCGCGGCTTTGCCAAGATCCTTTACGCGGACCTGCACAGCCTGTTTCTCGGCAAGGCCGATGACGGGACGCGGATTCCCCAGCCGCTTGCGAACGCACCGAGCTGGTTCAGCTGCTTCGATTACGTCCAGGTCAACGAAGACGAGCTGGCACAGCTTGGCCCAGACCCGCTGCGGGTCGCCGCGACCATGCTCGCCGGTGGGACCAAGGCGCTCATCGTCACCCGCGGGGCGCAGGGGGTCGAGTATTTCACGGGCTCGCCAGTCCGCGCCGCGCGCATTCCGGCACAGCGGTCGGCGGAGCCGGACGAGCGCCTCGATCCCACGGGGTGCGGTGATGTATTCGGCGCGACGGTGGTCGCGTCGCTCGTGGGCGGCGCATCGCTCGATGCGGCGCTCGAGACCGGAGTCCAGTTCGCCGCGCGCAATCTGACGCATCGCGGCGCGACCGGATTGCGCGATCATCTGCTGGGCAGGCTCGCCCGGGTATGACGCGGCTCGTCGAAGTCCCCACGCAGTTCGACGACCGTTCCTTCGATCAGTTTGCGGGCGCGTTCGCGAGCGCCACACAAAACGGCGAGCGCCTCCTGTTCGACGCGCATGCCGCCGATTGGGCCTCGCCCCTCGGCTTGCTCGGGCTGCTCGTGGCGGGCGAAGCGGCGCGGCAGCAGAGCGCCACCAGAGAGCTGCCGCTGCTCGCGGCACCGACCCAGGCGGAGGTTCTGAGCTACTGGGCCCGGGCGGGATTTTTCCGGGAAGCGGCGCCGCTGTTCGAGATTCACGGCAAATTGCCCAAGGGGCGGCCCGCGGACGAGAGCGATGTCCTGCTGCCGGTCACGCCGGTGCGCGCGGCGGAGGACGTGCACGAGGTCGTGAGCCGCATCCAGCAGCGAGCCTCGGCCATTCTCGCCTCGGAGCTGGGGCTCGATCCCAAGGCCACGATGGGCTTTGCTATGGCGCTTTCGGAGGCCTGTCAGAATATTGTAGAGCACGCCGGCACGGGCGGCTGGGTGGCCGTTCAGAGCTACAACTGGCGCCGCCAGCTTGCCCGGCGCGTGGTGATGATCGCGGTCGCGGATGCCGGCGTCGGGTTCCGTCATTCACTCGAACCCACGCAGGCCAAGCGGTTCGGCGCCCGTTGGGGCGATGCCGCGGCCCTCGAAGCAGCCCTGATTCAGGGCGTGAGCCGTTTCCGCGATCCGGGGCGCGGACAGGGGCTCGCCGGAATCCGCCGTTATCTTGCCCGCTGGAATGGAAAGATCGCGATCAGAAGCGGCACCGCTCGTATCGCCATCGTGCCGGACTGGGACGACGACGTCCCGCTCCGGGACGGGTTGCCGCCATTTCCGGGCGCCCAAGTGCTCATCCTGATTCCCGAACAGCGTGACGGACAGGGGGTTGGGGTGGGGGCGGTGAAGCGGTGATCCAGTATATCGACGTGCACGCGGTGCTGCGCCAGTCATCCGCGGGCGAGTACGGCGATCTCGTCACCCGCTCGACCGGCCGCAGAGTTCGGGAGCGCATCGAGCAGGCCATGAATGCCGGCGCGCCGCCCGTGATCGCGCGGATGGACTTCAGCGGCGTGGGATGCGTGGATTACTCCTGCGCCGACGAGATCGTGGCCAAGTTGTCTCGGGCGTGGGGACCGCCTACGGTCCTCGTCCTGCGCGGGCTCACCGAAAGCCATCGCGAAGCCATCGAGCCGGTCCTGGCGAGCCACCGCCTCGCCGTCGTGCTCGAGACAAGTGAGGGAGCGCTGCACGCACTGGGCGAGCCGTCCGTCGGCACGGCGCTGCTCGAGCAGCTGGTCGCGCTGCGTTTCGCCACCCGCCAGCCGGGAGGCACGCTCGCACTCAACGCGACGTGATCCGCATGTGAACGAAAAGTCGGGCCTCTCGACGCGCGCCGTGCACGGCGGCGCCGCCGCACGAAATGAATGGTCGCCCGTGGCCACCCCGGTGTATCAGAGCAGTACCTTCACGAATCCGATTGGCTCGACCGCGGAAGTTCTCTACACCCGCTACGGCAACAACCCCAACCAGCTCGCGATCGCGAAACGGCTGGCCACTCTGGAAGGAGCGGAGGCGGCGATTTTCGTCGCCAGCGGGATGGGGGCGGCGGCGCTGGCGCACCTGGCGGTGCTCCGGCCCGGCGATCACCTCGTGTCCAGTGAATGGATCTACGGCGGCGTACGCCGGCTGTTCCGACAGGAATTCGGCCGGCTCGGCATCGAAGTGACGTTCGTCAACCCGACGGAGAGCCGGAATTGGAAGCGGGCACTGCGGCCCAACACGCGCGCGATTTTCGTCGAGACGCCGACCAATCCGCTGCTGCGCGTGATCGAGCTCGAGCCGATCGCCACGCTGTCGAAAGCGGAAGGGCTCGCGCTGATCGTCGACTCCACCTTCGCCACGCCCATCAACTTCCGGCCGCTCGAGCACGGCGCGGATATTGTCATTCACAGCGCTACCAAATACCTGAACGGCCATTCCGACGTGATCGCCGGAGCCGTGGCGGGAACGGAGTCGCTCGTCGAGGAAGTCCGCAAGCTGATGCAGGTCTGGGGCCAGGCGCTCGATCCGATGGCGGCGTGGCTGATCGAGCGGGGCATGAAAACGCTTGCCGTACGGGTGGAGCGGCAGAACGCGACCGGGCAGGCCGTGGCGGCCTGGTGCTGCTCGCAGGAAGGATTCGCCGCCGTCCACTATCCCGGGCTCGCGTCGCACCCCGATCACGCCATCGCCAAGCGCATGCTCGCCGGGTTCGGCGGGATGCTCGGGGTCGAGTTGTCGGGCGGGGCGGCGGCGGCCGAGCGGTTTCTCCACTCGCTCAAGCTGGTCGCGCACGCGCCGAGTCTCGGCGGTGTAGAAACGCTCGTGTCGGAGCCCCGATTCACTTCGCACGCGGCCCTCTCCCCCGAGGAGCGGGCGCAGGTCGGGATCCCCGATGGATTCCTGCGATTCTCGCTCGGCCTCGAGGACGTCGCCGACATCATCGCGGATTTCGCGAACGCGTTAGCTGAGGGGGGAGGGGGGGCGCCGGGGTAGGTGATCAAGTTCACCAACGTCTTCAAGGCGTTTCCGAAGGGCGGGCTCGGACTCAAGGACGTCTCCTTCCATGTCGCGAAGGGCGAGTTCGTGTTTCTCACCGGCCATTCGGGCGCGGGTAAATCCACCGTGCTGAAGCTGATCTATGCCGATGAACCCGTGACGAGCGGCGAAGTGCGCGTGTCGGGATTCAACGTGGCGGAAATCTCGCGCCGCGAGATTCCGAAGCTCCGGCGGCGACTCGGCATCGTATTCCAGGATTTCCGGCTGCTGGAAGACCGCACGGCGGAGGAAAACGTGGCGTTCGCGCTCGAGGTCACCGGTGCCAAGAGCGCAACGATTCCCGCCCGCGTGATGCGCGTGCTGACCCAGGTCGGCCTCGCGGCCAAAGCGCGCGCCTATCCCCCGGAGCTGTCCGGCGGCGAGCAGCAGCGCGTGGCGATCGCGCGCGCGCTCGTCAACGAGCCGACAGTCTTGCTCGCGGATGAGCCCACCGGGAACCTGGATGACCGCGCGACCCGCGGCGTCTTCCAATTGCTGCGCGACATCAATGCGAGCGGCACCGCCGTCCTCATGGCGACGCACGACCTCGATCTCGTGCGCCAGGCGCCGTATCGCGTGATCGAGCTGCGCGACGGCGCGGTGGTGTTCGATTCCGCGGTGGACGAGGCCAAAGACCAGGCGGCGGGGACGTGAAGCTGATCTTCCGCGAAGCGCTGCTGACATTCCGGCGCGCCCCCCTGCTCTCCGCGCTCTCCGTCACGACGATCGCATTCTCGCTGTTCGTGATCGGCCTGTTCGGGCTGGTCGCGGTGAATCTGCAGCAGGCGCTGCGCCAGGTCGGCGAGCGGGTGGAAGTCGTCGCCTATCTTCTGCCCGGAACGCCGATCGAAACCGTGACGCAGTCGATGAAGGACATCGAGGCATTCCCCGAAGTGCAGTCGGCCAACTACGTCACCGAGGATCAGGCGCTGGCCCGCGCGCGCGCCGAGCTGGTGGAATTTCACGACGTGCTCCAGGAGCTCGAGCACAACCCGCTGCCCGCTTCGATCGAGGTGAACCTCAAGCCGGGATTCCGCGACGCGGACCATGCGAGCCAGGTGGCGGATCGCTTGAAGGGATTCGGCTTCGTGGACGACGTGCGGTTCGGCCGCGACTGGGTCGAGAAGCTCGACTGGCTGCGCCGTATCGCGGCCGCGGTGGGACTCGTGGTGGGCGCCGCCTTCGCGATCGTGGCCGTGATCATCATCGGCACCACGATTCGCATGACCGTGCTCCAGCGCAGCCGCGAGATCAAGATCATGCGGCTCGTGGGCGCGACCGACGGCTTCATCCGCCGACCGTTTCTGCTCCAGGGTGCCCTGAAGGGCCTGCTGGGCGGGCTCGTGGCCATCGCACTCTCGTTCGCGGCCTGCCTCGCGATCAATCGCTGGCTCATCGAGGCGGCGTTCTTTTCCCGTGAGCAGGCCCTGGGAATCATCGGATTCGGGACGCTCATCGGACTCTTCGGCAGCTCGACCTCGGTCGGGAGACATTTGCGGCGGGTATGAAAGCGGGAAACGGGAAGCGGGAAGCGGGAGGCGGGAGGCGGGAAGCGGGAAGCGGGAAGCGGGAAGCGGGAAGCGGGAAGCGGGAAGCGGGAGGCGGGAGGCGGGAAGCGGGAAGCGGGAAGCGGGAAGCGGGAAGGGGGAAGCGGGAAGCGGGAAGCGGGATACTGTTGTTCGCTGCACTTACGCTTTCCGCTTCCCCCTTTCCGCTTGCCGCCCAACGGCCGGCTCCCCTCGAGCAGCAGCTTCAGGACAACCAGCATCGGCTGGAGGACATCCGTCACGAGCGCTCGGAGGTCGAGCAGGAACTCGAAACGCTGCGCTCGCAGGCACACTCGATTTCGGACGAGCTGGCCAATGTCGAACGGCAGAAGGAGACGACCAACCGGATCGTGAACGAGCTGGACCGCCAGATCGGTGTGCTGACGGTGCAGATCGAGCAGATCACGGTGGACTTGATCCTCGCCGAAGATGCGCTGGCCGAAAAACACGCGGTGCTCGAGCGCCGGCTGCTCGACATCTACAAGCGCGGACCCCTCTACACGACGCAGGTATTGTTCGCGGCCGAGAGCTTCGGTGATCTCTTGTCGCGCTACAAGTATCTCTATCTGGTGAGCCGGCAGGATCGCGCGCTCGCGAACGACATGTTCCGGCTGCGCGAGCGTATCGCGGGCGAGCGGCAGGTGCGGCTCGACGCGCGCGCGGCGCTGGCGCGGCGCAAGACGGAGCGGACCGACGAGCTGCAACGCTACGTCACGCTCGAGCGCGACCGCGAGGCGAGCCTGCGCGAGACGCGGCGCAGCTCCCGCGCGGCCGCGCAACGGCTCTCGGCGCTCGAGAAGAACGAGCGGGAGCTGAACGACCGCGTGGTGGAGCTCGAGCGCG
The DNA here is from genome assembly GCA_035517615.1 of Gemmatimonadales bacterium. GTDB lineage: Bacteria > Gemmatimonadota > Gemmatimonadetes > Gemmatimonadales > GWC2-71-9 > AG25. The sequence continues at coordinate 89,390 of DATIYM010000011.1, forward strand.
CGCGCCGTGCCGCGGAAGCGCGCGGCGCGACGCTCGGCGCGGCGATGATCACGACCGCCGATCTCGGGCAGCTCGAGTGGCCGGTAACGGGCCGGCTGGTCTATCAGTTCGGCAATGCGATGGGCCCCAACAACACCCACATCACCTGGCACGGCATCGGGATCGCGGCGCCGGCGGGCACGCCGGTGCACGCCGTGGCGAGCGGTACCGTGAGCCTCGCGGCGCCCCTCGGCACGTATCTCACGTCGGTGCTGTTGGATCATGGGGGCGGCTACTACACGTTCTACGGCTATCTCGCGGATGCGATCGTCTCGACCGGCGATCGCGTTGTGAAGGGCCAGGTGATCGGGCATGTGGGCGGGGAATCGAGCGACGCGGGGGCGCATCTGCACTTCGAGATCAGAGGGCAAGGGGGGATCGCGCTCGATCCTCTGAATTGGTTGACCAAACGATAATGCGTCGGGTAGAACAGCGTCGAGCAGATACCTCAAGAGAACGACGCGTTTCTCTTGACGTTTTTCTGCTCGACGTCCTGCTACTCGGCGTTCTTCTCGCCGTCAGCGTAGCCGGGTGTCGATCCGATCCTGATGTGCTTCATGTCGCGGGCACCGTAGAAATACGAGATGTCCAACTCGCGCCGCTCACGTCCGGACGGCTCGAGCGGCTGCTCAAGGACGAGGGGGACACCGTGCGCCGCGGCGATACCGTGGCCGTGTTGCAGCAACCGGGGCTCGAAGCGTTGATCGGGGAACGCGAGGCGCAGGCCCACGCCGCCGCGCTGCGCGTGGCCGAGGTGCGGGCCGCCCAGGCCGACTCCACACGCGCGGCCAATGATCTTGGCCGCGGAGAGCTGCTCCACCGCCGCAGCATCATCTCGGACCAGCAATACGAATCGCTCCGGTCGCAGGCGGCGGCGGCCGCCGCGCGCCTCGCGTCGGTGCGCGCGGCGCCGAGTGAATCCGCGGCCGCGAGCGCCGCGGTCCGGGCCACGCTCGCCACGCGCAATGAGTTGACGGTCACCGCCCCGGATGACGGCGTGGTCCTCACCCGCTACGCCGAGCCCGGCGAAGTGATCGCCGCCGGCAGCCCCGTGCTGTCGCTCGGGCTGGTGCGCCATCCCTGGATCCGCGCGTACGTGGGAGCCCGCTACATCGCGCGCGTCCAAGTCGGGCAGCCGGCGGCAGTGCGGACGGATGCCTATCCCAACCGCCCGTTCCCCGGACGAGTTGTGGAGATCGCGACCAGCGCCGAATTCACGCCGCGCGTGGCGCTCACCGAGCGCGAGCGGGCCGATCTCGTGTTCGGCATCAAGGTCGAGCCGGACTCGGGCGACTTTGGCGGACGTTTGAAGGCCGGCATCCCCGTGACTCTCGAGCTGCGCCTGTTGCCTTGAGCGCGGCCCCCGCTCCCCTTTCCCCCCTCCTTAAGCCGCCCGCCATCGAGACGCACGACCTCTCCCGCCGGTTCGGTAGTCTCGTGGCAGTCGCTGACCTGACCCTCAGAATCGAACGGGGTGAAGTCTTTGGTCTGCTCGGCCCCAACGGCTCAGGTAAGACAACCACCATTCGGATGTTGTGCGGCCTGCTCGAGCCTTCCGGGGGCTGGGCCACGGTCGACGGGATCAACGTGGCCAGCGCGCCGGAGCAGGTGAAAATGCGCATCGGCTACATGTCGCAGCGCTTCGGCTTGTACGAGGACCTGACGGTGGACGAGAATCTGACGTTTTACGCCGGGATCTACGGGCTCTCGGGCGCGAAGCGCACGGGGCGGCTCGACACGGTCGTGGATTTTCTCGGACTCGAGGGACGGCTCGGGCAGCTCGTGGGTCAGCTGTCGGGAGGATGGAAGCAGCGCGTGGCGCTCGCCTGCGCGCTGCTGCACCAACCGCCCGTGCTGTTCCTCGACGAGCCCACTGCGGGGGTAGATCCGGCCGCCCGCCGCAATTTCTGGGGCGCCATCCACGAGCTGGCGCAGCGCGGCACGACGGTGCTCGTCACCACGCATTACATGGACGAAGCGCAACGCTGCGGCCGGATTGCCATGATGAGCGGCGGGCGTCTGATCGCGCTCGGGACGCCGTCCGAAGTCGCGGCGCAGGTGGGCGGCGGCGGCAAGACACTCGAGGACGCCTTCATCATTCTCCAGGAGCGCAACGAATGATGATGCCGCACTTCTGGCCGATGTTCTGGAAGGAATTCATCCAGATGCGGCGCGACCGGCTCTCGCTCGCCATCATGACGGCGCTCCCGGTGGCCCAGCTGCTGCTGTTCGGATACGCCATCCAGACCGACGTGCGCCATTTGCCGACGGTCGTGTTCGATGAGTCGCGCACGCCCGAGAGCCGCGATCTGATCGCCGCGTTCGAGAACACCGGCAACTTCCGAATCATCGCGAACGTGGATGGAATGCCGAGCCTCGATCGGGCGATCGCGCGCGGCGACGCACAGGCCGGCATCGTCGTGCCGTACGACTACCCGCGCCGCCTGGCGCGCGGCGAGACGGCCACCGTGCAGGTGATCGTCGATGCCGCCGATCCTCTGTCGTCCCAATCCGCCATCGGCGCCGCGGCGGGCGTCGCGCAGGTGCGCAATCTCGAAATTCTGAGCCGCGCCGCCCGGCGAACCGCGATCCCGATCGAGGCGCGCGTGCGGCCGCGCTACAACCCCGGGCTCCGCAGTCCCAACTACATCGTGCCCGGCCTGGTGGGCGTGATTCTCACCCTCACGATGGTGTTGATCACCGCAATGGCTATCGTGCGCGAGCGCGAGCGCGGCACGCTCGAGCAGCTCATCGTCACCCCGATTACCAAGACGGAATTGATGCTGGGCAAGATCGCCCCCTACATCGGCGTGGGCATCGTCCAGATGACCGCGGTGTTGTTCGTGGGGCGGTTCGTGTTCGACGTCCCGCTCACGGGCAACGTGCTGCTGCTCTACATGGTTGCCCTGTTGTTCGTGGTCGCGAGCCTGGGCTACGGCCTCGTGATCTCGACGCTCGTCCGCACCCAACAGCAGGCGATCCAGCTCGCGTTCATGTTCGTCCTCCCGAACATTCTGTTGTCGGGTTTCATGTTTCCGAGGCAGGCGATGCCGACGGTGTTTCAGTGGGTCGGGCTTGCGCTCCCGCTCACCTATTTTCTAAAGGTGCTGCGCGGCATCCTGCTCAAAGGGGTGGGGCTCGACGCACTGTGGCGGGAGATCGCGGTCCTGGCTGGCTTTGCCGCACTCCTGATCGTGGTTGCCGTGCGGCGGTTCCACAAGACGCTGGATTAGGCCCCGATGCGGTCGGGCTCCGTCTTGCCGCGCGCGAGCGCCGCCTCCGCAATCGCGAACAGATCCTCGGCGCGCAGCACCTCCGCATGGGGCAGCGCCACCAGACCAGCCGACAGCACCGGTACGCGGCCCGGACCGAGATCCGGAAACGTGTGCCTGCCGAGCACGAGCCTCAGGCGCTCGACAAACCGCCGCGCACCGGCCACGTCCGTCTCGGGAAGGATGAGCGCGAACTCGTCGCCGCCGTAGCGGGCCACGAAGTCGGGGGCCCGGATTTCCCGCTGCAGCATCGAGCCGACTTCCGCGAGCACGCGATCGCCCGCAGCCTGTCCGAGGGTTTCATTCACCTGACGCAGCCGGTCGATGTCCAGGAGCACGAGCGCAAACCGCAGGTCGTAGCGGCGCGCACGCTCGAATTCGTCCCGCAACCGCCGATCCAGGGAATCGAGGCTCGCACACCCGGTGAGCTCGTCCGTCAGACCGGCACTCATTTGGCGCCGGTAGATGGCCGCGCGACGCTCCTCGTTTTCGAGCACGCGGGCGGCCGCCTGTGCAATCGTGTTGGCAAACGCCACGTCGCGGGGACGCAGGTGCGGATCTCCCGTGACGGTCCGCAGGAAGAACACGCCCGCCGCCCGGCCCTGCACGAACACCGGCAGGGCAACCGCCGATTGCACGTTCACCTCGATCTGCTGATCGAGCCAGCGCTGGCGAATCGCTTCGAACAACGGGTGCTGCTTCACGTCGTGGACGATCACCGGCTGCTCCGTTCGGATCGCCTCCTGAATTTCAGGATACCGGCCCAGGTCCACCCGCAGATCGCGGATCGAGGGATTCTCGTACACCGCCACGACGCGTCCCCGGTCTTCTCCCGGAGCCGTCAAGACGAACGAGCAGTGCGTCAATCCGAATGCGTGCCCTACCCGGCGGACGAGCGTCTGGAAAATCTCGTCGGCCCGCAGGACGGCGGAGACTTCCTGGAAGATGTCGAACAGCAGATCGCGGGCGCGGACCGCTTCGCGTGCCTCCCGCAGCTCGGCGCGCGTGCGCAGGTGCACGGCGATGCGACCGATCAGCTCGTTCAGGTCGACCGGCTGCGCGAGCGCATCGCGAGCACCGGCCGCCAGCGCCGCCGCGATCGCGGCAGCGCCGCCCTTTCCTACCAGGGCGATTACCGGGGCACCATCATATTGCGCCGAATTGGCGAGCGTGCCGATCTCTTCCGCCAGCGCCGGCGTGCCGTCTGGAACCGAATAGATGATGAGATCGGGCGCGGACTTCACTGCCGCGTCGGCCCGAACGTCGAAATCCTCCCGGATCAGGCGTTCTTCAACGCCCGCGGCGTGGCCCAGCAACAGGATGGAAGCACGCGTTTCCACCGACACCGAAGTTCGCCCCCCGCTCTCGCGGCGGGAAGGTATAGTTCAAGAGATATGAGTGGGCAAGCAGGCCCCTGCCTATGAGCAGGCCCGCGCCGGAGAGCTGCGGCGAGCGGCGCCGCATGATCGCCAAGCAGCTCGTCCACCGCGGCATCAGGAACCGCCGCGTGCTCGCTGCAATGGCTCGGATACCGCGCGAGTGGTTCGTCCCGCCGGAGCTGCGCCCCGAAGCCTATGCCGACGCCCCGCTTCCCATCGGCAACGGCCAGACGATCTCCCAGCCGTTCGTCGTCGCGCTGATGACGGCCATGCTGGCTCCGCACCGCCACGACCGCGTGCTCGAAGTCGGAGCCGGATCGGGGTATCAGACGGCGGTGCTGGCACGTCTCTGTGGCCGAGTTTATGCCGTGGAGCGGCTTCCGGATCTCCTGGTCGAGGCCGAGGAGCGATTTCGTCGGCTCGGGCTGACCAACATCGAAACGAGGCTGGGTGATGGGGCACAGGGCTGGCCGGAGGCAGCACCGTTCAATGGCGTACTGGTGGCGGCTGCCGCTCCGGCCGTACCCCACCCACTACTCGAGCAGCTCGCTCCGGGGGGACGGCTCGTGATCCCGATCGGCGACCTGTCCGCGCAGGAGCTCCAGGTGTACCAGCGCACCGATTCCGAGATACACGGACGGCCCGCGGGCGAGGTGCGCTTCGTTCCACTGATTTCGCAGCTGGGTTTTGACGAAACGACGTAAGTGGCTCACATTCCTGCACCTGATCGATATCATGGTAGTCGGAACCGCGCCCCGGCTGACGCGCGTGGATGGGTGAAGCGTGTCGGTCACGATGCCTTACGCCATATTGTGCGCGATGCAACCGCCGCACGCGTCTTCGAAGCGCATCACGACGCGAGCTGTCTCGTCCTGCACGCGCGGGTGGTGGTATGCGAACGTTCACCCCGAGCGACCGCTCTGGTGTCTCGCCCCGAGCACCAGCGCCCCCTTCCCCGCGCGCCTCCAGTCGCCGCCTAGCACCTTCGCCTAACAACACAGACGGACCGATTCGCGGTGGACGCAACTGCGCATCGTGACCTGGCGGGTGCCGTGCAGGACGCGCAGCGCCAGGTGGCGGCGCACGTCAAGGTTCCTTCGGGGTACCGTGTCGTCTGGGGCGGTGAGTACCAGGACTACGCGGCCTCGCGGCGGGAGCTGCGCATCGTCATTCCCCTGACGCTGTTTGCCATCGTCCTCATTCTGTTCGCGCTGTACAGCAACTTCAAGTTTCCCACGATCACGGTCGTGGGGGTGTTGCTGTCCGCGCCGGTAGGCGGGTTGCTGACGCTGTGGGCCACCGGAACGGCGTTTTCCGCGTCGTCCGGCATCGGGTTCCTCGCGCTGTTCGGCGTCTCGGTCCAAACCGCCGTCGTCTATATTTCCTATGCCAATGAGCTGCGGCGGGACGGGATGAGCGTGGAACGTGCCACGCGCGAAGCCGCCCTGCTCCGACTTCGGCCCATCATGATGACGGCCCTGGTCGCCGCCCTGGGGCTCCTGCCGGCCGCCATGGCGCACGGGGTCGGAACCGATTCGCAGCGTCCCTTTGCGATGGTGATTGTGGGAGGTTTGTTTTCCCGCCTCCTGATCAGTGTGTTCGTGACGCCGGCGCTGTATGTGCTCGTCTCGCGCCCTGGAGATCGCCTTGAGGTCTAAGCCCGCGATGCGGCACTTCTGAAGCATCCCGGCCCGCTGGTCATCGTGTTGGTGCTGGGAGCCGCGCCAGCGTCCGCCCAAGTCTCGTTCCATGTGGCGGTGGGGGCGCGCTACGGCACGGCGCTGGTCCACGACTCCATCGTCACCCCGTTCACCGTGCGGCCCGCCGTGGCGCCGGCACTCTCGATCACCGCCCTCACGCCGCTCAAGCACGGCTGGAACGCGACCGCAACGCTCGACGCATCCATCACCCATATCTCGCGCCACGACGTCGACGGCACGACCACTGGGCTCGGCCGGCTGAGCACCGTCATGTTTGCGGTCGGCGTGCGGCGCGACATCACGGCGAAACTGTCCGCCGGCGTCGACATCGGCGGGCTCAAGTACCTCCCGGCCGATGAAACGGGAATCTTCAAGCTGGGCGCCGGACCGCTGGCGGGAGTCGGCGGGTTAGTCATGGGATGGCAGATCGGGCATGGCCTCGCTGTCGAAGCACGGTATGACATTCACTCATTCAGTACCCCCGCGCTCGACGCGGAGGGCTTCGCGTCTTCTACGCTCGTCCAACGCTTCATCGTGTCGCTCACCGGAGAGACGGGCGGCGATGAGCGGTAACCGCGTTCTCATGGGACTCCTGGTGTTGCTCGCCGCGTGCGAGACCACGGGGCAAGCCCCCTTGAGGAGCTGCACCGGGTGTTATTACGACTTCGCGGACACGGCCCCCCCGAATACGGCGCTCGTGTTCAGCTGGCCTACGCACCGGCTCCCGGTCCGATTTTACGCCGACCCGCGTGGCGCGATGCCGTCGCTCGTGCCGCTCGCCATTGCCTCATGGCGAGGGCAATTCCTCTATGGTGAGTGGAGCGGCGTCGAGGTGCCTGATTCGACGATGGCAGACGTGATCGTCACGTGGGCATCGACGGGCGGCGTTCCGCCGGACGTGCCGCCCGACCCGGGGCCTCCGGTCGACGCGTGTGCCGGGGAGACGAGCGATCCCGTGACGGTGTTCCGCGATTCGGCCGGAACCCAGCTGCATATCGTTCTGACCCCGCGCGCCGGATTCACCGATGCGCAGGTGGCCGCCTGTCTCGAGCGCGTCGTGATTCACGAATTCGGCCATGCGCTGGGGCTGTTGCGCGAGAGCGATTCGACCACGGACATCATGTATGAGGCGCCGGTCGTGAGCGCACCGAGTGTGCGCGATCGCAATACGGCCGAGATTCTCTACCACACACCGGCCACCGTGACGCCCCGCTAATGCGCGACGCGACCCACGCCACCGCCCACCGCGCGGAGGGAGCGTTCAAGCCGCCAGGGCTGAGCGCGCGGGCGAATCTGCCCGTAGCGGCGCTGTACGAATACGCCATCCGGCGCACCGAAGGTGTGCTCGCGCAGGCCGGCCCCCTGTGCATTGTGACGACCCCCCACACCGGACGCAGTCCCGATGACAAGTTCATCGTTCGCGACCAGGGCACGAGCTCGCGGGTGTGGTGGAGTACGATGAACCAGCCGCTCTCCCCCGAGCATTTTTCAAAACTGCAACAGCACGTCCTGACCTATCTCGACACCCAGGATGTGTTCATCCAGGATGTGTTCGCGGGGGCCGACCCGCGCTACCGCGTCGCGATTCGATTCGTGACGCCGAACGCATGGCACGCGCTGTTCGCGTCGAACATGTTTCTCGCGCCCACGCCCACCGAGCTCGCCAACTTCACTCCGTCCTGGCACGTGTTGCACGCCCCCGAGCTGCCGGCCGATCCGGCGCAGCATGGCACGCGCTCGGGCACGTATATCGTGATCAACTTCGCACAGCGCATCATTCTCATCGGCGGGACTCGGTATGCCGGAGAGCTGAAAAAATCCGTTTTCACCGCGCTCAACTACCTCCTACCCGACGCGGCCGTCCTGCCCATGCACTGCTCGGCCACGGTGGGCCGCGAGGAGGATGTCGCGCTGTTTTTTGGACTGTCCGGCACGGGAAAGACGACGCTCTCCGCAGACCCCCAGCGACGATTGATCGGTGACGATGAACACGGGTGGAGCGACACGGGGGTCTTCAACCTCGAGGGGGGATGCTACGCGAAGATCATCCGGCTGTCGCCCGCTGGCGAGCCCGAGATCTACGCGACTACGCGGATGTTCGGCACGGTGCTCGAAAACGTGGTTGTCGACCCCGCCAGCCGGACGCTCGATCTCGACTCCGCGGCGATCACGGAGAACACGCGCGCTTCGTATCCGATCGGCTTCATCCCAAATCACGTGGCGTCGGGCAGCGCCGGTCACCCGCGGCACGTCATTTTTCTCACCTGTGATGCCTACGGCGTACTGCCCCCAATTTCACGGCTCAACCCGGCCCAGACGATGTACCACTTCCTGTCCGGGTATACCGCCAAGGTTGGCGGCACGGAGCGTGGCGTGACGGAGCCGCGTCCCGCCTTCTCGCCCTGCTTCGGGGCACCGTTCCTGCCCCGCGACGCGAACGTCTACGCCACAATGCTCGGTGAGCGCGTAGCGCGGCACGGGGTGCGCTGCTGGCTCGTCAACACCGGCTGGACCGGCGGCGGCCCGGGCGCCGGCGGCGGGAAGCGCATCCCGCTGCGGCAGACGCGCGCGATGGTGCATGTCGCCCTGGAAGGGGCGCTCGAGACCGTCCCGACCGTGCGTGAGCCGGTCTTTGGGCTCGACATCCCGCGCAGCGTGCCCGGAGTGCCGGAGCGCGTGCTCATGCCCCGCGACGCCTGGAGCGACGGGGCCGCGTATGACGCCCAGGCGCTCCGCGTCGCGCGGCTATTCCGCGGCAACTTCGAGCAGTTCACCGGGCGCGTTCCGGCCGCTGTCCGCGACGCGGGGCCACCAGAATCGTGAGCCTTTCCCGCGCCGAAGTCGTCCGCGACCCGTTGTGGGACAACATCCGGATCGAGCAGGACGCGCTGGCCCTCATCGACACGCCGGCGCTGCAGCGACTGCGGTACGTCCGCCAGCTCGGCCATGCCTTCCTGGTCTATCCCGGCGCCACACATACCCGGTTCGAGCACGCTCTGGGCACGTATCATCTGGCGCGACGCGCGCTCGCCCAGCTCGACGATACCGAAGGCCACGGTGCGATCCCGCCGGACTCCGCGCGCGCCGTCCGTTATGCGGCGCTGCTCCATGATATCGGCCATTATCCGTTCTCCCATGCCCTGGAAGAAGCGGGACTTCCCAATCACGAACAGCTGGTCGCGCGCCAGTTCGAAAATGGCGAATTGCGCGCGGTGCTCGCGCGCCACGCCATTCCCACCGACCCGCTCCTGTGCCTCATCCAGGGACGAAGCGATGCCCCACTCGCCGGACTGATCTCGGGCTCGCTCGATGTTGACAAGCTCGACTATCTGTCGCGCGATGCGTGGATGTGTGGAGTCCCCTACGGCACGATCGATGTCGATCGCCTGCTCGCGTGTCTCACGCTCGCTTCCACTCCCGACGGACCGCCCTCGCTCGCGCTTGAGGAAAAAGGACTTTCCGCGCTCGAATCGTTGCTGTTCGCCAAGTACCAGATGTACCGCAACGTGTATTGGCATCATGCCGTGCGCAGCGCGACCGCCATGTTCAAGCGGCTGGTGATGACGGCGATTGGCGCTGACCTCGTTCGGGTGGAGGACATCGCCGCATCGACCGACGACGGCTTGATCCACGAGCTGCAGCGCGAGGACCCGACGAAAGTGAAGCTCGCCCTGCGGCTGCGAGAGCGCCGGCTCGCCAAGCGAACGCTCGATGTGCCGGGTTCGGAAGTTCCGGAAAATGCCGGCTCCTGGATCTCGAGCGATCCGGCGCTCTGCCGCGAGGTCGAGGATCAGCTGGCCCGCGAGCTCGAGCTGGGGGAGAACGAAGTGTTTCTCGACTTCCCCGCCAAACCGGACATGCTGGCGCTCGATCTTTCGCTCGTCAGGCGCGACGGTGTGGTCCTGCATCTCGCGGGAGAGGAAGCCCGAGAGCACCTCGAGCTGCCCCGCGTCGCGACCGAGCTGTATCGCTCGGCGCGCCGCCTGAGATTGTTCGTGCTGCGTCCGCTCGCGAGCGAGCTGCCTGTCAAACGCGTGATGGATCTGGTCGCGATGCCAGGCGAGCACATTCGCGCGCGGCTCGACTCGGGCCGCGCCCTGTTGGGCTAAGCTCTGGGCGGGATAATCGGCTGAGTGTCGTTCGGTCCCAGCGCGGGGGCACTCACCGAGTCGACTCGCACGAGAATCGCGGTAATGTTATCCAACCCGCCGCGACGATTGGCCTCGGCAATGAGCAGGTCTACCGTCTCCTGCGGAGCGCGATTGGCGCCCAGCAGGTCGCCGAGCTCCTGATCCTCGAGCATTCCCGTGAGTCCATCCGAGGCCAGCAGGAAGAGGTCTTTCGGTTTCAAGGCACCGACGTAGATGTCGGGAAGCACTTCGTTGTTCGCCCCCACGCAGCGCGTGATCACGTTGCTGTAGGGATGCGAGCGCGCCTGCTCGGGGGTGAGGTACCCCGCATCGACCTGCTCCTGGACATAGGAGTGGTCTTTGGTCAGCTGGATCAGGCGGTTTTCGCGGTAGAGATAGGCACGGCTGTCGCCGACCTGGCCGATGAGAAACCGGCCATCGTGAAGGACAAGCGCGGTGACGGTGGTCCCCATGCCGCGCTTGTCGTGCTCGGTCAGCGTGCGCTGGAAAATCGCGCCATTGGCGGCACGGATCGCCGCGCGCATGCGCTCGGCCGCGGTTTCGTCGCTGGCGTCGAGTAGCGAGCCCAGCTCCCGGGCCACAAATCGCACGGCCATTTCGCTCGCGACTTCGCCGGCCGCATGTCCCCCCATGCCGTCCGCGACGACCCAGATCCCCCGCTCCGGGACCATGATGAAACTGTCCTCGTTCCCCGAGCGGATGATGCCGACGTCGGAGCGACCCGAACTGGTGATGCTCACGTGCGAGCCGCTCAAGCCAGGAGCCACCGAACGATGGCCGCAACTCCCGCGGCCCCTGCCACCAGCACCACTGCCCCCGCCCCGCATCCTTTACCTCTCTTTTTTCCCGGAGAAGGCGGAGCCCCCCCTCCGGCCGTGGCCTGAGGCCGACCCGCGTGCGCCTTTGATCCCGCCCCCGCTGCCGACCGTGCGGCCGGTGCTGCCGGAGCTTTGGGGGGGGCTGCAGGAGGCTTTGCCATCACCACGGTGCCGCCGCCCTTTGCGATTCCCGCCGCCTCGTCCATGGGTTCGAACGCCAGCGAGACATCGCCGATACGTAGCGTCGTGCCCGGCCCGATCGGCGCTTCTCCCTTGATCCGCTGGCCATCCACGTACGTGCCATTCGTCGAGTCCAGATCGACGATCACCCACACGCCTTCGCGCCGTTGGAGCTTTGCATGGGCGGTCGAGACGGACGGGTCGGCAAGCACGACATCGTTGTAATCGGCTCGGCCGATGTTCGCGAGCGGCGAACGGATCGGGAACCGCTGACCCTTGAGATTGCCCGTTTTCGCGAGCATGCTCGCCAATGCGCCCGGCGGTGGCGGACGAGACGGAGACTGCGCTGGAGCCGACGCGGCAGCGGGTGGCGATGGCGGCCGGGGTGGGGGTGGAGGTGAGGGTGGGGGTGCAGGCTCGGGAGCTGGAGGGGCGAACTCGGCGTAGAACCGGAATTTCTCGTCGCCGATGCGAATGACCTCGGCTCGCGCGAGCACTCTCTGCCCCTGTACGCGCTCCTCGTTCACATACGTCCCGTTCGTGCTCGAATCGACGAGCAAGTACCCTCGGGGGGTCTGCACGACTTCCGCGTGCCGCCGCGAAACGTCTTTGCCGGTCACGACCACATCGCACGTGGCGTCGCGTCCGAATACCAGTGCGCCGCCCGCAACGATGTACTCGCGCCCGTCGGTCAAACTCACGATGCGCCCGCCGGTATTGGCGACCTGGCCGGCAGCGGGAGGAGGCGGCGGATTCGGGCGCGGGGCCGTCGCCCCTCCGCGAGGCTCCGGAGCCACGGGTTTGACCGCCTGCATGAACTGCGTATTTCCGCTGCGGCGTTCGTCGACGAACGTGAGCTCATGCCCCGCCACGTCGATCTTGTCCCCGTGCAACAAGGGGGATGGCTCGGCGCCAAGTCGCACGCCATTAATGAGGATGTCGGCCGCTGGGGCAGCCCTCCGGATGATGATCTGTCCGTCGGGTTGGGCGCGAAACACCGCGTGCTGCGGCAGCACGCCAGGCCCAGAAATCACGATGCCACAGGCGGCATCGCCGCCCAGCAGCAGCTCGCCTGCCGGAATGGAGAACTTCCTGCCTTCAAGCTCCAATAAGGCCATCGGATGGGACCCTAGGCGAGGCGAGCCAAGAAGTTAGGGGGCATGGTGTAACCGCGCAAGCAAACAGGCTTTACGACGCCTCCGCAGACGTCACTGCCTCTTCGGCACCCACGAGACCGCGGCGTGCGGCACGCCAGAAGAGCAGTGAGCCAACCGCCACTGTCGCGTAGCTGTTGATAGACCGCCAGATGAGAATGTACGTGGCCGTGATCTGCGCCGGCACGTACATCTGCATGACCACCGCGGAGAGCAGCTCGGCGAGTCCCGACGCTCCGGGGGTCGGCGCAAAGTAGAGCAGGAACGTTATGAACGTTTGCAAGAGCAGGATATCCACGAAATTGGCCGGGATCCCGAGCGCACGGAGCGCGACGTAGCCGGCAAGCAGCTTGTTGGCATGAGATGGGCCGGAAAGCAGCACGGCCCAGAACAGTGCGAGCCAGCCTTTCGGGCTTCCGAACGCGACCATGCATTCGTGGGCGCGATCGATGCCGGCGCGCAGCTGCTCCATCCGCTTCGCGACGCGACGGCTCTTGCGCTCGAGTTTACTCGCGAGCCAGTGCACCAGATCTCGCAGCCAGGCCGGGAAAACCATGGCCACGAGCATCACCACTCCCAGGATCCCGAAAATCGTGAGACTGGTGCGAAACAGGTCATAGTACGAGATGCCGGGGATCACCTGGTGGTAGGCGAGCGATTTTCCGGCGCCCAGATAGATCGCGAGCGGACCCGCCACGGCGAAGAACGCCACGGTGGCGATGAAAGTCATGAATGTCGACGTCATCGCTTCCGGCAGGCGCACTCCGGCGCGGCGCATGGTCCACATCATCATCGGGCCCGCACCCGTCTGGAACGGCGTGAGGTACGCTCCCCAGGCGCTCATTCCTCCCGCCAGGACCATGTCCCGCCAGCGCACACCGGGGCGCACGTGCCGCGCCACGACCCAGAGCCGGGTCCCACCGCCGAACCAGTCCATTGACGCCAGCGCGAGGCCCACGAGCAGCCACTGCCAGTGCAGGCTGAGCAGCGCGTGGGTGAACGCGCCCAGGTCGTTGCCGTAGATCAGAAGGCTTGCGATAACGCCGGCCAGCGAGATCAGCGCGAACAGCTCGAGTCCGCGCCGGAGCAGGCGGGGGGTCAGAATTAGCGGCATGTGGGAGGCAAGCTAAGAATCGTCGTTGTCGCGTGCCAGATGCTATTTTTAATGGTTATGCCTTCGTCCCCAGACCGGCTGATCATCCGCAACGCGCGGCAGCACAACCTGAAGGGCATCACGGTCGAGCTGCCGCGCCGGGCGCTCACGGTCATTACCGGACCCTCCGGCGCGGGTAAGAGCTCGCTCGCCTTCGACACTCTCTATGCCGAGGGGCAGCGGCGCTACATCGAATCGCTTTCGACGTACGCCAAGCAATTCCTCGAGCGTATGCCGAAGCCACAGGTGGACGCGCTGGAAGGTCTCTCCCCCGCGGTAGCAATCGAACAGAAGAACCCGACGACCTCGAGCCGGTCCACGGTGGGCACCGCGACCGAGATCTACGATTACCTGAGGCTCTTGTGGGCTCGCGTCGGCACGCCGTACTGCGTCGTGTGCGGTGAGCTCGTGAAGCGCGACACAGTGCAGGACACGGTGGACGCGCTGCTGGCCCCGGAGCATCACGCTGAACCGATCATGATCGCCTTCCCGCTGCCGGGATCCGCGCACCGTCCCGATGTCGATATCGCCGCGCAGCTCCGGGCCGCGGGCTTCGTCCGCGCCCAGCTCGACGGCGCCGTCGTACGGCTCGACTCGCCGGATGTGGCGGAGCGGCTTCAGGCTGCCCAGGAAACGCTCGTGATTGTCGACCGGGTGACGGCGACCGAAGCCAATCGCGGCCGGCTGGCGGATGCGGTCGCCACGGCGTTCAATGAAGGCGATGGGGTGGCGCTCGCCGCGAACGGCGCCGGCTTCCGGCGCTTTTCCGAGCACCCGACCTGCTCCAAATGCGGCGCGGCGGGGCCTGCCCTCACGCCAACTCTATTCTCGTTCAACAATCCCCGCGGGGCATGCCCGGAATGCCGTGGATTCGGCGCCGTGCTCGAATACGACGAATCGCTCATTGTCCCCGACCGCACCCGTTCGCTGGCACAGGGAGCGATCGATCCCTGGACCAAACCACGCTACGAGGGGCGCCGCCGCCTGCTTCGCGAGACGGCGCGGGCGCGTCGCATCGATTTCGATGCCCCCTGGGAAACGCTGCGTGAGCGCGACCGGCACTTTCTGTTGCGTAGCACGGAGGGCCGATATGTGGGCGTGTTCCCGTTTCTCACCCGCCTGGAAGAGAAACGCTACAAGCAATACATCCGTGTGTTTCTCCGGCAGTACCAGCTCGCCAAGACCTGCCCCGCCTGCGGCGGCAGACGGCTCAAACCCGAAGCGCTCGCGGTCCGTGTGGCGGGCAGGAATATCGCGGAGATTGCCGCGCTGACCGCCGTGGAGCTGCGCACGTGGATCAGGGATCTCGCGCTGCCGTCATTCGAGCGGGCGGTGGCGACGCACGTGCTCGAGGAGATCCGAGCCCGCGTGGAGTTCGTGAATGACGTTGGGCTCGGGTACCTCACTCTCGACCGGCAAACGCGGACGCTCTCGGGCGGCGAGGCGCAGCGCATCGCGCTGTCCAACGCACTCGGGTCGCATCTGGTGGACACGCTCTACGTCCTGGACGAACCGTCGATCGGGCTGCATCCGGCGGATATCGAGCGGTTGTTGGGATTGTTGCGCCGGCTCGCGGATCAGGGCAACACGGTCGTGATGGTCGAGCACGATCTCGCGGCGGTACGGGCAGCCGATTACATGGTAGAGCTTGGTCCGGGGAGCGGTGAGTCCGGCGGGCGGCTCATGTATCAGGGTCCGCCTCCCACCTCCCAGGCGCGCGTGCGCGAGCCCGTCACGCTCACGGGCCAGTACCTGACGGGCGAAAAGCGGATCGCCGTGCCTTCGGCCCGCCGGCCCGCGGGCGCGTGGCTCACGGTGAAAGGTGCCCGGCTTCACAACCTCCGGGACGTCGACATGCGGGTGCCGCTCGGCACCCTCACGGTGGTGAGCGGTGTATCGGGCTCCGGGAAATCGACGCTGGTGCATGACGTGCTCTACCGCCAGCTCGAAACGCGGCTCAAGGGTGGTCACAGCGCCAAACAACACCTCGGGGAAGCCGTGGGCTCGGTGAAGGACGTGATCGGCTGGCAGCGCCTCGCCGACGTGGCGTTGATCGACCAGCAGCCGATCGGCCGCACGCCGCGATCCAATCCGGTCACCTACGTCAAGGCGTTCGACGGGCTGCGCGCGCTGTTCGCCGGCACGCCGCTGGCACGCTCGCGCCGATACACGCCGAGCACGTTTTCCTTCAATGTGGCGGGCGGCCGGTGCGAGACGTGCGAGGGCGCGGGAGCAGTCCTCGTGGAAATGGTCTTTCTGGCCAACGTATTCGTGCCATGCGACGCGTGCGGCGGGACCCGATTCAAGCGCGAAGTCCTGGACGTGAAGCTCGAGGATGGACGCTACTCCATTCACGACGTCCTCAACTGGACCGTGGACCAGGCGATGGGCGCGCTGCGGCGACAGCCGCACATCGCGCGGCCGTTGTGGTACCTGCAGCAGGTCGGCCTCGGCTACCTGCGGCTGGGTCAGGCCGCGACCACGTTGTCCGGCGGCGAAGCACAACGTCTGAAAATCGCGCGCGAGCTCGCGCTGGCCAGCGGCACGCGCACCAAGCGGCGCGGCCGCAAGCTGTACATACTCGATGAACCCACGACGGGGCTCCACCTCGACGACGTGCGCACATTGTGCCGCGTGCTCGACCGTCTTGTGGATGCCGGCCATACGGTGCTCGTGATCGAGCACCAGCTCGATCTCATCAAGCGCGCCGACTGGGTGATCGATCTCGGGCCTGGAGCCGGCAGCGCTGGCGGTCGCATCATCGCTGAAGGAACCCCGGAAGAGGTCGCAAGCAATCCCGACTCCGTGACGGGCCGGTTCCTGCGCGACGTTCTGTGAGTTCATCCGAGGCACGCCGGGCCGACCTGCGACTCGCCTTCGCCACGCTGCTCTGGGCCGCGAGCTTCGTCGTGGTCAAGCAGGGGCTCACGGTCAGCTCGCCCCTGGCGTTCACGGCCGCCCGGTTCGCCATTGGGGCGCTGGTGCTCACCCCGTTTGCCCGACTCGGGCAACGGTTCACTAGCGGTGAGCTCCTCGCCGGAGCGCTGGTCGGCGGCCTGCTTGCCGTGGGGTTCGCCACGCAAACCGTCGGTCTCGTGTACACGACCCCCGCGCGATCCGCGTTCATCGTCGCCAGCTCGTCGATTCTCGCGCCGATCGTCGCATTCGTGGCTGCCCGCGAGCCGCTGCGCGCAAACCTGATTGTGGCGCTCGCGCTCGCGAGTGTCGGCATGTATCTGATCACCAATCCTGAGACCGGCGGCTTGAATCGCGGCGATGTGTGGACGCTCGTGACGGCGTTGTGCTTCGGGGCGCAGATCGCCGCGGTCACCCAGGTGTCGCGACGGTACGACCCGTTGCGTCTCGTGTGGATGGAAACCGTCATCACGGCGGCGGGAGCGGGGGTGGCCGCATTGCTCACCGAGAAGGTCACCGTAATCCCGGGATGTATGCTGGCCGCGACGCTTGCCTATACGGGCGTCTGCGCGACCGCGCTCGCGCTGCTGTGGCAGACGCGGGCGCAGCGGCACATGTCCTCCGCTCGTGCCGCGCTCATCTTTTGTCTCGAGCCCGTGTTCGCAGCCGCGATCTCCTGGGGATCGCTGGGGGAGCGTCTGTCGCTATTGCAGTGGGCCGGGGGGGGGTTGATCGTCGTGGGCATGCTCGTTCCCGAGATCGGGGCGAGCGCCGGCCGGGCAGAGCTAACCCGTTGAAGTCCGGGTCCACCCGGATGATTATTGTTGTTCTGTTCCCGAGTAGCTCAGTTGGTAGAGCAGCCGGCTGTTAACCGGCGGGTCGGGGGTTCGAGTCCCTCCTCGGGAGTTCCGCTGCGGATTAATCCTCGGATTAACGCTCTCTCTGGCGCGGCGCACCGCAACTTCTTATTCTCGGCCCGTGACCGCGTCCGATGCCGGGCTTCGCGAATCCGATCTGCGCTTCCGGGCCATTGTCGACCAGAGCTCCGAGCTCGTCGTCCTGCTCGACGCGCGGGCCACGTTGATCTACGTCAGTCAATCCACGCACCGCGTCTTCGGCTACGCGCCGCACGAGAATCTCGGCCGCAATGCCTTTGACCTGATTCACCCCGACGATCGCCCCGCCCTCGAGCGGGGCTTCGTTGACCTGCTGGCGCGGCCGGACCAATCGCTCAAGGCCGAGCTGCGGGCGCGGCACAAGGACGGCTCGTGGCGCTATGTCGAGGGTATCGCGATCAACCGGCTGCATGATCCCGACGTCGGGGCGGTGGTCGTGAGCTATCGCGACATCAGCGACCGCAAGCGGAGCGAGGACGAACTGAAGGCCGCGCTCTCGCTCCTGACCGCAACGCTCGAGTCCACCGCCGACGGAATCCTGGTCGTGGACGGCGAGGGACGCGTCACCAGTTACAACAGCAAATACGCCCGCATGTGGCGGGTGCCCGATGAGGTGCTCGAGAGCCGGGACGCGAGCCGCCTGCACCAGTTCGTCAGCGAGCAGCTCCAGGACTCCGCCGGCTTCGAGGCCAAGTTGCGCCAGCTGGCGGGCCGGCCCGATGCCGAGAGCTTCGACCTGCTCGCGTTTCGGGACGGGCGTGTTTTCGAGCGCTACTCACAGCCGCAGCGAATCGCGGGTCGGGTCGTGGGACGCGTATTCAGCTTCCGCGATGTCTCGGAGCAGACCCGCGCCGAGCGCGTCCAGGCCGCCACATACAGGATCGCCGCCGCGGCGAACACCGCGCCGGACCTCGGGGGCCTCTTGTCCACGATCCATGAGATCGTTGGCGGGTTGATGCCGGCCAAGAACTTCTATGTGGCGATGTACGATGGGTCCACCGGCACGTTGAGCTTCCCGTATTTCGCCGACGAGTATGATACCGTCGATGCCCCGCGGCCGCTGCGAAAGGGATTGACCGAGTACGTGCTCCGCACGGGGATGGCGCTGCTCGCGACTCCCGAGATTCACGAGCGCCTCGAACGGCGCGGTGAAGTCGAGCTGATCGGAGCGCCTTCGGTTGACTGGCTCGGCGTCCCGCTCAAGGTACACGACCGTACCATCGGCGTACTCGTGGCCCAAAGCTATACCGCCGGAGTCCGCTACGGCGAAACCGAGACGCACATCCTCCAGTTCGTCTCGACGCAGGTGGCGCTCGCCATCGAGCGGCGCCGCGCCGAAGAGCGGCTGCAGGCGAGCGAGCATCACTACCGCCTGCTGTTCGAGTCCAATCCCGAGGCAATGTGGGTGCATGATCGCGAAACGCTCCGCATCCTCGCGGTGAACCACGCGGCCCTGACCCGCTACGGCTATACCCGGCCGGAATTCCTCGCCCTCACGAGCCTCGATTTGGGCGCGGAAGACGCCAGTGCTGCCGTTCGCGCCGGGGACCCGGGCACGGCCGTGCACCGGCGCAAGGACGGAACGCTGTTCGACGTCGAGGTGTCGGCGGACGACATGGAATTCGAAGGCCGGCCCGCGCGCCTCGTGCTGGCACGGGACGTGACCGAGCGCCGCCAGCTCGAAGATCAGCTGCGCCACTCACAGAAAATGGAGGCCGTCGGACGCCTGGCCGGCGGGATCGCGCACGACTTCAACAATCTCCTCACCGCCATTCTCGGGTACTGCCAGCTGCTCGAGCGCGAGCTGGACGGGCATCCCGCCGCGAGCGACGTCGTCGAGGTGCGTCGCGCGGCCGAGCGCGCGGCCGCGTTGACGCAGCAGCTTCTGGCGTTCAGCCGGAAGCAGGTGCTGCAAGTCCGGCCGGTCACGCTGGACAGCGTGGTGGGCGAGGTCGAGCAGATGCTACGGCGCATGATCGGCGAGGACATCGAGCTCGTGACGGTGCTGCCCGGCCACCTGGCGCCGGTGCTCGCCGATCCGAATCAGCTCGAGCAAGTCATCATCAATCTCGCGATCAATGCGCGGGATGCGATGCCGCACGGTGGGCGGCTCACCATCGCCACGGCGGCAGTCAGCCCGGACGACGCCGCGGTCAGGCCGCATCTAGACCAGGCGCCGGATCGCTATGTCCGGCTCGAGGTCACGGACACGGGCACCGGAATGGATGCCGAGACGATGGCGCACATCTTCGAGCCGTTCTTTACCACCAAGGGAGTCGGCCGGGGAACCGGGCTCGGCCTGGCCATGGCGTACGGGATCGTGAAGCAACTAGGCGGGTCGATTGACGTCGACTCGCGAGTCGGGGAAGGCACGTCATTCCGGATTTACCTGCCGCGCGCCACCGAGGGGGAGCAGGCGGCGCGCCCGAGACCGACGCCCGTGCCGCGCGGCACCGAGACGGTGCTGCTCGTCGAGGACGAGGAGACGGTCCGTAGTCTCGCGCAGCGAGTGCTGCAATCACAGGGATACAACGTGCTCGATGCGCGCGCCGGATCCGAAGCGCTCACCGTCCGCGCCGGGTACTCGGGCAGCATCGATCTTCTCCTGACCGACGTCATCATGCCTGGCATGAGCGGCCGGGAGCTCGCGGAGCGTCTCATCCCTAAGGACGAGAAGATGCGGGTGCTGTACATGTCGGGGTATACCGACGACGCGATCCTTCGGAGGGGCATATTCGAGCGCGGGACTGCTTATATTCAGAAACCGTTCACGCCCGACGCCCTCGCGCGTCGGGTAAGGGAGGTGCTGGACGCGCAATAAGTCAGTCTACTTGTCCAGCAGCTCGCGCACGCGGGCCAGGAGGTCCGCGGCGGTCCAGGGCTTGTGCAGCACCGGAAGCCCCGACTCGGCGGGCAGATCGCCGCGGCCATCGTCGGGGGAATACCCGCTGGCGAACAGGAACGGCATCTCGTAGCCCTCGCGGCGCGCGGTTTCGTAGAACGCGCGGCCGCCGAGCCGCGGCATGACGAGATCCGAGATCGTGAGGTGGACGCTCTTCGGCTGTTGCCGCAGGATGTCGAGCCCCTCCTGTCCGTCGGCCGCCGTCAGCACGCGATAGCCCGCCTGCTCCAGCACCCGCTTGGCCGCGCGCCGCACGTCGTCCTCGTCTTCGACGAGCAAGATGGTCTCGTTGCCGCCCTGAACGTGGTGTTCGCCCGAAAGCCGGCGCCGGGGTGGCTCGACCGACTGGGGCAGACCGGGGAAGAACACCTTGACGCGCGTACCGAGACCCGGCGCGCTGTCCAGTTTGATCACGCCGCCGAGCTGCTTCACCAGGCTGTAGACGGTCGCCATGCCGAGCCCCGTACCCTTGCCCGACGGTTTGGTGGTGAAGAACGGCTCGAACACCCGCTCGAGCGTCGCCTGATCCATGCCGACGCCCGTGTCCTCGACCGACAGGCGCACCCAGATCGGACTTTGCGGGACACCGGCGCCAGCCTGCTCCTCGAGACTCAGGTTCGCGCTGGCGGTTTCGATGCGCAGCACGCCGCCCGACGGCATCGCGTCGCGGGCGTTCGTCACGAGGTTCAAGACGATCTGCTCGATGGCGTGGACGTCGCAGCGTACGTCGGGCAGCACGCCGGCTTCGCCGGTAATGACGACCTCGATGTCGGCGGGCAGTACGCGGCGCAGCATGCCGGCGATATCGGCGATCGCGCCTCCCAGGTCGAGCGGCGCGAGATCGAGGCTCTGCCGCCGCGCGAAGCCGAGCAGCTCCTTCACCATCGCGCGGCCGCGCAGCGCCGCGGAGATGAGGTCACGCAGGTCGGCCTGCTCCTCGTGCTTGTCGGCGCCGAGTGATTTCCGGATCAACTCCGCGTTGGCGAGGATGATCGTGAGGAGGTTGTTGAAGTCGTGCGCAATCCCGCCGGTGAGCTGGCCGAGCGCTTCGATCTTCTGCGACTGCCTGAGCTGTTCCTCGAGCAGCCGGCGCGACGTCACGTCCTCGGCCATGGTCTCGATACAGTCGATCGTGCGGTCGGGACGGCGCACCGCGTGACCGCTCAATCGGACCAGGATCCGCTCGCCGTCCCGACGCTTCCATTCGACCACTCCCTGCACCGTCTCGGACTCCGCAAATCGTCCGAGGATGCGGACCCGCTCGTCGGGATTGGCGTAGACGTCCCGCGTGATGTTGAGCGCGAGGACTTCGGCTTCGGACGGGTACCCGAGCATTTTCACGAGCGCGGGATTCACGGCGAGGAAGCGTCCGTCGGAGGTCGAGCGGAAGATACCGTACGTGGCATGCTGCACCAGCGCGCGGCTCGACTCTTCGGATAGGCGCAGCGCGTCCTCGGCCCGGTGGCGCTCCGTCACGTCGGTGGCCACGCCGGTGACCCCGGCAACGGCGCCGCTCGCGTCTCGAATGGGCGAATACCACGCCTCGAAGACCTGACCAAAGACCTCGACGGTTGACGAGAACGACTCGCCGGCAAGCGCGCGGCGAAAATCGGCGAGCAGCTGCGGCAGGTCGGCATAGACGTTGAACACGGACTGCCCCACCAGCTGCGCCGGCCGCACGCCCAGGCTCTCGAGCCCCTTGCCTTCCACCAGCGTGAAAATTCCGTCCTTGTCGAGCGCGAATAGCACGAGCGGAGCGACGGCGACAACGGTCCGCAGCCGCTCCTTGTTGGCCCGGAGCGCGCGTTCCTGTGCCAGCCGCTCGGTCACGTCGCGCGCATTCACGATGAAACTCGCGGGCTCGCCCGAATCACGACCGGCTCGTACCTGGCCCACCGACTCCAGCACGCGCCACGTACCGTCCTTGTGCCGGAACCGAAACTCCGCGGAATACGACGTGCCCGGATCGCTGATCGCGTTGGTCATCCCTTCCGCGACGGCCGAAAGATCGTCGGGATGCACGAAATCGAACGCGCTGCGTTCGATCAGCTCGTGCGGCGCGTAGCCAAGCAGGCGCTGCACCGACGGACTGGTGTAGCGGAAGATCCCGTCGTGGCTCAGAATCGTGACGATGTCGGACGCGTTGTCGATCAGCGAACGAAAATGCTCCTCGCTCTTCCGCAACGCCTCCTCGGTCCGGGCGCGCGCCAGCGCGGTCGCGAGCACATTCGCCATCGCCTGGACATAGTGCACATCGTGAATCGTGAAGTCGCGCCGGGATGCGGCGTAGCCGCCCAGCAGCCCGAACGCGCGGTCCGCACCCTGGATCACCACGCTGATCCCGGAGACAATCGCGTGCTCACCGAGCAGCGGGGCGCTGCCGAAGCGCCGTTCGAAGCGGAGATCCTCAATGACCACGGGAGTGGGGGACCTGAGCGCGTATCCGGCGTGGGTGTCGCCGTCACCGGGAATGATCGCCCGATTGACCCAACCCTCGTTCCACCCGACCCCCGCCCGTAGCACCAGTGTGCGGTTCTCGGGGCGGAATTCGAGCAAGCCACCGAACTCCACGTCGAGCCCCCGGGAAATACTCGCCACCGCCTCGTCCATGAGCGCCGGCAACGCCGCCCCCGCCAGAGCCTGGTGACCGAGACGCGCCACCGCCTCCTGCTGCCGGGCGATGGTCCGCAGGGTATGCTCTGCCGTTTGTGGGACTTCGTGCGGCGTTTGCGCCGCGCGCACGAGCCTGATCGGTGTGCCGCTCACATCCACTCCGTCCCCTTCCCCGAAGGCTGAACAGCCGAGATGAACCTGCTGCCGCGCTACCCGCGCTGCCGTCACTGCGCACACCCTCCCCGCGTGGCGGCCGTCACGAGCGGCGGGCCAAAGTAGAAATTCTGGCACAAAAGGCAATAAACCCGAATAAACCGCGAAGCTGTCATTACGCTGCATCATTCTTGTGCAGCTCACGCGCACCTGAGGTTCACACCCGCAAGGGGCGGTCTCTGATGGCAAACATCGATGCAGCTTCGACTTATGTATCGCCACGAGAGGGAGGAGCGATTTTGCCGCTACATTTCGAGCCAGATGCCCCTGCGCCCCCTCTATGGCCACGACCCTGTCCGGTCGCGGCTCGGACGTGCGATCCTCTCCCAGAAGCTCCCCCAGACCCTGCTACTCGTTGGTCGTCGGGGCGTCGGGAAGCAGCGGCTCGCCCTATGGATCGCCCAGTCGCTCCTGTGCGAACGACGCGGCCAAGACGGAGGGGCCTGTGGGAGCTGCCCCTCGTGCCGGCAAGTCACCGCCCTCGCTCATCCCGACCTGCACTGGTTCGTGCCGGTCGAGATCACGAAAAAGGGAGCCGACGCCGAAAAGCAGGTGGACCTGGTAGAGGAGGCGTTGGGGGAAGAAATGGCGGCGCGCCGCGAACAGCTGTGGCAACCGCCGTCGGGAATGGCAAGCCACGGGATAGCCTCGGTGCGGCTCCTGGCCCGGTCGCTTCAGCTGACCCCGGCCATGGGACGGTACAAGGTGTTCATCGTGGGCGACGCCGAGCGGCTCACGCCGCAAAAGGGCAATCCCGAAGCGGCGAACGCCTTACTCAAGGCCCTGGAAGAACCGCCTCGGGATTCGTTCATCCTGCTCACGAGCGCGGATCCCGACGCGCTGCTCCCGACGATCCTGTCCCGGGTGGTTCGGGTAACGGTCCTGCGGCAGCCGGACAGTGTCATGACAGAATTCGCGCAGAACGAGCTCGGGATCAAGGATGCGCGCCGCATCGAGGCCCTGATCCGATCCGCGGACGGCTCGATCGGCAGAATGGTCGAGCTCGCCGCTGCCGGGGCGACGGGGGATGACGGGAACGCCTCCGCGCTGGAAACGCTTCTGGAGAGTGGCGGGTCGCCGGTCGACCGCTATGCCCGGGCCCTGTCCCAGACGCCGTTCCAGGCACGAGGCGGGTTTACCGGCCTACTCGATGGGCTACTTCTGCAGCTGCGGGCGCGGGCCCGCCGTGGTGGCGATACGCAGGCGCTGGTCGCCGCGATCGCGCGGGTGCTCGAGACGCGAGAGCTCGCCCAGGGTAATGTGAATCCCCAACTCCTCACCGCGCTGCTGGGTGAAGAGCTGCAATCCGATCGGAGAGGGGCGTGAAGCTCACGCACATCGACGCAGCGGGCCGGGCGCAAATGGTCGACGTGGGATCCAAGCCCGTGACCGAGCGGACGGCGGCGGCAGAAGGCGTGATTCGGATGTCGGATGAGGCGTTCCGCCTCATTCGCGAAGCGGCGCTCCCCAAAGGGGATGTGCTCGCCGTTTCGGAAATCGCGGGCACGCTCGCCGCAAAACGCACGGCGGAACTGGTTCCGCTCTGCCATCCGCTCGGGCTCGATCACGTCACAGTGGCAGCGAGCCTCGAGCCAGAGCTGCCCGGTGTCCGGGTGCGGGCGAGCACAAAAGTGACGGGGCGCACAGGAGTCGAGATGGAGGCGCTCACGGCCGTCTCGGTGGCGCTGCTTACCGTGTACGACATGGTAAAAGCAGTAGATCGAGGGATGGAGATCGCGCAGGTCCATCTCGTCGAGAAGACCGGCGGGACGAACGGGGATTGGCGGCGGCCGGCACGCGCTTGATGTGATGTTGAACACACGGCGCGAGTCTTGCGACTGACGCGAACGCCTTTTTACGAGGAGACGCCGATGCACACACGAACCCAGCGAATGATGCAGCGGGGGGGATTCATTCTCCTCGGCTCCATCGTTGTCGGCACTATCGCGGGGTGGGCACATCGCGCCTCAGCTGACGACCAGCCTGCACCGGTCACGGCGCCCGCGCTGCTCGGTGAGCTGCGCACGCTTTCCCAATCGCTCGAAGCCACCCGCGGCGAGCTGGCTGTCGCGCGCTTACAGCTCGAGCGTGCCAACGCGATTATCGATTATTCACGGCAATACAACATCCCGGCCGATCTGGCGGCGGCGATTTACGATGTAGCGCTGTCCGAAGGCGTCGATCCGGGGTTGACATTCAGACTCGTGAAGACCGAGTCCGGGTTCAATCCGAACGCGAAGAGCAAGGTCGGCGCCGTGGGTTATACCCAGGTCCTGCCGAGCACGGCGCGCCTGTACGAACCCGGCCTCACCGACAGGCAGCTGTTCGACCGCAATACCAATCTGCGTCTTGGGTTCCGGTATTTGCGCGACCTGCTCGAACGCTACGACGGCAACCTGCGTCTCGCCCTGCTCGCGTACAACCGTGGGCCGGGGAAGGTGCAGGAGCTGCTCGATGCCGGACGAGACCCGCAGAACGGCTATTCGACGGCGATCATGAAGGGATACAAGCGGTAAGCCGGTGTTGACCCCGGGGGCACCGCCCCCGGGTCAGCCGCTCTGAATTACCTCGGCGGTATTCTCACCACCTGTCCAATCCTTATTACCGAATCGTTGGACAAGTCGTTGTAGTCGAGTAGCTCGCCCAATGACACGCCGTACTGACGCGCGATCTGGCTCAGGGTCTCGCCGGGCTGGACACGGTGGCTGCCCCCCGATCCGCCCGCTGAGGAGCTCTTCGACGCCGTCGCGCCGTGAGACCGGGAAACGGCACGGTACCGTGGCTCGGGCGGAACCGACCAGGCCGACGCGGGGACGATCCGACCGCTCATGGGAACGATGATGCGCTGCCCGGTGCGCAGGGCGCGCGGCCTGAGGCTCGGATTGGCTGATTGCAGCATCGCAACGCTCACCCGGTAGCGGCGCGCGATATCCCCCAGCGTCTGGCCCGGGGCGACGTAATGATCCACGAACGTGATACGCGCATTGACGGGCAGCGTGTCGTAGCGGGCCGCAACCTGCGTCCCCCGGCCGCGGGGAACCCGGACCACGACCGTGCGGCCGGGTGGGGTAATCCCACGCACGAACTGCGGATTCAGCTCCAGCACCGCGTCGACCGTCGTGTCCGCCAGGCGCGCGATGACGTCGAGCCCGGTGGCGTCCGAAACGGAAATTTCGTCGAACACGAGCGGCGCCATCGGCTGCACGTCGGTGAAGCCGTAGCGCGACGGCTGCTTCGCGATGAACGACGCGGCAATGAGCTTGGGGACGTAGTCCCGCGTCTCGCGTCGCAAATAACGGCGGTCGGCAAGCTGGAAGAACGTGTTATCGGTGATCGAGTCGGTTTCGCCCGGCAGCCGGCCCAGCCCGCGCTCGACTCTGCCCACGCCCGCGTTATAGGCCGCGGCGGCGAGATAGACGCTGCCGCCCAGGCGCTCGCGCAGGTCGGCCAGGTAATTCACGGCCGCTTCAGTCGCCCGGAACGGATCACGCCGTTCATCCACCCAGGGATCGACCGTCAGGCCGTAGAGGCGCCCCGTGCCGGCAATGAACTGCCACATTCCCACGGCGCGGGCCCGGCTCACCGCGGTGTTGGACAGACCGCTCTCGACCAGCGTCAGGTACACGAGATCTTCGGGTAATCCTTTCGCGCGGAGCCGCTCGCGAATCATGCCCTCGTAGCGGCCAAGCCGGGCGAGCCAGATCTCGAACCGATCGTGCGCGTCGACCTGAAAGAATTCGAGATATTCGAGCACTCGCCGGTTGGCGAGGTAATTGCCGACGTTGATGTCGAAGGTCGGCTCGCTCGCCGCGGCCGCAGCGGCGATGGCCGCGTGGCCCTCGGCGGCGCCGAACAGATTCGCCGCTTCCCGCTCGACCTCTTCGCCCTTCACCTGGGGACCAGTCCGTGGCGCGTTAGCTGAGTCCGGTCGGCCGAGGCCGGGCTGGTGCAGGCTGTCGAGCACCGCCTGGTCCGCGGCCGAGTCACGGCCGGCGCGCGCGACGGCCGCGCCCATCGAATCCACGATGAGCGCCGCGGCGTGCCCCGTATCGGGCGTGGCGGGATGGAGTGCCGTGGGACCGACACCCGTGCGCGCACCGCCTCCGCAGGCGGCGAGAGCGGCGCACAGTACGACGGCGCCGTAGCGGAACCCACTCGACAAAAAGCGAAGCATCAGCGCGCCAGGTAGTTCCCCAGGATTCGGTTGGTCGCGTTCAGGACCGCGAGAGCCGCGCCGCGTGGCGCGTCCTGCTCCGTCAGATAGGACCCCACGAGCCGCGAATTCGTTTCCGCCGCCCGCGCCGAGAGCGAAACGATGATCACCAGAGCATCGAACGCCCGCACCGCCTTTACCCCGAGCACTTCGAACGCCACCCTGGGTTGCGAGGCCCGCTCGAGCGCCCGCACGGCCGCCTGAGCCGAGCAGCGGAGCTCCCCCGCCTGTGAGTTCACACCCTCGGATTCGCCGATGAATTGCCGTCCGTCGGACCAAGAGAGTACCACCCGCGCTCGGCAATGACCGCTTGCCAGCCGCTCAAAAGAAAAATCCTGGAAACGCAGCCGCTCGGGGTAGTGCGGACCGACGGGCGCTGCCACAGATTGACTCAGCCTGCCGACGTTCTAGGGAGCACAACCGAGCTCAGGCCAGGCGCGCGGCCAGCAGCTCGGAAAGGGCGGCGTCGGGAATACGTTCCGCCTGAATGAACAACGACGACTTTGATGTCGCTTCCAAGGGATAGAGCGTCCAGAGTGCCCGACTCCGTGGCTGTCCGGACGCCGCCCGGAACGACAATACCAGCTGCCATGCCTGTGTGTTGGGTGGACGCTCGGCGGCTGCGTCCACATGCCAGACCTGATCGCCGTGTGCGATCACTCTCCAAGGCATTCACGACCCCGGTCAACTTTCGTTGGCCCCGCAATATGGGGCTCGCGTTATGGACGGTCAACAATACTAAAGGAAAACGCGCGTCCGCCACGTATCGGCGATACGCAGCGGATCGCGCATGCGCGCGTGTGACGCGCGTCACTTTTCCGAGTTGAGTGGGCTCAGTCGCCCCGCGTGGCGAGAACCTTGAACCGGCGGGCGAGCTCCTTGGTGATCGGACCGGGAACTCCCGCGCCGATCTTGCGCGCATCGAGCTTCGTCACGCCGATGATTTCGGCGGCCGTGCCGGTGAGGAATACCTCGTCCGCGGTATAGAGGTCATAGCGATTGAGCGGTGTTTCATACGCGGCGTAGTCCGCTTCGCGCGCCAGCTCGAGCACGGCGTCACGCGTGACGCCGCGCAGAATGCCGGCGTAGGCGGGCGGCGTCCGCAGTATCCCCTTCGAGACGACGAACAGATTCATGCCGCTCGCTTCCGCCACAAAACCCGCCGAGTCGAGCATGATGACTTCGTCCACACCGGCCCCGATCCCCTCCACCTTGGCGAGGATGTGCGACAGGTAGTTCAGCGACTTGATACGCGGCGACAGGCTTTCGTGATGATTGATCGGCGTCGCCGACGACATCGCGATCAGCCCTTTGTCGTAGCGATCCGCGGGCCAAAGCTGAATGTGGTCGACGATACAGATGACCGACGGCGTGCCGCATTTCCTCGGATCGAGCCCCAGGTCCCCGATGCCGCGGGTGACGACGAGCCGGATGTAGGCATCGTCGATTCCGCTCTTCGCGACCGCCTCTTCCATGAGCCGACCCATCGCGTCCGGAGCGAGCGGGATCTCGATCCACGCGGCTTTGGCCGATGCGTACAGCCGCTCGAGATGCTGATGCATCCGGAAAATCCGGCGATTATAGACGCGAATCCCCTCGAATACGCCGTCGCCGTACAGCAGGCCGTGGTCGAAGACCGAGACCTTCGCGCTCGCCTTGTCGTAGTACTGCCCGTCGATCCAGATCGTGGGTGCCATGGGTCGTCCTGTTTGCAGGGAGGCTACTTGAAATGCCTCTGTTTGTCCACGACACGACGAGCTCGTACGCTATCCAGGGGAGACGCGCGTCCACCGACGTCAGCCGCCGGCGGGCGGCGTGCTGTGCGAGGTCAAAATGGTTGGCTGGTGACGATAATCCGCTGTCGAATCGCGCCGATGTGATATCCGATGTGGGCAATGGCCCCGAGCGTCCCGCCAATCGCGTCTTCCGACCAGTCCGATTGCGTCTCGATCGTCAACGTCAGGTCCGTATATCCGGCTCTCAACGCCTGCTGAATCTTGCGCCACTGCGCGTCATCCACCGCCGTTACGGTCCAGCTGCGCGTGCGATCCTTGGACACCGGTGAAACGGCTTCGCCGCGAATCCACGCCCGGTAAATGTCCAGCGTGGTCAGGAGGTGCTGCACGTGGCCGGCAATGGTCGATCCATTGGGCCCGAGTGGACGCGAGGCATCGCGCGCGGGCAGCTGCTCCAGCGTGCCGAGCAGCCCCGGCGCCGGGGCACGCTCCGTGAAATAGCTCCACGGACCCGGCGGACCCTCGAACGCCTCCTTCAGGATCCGGGTGCACTGGGTGATGAGCATTCCGGACGTCGATTCGGCCCTCCCGACATGCGTCATGAGCTACCTCGCGAGGCGGATGCCCGAGAATTGCCAGCGAGCATCCGGGGGAAAGAAGTTGCGGTACGAGGGCCGGATGTGCGACCGCGGCGTCGCACACGAGCCGCCCCGCAGGACGATCTGACTGGACATGAATTTGGCGTTGTATTCGCCCAGCGCGCCCGCCACCGGCCGGTATCCCGGATACGGAGCGTAGGCGCTCTGCGTCCATTCCCATACGTCACCGAACAGCTGCGCCGGGCCCGACTCAGCGTGCACCGAGAGCGGCGCCGGATGAAAATAGCCGTCCTCGACAAAGTTGCCCTCGACGCCCGCGTGCTCCGCCATCACTTCCCATTCAGCTTCGGTCGGGAGCCGCGCACCCGCCCAGCGCGCATAGGCGTCGGCCTCGTAAAAGCTCACGTGGCACACCGGTTCCGCATCGCGCACCGGCCGGACCCCGGAGAGCGTCATGCTCCCCCACTCGCCATCGCGCTCCTGCCAGTACAGCGGCGCGTTCCAGCCGCGCTCGCGCACCACGTTCCAGCCGTCCGACAACCACAGCTCGGGACGGCGATAGGCGTCGTCCGCCATGAACACGCGATACTCACCGCAGGTGATGAGCCGCGATCCCAGCTCGAATCCGTTCAGGAACACCGGATGGCGCGGCGACTCATTGTCGAACGCGAACCCCTCCCCGGCAAATCCGATCTCCCGCACGCCGGTGGGCCCGCGCACCCACCCGAGCGGCGGCGGATCGTTGAGCGCGAGCGGCGCCGCCACATCACGATAGACCGGCTCGAGCGGATTGCAGGCGAACAGGTACTTGAGGTCGGTGAGGATCAGCTCCTGGTGCTGTTGCTCGTGGTGCAAGCCGAGCTCCACGACGCCCGCCAGCGACTCCTCTCCCGGTGCGCGCTCGAGTATGCCGAGCATCAGCTCGTCTACCGCCACACGATAGCGGCGGACTTCTTCGACCGTGGGACGCGAGAGCTTGCCGCGGTCAGGACGCGCGAACTGCGGTCCCACTGCGTTGTAGTAGGAATTGAACAGAAACTCGAATTGCGGATGGACCGGCCGGTAGCCACGGATCGCCGCTTTGAGCACGAACGTCTCGAAGAACCAGGTCGTGTGCGCCAGATGCCACTTCGCCGGACTCGCATCCGGCATCGACTGCACCACGTAATCCTCGATCGCAAGCGGCTCGACCAGCCATTCCGTGGCGCGGCGCACGGCTCGATAGCGCTCGGCCTGGCTTGCTCCACCGGGTAGTTGGGGGTGGGGCGCGGCAGCCCCGACCGCGTGCCCCGTCCGAGTGCGTGTTTCAGGCATCCGGCACTCGCTCGAGCAGGAACACCGCGTACCACTGCCGCGGATCGGTAAACACCCGTCGCGTCTCGAGACCGAAGGCGGCGAGGTAATCTTCCAGCTCGCTCACCACGAACTTACGGCTGACCTCCGTCATCACCCGCTCACCCGCCCGAATACGTAGCGCGCGCTCGAGCGGCCGCACTCGCACTGTCTGGTCGCGCTCGAACTCAGCGAAGATTTCGATCCGCTGCCATGCTGCGTTGTAGGAGGCGGAGTGTCGCAACGCGGCGAGGTCGAGATCCGCGCCCAGCTCGCGATTCATCCGGGCGAAGAGGTTGAGCGTGAATGCCGCGGAATAACCGGCCGCGTCGTTGTACGCCGCATTGAGAACCGTCGCATCCTTGACGAGATCGACACCGAGGAGCACGAAGTTCCCAGGACGCAGCGCGCCGCTCACGCGCCCCCAGAAGGCGAGCGACTCAGTCTGATTGAAATTCCCGATCGTACTGCCCAGAAACACGAGCATAGCGGGCGACAAGCCGGGGAGGAGTGGGAACGCCGACTCGTACGTGCCGTGCAGGCCCCGGACCCGAACGGCGGGGTGCGCCCGCGCAATGCGGCCGGTGGCCGCGTTCAGCGCGTCGCGCGACACATCGACCGGGAGATAGACCGTTGGCCCCCCGCCCCCGCCCCCGCCCCCGCCCCCACCGTTGCGGCGTGCATAGGCGTCCAGCAGCAGTCCCGTCTTCGCCGCGTTCCCCGACCCAAGCTCGACCAGCGTCCGCGGACCGGTCAGCGCGCGAATCTCGGGCGCGGCCGCCGCCAGAATCTCGGTCTCCGTACGTGTGAGATAGTACTCCGGTGTCTCCGTGATGCGAACGAACAACTCGCTACCCTGCTCGTCGTAGAGATAGCGGCAGGGCAGCCAGCGGGGGTGGTCCGAGAGCCCGACGACCACCGCGCGGGCGAATTCCCCCGCGGCATCTGGGGCGGCCGTCGAGATGACCGGCTCGGTGGCGTACCGTCGGGCGGCGCGGACCCTCATGTCCTTGGTAACCAATCACGGTTCCCGGGTTCCTGGATACGACCTATACGAACATCCGGAAGCGAGCCCGGCTAGTGCTGTCTCGAGGAGGTCCCGGGCGATCCCTTGAGGGATGGATGAAACTTCGGACGTGTTCGAACGTACAACGCGGCTGTCCGATGAGGAGTGTATGACGGTTTCCACGCACCGCTGGGGTCGGCTTCCCGGGCCCGCGACCCGCATCACGTACGGTCGCGTCAACATCGACGCTCGTCCGATTCGCTTCGAGCGTCCGTCACTCGCGCTCCGCATCTTCAAGAAGATTCTGGGACTGGTCGCATTCGCGGTCGGCGTTCCGGTCGCGTTCGCCGCGCTCACCCTGCATTGGCTCTTCATCCCCGCGTTTGCGCTCATCACGACGGGACTCTACTGGATGGTCGGCCGGGGCAGCGAGTTCTAGCGTCCGGATGCCCTCCCCGGCACTCCTTCGTAACACCGAGAGTGCTTCAAAGTGAACATCCCTTCCACAGCTAGCTAAATTCCGGCGTCATCCACCGGCGTGCCGGGTAGAGAAACGCAATGCGTGCCGCTTCAGCAAATCTGCTTGTCACCACGGCATCGGCGCTCATCGCCGCGTCGTGCTCCACCGGGACCGGACTCTTTAACGGAGTGGAGACGGCCACGGTGTTCCAATCCGTGGCCCCGCCCGGCGGCTCGACGGGCGTGAGTCCGACCGATTCGGTGGTCATTGCGTTTTCGAGCTCTACCCGATCCGGGATGGAGGAATTCGTGTCCCTGCACCAGGGCTCGGTCACCGGTCCCCTGATCGCGTGTAAGGCAACCTGGTCTCCAGACCACAGCACGTTGACTCTCAAGCCGAATGCATCGTTGCAAGCCGCGATGGGGTACACGCTCCACATCGGCGGCGGGATTCTCGACAAGTACGGCAACATGGTCGACATGAGCCAAAACGGCCTCAGCATGGGTGGACAGTGGGCGACCCAGGCGCTCATGAACGGCAGCGGCGAAACCACGTTCGGATGGCTGGGGTCGAACGCCGACTACGGGATGCTGTTCACCTTCCACACATAAGCGCGGGGGATCAACCTGCCCGGGCCGAATCTTCGACTCGAGCGGGCTCCCCGCCTTCGCGAGCTACCGTGGGTGTCGCGAATGCCGGCCGCGGAACGCTGGGAAGACCCAGGTGCTCGCGCGCGCGATTCAACGCATCGTCGATGTTGCCGAGCATGTTTTCCTGCCCGACATAGTCCTGCATTCCCGCCTGGACGAGCGCGACCACGGGCTGGGCGTGCACATCGGAGAGAATCACGAGCGTGCCCTGATTCCGGCTGCGCTCGATCAGCCCGCGCAGCTCGTGCAACGCCGTCGAATCGACGGAAAGCACATGGCGCATCCGCAGGATCAGAACGCGCGGTTTCCGCGTGAGCTGGCCCACGCGGTCGCGAAACATCTCCGCCGCGCCGAAGAAGAACGGCCCGCTGATTTCGTACACCTCCACTCCCGGCGGCACGCTGCGGCGGCCGACCCAGTTGGGATCGCCCTCGTAATCGCTCGAGGGCTCGGTAAACTCGTGGGTCAGCACACTGATGTTCGTCACTTCCGCCATGCGCCGCATGAACAGGAATGCCGCGAGCACCATCCCGACCTCGATTGCAACGGTCAGATCGACCATGACGGTGAGCAGGAAGGTCGAGAGCAGGACGAGCACGTCGCTCTTGGGCGCGCGCAGCTCGGAACGGAAGGTGCGCCACTCGCTCATCGAGTAGGCCACGACCACGAGAATCGCCGCCAACGTGGCCATCGGAATCAACGCGGCCCATTGTCCGAAACCAATCAGGATCAAGAGCAGGGTGACGCTGTGTACGATGCCGGCCACAGGGGTGCGGCCGCCGTTCTTCACGTTCGTGGCGGTACGCGCGATGGCCCCGGTGGCGGGAATGCCGCCGAAGATGGGCGCGGCGATATTGGCGACTCCCTGCGCGACCAGCTCCATGTTCGAGCGATGCCGGCCGCCGATCATCCCGTCCGACACAACCGCCGAGAGCAGCGACTCGATCCCGCCGAGCAGGGCGATCGTGAACGCGGGGCCGATGAGGCTCGCGATCCGGCCGGGCGTGACCGCGGGGAGGGACGGCGCGGGGAGCATTCCGTGAATCGCGCCGAAGTGGGAGCCGATCGTTTCGACCGGCAGGCGCAGCACGCGTACGATGGCGGTCGTCACGATCAGCGCCACGAACGGACCCGGAATGCGGTTTCGGGTTCTGGGCCAGAGCACCATGATGCCGAGTGCAAGCGCGGCGATCCCGGCCGCGGCCGGGTTGATGGAGCCGAGGTTCGATCCCAGGGCCGCCCAGCGGTCGACAAACCCTGCCGGCACCGGGCCCATTCGAAGTCCCAGGAAGTCCTTGATCTCGCCCGAAAAAATGATCAGCGCGATGCCGCTCGTGAACCCGAGCGTGACCGGATAGGGAATGAACTTGATGGCCCCGCCGAGCCCCGCGAGTCCGAAGACAACGAGAATCACGCCGGCCATGACGGTCGCGATGGCGAGCCCGTCCAATCCGTGACGTTGCAGAATGGTCGCGACGATGACGACGAATGCGCCGGTGGGGCCGCCAATCTGGACGCGAGAGCCGCCCAGCGCGGAGATGATGAAACCGGCGACGATGGCGGTGTAGAGCCCGCGCTCGGGGGTCACCCCGCTCGCGATCGCGAATGCGATCGCGAGCGGCAGCGCCACGATGCCGACGATCACGCCGGCCGTGAGATCGGCCGCGAATTGTCGCCGGGTGTATCCCGCGAGCGTGGTGACGAGCTTCGGGACCAGCACGGGCCGTCCTTGTTAGGGGAACCGGGCGGCGCAATATAGAAAGCGAATTATGAAGACTTGATGAGAACCTCGCCTGCTAGGCGCGGGCGCTCCGTTGCTGGGCGTCGCCATCGAGGCTGGAAAGCGGTTCGAAGTATCGCTCATGCCATGCGATCGCGAACACGTGGCTGCAGCGCGGGCAGAGCTGCTCTTCCACTTGCTGTGGCGGCAGCGGCACCCGCTCGCTGCATCCGGGGCAGACGATATAGCCGCGCTGGAACACGACCGGCGCGCGTGCCGCGACCTTCGGGTTGCGCAGGACGGTCCACTCAGTGGGGCGCACATCCCGAATATCGAGATACGGCCGCGGCACGGACACCGCGTCAAGGCCGTGCACCTGGAGCACGGCTTCGAGCGGCGTGTGTGACAGCACGCGGTACCACACGCCGCGCCGCAGCGGGACCTCGGCCGAGTTCTTCAATCGGGCCCAGCATTCGGGGTTCGGCACGCCACAGGATGCCTCGGCGTTCGCCCCTGGTCAAGCGGCCCGCTCGTTCAGGTCACTTGTACCATTCGGCTACTCCGCCGTGATGCGCGCAGGCGCCTTCGCCTTGCTTGCTCTGGGAATAGGTGCCGTCGCTGCACTTCGCGATCGCCCCGGCCGGAGCGCCGGCGGGCCGAGCCACGGTGGGTGCCTTCGCGCCGCCCTCGCCGGCAACCGACGGCGCTGCGGTCTTGGGGGCGGGACTCAGCGCCTCGGCCACTCCGCCATGACCCGAGCAGGCGCCCTGGGAGGACGCAGCCTTCGAATAGGTCCCATCCTTACACTTCGCCGTCGCACCAGCCGGCGCAGCGGCTGCGTGTTTCGGTGGGGAGATCTTC
The DNA here is from genome assembly GCA_035517615.1 of Gemmatimonadales bacterium. GTDB lineage: Bacteria > Gemmatimonadota > Gemmatimonadetes > Gemmatimonadales > GWC2-71-9 > AG25. The sequence continues at coordinate 125,353 of DATIYM010000011.1, forward strand.
TCGGCGACCCCGCCATGATTGGAGCACATCCCGTTCGCGCTCGTCGCGGTGCTGTAGGTGCCATCCTTACACTTCGCTGTGGCGTTCGCTGGTACCTGGGCGAGGAGAGTGTGGGTGAGGAATCCGCCGACCAGGAGCGAGGTGATGAGCCGAGTGCCGCGCATGGAAGTCCTCCGGGCAGAGGTCTTGGTATCGCTCTCGAATCCTGGCGAGAACCTACGTGCCGTCGGGGGCACGGCTAGGCCTACTACGTCCCATGCCTTCAGGGCGTGACCATTGAGGGTGTACCTATGAGTAAAGCAATTCCCAAAGGTAAGATTCACGCAATAACGACAAGTGACGAGTTGAGCATGGCCTACGTGAAATCGTCCATTTGCTTCAAGTGCGGACGCCCGATCGACCCGAGTTGGCCCAACTACACAGTGGACGCGCAGACGAAGAAGCCGATGCACCGCAGATGTCCTTCGGACCCGCCGCCACCGCAGTGGAAGCCGAGCGACGGAAACCCATGAGGACCTCGACCGCCCTCGTCTCGACGCGGACCGCGCGAAACGACGAATCGCCCCGACGATCTCGAACAGGAAGCGTCGAGGAACCGAGCGTGAGCATCGAGGAAGCGACGGTGAGGGTGCCGGAAGGGGCGGTGAGCGTCGAAGAACGGACGGTGAGCATCCATCCACCGGCCGCGAGCGTCCATCACCGACAATGAGCGTCAGGGGAGCGGTGCCGCTTAGGATCTCTAGTCATCGTCATCATTTTCATCATTGTCCTGATCGTGATCATGATGTCCGTGTCGGTAGTGCGAGGTGATGATTGATCGATCGTGGTCATGATCATGATGATCTTCGTGATAACCGTCGTCCTCGTCCGCGAACCAATCCTCCCGCCAATGTGGCCAACTGAACGACGCCTGCGCGTTCTGTAGCCAATGTGGGGGGAACAGATTCGTTGCCGGTGTAGCGGGACTCGCGGCGGCGAGGGCGCTCGCCCTTGACGATCCGCCAGCTAGCGCGGCTGCCTGCAACCCGACGATTATCGCCGCCGCCGCAACTGGAACAGTCCAAGAGGGGAACAGTTCTCCAAGCCGCTTCTTCACGCTCTTCATGGCTCGCTCTCCTCGGTGGAATCGGCCTGCAATCTCAGCGCCTAACGATGCACGCGGTTCCGGTGATATCCCGCGCAACAACGCATCAATTGCCGCCACGTCTGGCGGTGGCTCATCGTCGGGTATTGTAGGCATTGGTATTCCCTCCCTGCCCTATCAGATAAGGGGTCGGTTCAAAAGGTTGCGGGAGTGGGGAGGGAGACTCAGGAAAGAAGATCCAGGGAGCGAGGATTGTAGGGCTCGGACGTCAAGCCTCGACACGGAAAGCCTGGATCTTCTTTGCTCTCATTCAACTCGTGAAACGTAGGGATCGCTAAGTCGTTCACTTGTAAAGTGACCCGGGCGGGTCTCGAACCCGCGACCTACGGATTAAAAGTCCGTTGCTCTACCAACTGAGCTACCGGGTCGGACTATTTGCAGCGGTTGAACTTACGTTTGCAGGAGACTCGGCGGGAGCCTCGGACTTGCGCGTTACTTGACCATTGAACCGCTTCCCCACCGCCGCGCCGAGGTGTTCCTCATCGCGGATCGCGTAACGACGGAACATCGCGGGCGTCTCCCACCCGCACAACTCCATGATATCGGACTCGGACAGGCCCGCTCGCCGGAAGGCCCGCGCCGCGCTGCGCCGCAGGTCGTGCACGATCCGGTGCAGCGTGATCCTCTTCGTGACTGGGTCCTTGGTGGCGAGCCCGGTACGAAGACAGGCGTTCGCCCACGCGCGCCGGAAACTCCTGATCGCCTGCCCGCCCCGGTGGAACACAAGCGGCCCGCGACGAGCCTCCCATCGCGCGTCGAGGAGAGCCACCAGGTTCGGCGCGTCCCCGTAGGGAAACACACGGCCCCGTTTCCCCTTCGTCTCCGCCGCAGAGAGTCGAATCGTGCCCGCCTCGCGGTCCACATGCGCCCAAGTGAGCCCGATCGCCTCGGACACGCGCCAGCCGGTCGCGTAGAGAAACTCAATC
>DATIYM010000012.1:0-4115 GCA_035517615.1 Gemmatimonadales bacterium
TCTCTCGGCAACGCCTCATTCCCACTCAATCGTCGCCGGCGGCTTCGAGCTGACGTCATAGGTGACACGATTGACGCCGCGAACCTCGTTGATGATCCGGCTCGAAATGCCCGCCAGGATTTCATGGGGAAACGGAAACCAATCCGCCGTCATTCCGTCGCGACTCGTGACCGCCCGCAGCGCAACCACGTGATCATACGTCCGGCCGTCGCCCATGACGCCCACACTCTTGATCGGCAGCAGCACGGCGAAGGCCTGCCAGATCCGGTCGTACAACCCCGCGGCGCGGATTTCCTCGATGTAGATCGCATCCACGCGACGCAGTAGATCGAGGCGCTCCCGGGTGACGGGCCCCAACACGCGAATCGCGAGCCCCGGACCCGGGAACGGGTGGCGGCCCACGATGTCCTCGGGCAACCCCAGCTCGCGACCGACCTGGCGCACTTCGTCCTTGAACAGCTCGCGGAGCGGCTCGATCAGCTGCCACGGAAGGTTCGGCCGCAGCCCGCCCACGTTGTGGTGCGTCTTGATGGTGACCGACGGCCCGCCGCGGGGTGAGGACGATTCGATGACGTCGGGATAGAGGGTGCCCTGCACCAGAAATCCCACATCGCCTTGGACGTGGCGCGCCGAGTCTTCGAACACATCGATGAACGTATGGCCGATCCGCCGCCGCTTCTCTTCGGGGTCCTCGATGCCGGCGAGATCGGAGAGGAATCGCTCACTGGCGTCCACCACGCGCAGGTCCATGCCAAGATGCATGCGGAACGTGCGCTCCACCTGCTCGCGCTCGGCCTCGCGCAGCAGGCCATGATCCACGAAGATGCAGCTGAGTCGATCACCGATGGCCCGCTGCACCAGCGTGGCGGCGACCGCCGAATCCACACCGCCCGAGAGGCCGCAGATGGCTTTCCGCTTCGGCCCCACGCGCTGCTTGATGCGCTCCACTTCCTGCTCGATGAAGTGCCCCGGGGTCCAGTCGGGGCTCGCGCCGCAGATCGCGAACAGAAAGTTCTCGAGCAGCTCGCCGCCTCGCGGCGTATGCGCTACCTCGGGATGGAACAGCAATCCATACAGCGGCTTCGATTCGTGCTGCATGGCGGACACGGGCGCGTTGGGGCTCACCGCCGTGATCCGGAATCCGGGTGGGGGACGATTGAGACGATCGCCATGGCTCGCCCACACGGTCATGCACGTGCCGGCGTCGAATCCCATGAAGATCCCGCTCGTGTCGCGCACGGTAATCTCGGCGCGGCCGTACTCCCGCTCGGCAGACGGCTCGACCTTGCCCCCCGAGACGTACGCCATGAGCTGCATTCCGTAGCAGATGCCGAGCACGGGAATCCCCAGATCGAAGAGCTTGGGATCGATGGTCGGTGCGCCGGGATCGAACACCGAGTTCGGTCCGCCGGAGAGAATGATCCCTGAGGGCGCGAACCGCTCGACGAAGGCCAGATCGCGGGTCGGCGGATGGATCTCGGAGTAGACGTGCGCTTCCCGCACGCGCCGCGCGATGAGCTGCGTGAATTGCGAGCCGTAGTCGAGAATCAGAATGCCGCTCATGCCTTGTACCAGGTCGTCGGATCGAGCACTTCACCCCTCACGAGGTCGTCGAGCGTCTCCCGCTGCCGGGCGACGTAGTATCGATCGCCCTCGACCAGGATCTCCGGCGGCCGCGGACGCGCATTGTACGTCGAGCTCATGACGAATCCGTACGCTCCCGTGCCCAGCACCGCGAGATACTCGCCCGGCTTGACGACGGGCAGCGTGCGATCGAGCGCCAGAAAATCTCCCGACTCACAGATCGGCCCGACCACGTTGACCGTCTCTTCCGCTGCGGTCGGTGCGCCCAGCGGGACGATCTCGTGATACGCGTTGTAATGGCTCGGCCGGACAAAGTCGGTCATCCCGGCGTCCACGACGACGTATTCCTTCCCGCCGGCATGCTTGCGGTACAACACACGGGTCACGAGCACGCCGGCATTCGCCACCAGATAGCGACCCGGCTCGCACAACAGCATGAGCCCAGCGGCGTTGATCTTGGGGGCGACGGCGGCCGCGAACGCGGCCGGGCTCGGGGCTGTTTCGTTGTGGTAGCGCACGCCGAGCCCGCCGCCCACATCGAGCGCCTCGAGGGTGGTGATGCCCGACGCGCGGATTGCCGCGACCAATTCCAGCAGCTTGGCCGTGCCGCGCGCATAGGGCTCGACATCGTGGATCTGCGACCCGATATGCATCGCAAGCCCGCGGAGCCGGAGCGAGGGCTCCGCTGCCGCCCGGCGCGCCAGGCCCACGACTTCATCGAACGGCACGCCGAACTTCGCCGTCTTCTCGCCGGTCTTGGTGTAGGGGTGGGTATCCGCGGCAACATCCGGGTTCACGCGAATACCGAGGGAAGCCGGCCGGCCGACGTCGCGGGCGGCATGCAGTACCGCGTCGAGCTCTTCGAGGGACTCGACATTGAGAAACCCGACGTGGGAGCGGATTGCCTCGCGCAGCTCCGCAGGCGTCTTGCCTACTCCGGAAAAGACCAGCGTGTCGGGATCGAAACCCGCCGCGAGCGCGCGCTTCAGCTCGCCGGCCGACACGATGTCGGCCCCGGCCCCCAGGCTCCTGAGCACCCGCAACACGCCGAGATTGCTGTTGGCCTTGACGGAGTAGCAGATGCGATGCGGCACGTCGCGTAGCGCGTCGTCGAGCGCGTGATACTGCGCGCGGATCAGGTTGGCGCTGTAGACGTAGGCCGGAGTCCCGACGCGCTCGGCGATCGAGCGGAGCAGCGCGGGATCGAAGCCCAACGCGGCGGCGTTCGTCAGTAGGCCTGCGCCCACACCGCTTCCGCGATGCTGGGTGCACCGCACCACATGCAGCTCTTGGGTGGAACCGGCGATCGGAATTCGGGATCCGGCAGCACGCGAATCGTTGCCGCCGTGGCCTGCTTGATCTCGGCCTCGCAGCTTGCCGAGCCGCAGAATCCGCCGTAGGCGAATCCCCCGCCCTGCTTCATGAATGCGAGAAACTCCGCCTTCGAGAGCCCACGGCGCGAGTTCGCCTCGCGGCGGTCGAGGGCGGTTTTGAAGAGCAATGCCTGGATTTCATTCAGCGCCGCCTGCGTGCGCGGCGCGATGTCCTCGAGCTTCAGGGGCGCCTTGCCGCCGGTGCGGCGTGCGGCGACCACCTGGCCCGCGGCAACATCGCGCGGACCGATCTCCAGCCGTAGCGGCACGCCCTTGGCCTCCCATTCGAAATACTTCGCGCCCGGCTTGAGCTCGACGCGATCGTCGAGGGTTACCCGTACGCCAGCCTGCTTCAGCTCGTTGCGTACCCGGGTCGCGCACCGGAGAACCGCGTCGCGTTCCTCATCGGATTTCCAGATCGGCACCACGACGACCTGAACCGGCGCAAGCTTTGGAGGGCAGACGAACCCGTTGTCGTCGGAATGCGTCATGATGAGTCCACCGATCATGCGGGTGGAGACGCCCCACGACGTGTTCCACACGAACTCGAGGCCGCCGCCCGCGGTCTGATATTGCACGTTGAACGCTTTGGCGAAATTCTGGCCGAGGTTGTGCGACGTTCCCGCCTGTAGCGCCTTGTTGTCCTGCATCAGTGCCTCGACCGCGTACGTCCGGAGTGCGCCTGCGAATTTCTCGCTCTCCGTCTTTCGTCCGGTGAGCACCGGCATCGCCATCCATTCACCCTGAAACCGGCGGTACACGGCGAGCATCTGGCGTGCTTCCGCCTCGGCTTCTTCCTCGGTGGCGTGGGCGGTGTGTCCCTCTTGCCACAGGAATTCCGTCGTGCGGAGGAACAGGCGGGTGCGCAACTCCCAGCGCACCACGTTGCACCACTGATTCAGGAGCAGCGGCAGGTCGCGATAGCTCTGGATCCACTTGGAGAACATCGCGTAGATGATCGTCTCGGAGGTAGGCCGGACGACCAGGGGCTCCTCGAGCTCCGACTCGGGATCGACCGCGATCGCCTGGGCGCCCGGTTTTCCCGTTGCCTTCAGGCGAGTGTGCGTCACGAGTGCCACTTCCTTGGCGAAGCCCTCGATGTGCTCGGCTTCACGCGCCAGGAAGCTCTGGGGAATGAAGAGGGGGAAGTACGCGTTC
>DATIYM010000013.1:0-120400 GCA_035517615.1 Gemmatimonadales bacterium
GACGCTTCAGGCGCTGGGACAGAAAGTCGCCATCTTCGTGGACCGAGCCGCGGCTCCTCCACCCGAGGGGCTCAGCTCGAGTGATTTGACCCAGCTGCAGCAGTTGATGGACTCGAAATTGTACGCGCTCGACACCGTGAACTTCGGGAGACCCTCGGACATCGACGGCAATGGTCGCGTACTGGTCTTGATGACCCCGATCGTGAACCAGCTCGTCACCGCGGAAGAGTGCGAGACCGTAGGATTCATTCTGGGATTTTTTTTCGGCGCCGATCTCGACCCCCGCTTCAATTTCATGTTCAACAAGGGGGAGATCTATTATTCACTCGTCGCGGACTCGACCGGACAGTTCAGCTGTCCGCACCCGGCATCGTCGGTCAAGCGGCTTTCCCCCCGGACATTCGTTCACGAGCTGCAGCATCTGATCAACTTCTCGCAGCACGTGGTAGGGAAGCCGACCGGCTCATTGTCGGAAGAAGGCTGGCTCGACGAGGGACTGTCCACCTACGCGGAAGAGATCACGGGCCGCACCTACGTCGATCCGACGATTACGAATCCGATCGATACGCAGACATACCGGCGCTACCTCGTGTTCGGCGACATGATCGACGCGTGGTACTATCTGTCCAATTCTGATCAGTACTATCTCGAGATTCCGGAGGACAACGGCACCGTCGGCGAGATCGGCGCGTCATGGTTGTTCGTCCGGTACTTGGTGGATCAGTACGGCCCCGGCTTGACGGCAAAGCTCGTCAACACGACCATGTACGGGTCTGCGAACGTCATGGCGCAGACCGGAGCGGACTTCACGACGCTCGTGAATCAGTGGGCGCTCGCGAACTATTTGAACGATTACCCCGGGTTCCCGACGCCGTCCAAGTACAAATACACGTCATGGGGGTTCCGATCCGCGTTTGACACGCTGCAGCGCAGCGTGCGCAGTACGTTTGGCGACTCGGTCGACTTCACGCCGCCGTATCCGCTCATTCCGCTCGCGTTCCCGGCGAGCAACCTGTCATTCGGCGGGACGCTCAGAGCGGGAAGCGGCTTCTATCTGCGGATGCTCCAGGGTCCCAAGGATCCCGCCGCTGCGCTCTTGTTCGCGTCGCCATCGCATTACAACCTGTCGGCCCAGCAGTATCCCCGGCTGAACATCGTGCGAATGCGGTGATTCGCCGGCGCGTCGGGTTCATCGCAGCCGTCTGCGTCGCATGTGGAATCGCCCCGCTCCTCGCGCAGAAGGGGAGTGCCCCAAAGAAGGCAAGCGGAGGCGGGGGAGGAGGTGCCACGACCGGAGCCGGGACGGCGCAGCGGGGCCAACCGGGCTCGCTGCGGCAATTTGACAGTGCCATTCAGGACCTGGCGCGGAAGGTCTCGCCGTGCGTCGTTCAGATCGTCGTTACCGCGATCGCTTCCCCCGAAGAGGCGCGTACCGCCGGCACGCTCGAGCGGCAGCGCGTGATGGGGTCCGGCGTCATTGTCGATTCGACCGGATTCATCGTTACCAACGCCCATGTCGTGAACGGCGCGGTCCGGGTCCGCGTGACGTTTACTCTGGCTCCGATTCCCGGGGAAGCGTCACGTCCACTCGCTGGAGCTACCAAGGATGCGCGCTTAATCGGGGCCGACGCGCAAACCGACATCGCAGTTCTCAAGGTCGATACCACGGGGTTGCGGGCACTACCGTTCGGTGATTCGGACCAGCTGCGCAAGGGTCAGCTGGTGTTCGCGTTCGGCAGTCCCGCCGGGTTCACGAACTCGATGACGATGGGCGTCGTGAGCTCGGTCGCGCGCGAAGTAGATCCCAACCGGCCCGTCGTATTCATCCAGACCGACGCGTCGATAAACCCGGGGAGCTCGGGCGGCCCGCTGGTCGATGTCGATGGGCAGCTTGTCGGGATGAACACGCTGATCTGGAGTCAGAGCGGCGGAAGCGAGGGGCTGGGCTTCGCGATTCCCAGCGGCATCGTGCACCTTGTGTACGATCAACTGCGCCAATACGGCCATGTGCACCGCGGGATCATCGGGTTGCGAGCGGATGAAATCACGCCGCTGCTCGCGAGTGGCCTGGGGCTCGCGCCCAGCTGGGGGTTGTTGCTTTCCGATGTCGCCCCCGGGAGTCCGGCATTCGGCGCCGGTCTCGCGATCGGCGATGTGGTCGTCGCGGTGAACGGCAAGCCCGTGGCGAGTCTCGCCGAGTTCGTGACCGATGTGACGCTGAGAAGCATGGGCCGGACGGTACACCTCGATGTGGTACGCGGATCGGAGCGAATGGCCTTCGATGTGCCGGTGATCGAGCGTCGCGACAGCCTGGACCGCATCGTGGCGAACCTCGACCCCGAGAAAAATCTGATCCGCCGGATCGGGATTCTCGCGGTTACCGTCGATCCGTCATCCCCCCAGTTGTTCCCGCCGATGCGGTCCTATTCGGGAGTCATCGTCGCGGCCCGGGCGTTGTATGCGGGCGACCTGGACTCGGGTCTCTTGCCCGGCGACGTCATTCACGCGGTCAACCGAACGTCGATCTCGAGCGTCGAAGACCTGCGCGCCGCGCTATCCCGCCTCAAGCCGGGTGATCCCGTGGTCATTCAGATCGAACGCCAGGGAGCGTATATGTACCTGGCGTTCGAGTTCGACTAGGGCAACCCCAGCAGCTTGTGCGTCTGGAGGGACAAGCGCCAGCGCGGGTGCGCGAGACAGTAGCGCACGGCGCGCTCGGTATTGCGGTCCCGCTCGGGCGGCGGACCATCCATGGGCTGGAGAAAGAAATGGCGGAACTCGAGCGCTTCGACGGACTCGGGTGAAAGGCCGGCCTGGGGAAACACGAGCTTCAGCTCGTGGCCCGACTGCTGCACCAGGTCTGCTCCAGCTTTCGGGCTGACGCAAATCCAGTCAATCCCCGCCGGCGCTCGGATCGTGCCGTTCGTTTCGATGGCGATTTCGAACCCCGCCTCATGCAGCGCGGCAATGAGCGGTTCATCGAGCTGCAGCAGCGGCTCGCCCCCCGTGCAGACGACGAACTTCCCGTCATCTGCTCCCCAGGCCCGAGTGACGGCTGCCGCGAGGGCCCGCGCCGTCTCGAATCGTCCGCCGCCCGGCCCGTCGGTCCCGACGAAATCCGTGTCGCAGAACGTGCAGGTGGCGGTGGCCCGGTCCGCTTCGCGTCCTGTCCAGAGATTGCAGCCGGCAAAACGAAGCAACACGGCGGGACGGCCGGTGTTGGCGCCTTCGCCCTGCAACGTGTAGTAAATCTCCTTGACCGCGTACAGCGTCAGCTCCTGACCTCCTCTCCGCGATGCGGAGAGGAGGAGCGAACGCCAGCATACGCGATCGGGTCTACTCTTCCCGCCTCTGCAAATCCCTTGAGCCGGAGCTGGCACGCGTCACAGCGTCCACATGCGGCATCATCGGCATCGGGGTCGTAGCAGCTCGACGTGAGCGCGTAGTCCACCCCCAATGCAATGCCGCGCTCGATGATCTCGCGTTTGCTCAGCGTGATCAGGGGGGCATGAACCCGGAGGTGCTGCCTTCCTTCCACGCCGCGCTTGGTCGCGAGATCGGCGAGCCGTTCGAAGGCTTCGATGTACTCGGGCCGGCAATCAGGATATCCACTGTAGTCCAGCGCATTCACGCCGATGAAGATGTCGCTCGCGGCGAGCACTTCCGCCCATGCCAGGGCGAAGGAAAGGAAAATTGTGTTCCGCGCCGGGACATACGTGACGGGAATACCCTCGCCAATAGCGTGGGGCGCGCGGTCCTTCGGCACGGGGATGTCGTCCGTCAGTGCCGAGCCGCCGAAGCGGCGCAGATCGATGTCGATGATTTCATGTCGCTCGACGTGCGCGGCGCGAGCCACGCGTTCCGCGGCGGTGAGCTCCGCGTGGTGCCGCTGCCCGTACCGAAACGTCAGGGCATAGACCGCAAACCCGTCGCGCCGGGCGATCTCGAGTGTCGTGGCCGAATCGATGCCGCCAGACACGAGCACAACCGCTCTGCGTTTCTGTTGGTGTTCCATTACGTTAAGAACCTATACCGGCGATCCGCTTCCCGGAGTCCTGTATGAGCGCGCAAGAATCGCGACTACCCCTGCCACGCACCGGGCCGCTGCCGAGGCCCCGGAGCCCCGAGGAGGCCCGCGAGTACCTCAAGGCCGAGGCATTCGCGGCGCCCGATGTGCAGTCTGTGACGCTCGAAGCGACGGAGTTCACCTCGATTTGCCCGCGGACCGGTCAGCCGGACTTCGGGACGGTGACGATCGAGTACACGCCCGCCGAGCGCTGCCTCGAATCGAAGTCAGTCAAGTTCTATCTCTGGTCGTATCGAGACGAGGGGGCGTTCTGTGAGAGCCTTGCGGCCCGCATTGCGGATGACGTGGTGTATGCGATCGAGCCACGGTGGGTCCGAGTGAGAGTCAATCAGAATCTGCGAGGGGGAATCGCGCTGTTTGCCGCGGCCGAACGCGGAACCCGGAACGCGAAACAACAATGAAGGTTCCGCGTTCCGTCTTGCGGCACTCCCGTTACACCAGCACGCTGATCGCCTCATCACGTAAGCGATGCTGTAACAGCGGGTGCGTGTGCCACACATACGCGCCCATGCTCGTCACCGCCAGAATGTTCGCGATCGCGATGGAACCCACGCCGAGGCTGCCCATGACCCATTGCGCTCCGAGCGCGACCATGGTGAACGCTGCCGCCTCGAGTACGATCCCGGCCATGATGGCGAGCAGCAGGAATGACGGCGCGCGTTCGATCCCTTCGGCGAAGGCGACGAACACGAGCCCGGCCGCGACGAAGGCCACGACGTGAAACGCCGTGTATGGTGCGACGATGCCCAGGTTGATGGTCACGTCGGCTGGGCCCATCGCGCCGAGAAATAGCGCAGAACCAAGCGCGGCCGCGGTGCGGAACGGCTGTCCCGCGACGACGTCGAGCATGAAGAACCAGACGGCGACGGTGGCGGCGCCGACCAATCCCGTGAGCACGCCGCGCGCGAGCGAGGGATGACGCCGCAGCGCGGCGAAGCCGAGCGCGTTCTCTTCCCGCAACGCGCGATGCAGATACGCCATCAACGCCATGCCAGAGAGCACGTTGGCGAACACGACTCGGCGCCAGGGCACGACCTCAGACGGCTGGGCACCGCCCAGGAGCAGCCCTGCGTAGAACACCGTCTCCTGCACTACGATGCCGAAGATCACGCCGAGCAGGAGTGTCGGGCCGAGCTCGAGCTGTGCAAGCACCCAGGCCGCGAGGACTCCGAGGGCGGCGAACACGGCGAAGTGCACCAGCGTGTACGCCGCGACGAGTCTCACGGTCGGCGCCATCAGGGGATGATGGGTGAGGGCGCTGGCCAAAGCGGCGGGGGTGCGAAACGCGCCTCCGGCCAGGACGTCAAGCGCGAGGAAGCAGAGCGCGACCACGAGCCCTGCCAGCACTCCCCCGATTGCGCCGTGGATCTCGAGGGCACTGGTGGGATGTTTCATGGATCCTCCCTTGATAGCGAGAAGCCGGACAGCTGCAGTAATCGATAATGTCGGAGCGGTATCGCCCGAGCAAAGGGATTAACTCCGCGAACCCACCAGTTCAGTGCATGTTGCTGACAAAGACGCGCATTTCTGGCACGATATTCTAGCAATACGATAAGACTTGCGAGATCTCTTGCCAAGTGACAGTCTAAGCTTGCATATTTCACACAAAACGCGACTCGCCAGCTGACGGCAATGCGACGTGCGGGTTTTTATCGGGGTGGTGTCGGGCGTTTTATGCACATTCGGCAAACGAATCGTCGCATAGGGCGCTGGGCGCGTTCTGAACCAGTCCATGACGCCTTGGGCACAACATTTTGCGCTGATTTTTCTTGACGCGATCACGCAGCCGGGGTAGGTTCACACCCCATCACACACGCCTGCCGAACTCGCGCAACTCGTTCCCCTGGAGGACTCGTTTGTTATGACCGCCACCGTTAAACCTACCACCACCCGGCGCGGAACCAAGACTGCCGGCAGCCCTGCAGAAGTCATCCGGCGGGCAGGAGAAGCGGGAGTCCAGGTCGTCGATCTGCGATTCACCGACATGCCTGGCACGTGGCAGCACTTCTCGATTCCGATCGGGGAGATGTCGGAAGATCTTTTCGCCGAGGGAATCGGCTTCGACGGATCGTCGATCCGCGGCTTCCAGGCGATCAACGAGAGCGACATGCTGCTCATGCCCGATCCGCAGACCGCGTTCGTTGACCCGTGTCTCACGGTGCCGACGCTCTCGATCACCTGCGATATCGTGGACCCTATCACGGGCGCGCCGTACACGCGTGATCCGCGCTACGTCGCGCGCAAGGCGGAGCAGTTCCTTGCCAAGACCGGAATCGCGACGACCGCGTTCTTCGGTCCGGAAGCCGAGTTTTACATCTTCAACTCGGCGCGGTTCGATCAGAACGCGCACTCCGGGTACTACTTCATCGATTCCGAAGAAGGCATCTGGAATTCGGGGCAGGAGGACAACGGCACCCCGAACCTGGCGCACCGGCCGCGGCACAAGGAAGGCTACTTCCCCGTCCCGCCCACCGATCGGCTCCAGGATCTACGCTCGAAGATCATGCTCGCGATGCTCTCGGCTGGCATCGAGGTGGAAGTTCATCACCACGAAGTCGGCACGGCCGGCCAGACCGAAATCGACATGCGGTTCAACACGCTTACCCGCATGGCCGATCAGCTGATGATGTACAAGTACATCGTCAAGAACGTGTGCCGGGCCAACGGCTATACGGCCACGTTCATGCCGAAGCCGATGTACGGCGATAACGGATCCGGCATGCACGTGCACATGAGCCTCTGGAATGACCAGAAGCCGCTGTTCTTCGATGCCAAGGGCTATGGCTTGCTGTCGGACACGGCGCGCTGGTACGTGGGTGGGCTGATCAAGCACGCGGCATCGCTGCTCGCGTTCGCGGCGCCGACCACCAACAGCTACCGTCGTCTGGTGCCCGGCTACGAGGCCCCGATCAACCTGATGTACTCGGCGCGGAACCGCTCGGCGATCTGCCGGATTCCGATGTACTCGAAGTCCCCGAAATCCAAGCGTATCGAGTTCCGCGCACCGGATCCGTCGAGCAACCCGTACTTCACGTTCGCCGCGCTGCTCATGGCCGGCCTCGATGGCGTGAAGAACAAGATCGAGCCGCCCAAACCGATGGACGTCGACCTGTACGAGCTCGAGCCGGAAGAGCGCAAGCACGTGAAGAACACGCCCGGATCGCTCCAGGAGTCTCTGGCATCGCTCGAGGCGGACAATGCCTACCTGCTCGAGGGCGGAGTGTTCACGCGGGACCTGATCGATACCTGGGTGAGCTACAAGAAGGCGAAGGAAATCGATCCGGTCGCGCTCCGGCCGCATCCCTACGAGTTCTTCCTGTATTACGACGCATAAGCTGGGTTGTGATCCTCGCGACCCCGGGGCACCGCCCCGGGGTCAACCCATTCTATGACCGCGACAATCGAGAGAACCACCGGCGCCACCAAGCGCGACGTCATGAACCTGTGTCGCGACCAGGGTGTCGCGTTCCTACGGCTGCAGTTCACCGACATTCTGGGCGTCAACAAGAACGTCGAAGTTCCGGAAAGCCAGTTCGAGAAGGCGCTCTCAGGCGACGTGCGGTTCGACGGCTCCGCCATCGAGGGGTTCGTCCGCATCGAGGAATCGGACATGGTGCTCCATCCCGACCTCGACACCTTCCGGATTCTGCCGCACGACGACCAGGGCGGCCGGGTAGGCCGGTTGTTGTGCGACATCTATAACCCGGACGGCAGTCCGTTCGTCGGGTGCCCGCGCCAGACGCTGCGGCGACAGATCGCGCGCGCGGAAGCCCTGGGGTACGGCGTGATGGTAGGCGTCGAGGCTGAGTTTTACATCTTCCAGCTGGACGACAACGGCAAACCCACCACCCGGACGCACGACTCGGGGGGATACTTCGATCTCACGCCGCTCGATCGCGCCGAGGAAATCCGGCGCCTGATCGTGCGGGATCTGGTGTCCATGGGATTCGAGGTGGAAAGCGGCCATCACGAGGTCGCGGCGGGACAACACGAAATCGATTTTCGCTACGCCGCCGCACTCGAGACGGCAGACAATCTCGCCACCTTCAAATTCGTGGTGCGGAACGTCGCATATCGTCACGGCTATCTCGCGACATTCATGCCGCAGCCGATTTTCGGCCAGCCCGGCTCGGGCATGCACACAAGCCACTCGCTGTTTCAGAAAGCCAAGAACGCGTTTTACGACCCGAAGGCGCAATGGGAGCTGTCGCAGGTCGCGATCCACTACATCGGCGGGCTCTTGAAGCACGCGCGTGGATTCTGCGCGGTCACGAATCCTCTCGTGAATAGCTACAAGCGTCTGGTGCCGGGATACGAAGCGCCGGTACACGTGGCCTGGTCGATGCGCAATCGCTCGCCGCTCATTCGCATTCCCGAGCGCCGCGACGTGGGCACCCGCTGCGAGCTGCGGATGCCCGACCCCTCGGCCGATCCATATCTCTCGCTCACCGTGCAGATCGCCGCGGGGCTCGACGGTCTCGAGCAGCGGATGACGCCGCCCGATCCAGTGAACAAGAACATCTTCGAGATGAGCTACCGGGAGCGCCGGCATTTCCGCATCGATGATCTCCCCCGCGACCTGCACGAGGCGCTGGAATATCTCGAGAAGGACGACGTGATCCGCGCCGCCCTCGGCGACCACATTTACGAACGGTTTGTGGAGGCCAAGGAACGCGAATGGCAGGAATACATCAGACGCGTGAGTGAGTGGGAATTACAGCGGTACTTGGGCCTGTACTGATCGTGCGGGAAGCGGGAAGCGGGAAGCGGGAAGCGGGAAGCGGGAAGCGTCTTGCAGCGGCGCTTCCCGCTTCCCGCTTCCCGTTAGAACGAGTATGCCGCGCTGAACGCTACCGAGAACTGCTCGAACTCGCCGTTGAATACCTGGAATTTCGAATGATCGTACCGGACCTCGGGACGCAGCAGCACGTTCGGGAACGTCTTGACATTGAGCGTGCCGGTGGCGCTCCAGAGGACGTGCGCCTCGTACGGGAATCCCGGAGTGAACACGGACGTGAGGCCGAACGCTCCGGCCGTGCGCGCACCCTGATTGTCCGAGATGTAGTCGCCGCGGAGCGCGAGGTTCAGGGTAGGTGAAAGGTCTTGTGCAATCCACCCTCCAATGCCCCACCAGGTGGCGTCCTTCGTAGAATCCGGGAGCGCGTAGTTCGCCTTCTCAGTCCCGTAGTCGCCCTGGATCCACACCGAAGTCTTCGATCCGATCTTCTGATTGAACAAGGCGTCGATACCGTACCGGGCGGCGCTCGATCCATCCTGCTCGGGTCCGTAGTACGGGACCAGGTTGAGCGTCGTGTTCTTTCCTGAAAGCGCGAGCGAGCCCATGACACTCTTGTGTCCGGTCGTATCGACGACCCGATCCCAACCGTTATCGAGCCGGATCGCGAAGCTCACGGCGCCAGACGCCTTATAGTCCATCTCGATACCCGTCGAGGTGAAATTCTCCAGGTAAATGAACTGGTTCCCGAGCGACCAGTTGGGGTTCGCCGTCGTCTCGATTACCTCCAGTCCCATGAGCGTGACCATCTTTCCGAACTTGAACTGTATGCCATTCCCGTTTGCCGTTGGGAGGTTCAACGTGACGAACAGCTGCGTGATGTCGATGTTCTGACCGATCTGCAGGCCCGTCGAATACAGCACGGCGGCGTTCTGGCCGATGATGAAGTTCGAGTGCACCCCCGCGTCCACCTTGTTCGTGGCATAGGGACGGTCGGCAATGAACTCGATCCCGTTCAGGGAAAACGACTGCGAGTAGCGGTCGTACAGCCGGCCGACGATCACCCCTTCAGCTGCGTTGTTCGAGTAGACGTACGAGGCCTCACCGAACCCGCCAAGCTTGATGCCGAGCGGGAATGTCGTGGGCGCCGCGGCTGCAGCGGCAGGCGCTGGGGCCGTCGTTGTATCGGCCGGCTTCGATTTGGTGGTGTCCTTGGGCTGAGTGGCGACCTGGGTCTGCGCCGAGGCCGGCGAAAAGGAACCAATCAAGACCGAGATGGCGAAGAGCCAGACTGACCTACTAGTCAGGGGCGACATGGACTACTCCTCCAATGAGGTCGGAACGGGTTTCGGATGGATCAAGGGTACACGGCCATCGCATAGGTGTCAAGCATTTTGTGCAATATTTGCAAAATATTGACGCCATTATGCATGGTAGATGCCATAAGATGTTGCCTGATGAACTAATCGAGCGCATGATGCACACCGTGGGCGACGGTAAAGGGCAAAAAGAGACCGAATCAGCCGCCAGAAATAGGGGGGTGCCGGCCCCCACACCGTCTCTTTCTGGTCCCTTTCGGTCCATTTCCGCCGAGGTTAGTATGCGAGCCAGTGATGCACGCGCGCATCAGTATTCGCCGCTCAATTACTATCCGGCTCTCTCGGAGAGGCGGCGTGTTGGCGCTCGGTTGATCGAAGACTGAAACCCCGCAACGTGCCACGGCCTCTCCGGCGGAGAGGCCGTTTTTTGTTCTGGGAGCTCACATGGACCTGAGGCTGTACGACACGACACTGCGCGATGGAACGCAACGCGAGGGGATGTCCCTTTCCGTCGAAGACAAACTCAAAATCGCGCGGCGCCTCGACCGGCTGGGGATCGATTACCTCGAAGGCGGGTGGCCGGGGTCGAATCCCAAGGACGCGGAGTTCTTCCGGCGCGTAAAGCAGGCGGGCCTGACGCATGCCCGCGTCGCCGCATTCGGGATGACTCGTCGCGCCAACGGCCGTACCGAAGACGACGCCAACCTGCGGGCGTTGGTCGAGGCCGAGACGCCCGTGGTCACCATCGTCGGCAAGACGTCAGTGCTGCACGTCGAGCGGGTGCTCGAGACCACGCGCGATGAGAACCTGCGAATGATCGGCGACAGCGTCCGGTTCCTGAAGCAGCTCGGGAAGGAAGTGATCTATGACGCGGAGCACTTCTTCGATGGCGCACGCCTGGACTCGGACTACGCGGTCGCCACGCTCCGGGCCGCGGCGGACGCGGGGGCGGATTGCGTCGTGCTGTGCGACACGAACGGCGGCGAACTCCCCCACGTGGTCGAGCAACGCGTATGCGATCTCAAGAATCGGCTCGAGGTTCCGCTGGGCATTCATACCCACAATGATTCGGGGTTGGCGCTGGCCAACGCACTCGCAGCGGTGCGGGCCGGATGCGTGCACGTCCAAGGAACGATCAATGGCTACGGTGAACGCTGCGGCAATCTCGACCTGATTCCCCTCATCGCGACCCTGCAGTACAAGCTCGGCATGGACGTTGTGACCTCCGACCAAATGCAGGGGCTGACCGAGGCGTCACACTTCGTTGCGGCGGTGGCCAATCTCAACCCTGATCCCCATCAGCCGTACGTGGGGAAGAGTGCGTTCGCGCATAAAGGCGGGATTCACGTTGCCGCGGTCGCGAAGCTCGCCGACACGTACCAGCACATCGACCCGGCGGTCGTGGGTAACGAAATGCGTGTGGTCGTGAGCGAGCTCGCGGGGCGCCGCAATATCTCGTTGCGCGCGCGGGCGCTGGGGTTGGAGGTCGGGGCGCAGGAACAGCAGCTACTGCAGCAGATCAAGGACCTGGAGCACGCCGGTTTTCAGTTCGAGGAGGCCGAAGGATCGTTCGAGATGCTGGTGCGCCGCGCGGCGCCGGCGTATCGCGCGCCGTTCGAGCTACTCGGTTTCACCGTGATCGTGGAGCAGGGCAAAGGCACAAGCGGTCAGATTTCGGCTCAGGCCATCGTGAAGCTGCAGATCGGAGACGAGGTGATGCACACGGCGGCCGAGGGGGCGGGGCCCGTGAACGCCTTGGACCGCGCCATCCGCAAGGGGCTCATTCCCCATTATCCGGAGCTCGCCGACGTGCGACTGGTCGATTACAAGGTGCGCATCATCGACGACCATCTTGCGACCGCGGCCAAACCGCGCGTGGTCATCGAGTCGGCTCGCGGGTCGGAACGCTGGAGCACGGTGGGCTGCTCGGAGAACATCATCGAGGCGAGCTGGCAGGCGCTGCGGGACGGGTTTGAGCTGCCGCTACTCAGGGACGGGGAGAGACGGCAAGGGACGGAAAGAGACGGAAGCCGAACCCGACCTTAACGAGTCCAGTCGTTGTTCGCGCGGTCGATGTCCGGAAAGAGTCCGTCCGGATCGATCTCCACTTGCGCGACCTGCGGATCCCGCGTCACGCGCACCTGAATTTTCCTCACGCCGTTCCCCGTAAACCATACTTCAACCGGTAGCTCGACGCGCTGTACGCTCTTGTCGGCTCGCGTGACGGCGAGCAGGATCGGCATAGGAGCGAGGCCGCGATCGACGATCGTGATCGTCGCGGAATCGCCGTCCGCGGCCACGGACTGCACCGCCTGATCGAGCGGCCAGCCGTGATAGAACCACGTGGTCCAGAACCAGGAGAGATCACGGCCTGATACGTCCGCGATGGTATTGAAGAAGTCGTAGGGCTCGGGATGGCGGTCGATCCAGCGCCGGCCGTATTCGACGAACGCGCGGTGGAACGTCGCTTCGCCCAGCAGGCCACGTAGTGCCGCGAGCACCTGCGCCGTCTTGTTGTAGTACATGATGTAGTACAACGCCTGGGGATAGTCGTCACCCGTGCCCGGGAGAATGAGGGGCAGATCCTGCCCCGCGCGCGCCGCGTGGACATAAGTGGCGCGCTGCCCGGGCTCGGCGTCGTTCGGGCGGCCCGTCCCGCCGCGCGGCTCGCCATACAGCGCGCGCATGCATTGCGCGACATCGAACTGCGTGAATCCCTCGTCCATCCACGGGAAGCGTGTCTCGTTCGACCCCACCTGCATCGGGAACCACATGTGCCCCGTCTCGTGCATGAGGTCGCCGGCGAGCGACAGCGTGTCGGCCCACGGCTGCATCACCGTGGCCATCGGGTATTCCATGCCGCCGCCGTCGAGCACGCCTTCGAACGAGCTCATCGCGGGATAGGGATACGGCCAGAGATATTGCGACATCTCCTGGACCGCGTCGCGCGTGTAGCGTGCGCCCCCGATCCGCCAGGCCGCGGCCGGCTCCGACAGACGGAAGTAGCTGTTGATGTCGACCGTGTCGGTGGCGGCACCGTGTCGCACCAGCGCCCGCGTGACATCCCAGGCGTACTGATCGCTCGTTCCCCACGCAAAGTCGCGCACATTGTTCGCGACCCAGTGCCACGTCAGGGGGGTCGTTCCCGACACGAAAGCGCGTGCCGCAGCGGGCGAACCTGGCGTGAGGATACGGATCACCCGACCGCTAGCACGCGCGCTCCCAAGACTGTCCAGCGTCGGTCGCGAGAAGATCGCCTCGCGGTTCGCGAGCGTTCCGGTCGCACCCACAATCCAGTTGTGTGGCACCGTGATGCGCACGTCGTAATCGGCCGGGTCCATATAGAACTCGGCTTCGAGCAGATACGGATCAGCCACCCAGCCGTCGACGTCGTCGTACACCGCGATCTGCGGATACCAGTAGCCCATGAAGTACACGCGACCCTCGTGTCCCTCACGTCCGTCGGATGGCGGCGCCGGTGCGGGCGCGTACGACCAGGAAGCGTCGAGACGCAGGCTATCACCCGGCCGCAGTGCCGTCGAAAGCGCGATCCACATCACCGTCCCATCGACTGCGTATTGTCCCGGTATGGCCTCCTGGCCCTGAGGGGCCTTGGTGAGGGCTCGACCGTTCAAGAGGAGGCGTTGGAGGATCACGCCGCCGGTGATCGGCACGGGTTGCCGGCGCGGCGCTCCGGGCGCGAAGACGTTTTGGCGCAGATGTACCGCGAGCCGAGTGAGTGTGTCGGGCGAGCGGTTGGCGTAGAGGACCGTTTCGCGACCGTCGAGCCGGTTTTTTACGGGATCGAGTGTCGCCTCAATGCGATACCGCGGATGCGCCACCCAGTAGCGTGGGCCAGGAGCACCAGAGCGTGCGCGCGTGCCTCGCAAGACCGCACGCGTGAATGCGGCGGGTTCGTACACGGGCCCGGGGATGGGACGGGGGCCTGACACAGTTGCCGCGGTGTCGACGGTTGGTGCAGGACGGGTCTGCGCTGGAAGGCCTGCGGCGCAGAAGACGCCAGCGGATATGAGGACCAGAAGGCGTTTCGGCATGAAAGAAAAATGCGTTGCGTCGTAGCGACGGGCAACGTTGTTCTAAATCAATCCGCCGCCGCGTCCTCCACCACACGACTGAACTTGATGGGCTCCGCAAAGAACTCCGTCGAATAGGCCACGAACTCGCGGGCGCGCTCGAGAATGGCGCGCGCGGCGGCCTCGCTCGGCTCCACGCTTCGCAACGTGTCGAAGCTCTTCCGCAGGTCGGGCCACGCGCCGTCCGTCTGCCCGGAAAGTACGAAGATGTTCTCGAACTCCCAGAGCACCTGCTCCGAGGTGAACGGATCGACGAGCCGCTTGTAGAGCGGGACACGGGCTCCGGCGGCGGCGGCATCGTAGGCGGCATAAATCGCCGCATCCCAGGCTTTGTGCTCGACGTATGCGTCGGCTTGGGCGAGGGCCTCTTCGGCATCTTCCCTGGACGGGACCTTCTCCGCGATGGTGGTGCCGGCGCACTCGCCCTTTACGCCCTGGCGTACCGCAAACTTCTCATTGGCATGGCCCCAGTCCTGATAGAAGCTCGGGTCGCTCTCGAACGAGGGCACCGCGCGGAACGGCTCGAGCAAGGCCTTCAGCCGGTCGTCGCCCAACCGGGTCATGCAGGCCGTGAAGTCCTCCCCCTGCTGCCGCTCGGCCGTGTACAGCTCGAGCAACGCGCCCAGCAGTTTGATGCCACGCTTCGCGGGATACTTGCCGATGATGCCGCCGATCTGTGCTCGCTCCATGCCCTGCTTTCCGCCGATGAACAGCAAGTAAGAAGGGACGGTGCGTTTGTTTTCCGTCATGGCCGCGCTGTGGAATCCGATGTCGGCAATCGCGTGCTGTGCGCAGCCGTTGGGGCACCCCGAGATCTTGATCTTCACGTCCCGGATGCTGTCGGTGTATTGCGCCAGCTCGCCACCGGGCTCGAGCGCGGCGGACAGCGCCGATCCGAGGCCCTTGGCCGAGGCAATGCCCAAGCGGCACGTGTCCGCGGCCGGGCAGGTGGTGATGTCTTCCGCGGTCTCGGAACCGGCGTCGGCCAGCTCGAGACCCGAGAGCGCCTCGTACAGGTCGGGCAGCTCGGTCTCGCGCACCCAGGGCAGGAACAGGTTCTGGTCGACCGAAACCCGCGCCTCGCTCCCCGAGTAGCGGCGGACCACCTCACCCAGGCTTCTGAGCTTGTCGCTCACGATGTCGCCGAGGCGCAGGCGCACGTTTACACCCTTCAGGCCGGGAAGCTTGTGTGGCAGCACGGAATCGCGCTGCCAGCGCTTGAATTCGGGCCTATGGGTCCGAGGGTCGTGGCTCGCGCGTGGAGCACCGGGCTCCGGAATCGGCTGGTGGGCGGGCTCGAGATCTTCGGCTGGGAAGGGAACCGGGCCCACGAGCTCGCGCTCCTGGTCCAGCGCGTCCTTGAAGCGCTCCCATCCCATCGACTGCACCAGGAACTTCATCCGCGCCTTCATGCGGGACTTCCGCTCGCCGTAGCGATCGAACAGCCGTAGCAGCGCCGACGCGAAGTTGTACATCTCCTCGACGGGCAGAAATTCGCTGTATACGTGCGAGATCATGGGTGCGCCGCCCAGGCCGCCGCCCACGTGCAGCAGAAATCCGAGCCGTTCCTTGCCGTTCTCGATCCGCTTCTTGGCGAGGAAGCCGATGTCGTGGAATCGCACGGCGGAGTGGTCTTCGGTGCAGCCTTCGAACGTGATCTTGAACTTCCGGCCCATCACCTGGTTGTGATCGTTGCGCACCAGATACCGGAACAGCGCATGCGCGTAGGGTGCGACGTCGAACACTTCGGTGGGCGACGTCCCCGAGCGATAGCACGCGGTGATGTTGCGGACGGTGTTACCGCACGCTTCCCGTGACGTGATGCCGTACGACGCGAGAAACCGCATCAGCTCCGGTGCTTCCTCGAGCTTCAGGTAATAGAGCTGCGCATCCTCGCGTGTCGTGAAATGCACGAACCCCGAGCCGAAGCGGTCGCCCGCGTCGGCCAGACAGATGAGCTGGTCGGCCGTGAGAATCGCGCCCGGAATCTTGATCCGCTGCATCTGCACGCCGTCCTGCCGCTGGGCGTAGGTGCCGAACTGCAGCCGGATCTTCTGCATCTTCACTTCGCCGATCTCCCCCCGACGGAATTCGTGGATGTGCTCCTCGTATTCCGCGAGCTCGGAGAGAATGAAATCGGGGATCGGCTGCGGGCCGCGGGGCGGTGTCGCGATAGCGGTCATGAATTCGTCCTCAGGCTTCGATGAGCACTTCGGTTCGGAGCGGCAGCGACGCGCCGGATCCGATCAGTGCGCCGACGCGAACGACGTCTCCCACGACGAGGGTCGCTGGCGATTCGAGGTTGGCTTCGCGCGCCAGCTCGGCGATAGTGGCAAGCGTTCCGGCGACAGCCCGTGCTTCGGGCAGCGTGGCACTCGCGATCACGGCGGCCGGCGTGTCCGGCGACAGGCCGTGCTCGACGAGACGGGCGACGATATTGGGAAGCCCGCGCAGGCCCATGAGGAAAACGAGGGTGGGAATCCGAGCCAGCGCCTCCCAATCGAGATCCGAGTCGCCCTCGCACTCGTGGCCCGCCGCCACCGCGAACGCGGAGGCGTGCCGGCGGTGGGTCACGGGGATTCCTGCGGCGCCCGGTGCCGCGATCGCCGAGGTAATGCCGGGAATGATCTGGAATGGCACGTCGGCCTGCTCCAGTGCTTCCGCTTCCTCGGCGCCGCGTCCGAACACAAACGGGTCACCACCCTTGAGTCGAACCACGACTTTGCCAGCCTGCGCGAGCGACACCAGCAGCGCGTTCGTCTTCTCCTGCTCGACCGAATGTCCCTCCGCGCGCTTGCCGACGAACACACGCTCGGCCCAGGCCGGTGCGCGATCCACGAGCCCCGGATGGACCAGCCGATCGTACACGACGACGTCGGCCCGGCGGAGCAGTTCGAGTCCGCGCACGGTGATCAGGTCCGGATCGCCGGGACCGGCGCCGACCAGATAGACGATGCCGCGCGGAGCGGCTTCGAGTGGCTCACCCGACTCGGTGCTGGCGATCAGCGATTCAATCCGCTGGCGTGCGCCCGCGAGATCGCCGCGGCGCACGTATTCGCCGGCATCGGAGTCCACGATGCGATACCACAGCCGGGTGCGCTGTTTGGCATCCGCGATCCGCGCCGTCACCTCGGGACGCAGCTCGCCGAGCAATTCGAGAAATTGCGCTTGATCCGGTCCGATGAGTGAGCGAATGCGATCACGTAGCCGCACCGCGAGCACCGGGCTCTTGCCGCCCGACGACACGGCCACCGTGATATCTCCCACGCGATGGATGGCGGGCGCGATGAAACTGCAATGCGGCACGTCGTCGACGGCGTTGAGCAGCACCCCGCGGCGTTCGGCTTCAGCCCAGACGGCCTCATTCACGCTGCGATCGTCCGTCGCCGCGATGGCGATGAACGCGCCGTCCAGGTCGCCGTCCGTGTACGGTCGGCCGACCAGGGTGATGGCATTGATCGCCGCGAGGTCCTCGAGCTTCCAGGTGAGCGCGGGGCTGACCACCGTCACCCGGGCACCGGCATCGAGCAATCCCCGCACCTTCTGCTCGGCCACGGCCCCGCCGCCCACAACCACGGCGCGGCGCCCCTTGAGCACCAGAAAGACCGGGTAGAAACTCACGCCTTCACCGTAAACGTGTGGAGGCCGCACTCGGTCTTTCCCATTCCGCTCCAGCGGCCGGCACGCTCGGGTTCACCAGGACGCGTGGCGCGCGTGCAGGGCCAGCAGCCGATACTCGTGAATCCCTGATCCATGAGTGGGTGATGGGGCACGTCGTGCTCTCGCAGATACCCGCTGATCTGGTCGCGCGACCAGCCCGCGAGCGGGTAGACCTTCACGATGGGATGCTCGCCCGCGAGATGGTATTCGAGCACCTCGATGGCCGCCCGATGGTCGGTCTGGTCGCTGCGCACCGCGCTGATCCAGCCGTCGTAATTGACCAGTGCCCGCTCGAGCGGCTCGACCTTCCGGATATGGCAGCAGCGATCGGGGTCGGTTCTGAACAGCGGTCCCGGATCCGTCGCCGGATGCAAATCGATCACGTTCAACCCGTAGCGTTCCGCGAAGCGATCCTTGAACGCGAGGGTCTGGGGAAAATGGAACCCCGTATCGAGGAACAGCACGGGCACCCGCCGATCGACCTGGCTCAGCATATGGGCCAGGACGATCCCCCCGCCGCCGAAGCTGACGGTAACCGCCGCGCGGCCCGGAAACGTCGCGAGGGCCCAACCGAGGATCTGCTCCGGTTTGGCGCCTTTCAACTCTGACGCGGTGTCGCGCACCTGTGCTGGTGTCAGCAACCGCCCTCCCTTGGAATCCCGGGGCATGGCCCCGGGGTCAACCCACCCACCTATGACTGCCAAAGCAAAGGCCCGCTCCGAGGAGCGGGCCCGATCGACGCTGCACGTTTCAACCTGAGTCTACGTCCGTTCGTATCCGGACAGTGCACCGCAATCGTGACCGCTCCGCGGGGAGCGAGCACAGCCTGTACAGCGGCAGGCCTTATAACAGATTGTGGCGCGGCGACCAGTCATATGTTCTCCCAAGGTCAAAACGCTACAACGTGACGACATGCGTGTCAACGGAGCCGTGCTTGACAGCCTTCGCGGCGCTTCGTAAGGTGTGTCACTGCAACATGCAACCCTTCTGCCGCAGTGTCCTGTCCTCGTGGTCCCGCCGAAAGCGGGTGTGTTCCCTCCGTTAGCGGCTTTCGTCCACAATTGTCGTTAGGCAGTTGTTTGCGACCCTGGAAAGGCGCGTGACGCGCTTCCGGGGGTTAACGCACCAGGACCAAGAGGACATGTGACGGTTTCCAGTACTGTGCTGAAGTTCGGCGGCACGTCGGTCGAAGACGCGGCGGCGTTCGAGCGCGTGCGCAGTATCGTCTCGGCGCGGCTTCCCCTGCATCCCGTCGTCGTCGTTTCGGCGTTGAGCCGCGCGACCGACGCGCTCCTGGCGAGCGTCGATACGCGCTCGACGGACGGCCTCGCGGCGCACTTCGAGCGGCACCGCTCTATCGCTCGGCATTTCCTGACTGGCGGCGAGCTCCAGAACATCGAGCGCGACCTCGACAGCGCCCGGGACGACATCACCGCATTGATCCTGAGACTGGAACGCGACCCGAGCGAGCTCGCCGCGATTCGCGACGAGGTCGTCTCGTTTGGTGAACGACTCTCCTCCGTGCTCCTGGCGGCGGTCCTCCGGGCGGGCGGGATTTCGGCGCGGGCCGTGGACGCGCGCCGCTGTGTGGTGACCGACGCGACCCACGGGAAGGCTGATCCCGACCTCGTGGAGAGCGAGCGGTGCACGCGCGCTGAGCTCATGCCGCTCGTACAGGAGGGCGAGGTGCCGGTGCTCGGCGGTTTCATCGGGCGGGCCAAAAGCGGCGTCACCACGACGCTCGGTCGTGGCGGCTCGGACTACACGGCGGCCCTGGTCGGGGCGGCGCTCGAGTCGTCGGAGATTCAAATTTGGACCGATGTCTCGGGCGTCCTCACCGCCGACCCCCGGGTCGTGAAGAACGCGCGGACTATTCCGAGCCTGTCGTACTCCGAGGCTTCGGAGCTCGCGTACTTCGGCGCGAAAGTTCTGCACCCGAAGACGATTCAACCGGCGCTGAGCCGCGGCATTCCGGTCCGGATCGTGAATTCCCGCGTGCCGGACGATCCGGGAACGGTGGTCGCGAATACGGCGGAGCTGTGGCCCGGCGCGGTGAAGTCGATCGCGCACAAGTCGGGCATTACCGTTCTGCAGATCACGTCGCCGCGGATGCTTGGCGCTTACGGCTTTCTGCGCGCCGTGTTCGAGGTATTCGATCGTCACCGCATGCCAGTCGACGTCGTGACGACGTCCGAGGTCAGCCTCTCCGTGACCGTGGAGGACGGCGCGGGCCTCGCACCGGTGGTCGCGGATTTGGAGGCGCTGGGCGATGTTACCGTCGAGTCACGACGCGCCATCATCTGTGTGGTGGGCGAAGGCCTGCGCACCACGCCCGGCATCGCGGCACGGTTGTTCGAGACGATTCGCGACATCAACGTCTCGCTTATTTCCCAGGGCGCATCGCGCGTCAATATCACTTTCGTCGTGGACGAGGATCAGGTGCGCGAGACCGTCTCACGCCTCCACGCGGCATTGCTCGATCGCCCCGGACTCGCCAACAGCGGGGGGCCGCGGGGAACCGGACCGAGGATCGCAGGCGCTCCTCGGTCGGCCGGCGGCCCCGTCGAGCTCGCGCGACAGCTGATCGACATCCCGTCCGTTTCGGGAGATGAAGAGGAAGTGGCGGGAGTGCTGGCGATTCATCTTCAGGGTTTGGGCTACGACGTGGACGTGCACGAGGCGGCGCCCGGCCGCCCCGTGATCTTCGCGCACACCGACGCGCCGGCCCGTATCGTGTTTTGCACCCATACGGACACGGTGTCTCCCTTCTTTCCTTCCTCGGAAGACGGGGGATATCTCTACGGCCGAGGCGCGTGCGACGCCAAGGGCATCATTGCGGCCCAGGTCGCCGCGGCGGAGCGGCTGCGCGCCCAGGGGATTCAGGAGATCGGGCTCCTGTTCGTGCCGGACGAGGAGAAGGGGAGTATCGGCGCGCGCGCGGCCAACGCACTTCCCGCGGCGCGGCACTGCCGGTACGTGATCGTGGGTGAGCCGACCGAAAACCGTCTCGCTATCGGGTCGAAGGGCTCGCTGCGCGTCACCTTGTGGGCCGAGGGAACGGGCGGCCACTCGGCCTATCCCGAGCGCGGCCGCTCGGCGATTCACCTGCTGCTCGATGTCCTGCGGGATCTGCGCGCGATCTCCTGGCCGCGCGATTCGTATTTCGGCGAGACGACGTGCAATATCGGCGTGATCGGCGGCGGCGTAGGGGCGAACGTCATCGCGCCCGACGCGCACGCCGATCTCCACATCCGACTGGTGACGGACGACGAGCCGATTCGCGAGCTGCTCGAGCGGACCGTGGATGGCCGAGTCCGGGTCGAATATCTGAGCCACACACCACCGGTGCGGCTGATGTCCGTTCCGGGGTTCGAGCACTGTGTGGTGGGATTCACGACCGATATTCCCCATCTCAGCAACTGGGGAACGCCGCTCCTGTTCGGTCCGGGATCGATTCACGACGCCCACACCGCTCGCGAGCGCATCTCCCGTGGCGAGCTCGAGCGGGGGATCGAGCTGTACACGCGGCTCGGACGCGCGCTCCTGCCGCAGGATGGGGCCACGCGGATCCCGGCGACCGGAACCGGAGGCGGGTCGTGAGGCTCGCGTTTTTCGGCGATGGGCGCATGGGGCGCGTGGCGATTGCGCGAGCCCAGGGCGAGGGCCACGAAGTTGGGCTCGTGGTTACCGCGCGCGACGCGGGCCTCGGAGCCGACGCACTCACCGCCCGTCTGCGTGAGGGGAAATACGATGCCGCGATCGACTTCTCGGTAGCGACGGCCGTGCCTGCGCACGCGGCGGCGTGCGCGCGGGCCGGCGTGCCGCTGGTCGAAGGGACGACGGAGTGGCAGGCCGAAGAATCAGAAGTGCGGCGGCTGGTGGATGAGTGCCAGGGGACGATGCTCTACGGGGCGAACTTTTCCATCGGCGCCCATCTGTTTTCGCGCGTCCTCGAATGCGCGGCCGATCTGTTTCGCGGTCTCGAGGGCTACGACGCCTATATCGAGGAGGCGCATCACGCAGGCAAGCGCGACGCCCCGTCCGGCACGGCGCTCGAGCTCGAACGCGTGCTGCGCCGCCATCTCGGCGTGGCCAGCGTGCCGATCACGAGCACCCGCGCCGGGCACATTCCGGGCACGCACCGGGTGGGGTTCGACTCGGCCGGCGACACTATCCTTCTGGTGCACACGGCCCGCTCGCGCGACGGGTTTGCCGACGGCGCAATCGCCGCGGCGCATTGGCTCGCGCACGGCGGTCGGCGCCGCGGCATTTTTGCCTTTGGCGACGTGCTGGACGAGATCCTCGCGTCGCAACGGAAAGGAGCAGCGCGATGACGCTGCGCGTGGACTGGCTCGAGGGGTGCGGGACGGCGCTCGTGACTCCGTTCGGGGCGGACGGCAAGGTCGACGAAGCGCGCATGCGTACGCTCGTCGACCGGCAAATCCGAGAGGGCGTGAGGCTCTTGGTCCCCTGCGGCACGACCGGCGAAGCCATGACGCTCTCGTCCGATGAGCAGGCCCGCGTGTTTCGCCTGACCGTGGAAGCGGCGCGAGCGGGTGGAGCGCGCGTGATCGCGGGCGTGGGCAGCAACTCTACCGCGGTGACGATCGAGCGGGCGCGGGCGGCGCGGGCGGCAGGGGTGGACGCCGTGCTCGTGGTCGCACCGTACTACAACAAGCCAACGCAGCCCGGCCTCATCGCGCACTTCACGGCCGTCGCCGCGGCCGTGCCCGGGCTTCCGGTGGTCCTTTACAATGTCCCGGGCCGCACGGCCTCGAACATTGCGGCCGGGACTGTCGTAAAGCTCGCGAAGCAGGTTGAGAACATCGTGGGTGTGAAGGAAGCGTCGGGAGACCTGGGCCAGGTCATGGCCATCATCCGGTCACGGCCGGCCGACTTCCGCGTGCTCTCCGGCGACGATGCAAGCACGCTGCCGCTCATCGCGCTTGGCGCCGAAGGGATCATCTCCGTCGTTTCGAACGAAGTGCCGGGGATGATGGCGCAGCTCACGAGTGCCGCGCTCGGGGGAGACTGGCGCAGCGCGCGCGAACGGCATTACCGCCTGCTGCCGCTCATGGAAGCAAACTTTCTCGAATCGAATCCCGGGCCCGTGAAGGCGGCGATGGCATTGATGGGATTACTCGAGGAGCGTTACCGGCTGCCGCTCGTTCCGGTCGAAGAGGCGACCCGCGCCCGGCTGCGGGAAATCCTCAAGGACCTCGGAGTCCTCGAACAACCGGCGCATGTCGCTGCGTGAACGCATGGAGGCGCTCGCTCGGAGCGCGCCACGCGAGAGCTATGGAGACGCGGAGCGGCGTACGTTCGAGGAATTTCGCGGAGCGCTTGCGAGCGGCGCGATCCGCGCCGCCGAGCGCGCCGCCGATGGGACGTGGCGCGCCAATGCATGGGTCAAACAAGGGATTCTCCTTGGCTTTCGCATTGGCAGGCTCACGGATGTCTCGAGCGACAGCACGTTCCGGTTCTTCGACAAGGACACCTACCCGATTCGCGAGACGCGCCTCGCCGACAATGTGCGAATCGTGCCCGGCGGGTCGACGATTCGAGATGGCTGCTACGTCGCGCCGGGAGTGGTCTGCATGCCGCCGATGTATGTGAATGTCGGCGCGTATGTCGGTGAAGGCACGCTGATCGACAGCCACGCCCTGGTCGGGTCGTGCGCCCAGATCGGGAAGCGAGTCCACCTCTCGGCCGCGGCGCAGGTCGGTGGCGTGCTCGAACCGGTGGGCGCGCTGCCCGTGATCATCGAGGACGACGTGCTCGTGGGCGGCGGGTGTGGGGTGTACGAGGGAACGATCGTGCGTGAGCGCGCGGTGCTCGGGGCGGGAACGATCCTCACGGGATCGACGCCCGTCTACGATCTCGTCCGCGAGAAGGTGTACCGGCGGACCGACGGTGGCGGGCTCGAAATCCCCTCCGGTGCCGTGGTCGTGCCGGGCTCCCGTCCCGCCACGCGAGCCAGTGCGTTCGCACAGCAGCACGGGATTTCCCTGTACACGCCCGTAATTGTGAAGTACCGTGACGCACAAACGAGCGCCGCGGCGCTCCTCGAAGAGGCACTGCGGTGACCTACGAGCCCCCGCGCCGGCTGCGGGGAATCACGAAGAGTGCGATTCGGGACTTCTTCGATCGCGCGCCCGCGGGCAGCATCAATCTGGGCCTGGGCGAGCCCGATCTCCCGACACCCGAGATCGTCCGCGAAGCGGCCGTGCGGGCAATTCAGGCCGAGCGCAACGGATACACCGCGCATGCCGGTCTTCCGGCGCTGCGCGAACGCATTGCGTCCGGATATCCCGGGCTCGACCCCGCCGTCGAGCGAGTGATCGTGACGGCGGGGTCGCAGGAGGCGCTGTATCTCGCGCTGCTCAGTCTCGTCGATGAAGGCGACGAGGTCCTGCTCCCCAATCCGGGGTTCATTGCGTATCCCGCCATTGTCGCGATGGCCGGCGGCCGCGCGGTATTCTACCGACTCCCCGGCGCCGGCGATTTCGGGTTTGACGGCGACGAGTTCCGGCGGCAGGTGACACCCCGTACCAAGGTGGTCGTGTGCATCAGCCCGTCGAACCCCACGGGGCGAATGCTCGGGACGGAGGATTTGGAAGCGATGGCGGCCGCGCTCGCGGGCACGAACGCCGTGGTCGTGAGCGACGAGATCTATCGCGAGCTGTACTTCGATGCGGCACGTCCGCCCTCGATGGCCAATCACTATGCCAATACGGTGACCGTAAGTGGCCTCTCGAAGTCCATGAGCATGACGGGATGGCGACTCGGTTGGCTCACGGGGCCCGCGGAGGTCGTGCGGAGCGCGCTCGTGCTCCATGGGTATGTGACCACGTGCGCCAGCACCATTTCACAAAAGGCCGCCCTCGCGGCGTGGTCCGAGCAGGCCGAACAGGCCCGCGCGGCCGTGCGCGCGATATTTCGGGATCGGCGAGATCACCTGCGGCGCGCGATTGAGCACACGCTGGGGTTGCGCGCCGTGATGCCGGATGGCGCGTTCTACACCATGCTCGATACGGCGGGGTATGGGAACTCGCGCCAGGTGGCGGAGACGCTGCTTGAGCATGGCGTGATTACCGTTCCGGGGGGCACCTTCGGTACCGAAGGTGAGGGCTTCCTGCGATTGTCGTTCTGCGTGGATAAACCAGCGTTGAGCGAAGGCGTGCGCCGGATGGGTGAAGCGCTCGCTGCGCTGCGAACGAACGAGGCACTGCGGGCATGAATCAGAAAATCCGGGTGGGAGTGCTCGGGGCCACGGGAACCGTCGGCCAGCGCTTCGTGGCGTTGCTGGCGGATCACCCGCAATTCGTGGTCACCGCGGTTGCCGCGTCCGATCGATCCGTGGGCAAGGCGTTTGGCGATGCGTGCACGTGGCGGCTGCCGGGAGAGATGCCGTCCGGGGTGCGCGGGCTGCCGGTCGAGGCGCCGCGCCCGCCGCTCGACTGCGATGTGATCTTCTCGAGCCTGCCCACGGACGTCGCACGCGAATCGGAGCAGTGTTTCGCCGAGTCCGGGTATCCCGTGATCAGCAACTCGTCCTCGTTCCGGATGGATGCCGGCGTGCCGCTGCTCATTCCTGAGGTAAATCCGGATCACATCGCGGTCTTGAACGGCGCGAAGGGAAGCGGGTACGTCGTCACCAACCCGAACTGTTCGGCGATCGGCATCGCGCTGGCCCTCGCTCCGCTGCAACGCGAGTTCGGGATCGAAGCCGCGATCGTCACGACGTTACAGGCCATTTCGGGCGCGGGTTATCCGGGCGTGCCCGCGATGGATGTCACGGATAACGTCGTGCCGTTCATTGCCAGCGAAGAAGAAAAGATCGAGCGGGAGACGCAAAAAATTCTGGGTGGCTTTCGCGACGGATCATTCGTGCCGGCGCCGTTCCCCGTCAGCGCTCAGGTGCATCGGGTGAATGTTCAGGACGGCCATATCGCCGCGATTCGCGTGAAACTGGCGCGCCGGGTTCGGATCGAGGACGTGCGCGAAGCGATCGCGAGCTTCCGCGGCGCTCCGCAGGAGCTCGGCCTCCACAGCGCGCCCGAGCGCCCGCTCATTCTCCGCGATGAACCCGATCGCCCGCAGCCGCGGCTCGATCGCGACGCGGGCAAGGGCATGAGCGTCACGGTGGGCCGGCTCTTTCCCGACCGTGTGCTGGATTTCCGCTTTGTCGCCTTGAGTCACAACACGATTCGTGGCGCGGCGGGGGCTGCGATTCTCAACGCGGAACTGTTGGTGGCGCGGGGCAAACTCGGAAGGCGGAACGCGGAAGCCGGAACATGAGTCTCTAGTTCCGAATTCCGCGCTCCGAGTTCCGCGCTATTCTTCTTCGTCTCGCTCCTGCTTAAACAACCAGTATTCCGGTCCCGCCGCTTCTTCCGGCCAATCGGAGAAGTGCGCGTCGCCTCGCCAGGCTTCGCCGTTCACGTGAACGTCGCCGCGCCATGCCTCGTCGTTGCTCCAGCTCTGCTCGCTGATGCCCATACTCCCCGCTCCCTTCGAACTACTCCGCCCCAGCATACCGTCATCTGAGCCCCAACAACGTGATACGGCTCACGCGGGAAGCGGTTCCTTGCAGCGGGCTAGTCAGCCTACGGCACGCAACTCCACGCGGCGATCGAACACCGGCACGCGCCGGTCGATGCCGCTGCGCCGATCGCCGCCTTGGCGCATGTCCTGGCCGTGCGGCAACGGGCCGATTGTTGCGCTGGCGCGACGGTCGGGCATCTGACGCCGATCCCCAATGACACGACGTTCGGCGATGATCTGGGTCAGAACCTCGCCACCCATGACCTCCGGAGCGAGCGGGCGGTAGGCGCCCCACTCATCACGGAACCACTGGGTCGCGAGCGCATTCGCCGCCTTGGCCGCGTCGCGGGTTTCGAAGAAGCTCAAGGAAGAGAGCACGCCTTCGCCGTCCGAGACGAAATAGCAACTCTTGAATCCGGGTATCTGGCGCAGCAACGGCACGAACCACTTTTCCGTATAGCGCGCGGCCTGCTCCATGGTGCCCAGCCGAACGCGGTAACGCCTTACGACCGCATGCATCTGCCCCCCCTGGGTAGAAAAGCCGATTAAGGGCGAAGGAAAGTTGCACGTTTCGCGCCTGACCGGTAAGGCGGGGGGGAAGAACCTAGGGAAAGGGGAGGGGTTGCGGCGGCGCCTCACATTCCACGAACCGGATTCCGCAGCACGCCGACCGCCGGGATCTCGACTTCGACAATGTCTCCGGGAGCGAGCGGACCAACGCCGGCGGGCGTCCCCGTCGCAATGAGGTCCCCCGGCTCGAGCGTCATCACCTGTGATACGTATGACACGAGCCTGGGAATGCTGAACACCATGTCGCGCGCGTAGCCGTGCTGTCGCTCGCGACCGTTGACGCGACAGATCACTTCGAGCTGGCGATACTGCTCGGGGCTGATCGCCACGATCCGCGGCCCAATTGCGCAGAACGTGTCAAATCCCTTGGCGCGCGTCCACTGCTCGTCCGAGCGCTGCAGGTCACGCGCGGTCACGTCGTTCACGCAGGTGATCCCGCCTATGGCGCCCGCCGCCTCCGCTTCGGTCGCGCGATGCAGCGGTCGCCCGATGACGGCGCCGATTTCACCTTCGTGCTCCACGCGCGCGGATTCAGGCGGTAGGACGATCGTGTCGCCGTCCCCGATCACGGCGGACGGCGGCTTGAGAAAAATCAGCGGCTCCTTTGGGACGGTGTTACCGAGCTCGGCCGCGTGCTCGACGTAGTTCCGGCCGACCGCGATGATCTTTCCCGGCCGCCCGATGTTCACGGGACCAAAGCGGCACGCACGTCAGGGGCGTTTCGGGGCGAGCGCCCGTTCGATCTCCTCGAGCCGCGGCTCGATCTCGAGCGGGGGGTTGGCGTGCGCCGGTGTCGGCTCCTGGCCCTGATGATACCGCGTGATGGCATCGGGGTCCTTGAGGATGTGCCCCGTGAGAACCGCGACGACTGAGTCACCCGGGGCGATCACGCCGTCGCGAATCAGCTTGCGGGTTCCCGCGACGCTTGCCGCGCTCGCGGGCTCGCAGCCCACGCCGGAGGCATCGATCACCGCCTTCGCTTCGAGAATGTCGGCATCGGGAACCGCGGCGACGATGCCGTCGGTTTCGCGGATGGCGATGACCGCGCGATCGTATGACGCCGGATTGCCGATGTTGATGGCGGTCGCCACGGTGTGCGCCTGGACCGTGTAGCGTTTCGCGAATCCCTCGGCGAAGCTTTTCGCGAACGGCGCCGCTCCTGCCGCCTGCACGGCGGCGAGACGCGGCAGCCGGCGAATCAGTCCCCAGTCGCGCGCCTCGCGCAGCGCTTTCCCGAACGCCGCGGTGTTGCCGAGGTTTCCCGCCGGGACGACGATCCAGTCCGGCGGCTCCCACGACAGCTGCTGCAGTAATTCGAAGACGATCGTCTTCTGCCCTTCGATCCGAAACGGATTGACCGAGTTGAGCAGATGGACGCCGAGGCGCTCGCTCGCCTCACGCGCCAGCGCAAGGCAGGCGTCGAAATCGCCCTTGACGAGCAGGGTGCGCGCGCCGTATGCGAGGAGCTGGGTGAGTTTGCCGAGCGCGACCTGTCCGCGCGGCGTCAAAACGATCGCTGGCAGCCCGGCGAGCGCCGCATACGCGGCGAGCGACGCGCCCGTATTCCCGGTCGATGCGCACGAGACCGCCGTTGCGCCGATGCGCCGCGCGTGCGTCACGCCCACGGTCATTCCGCGATCTTTGAACGAGCCCGTGGGATTGTGTCCTTCGTGCTTCAAATGCAGGCTCATGGCGCCGGCCCACTGCGCAACCGTGGGCCGCGACAGCAGCGGTGTGTTACCCTCGGGGTAGGTGAGCACGTCGTCACCGGCCGACGGCAGGACGAGCTCGCGGAAGCGCCACACGCCCGAGGCGAACGTTCCCCGGCGGCTCGCGGACCGTGCGTCGAGCAGCGCCCGCAGCCCGGCGCCCTTGATTGCCGGCGCGGGATGCTGCAGCTCGAACAGACCGCCGCAGCGCCCGCAGGCCTGCCGGCTCTCTTGCTCCGCGATTTCCTGACCGCACTGCGCGCAGCGCTGCACGCTGGCGGTGACTCCACCGGATGCTTCGCGTTGCGCCGGATGCGCGGTCATGTGGCTGCGATCTTCAGGACGTCGTTCAGAATACCTCCGGCCGTCACGGCCGGCCCCGCGCCCGGTCCGGTAATCACCAGCGGATTCGTCTTGTACCGGTCCGTGGTGAAGATGAATTGATTGTCGGTGCCGTTCAGGGACGCGAGCGAGCTCCCCGCGTTCACCACGACGAGCCCCACCCGAATCTGTTTCGGACTCACGGTGCACCGGTAGCGCAGCACGCCGCCCTTGCCCCGGGCTTCCTCTACACGCTTTTGCCAGCCTGCATCGAAATCTTCGAGGCGGGACAGGAACTCTTCCCGCGTCAGCTTCCGCGCCTCGGGCGGCACGAGAGACTCGATATCGATGTCGGCCATTTCCCCCGGAAATCCGAGCAGCCGTCCCAGGATGAGCGCTTTGCGCGCCACGTCGGTGCCTGAGAGATCCTCACGCGGGTCGGGCTCGGGGTAGCCCTTGGCGATCGCGCCCCGCAACGCCTCCGAGAACCGCCGCCCGCGCGACAGCTCACCGAACAAATACCCGAGTGTGCCGGACGGACAGCCTTCGATCTTCAGGACCCGGTCGCCTGATTCCGCGAGCTTGTAATAGGTATCGATGATCGGCAGCCCCGCGCCGACCGTCGTCTCGTGCAGCAGGCGTCGGGCGTGCTGGTCGGCCAGGGCGGCCAGCTCGTCGTACAATTTCCGGTGCGCGGTGAGCGGCCGCTTGTTCGCGAGGACGAGGTGCATTCCGGACGTGAGCGCGCGCTTGAGCGTGGCCGCCGTGTCTCCGGCCGTCACATCGACCAGCACCGGATTCGAGAGCGCGTGGCGCGCCACGAATTCGATCGCTTCGTCCGCGCTCCCCGCATGCCCGCCTTCGGCGTCCGCGAGCGTCACGCCCTTGCCCTTCGCCGACGCGAGCCGGGCGAGCCGCTTGGGCGACAAGCCCTTTTCGTCGAACACAAAGCCCGAGCGATCCACGACTCCCACGACACGCACCTCGAGCGGCGCACGGCGCAGCTTGGCGATCATATCCGCGAGTACTCGGCCGATCGAGCCGAATCCGAGCAGCACGACATCGGTGCGTTCGGGATGCGACACCGCACCGCCGCCCAGCTTGTCGAGCTGGAACGCCGCGTGCACCAGGCGCTCGGCCCGCACGACTTCCTTTTCTTCGACCACGACGGACAGGTTCAGCTCGGACGATCCCTGGGCGATCGCGATCACATTGATGTTGCCCGAGGACAGGGCCGAGAAGGTCCGGGCGGCGATGCCCGGCGTCCCGGCCATTCCGAGCCCCACCACCGCAAACGTCGCAACGCCGGGGCGGATCTCGACTCCGTCGATTTCGCGGCGCGCGATTTCCTCTTTGAACGCCTGCTCGAGCCCGGCGCGCGCCCGCGGCGCGCTCGCTTCCGGGACGCTGAAACAGATGGAATGCTCGGATGACGCCTGGCTGATGAGCGAAACCGAGACGTTCTGCTGCTGCACGGCCGCAAACGTCCGGGCGGCGATCCCGGGAATTCCCAGCATGCCGTTGCCGGTGACGGTGATGAGCGCCTGCTTGCTCACGGCCGAAATGGCTTTCACCGGATGGGTCTTGAGCGTGCGGCGGCGCGAGATTTCGGTCCCGCGTGCCCCGGCGTCGGCGAACGGCCGGATCCGGATGGCAAGGCTCCGGCCCGCGATCGGGATCAGCGCGCGCGGATGCAGAACCTTGGCGCCGTAATACGCGAGCTCGGCCGCTTCGCGTTGATGCAGCTGCGGAATCACCCGCGCATCCGGCACGACACGCGGATCGGCGGTGAGAAATCCGGGCACATCCTTCCACAGCGTGACTTCCCGTGCGCCGAGCGCGCGGCCGAGCAGCGTGGCGGTGAGGTCGGAGCCGCCGCGTCCGAGCGTCGCGAGCTGGCCATCGGGTGTGGCGCCCAGGAACCCGGGGACGACGGGAACCAGGCCACGGGTGAGCAACGGCAGCAGCGTCTTGCGCGCGGCTCGATCGGTGAGGGCGAGGCTCGGTGAAGCGTGGCCGAAATTGGCGTCGGCTTTCACCACATCACGCGGGTCGATGAGAGCGGGATGGGCGCCGGCCTCGTCGAGGGCGGCGGCCAGGAGCATCGCCGACAGGCGCTCGCCCCGTGCCACGAGATAGTCGCTGGTGCGGGGCGTCAGCTCACGCACGATCACGAGCCCCGCGGCGATCTGCTCGAATTCGGCAAACTCGCGCTCGATCGCGGCGAGTGCCGATTCCCTGCGCGCGGATCCCGAGACGGCTGCCCGCGCCGTTGCTTCGTGACGCTGCCGCAGCGCGGCGATCCCGGCGCGAACCGCCTCGGCTTCGCCCCGAACGGCGCGTGAGGCGAGCTCGAGCAGCGCATCGGTGACGCCTGCCAACGCCGACACGACCACCACCAGGCGCGCGGGCCGCTGCGCCTGGATGATCGCGACGGCACGGAGAATTCCCGCTCCGTCCGCGACGGACGCGCCGCCGAACTTGTGCACCTGGGGAGGTTTGAGTGCGGCCATCACGCCACCTGGTAGCGGCCCACGGGCCCGGTCATGCGAAAGGTCTCGACGGTCACGCCCAGCGTTCGCCAGGCGCGGGCCATCGCAGCCTCGACCCCCCCTGCCTGCGCGCCGGGTCCGATGGCGACGAGCGTCGAGCCTGAGCCGGACAACGTAGCGCCAAATGCACCGGCCCGAAGGGCCGCACCCGTCACGAGATCGTATCCTTTGATCAGGGTACGGCGGTACGGAACGTGGAGCACGTCCTCGAGCCCCGCGTGAAGCAACGCCCCGTCACCGCTCGCGAGCCCGCGCACGAGCGCCGCGCTGCGCGCCGCGGCGACCACCGCGGTGTGGTAGTCCACCGACTTGGGCAGTACGGCCCGCGCTTGTTCCGTCGCGACCATGAAGTCCGGTATCGCGAAGACGAGCGCGAGTGACGGATGCAGCTCGAGCGGTGACACGACCCAGGGATGCGGCGACTCGGGCGAGGCGATTACGAGAATCGCTCCACCGTGGATTGTCGGCGCGACATTGTCGGCATGTCCCTCGACGGCGGCGCACACGGCGGTCAGGGCGGCGTCGTCGAGCGACAGATTACAGAACGCGCGCGCCGCGACGGCACCGGCCACGACGGCGGCGGCCGATGAGCCGAGTCCGCGCGCCACGGGGATTTCGGAGCTTGCCTCCATCACGAGGCCTGAGGGCGGTTCGTATCCGGCGGCAGCGCAGGCGCGGTGAAACCCGGTATACAGCAGGTCGCGATCGGGCGGCGTGTCGAGCGCGGCGAGCGCGCCCCCCCGTGTGATGCGGACTGGGGCGAGGAGCGCGGGGTCGCGCCGCACCGCCACACTGAACCAGCGGTTGACGGCCACGCCAATGCAGTCGAAGCCCGACCCCAGATTGGCGGTGGACCCCGGCACGCGGACGGTAACGGTGGCGTTCATGCGCTCCAGACTGGAAAGAAAAAGCCCGGGGCAGAGAGGGCACCGCTGCCCGGGGCCGAACCCCACGCGCTCCGCGTGGTGCGCGGTAACATAGGGACGTGACGAATTGAGCGTCAAGCCGGTTGGACCGGCGTCAGCCCCCCAGGCGGGCAGGTATACCTACCCGTAATGATTAGTTGACACCCGCCGGGCCGATACATAACCTGAGAGCCGGAAATGTTCTCCGTTGTGAGGCTTACATGATGCTGCTAGTCGATCTCCTGCTGCTTACGCTGCTGCTGGGACTTATCACCCAGCAGGAGGTTCGCGGCGCGCGCGACGGAGCAGCATGAGTCGCTAGACAGGACAGACTAACCAGTCCCAACGCCGCGGACCTCAAAAGCCCGCGGCGTTTTTTTCGTCACCGAGCCGGAAACCAAGCCGGCCGAGGAGCGAGGTCCATGGAACGAAACGTTGTCATTTTCGACACCACACTGCGGGATGGCGAGCAGGCGCCCGGCAATTCCATGACACCGGAGGAGAAGCTCCGGCTGGCACGGCAGCTGGACGTCCTCGGTGTGGACGTCATGGAGACCGGCTTTCCGGCTGCTTCGGACGGCGATTTTCGCGGGGTGCGCAGCGTGGCGGAAGAGGTGCGGCGCCCGATCATCGCGGGGCTCGCGCGCTGTCACGAACGCGACATCGATCTCTGCGGCGACGCGCTCCGGCCCGCGGCGCGGCCGCGGATCCACGTGTTCATCGCCACCTCCGACATTCACCTGCAGCACAAGCTGCGGATCACTCAGGAAGAATGTCTCGAGCGTGCCCGTGCGTCCGTCAAGCGCGCGCGCCAATACACGGACGACGTGGAGTTTTCGGCGGAGGACGCGAGCCGCAGCGATATCGATTTTCTCTGCAAGGTGGTCGACGCAGCGATCGCCGAGGGCGCGACCACGATCAATCTTCCCGACACGGTCGGCTATGCCCTGCCGCAGGAATACGCGGCGATGTTCCGTGCCGTGCGCGAGCGCGTGCCATCGTCCGACAAGGTCGTGTTCAGTGCGCACTGCCATGATGACCTGGGGCTGGCCGTCGCCAACTCCCTCGCGGCGATCGAAGCCGGCGCGGGCCAGGTCGAGTGCACCGTCAACGGGATCGGGGAGCGCGCCGGCAACGCGGCGCTCGAAGAGATCGTCATGGCCGCGCACGTACGCCCGCAGGCGGTCTCGTTCCGCTGCGCCATCAATACCCGTGAGATCTTCCGTACCAGTCAGCTGCTCTCGCACGTGATCGGCAATTTCCCGCAGCCGAACAAGGCGATCGTGGGCCGGAACGCGTTCGCGCACGAGGCGGGCATTCACCAGCACGGCGTGATGCAAAACGGACTCACCTACGAGATCATTCGTCCGGAGACGGTCGGCGTGCCGCGCTCGACGCTCGTCCTCGGGAAGCACTCGGGACGTCATGCGCTCGAGCGGCGGTTTCGCGAGCTGGGTTACGAGCTCGACGAACCGACCCTCGAGTGGTTGTATCGCGAGTTCACGGCGCTCGCCGATCGGAAACAGGAGATCCTCGACGAAGACCTCCTGGCGCTGCTGCACGAGAGCTTCCACGACGCGCCCGAGTCCTACCAGCTCACGTACCTCAAGGCGACCTGCGGGACGGTCTCGGCCTCGGCAGAGGTGACGCTCACCGGTCCCTGGATGCGCGAGAAGAGCGCGACGGGTACCGGCAATGGCCCCATCGCCGCCGCGTTCGCGGCGATCAGCGCGATCGTCGAGCGACAGATCGAGGTGCTGAACCTGTCGTTACAGTCGGTGACGCCGGGCCGGGACAGCGTGGGTCACGTATTTCTGCAGGCGCGGATCGACTCGAAGACCCTCGCGGGGCACGGCGCGTCGACCGACGTGGTCGAAGCGAGTGCGCGAGCCCTCGTTCACGCGTTGAACAAGGCGAGCTTCGCCGATCGGCTCGAAGATCACTCGCTCAACAACGTTTATCTCTGGGGAGTATGACCATGGACGCCGCGATCTATCGACCGGAGTGCGTGCCATGACGGAAGTCCTGACCGGTTCCCAGATCCTGTGCCGGGAGCTGTTGGCGGCGGGAGTGGACGTGATTTTCGGCTACCCCGGTGGCGCGATCATGCCGTTCTACCACGCGCTTCCGGAATATCCCGCGCTGCGGCACATCCTCACGCGGCACGAGCAGGCCGCGGCGCACGCGGCCGACGGATTCGCGCGCGCGAGCGGTGGGGAGCGCGTGGGGGTCTGCGTCGCCACCTCGGGGCCGGGCGCCACGAACCTCGTGACCGGGCTCGCCACCGCGCACATGGATTCCTCGCCTGTGCTCGCGATCACGGGGCAGGTGGGCCGTCCCATGATCGGGCGCGACGCGTTTCAGGAGACGGACATCATCGGCATCACCCTCCCGATCACGAAATACAATCACCTCGTACAGGACGTCTCCGAGCTGGCGGATCGGGTCCGCGAAGCCATCGGCATCGCGCTCGACGGGCGGCCCGGGCCCGTGCTGCTCGACGTTCCCAAGGACGTCCAGAACCAGCGTGCGGCGTACACGCCGCCCGCGTCGCGTCCCGGCGCGCGCCGCGAGCCACGGACGCCGCCGCTCGATCAGGCCATCCGCGAGGCCGCGGAGCTGATCGCGAAGGCGGAGCGCCCGCTCATCATGATCGGGCACGGCGTGATCCTGTCGAGCGCCTATGGTGAGGTGAAAGCGCT
Organism: Gemmatimonadales bacterium; assembly: GCA_035517615.1. Classification (GTDB taxonomy): domain Bacteria; phylum Gemmatimonadota; class Gemmatimonadetes; order Gemmatimonadales; family GWC2-71-9; genus AG25. Next base: position 35,202 of record DATIYM010000013.1, read on the forward strand.
GGCCGAGAAGACGGGGATTCCGGTGATCACGACCCTGCTCGGCATCAGCGCGTTCCCGGAATCGCACCCGTTGCACCTCGGCATGCCGGGGATGCACGGCGAGGTGCACGTGAACCGGGCGATTCAGCAGGCGGATTTGATCGTGGGGATCGGGCTGCGATTCGACGACCGGGTCACGGGCAACACCGCAGCGTTCGCCCCGCGCGCCAAGATCATTCATATCGAGCTCGATCGCTCGGAGATCGGCAAGAACATCCCCGTCGCCGTTGGAATTGTGGGCGATGCCAAGCTCTTGACGGGGCGGCTCGTGGCCGCGGTCAAGCCGCGGCGCGCGGAGCCGTGGATCGCCGAGATCAAGGGATTCGTGCGTCCCCGCGCCGAAGCGTTCAGCGGGGATCTATCGCCGGAAGCGATTCTCGCGGCGATTCACGAAACGACGGGCGGTCAGTGCACGATCGTGACCGACGTCGGGCAGCACCAGATGTGGGTGGCGAAGCACTATCCGTATCAGCGCGCCAACACGCACATCACGTCGGGCGGGCTCGGGACCATGGGATTTGCCGTGCCGGCCGCCATGGGCGTGCATCTCGCGCGTCCGGGAGAGCTCGTGTGGGCCATCTCGGGCGACGGCGGGTTCCAGATGAACATGGCCGAGATGGCGACGATGATTCAGGAAGGCCTGAGCGTGAAGATGGCGATCTTCAACAACGGCTACCTCGGCATGGTGCGGCAGTGGCAGCAGTTCTTCCACGAGAAGCGCTACTCCTGCACGCCAATCTGGAGTCCGGATTACGTGAAGCTCGCCGAAGCGTATGGGATCGCGGGATGGCGGGTCGAGAATCGGGCGCAGCTCGAGAACGTGGTCGAACGCGCGAACGCGGAACGCGGGCCGGCGCTCGTGGAGTTCGTGATCGCGCAGGAGGCGAACGTCTACCCGATGATTCCACCGGGCGGATCGCTCTCCGATCCGATCGAAGCGCGCCCGGCGCCCACACCGGCGGACTGACGGTCGTTCCGTGCCGGGCGCGCCCACGCCGTCGCATAGGGTCGTCGTCGTGCTCGACGACGACCTGCTCGCGTTCAACCGGGTAATCGGGGTCGTCCGGCGCCGCAATCTTCCGGTTTCGGGAATTCGCGTCGCTAATCCCTCTTCCACGGGCAATGGCGGCTCGGCTGGCGGAATGCTGCGGTTCAGCTTTTATATCCAGGCGGACGAAGGCCACGCGGAGCGGCTGCGCCTGCAACTCGAGAAGGCTCACGGCGTCAAAAGCGTCGAGGTCTCAAATACATCGGAGGTTGTCTCATGAGTGTTCGCGCCTTTTATGAGGCCGATACGGATCGCCGGCGACTCGACGGACGGACGATTGCGATCATCGGATACGGCAGCCAGGGCCACGCGCATGCCCTGAATCTCAAGGAGAGCGGGGCCAAAGTCATCGTCGGCCTGCGGCCCAACGGCAATTCGTGGAAGCGCGCCGTGGCCGACGGGCTCGACGTCCGGAGCGTGGCCGATGCCGCGCGCGCGGCGGACATCATCATGATGCTCGTGCCCGATCAGGATGCGCGGGCCGTGTACGACGCCGATGTCGCGCCGGCGTTGAAGCCCGGGAAGACCCTGATGTTCGCCCACGGCTTCAACATTCACTTCAAAGAGATCAACCCGCCCCAGACCGTGGACGTCTCGATGATCGCTCCCAAATCGCCGGGCCATCTCGTGCGCAGCGAGTACCAGGCGGGACGGGGTGTGCCCGCGCTCGTCGCGGTGCAGCAGAACGCCAGCGGGCACGCGCTGGAAGATGCGCTGGCCTACGCCGCCGGGATCGGCTGCGCGCGCGCCGGTGTGCTCGAAACGACATTCCGCGAAGAGACCGAAACCGATCTCTTCGGCGAGCAGGCGGTGCTGTGCGGCGGCGTCACGGCGCTGATCAAGGCCGGGTTCGATACGCTCGTGAACGCCGGCTACTCGCCCGAGCTGGCGTATTTCGAGTGCCTGCACGAGCTCAAGCTGATCGTCGATCTCATGTATCGCGGCGGGATGAAGTTCATGCGGTTCTCGATCAGCGATACCGCCGAGTTCGGCGACTACACGCGCGGCCCGCGAGTCATCACGCAGGCAGTGCGGCAGGAAATGGCAAAGATGCTCGGCGAAATCCAGAGCGGCGCGTTCGCACGTGAATGGCTCAAGGAGTGCCGCGAGGGCGCGCCGAACTTCCAGCGGATGCGCCGCACCGAGAACGATCACCTGATCGAGCGCGTCGGCTCGAAGCTCCGCGCGATGATGCCGTGGTCGGAAGAAGGCAAGGCGCGCGCCGGCAAGCCCGCCACCGAGCGGGGCGCGGGTCCGGTGCCTGAGACCGCCGGCGCGGCCGCCACGCGATGACGGCGCGCACCCTCTTCGACAAGGTCTGGGACGAGCACGTGGTGCACCGGCTCTCCGAAGGGCCGGTGCTCCTGTACGTCGATCTCCATCTGGTTCACGAGGTGACCTCGCCGCAGGCGTTTGACGGCTTGCGGCGCGCGGGCCGCCGCGTGCGCCGCCCCGACCTGACGCTTGCGACGGTCGATCATAACGTGCCGACCACCGACCGGCTGCGGCCGATCGACGACCCCATCGCGGCGAAGCAGCTCGAGGCTTTGTCCACCAACACCCGCGTGTTCGGGATCGAATTGTTCGACCTCAACTCGCCGAACCAGGGCATCGTCCACGTGATCGGCCCCGAGCTGGGCGCGACGCAGCCGGGCATGGTGATCGTGTGCGGCGACTCCCACACGTCCACGCACGGCGCGTGCGGCGCGCTGGCGTTCGGTATCGGGACGAGCGAGGTCGAGCACGTGCTCGCGACGCAGTGCCTCGTCATGTCCAAGCCCAAGACGCTCGAGGCGCACTGGACCGGGCGGCTCGCGCCGGGCGTCACTGCCAAGGACATGATTCTCGACCTGATCGGGCGAATCGGCACGGGTGGCGCGACCGGGCACGTCATCGAGTATACGGGCGAGGCGATTCGCGAGCTCTCGATGGAGCAGCGGATGACGATCTGCAACATGTCCATCGAGGCCGGGGCGCGGGCGGGGATGATCGCGCCCGACGAGACCACGTTCAAGTACCTCCAGGGCCGGCCCCGCAGTCCGGCGGCCGGTGCGTGGAATGCGGCCGTCCAGCACTGGCGCGAGCTGCACAGCGATCCGGGCGCAACGTACGACGCGCGAGTGGCAATCGACGCCGCGACCGTTGCCCCGCAGGTCACTTGGGGGACGAGCCCGGGAATGGTTACCTCCATCAAGGGGCGCGTCCCAGATCCGAAGCAGTTCGAAACGGAGGCGGAGCGGAGCGCGGCGAAGCGTGCGCTCGAGTACATGGGACTGAAGGCGGGCATCCCGCTCGAGGGGCTACCAATCGAGCGCGTGTTCCTCGGCTCCTGCACCAACGGGAGGATCGGCGATCTCCGGGCCGCGGCGCGCGTGGTGCGCGGGCGGTCGGTCGCCCCCACGGTTCGGGCGATGGTCGTTCCCGGATCGATGCGGGTCAAAGCAGCGGCGGAGCGCGAGGGACTCGACAAGGTATTCACGGATGCCGGGTTCGAGTGGCGCAACGCCGGCTGCTCGATGTGCCTCGGCATGAACGCCGACGTGCTCCGAAGCGGCGAACGTTGTGCTTCGACGTCGAATCGCAATTTCGAAGGACGCCAAGGGAAGGGCGGGCGCACCCATTTGATGAGTCCCGAGATGGCCGCGGCCGCCGCAATCGCCGGGTGCCTCGTCGACGTGCGCGGCTGGAATCTCGCGGACCTGCCCGAATCCGCGGAGCTTGACCTCGCCTCATGACGCCCTTTGTCAGTCACACGGGCCGAGTGGCCGGCCTGCCGCGAGAAAACGTCGACACCGATCAGATCATCCCGAAGCAGTTCTTGAAGGGATTGGCGCGCACCGGGCTCGGGCCGGCGCTGTTTTACGATTGGCGGTATCTGAGCGACGGCCAGCCCAATCCGGAGTTCGAGCTGAATCGCCCGGCCGTGGCGGGCGCCAGCATTCTCGTGGCGGGGGCCAATTTCGGCTGTGGCTCCTCCCGCGAGCACGCTGCCTGGGCACTGGCGGATGCCGGATTCCGCACCGTGCTGGCGCCATCGTTTGCCGACATCTTCTTTGCGAACTGCTGCCAGAATGGAATGCTGCCTGTCTGCCTCGCGGAACACGAGGTGAAGGAGCTGTTCCGGCGCCTGGCCGGAGCGACCGTTGAGCGTCCGTATGTCCTGACCGTCGATTTGCCCGCGCAACGCGTGCACGACGAAGCCGGTTTCACGGCGAAGTTCACCATCGATCCGTATCGCCGCGAGATGCTGCTACAAGGCCTCGACGAGATCGGCCGGACACTGCGCGAAGAGCCCCGCATCGCGGCATTCGAACGGCGGCGCGCCATCGGAATTCCGGCACGCGCGTGACGCAGGGGTCATTCTCGATCGCGGTCCTGCCGGGCGACGGCATCGGACCGGAAGTGACGCGCGAAGCCGTCCGAGTTCTGAAGACCGCCGCCGACCTATTCGGGATCGGCGTCACGACCGATGAATTACCCATCGGTGCCAACGCGGTCCACACGGTCGGCAGTCCATTCCCCGACGCGACGCGCGCGGCCGTGCAGCAGGCCGACGCGGTCCTGCTCGGTGCCGTGGGTGATCCGTCGCTCGACAACGCGCCGCGGAACCGCAAGCCCGAAACCGGGCTGCTGGAGCTGCGCGCCCTGCTCGGCGTGTACGCCAATCTCCGTCCCGTTGCCATTCATCCCGCACTTACGAGCTATTCGCCGCTCCGGCCGGAGCGGTTGCGTGGTGTCGATCTCCTCATCGTGCGGGAGTTGTTGGGCGGCCTGTACTACGGCGAGCCGCGCGGCAAGACGGAGCTGGCCGGCGTGAACACCATGTCGTATTCGGTGAGTGAGATCGAGCGCGTGGCGCGCGTGGCGTTCGAGGCCGCGCGGAAGCGCCGGCGGGTCGTGACGTCTGTGGACAAGGCCAACGTGCTGGAGGTGTCGCAGCTGTGGCGCGAGACGGTGACGCGCATTGGCCGCGACTACACCGATGTCCGTCTCGAGCACTTGTATGTCGATTACGCCGCGATGCGCCTCGTGGCTGATCCCGCTACGCTCGACGTCGTACTCACCGAGAACATGTTCGGTGACATTCTGAGCGATGAAGCAGCCGTATTGGTGGGCTCACTCGGCATGCTGCCATCGGCGTCGCTGGGCGCGGGCGCGGGGCTGTTCGAGCCGATTCATGGCTCGGCGCCCACGATCGCGGGGCAGAACATCGCGAACCCGATCGGCGCGATCGCTTCGGTGGCGATGTTGTTACGGTATGGCCTCAAACGGGCGGAGGCCGCGGACGCCATCGACCGCGCGATCCGTGATGCGTTGGATCAGGGGGCGCGCACCAAGGATATCGCGCAGGGCGGGGATGTGGTGCTCGGGACGAAGGAGATGGGGGCGAGAATCCTTGGGCTGCTTGAGCGTCGAGACCCCGGGATTCAGAAGGAAGACGCCAGGACGCCTAGGCGACGAGCGGGGGATCGGGAGGAGGCGAGAGGGAATCCTTAAGGTGCGATGTCCAGATTCGGATGTCGCGCGGCTTGGTTCCGGACGTAGCGGACTTATCAAATCATCGCCCACTGGATCCGAAGCTTTCCATCGCGCACCCTCCCAGGGCGCGTCGAAACGAGGGAGGATGGCTATCCTCTAATCCGTCACCGCCCCAACGCTCGCACTCGAGACCAATTTCGCGTACTTCGCGAGCACCCCGCTCGTGTATTTCGTCTGGGGCGGCTTCCACGCTTTGCGCCGCCGTCCGAGCTCCGCCTCGTTCACGATCAGGTGCACGATCCGCTTGTCGGCATCGATCGTGACCGGATCGCCCTCGTGTACGAGCGCGAGCGGGCCGCCGACCGCCGCCTCGGGGGCAATATGCCCGACCACGAGCCCGTGCGTCCCGCCCGAGAAGCGACCGTCAGTGATTAATCCCACGGAATCGCCCAGTCCCGCGCCGACGATGGCTGACGTCGGCGAGAGCATCTCGCGCATGCCCGGGCCGCCCTTCGGGCCCTCGTAGCGAATCACAAGCACGTCGCCGGCCTGGATCCCGCCCGCGAGAATCTCCTTGAGGCAGGCTTCTTCGGAATCGAACACGCGCGCCGGCCCCGTGATCTTCCGGTTCTTGATGCCCGAGATCTTTGCCACGCTGCCCTCGGGAGCCAGGTTACCGCGCAACACCGCCAAGTGCCCCTCGCGATACACCGGCTTGTCCCACGAATGAATGACATCCTGGTCCGCGCGAGGCTCCGCGGGAACGTCCCGCAGCACGTCGACGATCTTCTTGCCCGTGATCGACAGCGCGTCGCCGTGGAGCACGCCATGCTCGAGTAGGATTTTCATGACCTGGGGAATGCCGCCCGCTTCGTGCAGCTCGGTGGCGACGTGCTTCCCGAACGGTTTCATGTCGCACAACACCGGCACGCGCGTGCGCATCGCCTCGAAATCGTCGAGTACGAGCGGCACCTGAGCCGCGTGGGCGATCGCGAGCAGGTGGAGCACGGCGTTGGTCGACCCGCCGATTGCCATTGCGACCGCGATGCCGTTCTCGAACGCCGTGCGCGTGAGGATCTGCCTGGGCCGCAGATCCTTGTTTACGGCCGCGAGCAACGCCTCGGCGGATTTCCCGGCGCTCTCGGTCTTCTCCGCATCTTCGGCCGCCATAGTAGAGGAATAGGGCAGGCTCATGCCCATGGCCTCGAACACCGACGACATGGTGTTGGCGGTGAACATGCCGCCGCACGACCCCGCGCCCGGACAGGCGCGGCGCTCGACCTCGAGCAGCTCCTTGTCATCGATCTTGTTGGCGCTGCGCTGACCCACCGCCTCGAACACGCTGACGACGGTCAGGTCTTTGCCCTTGTAACGCCCGGGCTTGATCGTGCCACCGTAGACGAACACGGCCGGAATGTTCATCCGGGCAATCGCCATCATGGCCCCGGGCATGTTCTTGTCGCAGCCCCCCACCGCGAGCAGGCCGTCCATCGCCTGGGCGTTGCAGGCGGTTTCGATCGAGTCCGCGATCACTTCGCGTGACACGAGCGAGTACTTCATGCCCTCGGTGCCCATCGAGATGCCGTCACTGACCGTGATCGTGCCGAACATCTGCGGCATCGCTCCCCCGGCCTTGAGCGCTTCCTCGGCGCGATGCGCCAGCACGTCGAGCCCCATGTTGCACGGGGTAATGGTGCTGTACGCGTTGGCGATGCCGATAATTGGCTTGTCGAAGTCGGAATCGGTAAAGCCGACGGCGCGGAGCATCGCCCGATTGGGGGCGCGCTGCACGCCTTCAGTGATGACGCCGCTGCGGAGTTTTTTCATTTGAGGGAGAAAGGTAATCGTGCCGGGCACTGGGACGCGTGGGGCCGGGCGCGGGCGCCCAGTGCCCATGACTATTTCAACAGCATATCGTGAGGCCTGGCTGCCCCCGTCGGGAAATTCTGGAAATCCACGTCGAATTTGGGATCGAGCGCCATTCCCGTAGCCGTGACATTGATCAGCCGCACACGATACGGCACGTTCCCATCGAGGTTCGAGAGCAGCGAATTGCTGATGTAGAGCCGCTGATTGTCGGGCGTCGTCGCGGCGACCCAAAGGGGGACCAGCGCGACGGTAGCGATGATCTTGCTTCGCATGAACGGGCTCGGATCAAAGGCGTGTGCGGTTGGCACCGGAGCGCGGATTGTAGCCGTGGGGTTGGCGGAACGCCAGCAAGACAACTCAGTCTGTGGGGCAGCCGTGCCAGCACCTGGGATGTAGAGAGAACGCGGACGACGGAACGCGGAACGGCAATGGAAGGTTCGAGCCGTGCGCACGCATGCGTTCTGTGCAATCGTGCTACAAAACGCGGCGCCGTGTCGCATTCTTGTGTGCGCGCGTCCCGCCCGCGTGCAAGGCGGGATAGCGAAAGCAGGACACCAGGTGATCATTCACGAGCCCGGCGGCCTGCATGTAGGCATAGCAGATGGTCGAGCCCACAAACGTGAATCCCCGCTCCTTGAGCGCGCGGCTCAATCGATCGGAGTGGGGAGTTCGGGCCGGGACCTGCCGCATGGTTTTCCAGGTGTTGTGCCGAGTGACGCCGTCCACAAAGTCCCACACGAACGCGTCGAACGACCCGCGTTCCTCCTGGAGCTCGAGAAAGGCGCGGGCATTCTTCACGGTGCCGGCGATCTTCAGGCGGTTGCGGATGATCCCCTCATCGGCGAGCAGCCGGGCGATCGTTGGGGCGCGATAGCGCGCGATCTTCTCGGGATCGAACCGGTCGAACGCCTGCCGGAAGCGGTCGCGTTTCCGGAGCACGATCGACCACGAGAGCCCCGCCTGAAACGCATCGAGCACCAGGAACTCGAAATGCTTGCGGTCGTCGTGCACCGGTACGCCCCATTCCGTGTCGTGGTAGTCGATCATCAAGGGGAGCGTGCCCGTCCAGCCGCACCGGCTCACTCCTTCGCTGTGGTTGACCATCAGAGTCCTCCGGTTATCTTGCGCCTCTCGCTCGAGGAAATCCTAGGAGGAGCAGCACGTGAAGGCTACCGACATCCGCAAGGGGCACGTCATCATCGTCGATGGCCAGCCTTCGAGAGTCATGGAATTCACGCACCGCACGCCGGGCAATCTGCGCGCATTCGTGCAGCTGCGCCTGCGCAATCTCGTCACCGGAAACACGTTCGACACGCGGGTGAGCGCGACCGATTTCCTCGAGGAGGCGAACCTCGATACGAAGGAATACCAGGTGCTGTACCGCGACACCGGCGGCGTCCACGTGATGGATCTGCAGAACTACGAGCAGTACACGCTCGACGACACCACCGTGCTCGACGCCGGTCCGTGGCTCCAGCCCGAAATGGTGGTGCAGGTGGAGCTGCTCAATGGCCGGCCGATCGCGATCGAGCTGCCGTCAGTGGTCGAGCTCGACGTGGTGCAAACCGCTCCGGTCATGCGCAGCGCCACGAAAACCGCGAGCACCAAGCCCGCCAAGCTCTCGAACGGCGTGACCGTCCAGGTGCCCGAGTTCGTAAATGAGGGAGACCGAATCCGCGTCGATCCGCGCGAAGGCGTGTATCTGGAAAGAGCGAAATAATCAGAACAGTTCCAGCTGCCCTCCGACGAGCCCCGTGATCCGCTGCCAGAGCTTCACCATCGCCCAGGTGTCGCGCTCGCAGTAGCGCAGCAGATTTTCCCGCAGCCTCGTTCTTTCATCTCCTGACATCCGTTCGTCGAACATCAGCCGCATCAGCTCGACGCTCGCGAGCTCTCCTTCGCCGATCGCGAGGTCGGCGTACGACAGCCCCGGGACGAGCGCGGGCAGCACGCGCTTGATGCTGAAGCTGCCGCCGAAATCGGGGTGATAGATGTGATTGCGGACGAGGGGGAGGAGATCCACCAGCCGCTCCGCCACATCGTTCAGCTCGGGGGCGAGCGCCGGCACCGCGCGCGCGAGGCGGCGCAAACAGTCGCGCTCGAAGTTGGCGTAATACGCGACCACCGAACGCGCCCCCGCACACGCCCGGACGACCGCTTCCGCAATCGCCGGCCGCGGATCGGCCGAGCCCGTGGCGATCCAGTCGAAGTGGGTGAGGCGAGCCCGGTGTTCGACGTGACAGCTGAACTGCGCCGGGATCATCTCCCACGGGCGGCAGCCCTCCCACACCGGCAGGGCCAGGCTCACGGTTTCGAAGTCGAGGAACGCGAGCGGCGCCACGAACTCCCGGAGCCCGCTGCCGAGGGTCGGCTCGACGACCATCTGCCCCGATCTCACGGCGCGGACCTGACGCGCGTGGATGACATTGAGCTCGAGATCCGTAGGCAGATCGCCGATCGTTTCATACCCTAGTGACTCATAATCCACGACCTGCTTGCGCGGAATCCGGTACAGAGTACTCACGTGGTGCTTGGGAAATTGCCAGCAACGCTCGACGAATGGACAGTCGTATGGGCGGCGGCAGTGGTCGCCGACCGATACCTCCGGCAGCGGCCCGTGTAACATGTCGCGTTGGACCGCGATCTCGCCGGGAATATCGAGCAGCGCGCCTTCGACCAGCGCCGTCACGTCGTCTCGCACGAAAAGATTGCCGAGATCCGGGTACTGGCACTCGGGATTCAGATGCATGACCTCGGCACGCTCGATCACAACGCCGCTCGAGCGCGCCACGTGAACCTGGAGCGCTACGTCCTTGATGTGTTCGGGCTTGAGGCGATTCGTGGCCTTCACCTCGATCAGGCTGAACGTGCGGAGCGGTTGGCCGTGCAGCACCGGACTGCGAATGTGCTCGAGGATATCCACCTGCGCGTACGTGCGATCGGCGCAGAACGTGGCCTCGTACAGCGTGGGCGCCGGCAGCTCGCGACCGAGCGCTGCATAGGTCGCCGAGATCTTCCCGTCCAGATCCCAAAACGGCGCGTCGATCAGCTCGCCCGGCGGCACATAGCGGCGCGCCAGCCGGCCGACCTCGGTGCCCTGGTCGAACCGGCTTTGGAGGGCGCGGCCGGGCGCGAGCTCCGGCGCGTCAGGTTCATGCACACGCCACCACAGCTGCTTGTAGCATTGAGTGCCGGCAATGAACCGCGACTTGGAGAGGAAAATCTCCTCCGCGCCGCTCATCAGGGGTGCGACGAGTCCCGGCCGAACTGGCCCTTGGGCATGGTGTCCGAGCCGGAGGCGTAGACGCGAGGCAGCGTGGCCCACTGCGTGGGAAAGCGCGGCAGGTATCGCACGCGTCGATTGTCCACCACCTGCACCCGGCGCCACCAGCAGATCACGGCTCTGGGCGCCCGCCCCACGCTCACCACCGCGAACGGCACGGAATCACTCACCACGGTGCGGATGTCGAGCTCCGACAACGAGCACAGGTCTTCAGGGGTTCGGACCCCAAACGACGAATCCGGTCCGGTCCACGGGTGGTTGTGCCACACCGCCAGCGTGCCGCTGCCGCACGATTCCGGAACGACACTATCCGGACCGGACGCGATGATCTCGGGCATGTAGAACTCGCGCACGAACGCGGTGTCATGCGAAATGATCCCGGTGAGGCAGAGCGCCACCTCACCATCGAGCGCGGCGGCGAGCACGGAGAGCCGGTGCGTGAGTGACGATTCGATCACGAGCCGGCGCGTGGGTTGGCTTGCCAGAATGACGGAATCTTCGTGGGTGAGTCGAGCCTGAGCCGTAACGCTTGAAGGGCAAACCAACACCCAAATCACGGTTACAACAGCGACGACAGGGCGCGCGCGTCCCGCCCTAATTGGCATTGAAAGCCGCGCTGGTCGCCGACGAAACTCCCGAAGCCGAGGCGACGAGCGTATAACCATTGCCCGCGGCGCTGATGGTGAGGTTGTTGAAGGTCGCGATGCCTGACGCGGCAGCGATCTGCGTATTGCCGCCCAGCGTGGCCCCGCCAGGATTCGTCCCGATCGTGAGGGTCACGATTGCGGTGAACGTCGTGTCGACGTTGCCCGAAGATGAGACGGCGGAGAGCTGGAGAGCGGGCACGATCAGGGCATTGTGAACCTGGGTCTGCGCCGGCTGCACGGTGAATACGAGGCGCGAGGCCGAGGAGCTCCCCCCTGAGGTCGTCGAGATCCCGATAGTACCGGGTCCCTCCTCACAGGCAACGAGCGCCGCCAATGCCACTGCAACTGCGATCCCGCGACTGGTCAGTCTCATGTGTCGGTCTCACATTTAGGGTCGATGCGCGCCTTGATCGGGACGTCCGGCTACAACTACCCCGAATGGAAGGGCACCTTCTACCCGCCCGAAATTCGTCCGGCGCAGATGCTCCAATATTATGCAGGACGTCTCACTACGGTTGAGATCAACTACACGTTCTACCGGATGCCGACGCCCAAAATCGTTCAAGGTTGGGACCAGGCCACGCCGGATGGGTTCATGTTCGTGCTCAAGGCTCCCCAGCGGATCACCCATATCGCGCGACTCAAGGACATCGATGACCCACTCCGCTTCTTCCTCGACTGCGCCCGTTTGCTCGGAAACAAGCTCGGCCCGATTCTCTTCCAGCTTGCGCCGACGTTCAAGAAGGACGTGGCCCGGCTCACGGATCTCCTGGCCGCATTCCCGCCCAACCTGCGCTGCGCGTTCGAGTTCCGGCACGACTCCTGGTTCTCCGACGACGTCTATGGCGTCCTGACGAAAAGCGAGGCGGCGTTGTGCATGGCCGATACCGAGAAGGGCACCACGCCACTTATCGCCACGGCGGATTTCGGCTACCTGCGGCTGCGCGACGACCAGGGCTACACAAAGGAAGCGCTGGCCCAATGGGCGGAAACGATCGGCCGGATGGCCCCTAAGTGGAAGAGTGCCTTCATCTTCTTCAAGCACGAGGAGTCGGGAATCGGGCCTCGACTGGCCCTCGAATTATCGGAGATTCTGACCTGACGCATTATGTTGGGCCGCGCCCTCCACCCTCTAGTGGAGTGACCCATGATGGTTCGGAGCGGTTTGACGCTGATGTGTTCCTTGGTGGTGTTGGGTTGTGGTAGTGGCACGCGGCAGGTCCGGGTGGACGTTCCGCCCGTGCTCAATCTCAAGCCCTATGGCCGCGTAGGCCTCGCCCGCTTTACCGTCGAGAAGGCGAAAGGCCAGCTGGACGAGATCGCCACAGAGCGCTTTTCCGAAGCCGTGCTGTCCGCGCAACCGGGTGTGGAGGTGCTGGAGCTCGGTTCCGCCGACTCCATCCGGCGCCGCGTGGGTGAGCCGAATCAGGGCGCAGCCACGGCACAGGCCATCGGCACGAATCGCGGCATCCCCGCGGTCTTCGTAGGGCACATGAAGGTTTCCAACGTTACGCCGAGCGGCGGATTGCACGGCCTGTCGCTGCCGCATCTCGAGGCGACCGTGTCCGTGGAGTTGACCGTGGCGCTCCTCTCGACCGAATCAGGCGGAACGATCTGGCGCTCGAGCGGGACGATGACCGAAAAGGTCGGAGGACTCGCACTGGTGGACGGCGAGCCCTATTTCTCGGCGAAGGACCCGAACAAGGCGTACGCCAACATGGTCGACAACCTCGTCGATTATGTGACGCGCGATCTCCGCTCCACGTGGACGTGGCAAACCGTCAGTAGTCGTTGACGCATTAGCCCCTCAGCCCCCGGGCCCTTCGTCCGGGGGCTATTTTTTTTGGTGTGACGAGTCCTGCAACGCCCACACCTGCCGCGGCCACCACTCCGCGCAAACCGCGGCTCCTCGATCGGTCGATCGTCGATGGGCCCATCGCTCGTGCCGTATGGATGATCGCCTGGCCGACAATGATTCAAAACGTGATCGGCGGGTTCCAGGGAATGGTCGACCACGCGTTGGTCGGCCGCTTCGTGGGATACGCGGGGAACGCGGCCATGGGCGTGGCGATCCAGATCTTCATCGTCGTGATCGTGTTCATGAGCTCCGTGTTTACGGGGATGAGCGTGCTCGTGGCCCGGTACGCCGGTGCGGGCGAGCACGAGAGGGTGAACGGCACCGTGTACCAGGCGTTCCTCGCCGCGCTCGGCATGTCGCTGCTCATCGCGCCGCTGGGATACGTCCTCACGCCCTCCCTGCTCGGCGTGGTCAACGCCGCCCCAGCCGTGCGCGCGGAAGCGCTGCCCTATCTCCGCATCATGTTCATCTGCAGCATCTGGACGATGCTGTTCTTCATGATCGGCGGAGCGCTCCGCTCGGCGGGCGATGCGCAGACCCCGATGCGCATCGGCGTATTGCTCACTGCATTGAACGTGGTTTTCAACGTGATTCTGATCCGTGGCCTCGGACCCATCCCCCGGCTCGGCACCGCGGGTGCGGCGCTCGGGGCCGCGCTCGCGGGAGCGATCGCCAGCGGGCTCGCCATCTACCTGATGTGCTCGGGGCGTCTCGTGGTACACTGGCATCGTGGCATGAGCTGGCGCCCTGATTGGACTGTCATGCGATCGTTGTTCCGGTTCGGACTGCCGACGGGCGCGCAGGGGATCGCGATGAACGTCGGAGGGATCCTGCTGCTCCGGTTCATCGGGTCGCTCGAGCACTCGGCCGAAGCGCAGGCCGCCTACGCCGTGGGATACACGGAGCTGTTCTCGCTCGTTACCTGGACATCGTTCGGCCTCATGGGCGCCGCCGCCGCCGTGGCGGGGCAGAATCTTGGGGCCGGGCGCCCCGATCGGTCGGTGAAAGGCGTCCGAGTCGCCGCGAGCATCGGCTTGGCTGTGGCCGCCGTTATCGGGGCGCTGTTCATTGCCATCCCCGGGCATCTGCTGGCGCTGTTCGGAATGCACGACCCGGAAGTCGTGCGTATCGGAACACAGCTCCTGGCGTTCCTGAGCGTGTCCGGATTCTTCATCACCGTGGCGCTGACCTATACCGGTGGATTACAGGGCACAGGCGACACGCGGTCGCCGCTCTACATCTCACTTGTGTCGCAGATCGTGATCCCGCTCGGTATTTGCGCGGTGATTCAGTCGCAACGGGCGCTCCACCCGATCGATATCTGGTCAGCGATTGTGCTGGGACACATTACGCGGTGTGCGCTCTCGGTACTGCGCTTCAGGCAGGGGAAGTGGCGGGAGATTCGGGTGGACTGAGGGGTCTCGGGTCGTCAGGGGGTGAGGACTGGTGCGGTGAGCCTGCGGTAAATCGAGAAATGTCGTAGCGCCGCCACTTTCTTCCCCGTCCTCTCGTACAGCCGCGCGATATTGAAATGCGCGTCGGCGAGATACGGATCCGCGAACAGCGCCTCCCGATACGCAGCGATGGCTTGCTTCGGCTGCCCCTGGTCTTCGAGCGCAATTCCGAGATTGAACGCCGCCGTGGGGTGCGCGGGATTTTCGTCCAGGGCCAGCCGGTAGTGCTTCTCGGCTTCGAGCGCGAGCCCCTGCTCGTGCAACAGCCGGCCGAGGTTCACGTGCGCGTCGGCATCATGCGCGTCGAGCTCCAGCGCGCGCCGGTACGCGTCGCGAGCTTCGTCCGGTGCCACGGCTTCGAGCTCGAGCCCAAGCTCGTACCAGTCCCGCGCGGTGAAGTCGGCTTCGACCGCCCGGGCGCGCCGCGCGGTGCGGCGCGCCATCGGCGCCGCGCGACTGGCGAGGTCCGCCACGGAGAAGTCGAGCTGCATCTGTCCCGATTCGGGGCTCCAGCTCGCTTCGCCGTCCGACACCACGATGCGGTCGCCCTCGGCAGATATGCGGAGCTCGGCGAGCGAGCGGCCGCGCGGCAGCTGCTGTTTGAGCTCGCGCAGCGCGCGCCGGATGCGGCGCGGCGGGATGCGCGATTTCACCAGCCCCTTCGCGGTTCGCAGGATCACGAGGTCCTGAAACGAAAACAGCTGCGTTTTGGGGGACCTGGGCGTAAGAAAACCGTCGCGTGCGAAGCTCCGCACCTGCGCGACGGTGAGTCCAACGATTCGAGCAACGTCCCGTTCGGTGTAGCCCTTCATTGCCGATGGTTACCCGCGCGCACCTCCGACTCTCCGCTTCGCGGCGGGCGCGGCCTTTGCCTTGCCGCTCTCGACTCGCTTCGCGGGCTTGCGCTCTCCCGCGGACTCCCCGCCGCCACCCTTCTTGAGGCTCTGCTTCAGGGCCTCCATCAGATCGATCACCTTCGCCTTCGGCGCTTCGGCTGGCTCCTCGATGATCTCTTGGCCATGCACCTTGCGCTCGATCTGCTCGAGCACGCGCTTGCGCACGTTGTCTTCGTAGTTCTCGGGATGGAACGTGTCGGACGACGCCTGCTCGACGAACTGCACCGCCAACTGCAGCTCGTTCTTCTTTGGCTCCACGTCGGGAATCGGCACGTCGTCGATTTTTCTCACCTCGTTCTCGTAGCGCAGCTGCTCCATTACCAGTCCGTCTTTCTCCGGCCGAACGGCCACGAGGTATTGTTTGCCGCGGGCGGCATACTGACCGACCGCGATCCTGCCCGTCTGCTTCAGCGCCTCCGCGAGCAGCCGATAGGCACGATCGCCGCCCTTGTCGGGCCCGAGGAAGTACGAACGATCGAGGAACACACGGTCCACCTGCTCGGCCGGAACGAATTCGGCGATGTCGATGGCGTTGGATGCTTTTTCCTCCAGCGCCTTCAGCTCCTCGGGCGTGAACTGGACGTATTTCCCCTTCTCGAACTCGTAGCCCTTCACCATCTCGTCGCGTTCGACCTTTTCGCCGTCCTTGGAGCACACGTATTGCTGCTTGAGCCTGGCGCCGTCTTTCTTGTGCAGCCAGTTGAAGCTGATCCCGGAGGCGGACTCACCGGTGGAATAGAGCTGGACCGGTACGGAAACCAGCCCGAAGGACAATGTCGCGGAACCAATGGGATGTGCGGCCATATGTCGAATGATAAGATTTACTCGTATGAGTGCAAATCGGGCGCCCCGTAAAACCAAAGGCGATCCGCTTGGACCGTATCGCGCCAAGCGCTCCCTCGATCGTACACCCGAGCCCGGTGGTAAGGCGGCACCACCCCCGGCAGCTCGAGCGGGTGGTCTGTTTGTCGTACACATGCACGCTGCCCGTAGGCTCCATTGGGATTTGAGGCTCGAGATGGACGGCGTGCTCAAGTCCTGGGCCGTCCCGAAGGGCCCGTCCCCCAACCGAGCCGACAAACGGCTCGCGGTCCACGTGGAAGACCACCCGCTGGAATACGGTGACTTCGAGGGAGTAATCCCCGAAGGGAACTATGGCGCCGGTGCCGTAATCGTGTGGGACCGTGGAACTTGGAATCCGCTCGAGGACCCGCATGAGGGAATGCGGACCGGCAAGCTGCTGTTCGAGCTGCACGGCTACAAGCTCAAAGGGAAATGGGCGCTCGTGAAGCTCAAGAAGGCGGAGAAGGACGAATGGCTGTTGCTCAAGGAGAAGGACGAATACACCGCGAATTCGAGCGAACTCCCGCCTGAATCGGTGCTGTCGGGTCTCACGGTCGAAGACCTGAAAGCGGGCGCCAACCGGATGGCACCGCTCATTCGTGAGTTGACCCGGCTCAAGGCCCCGAAGCGGGCGGTCCGCGTGGAAGACGCTCTCCCGATGCTGGCCGAGCCGCGCGATGAGCCGTTCTCGAAAGCCGGCTGGTGGTTCGAGCCCAAGCTCGACGGCTATCGGGTGCGCGCGGCTCGCGAGGACGGCGAGGCGCGGCTCATCACGCGGAACGGGCACGACATCGCGGGAGCGTTTCCGGAAATCGCGCGGGCGATCGCCGCGCTGCCGTTCGAAGGATTCATCTTCGACGGCGAGCTGGTCGTTCCCGATACGACGGGCCGGCCCACCTTCCAGCGGTTGCAGAACCGCGCCGGCCTCAGGTCTGCTCAGGCGCGGCGCGCGGCGATCGACAGCCCCGCGCTGCTCTACGTATTCGACCTGCTTGGGCTCGATGGATTCGACGTCCGGCCGCTCAGGCTCGAGCAGCGCAAGTCCTTGCTGCGCCAAATCGTTCCGCCCAACGGTCCCATCAAGTACCTCGATCACTTCGAGCGAGATGGCGACGCGTTGTATGAACAGGCTTCGCGCCTCGGACTCGAAGGGATCGTCGCCAAACAGGCGGACTGTCCTTATCGCGCCGGCCGCTCGCCACACTGGCTCAAGATTCGAGCTGACCGGACGGAAGACTTCGTCGTGGTGGGGTTCACACGGCCCAAGGGGTCACGCTCGGGTTTCGGCGCGCTCGACCTCGGCGCCTGGAACGGCAACGAGCTGGTCTACGCGGGCCGGGCGGGCACTGGATTCTCGAGTGCTCAACTCAGCGAGATGACCAAGCAGCTCGAGCGGATCGTGCGGCCCAAGCCGGCCTTCACCGGTCCCGTGCCCCAGGGTGGACGGTGGGGTAAACCTGCCGATCACACCTGGGTCGAGCCGAAATACGTGGCCGAAGTCCGATACAAAGAATGGACCGACGATGGCCTGCTACGGCAGCCCGTGTTCGTGCGGTGGCGAGACGACAAGCCGATCGCAGAAGCCGCGCACCGTGAGCCGGAAGCCGGGAACGCTGCGGCGGACGCCCACGAACCGGACGCGCCACCGGATCCGCCGGAAGTGCACGAGGTGAAGTTCTCGAACCTGGACAAGGTGTTCTGGCCGGAAGAGGGATATACCAAGGGCGATCTGATCGAGTACTACCGATCGATGTATCCGTGGCTCGAGCCGTATCTCGCGGACCGCCCCGTGGTACTGACCCGCTACCCCGACGGCATTCACGGGAAGTCGTTTTTTCAGAAGGACGCGCCCGGATTCGTGCCGAGCTGGATCAGGACCGAGCGCATCTGGAGCGAAGACACACAGCGCGACATCGACTACTTCATCTGTGACAACGTCGAGTCGCTCGTCTATCTCGTGAACCTCGGCACGATCCCGCTGCACGTCTGGGCCAGCCGGGCGGGCTCACTGGAGCTGCCCGACTGGTGCGTGATCGATCTCGATCCGAAAGAGGCGCCGTTCGCTCATGTGGTGACGGTTGCCAAGGCGCTGAGGGATCTCTGCAAGGACATCGAGATGCCGTGCTTCATCAAAACGAGTGGCTCGAGCGGACTGCACGTGCTGCTTCCACTCGGCCGGCAGGTGACCTACGAGCAGTGCCGTTCGCTTGGCGGCTTGATTTCCCGCGTGATCACGAACGAACTGCCGGACATCTCGACCATCACGCGCCCGATCGGGAAGCGGGGCTCGCGCGTGTACCTCGACTACATCCAGAACGGCCACGGCCGGCTGCTGGTGGGGCCCTACAGTGCGCGGCCGCTTGCGGGCGCTCCCGTCTCGATGCCGCTTTCCTGGGACGAAGTCACGCCCAGGCTCGATCCCAAGAAATTCACGATCCGTACCGCACTCGCACGAGTGAAGAGGTGGAAGGCAGATCCGGTGCGGCCGCTGCTCGACATCAAACCGGACCTGGTGGGCGTCCTGGAACGCCTGCAGAAACGCCTGGACTAGAGCCCTACGGACGCAGAGCTCATTCAAGTCACGGTCGATGCGGCGCACCAGGTCTCGGCGCTGTTCGCGGGACCCGACCGACCCTCGCTCCTTTACGTCCTCGCCCACGGGGCCGGGGCTGGAATGCGTCACGCGTTTCTCGAGAACATTGCGAGCGCGCTCGCCACAGCGAACGTGGCGACCTTGCGGTATCAGTTCCCCTACATGGAAGCGGGGAGGAAGCGGCCCGACACGCCGGCGCTGGCAACCGCGACGGTCCGGGCTGCAGTGAACCGTGCGGCCGAACGTATGCCCGGCGTGCCCATCGTCGCCGGCGGCAAATCGTTCGGCGGCCGGATGACTTCGACGGCTCAGGCCGCCGAACCACTGCCCGGAGTCCGCGGACTGGCATTTCTGGGATTTCCGCTGCATCCGCCCGGGAGGCCCGGCTCGGACCGCGCGGCGCACCTCGACCAGGTGAAGGTCCCGATGCTATTTCTGCAGGGGACTCGAGATGATTTCGCTCAATTGGACCTGCTCGAGCCCGTCGTGAAGCGCTTGGCGGATCGTGCCACGTTGCACTTGATCGAGAACGGGGACCACTCGTTTCGGGTGCCGAAGCGGGCTGGCGGGGCCCGTGATGTGATGGGTGAATTGGTGAATGCCATAAGCGAGTGGGGCGCGGCTCTCATTCGCTGACGCGACACGAAACAAAGCTCTAACGAGATCACTATGCCCAATTACTGGATCCTCAAGACCGAGCCGTCCACCTACAGCTACGACGACCTGGCGCGCGAGCAGACCGCGCGCTGGGACGGCGTGAAGAACAACCTCGCCCTCAAACACATTCGCTCCATGGCTCCGGGCGACGAAGCGATGATCTACCATACCGGAGACGAGAAGGCCGTCGTCGGGCTCGCAAGGATCGCCTCGGCGCCGTATCCCGATCCGAAGCACAAGGAGCTGTCGGTGGTGGATCTGAAAGCGGAAGGGAAGCTTGCCAGTCCCGTGACGCTCGCGACGATCAAGGCCGACAAGGCATTCGCCGACCTCGCGCTCGTGCGCATGGGACGCCTCTCCGTGGTTCCCACCAGCCCGGCCCAATGGCGCCGCTTACTCGAGCTGGGCGGGCGTGCCAGGTCGTGAACGAAACGCCTCGCCGCATCCTGCTGGTCGATGCCGACGCGTTTTACGTCGCGGTCGCCCGGCTCGTCGATCCGGATGGGGCCGGGAAAGCGCCGTTGCTCATCGTGGGCGGATCCGCGGAGCGGCGCGGAGTCGTTACCTCGGCCTCGTATGAAGCCCGGGCGTTCGGAGTCCACTCCGCCATGCCGATGGCGCGCGCGCTGCGTCTCTGCCCGGGCGCTACCATCGTTCCGGTGCCCTGGGAAGCGTGTGGGGAGAAAAGCGACGCCATCTACGAAGTCCTGAGGGGCTTCACGCCCGGCATCGAGCGCGCTTCAATCGACGAGTTCTACGTGGACCTCTCGGGCACGGAGCGGCTGTATCACGACGAGCCACTCGAGACCACGGCGCACCGCATCCGGCGCGCGGTTCGCGACGCGACCGGTCTCCCCGTCTCGATCGGCTGTGGGACCACGAAGCTGATCGCCAAGATCGCCGCGGGGGTCGCGAAGCCGCGGCCCGGCACGGCGGCGGATGGTGTCCACGTCGTGGAGCCAGGACGCGAAACGGCGTTCATGTGGCAGTTCACGCTCGCCGAGATCCCCCTCATCGGCCCGAAATTCGCCGAACAGCTTGCCGGGCTCGGCTGGCATCGCGTGACCGATGTGATCGGCTACGATCTCCGCTCGTTGCGCGTCCACCTCGGTCAACGGGCGGGCGAGTGGCTCTACAATCGGGTTCGTGGCATCGACACGTCTCCGGTTCACGCGCGCGAGGTGCCGCAGTCCCTCAGTCGCGATGAAACGTTTGCCCGCGACCTGACGAACGACGCCGAGCTCGTGACCGAACTGCTGCGGCTGTGCGATCGGGCCGGCGCGGATTTGCGACACGGCGGTTTCGTTGCACGGACGGTAACGGTGAAACTCCGCGACTGGGACTTCACGACGCGCCAAGCCGGTCGAACGCTGCCGCAGCCGCTCGCCTCGGATCGCGCCATCGCTCGAATTGCGGTGCGCTTGCTCGAACAACTGCGCCGGGCTCGGCGCGTGCCGGCACGCCTCGTTGGAGTCTCGTTGTCCCAGCTGTTTCCCGTCGGTGGAAAAGCGCAGCTCGGCTTGTTTCACGAATCGAGCGATTCGGCGGTCGAATCGGAGCGCGATCTGGCGCTCGCGCGCGCGGTCGACGAGCTGCGCCGGCGCTTCGGCTTCGAGGCCGTGCAGCGCGGGAGCTTGCGTCCGTGAGCTTTCAGTCGATCAGTCCGACTACCGGAGAGCTGCTCGAGGAATTCCCGCTCACACCGCCGGCCGCGCTCGAGGCGGCGCTCGATCGCGGGCATGCCGCGTGGAGCGACTGGCGCGTGCGTTCGCTCGTGGCTCGGGCCATGCCGTTCGCCAAGGCCGCTCGTCTGCTCCGCGAACGCAAGGACCAATACGCGCGCATCATGGCGCTCGAAATGGGCAAGCCGCTCGCGCAGGGCGTGGCGGAAGCCGAGAAATGCGCGGGCGCGTGCGAGTACTACGCCGCCCAGGCCGACGTCATGCTCGCGCCCGACGAACGCAAGACGGAAGCGAAGGACAGTTACGTACGGTTCGATCCGCTTGGCACCGTGCTCGCGATCATGCCCTGGAATTTCCCGTTCTGGCAGGTGTTCCGGTTTGCGGCACCGGCGCTGATGGCGGGCAACACCGCGCTGCTCAAGCACGCTCCGAACGTGCCGCAGTGCGCCAACGCGCTCGTCGAGCTGTTTCGCGAAGCCGGGTTTCCCGAAGGCGTATTTCAATCGGTGTTCGTAGAACCGGAGGCAATCGCGTCGCTGATCGCCGACGACCGGATCCGCGCGGTCACGCTCACCGGCAGTCCGAGGGCCGGGGCGAGCGTCGCGGAACACGCCGGCCGGCATCTCAAGAAATCGGTCCTCGAGCTCGGGGGAAGCGATGCGTTTGTCGTGCTCGCGGACGCGGACCTCGCCACTGCCGCACGCCACGCCGCCCGAGCCCGTCTCATCAACAGCGGTCAGAGCTGCATCGCGGCGAAACGCTTTATCGTGGTAGAGGGGGTCGCCGATGCGTTTCTCGACCGATTCGCGGCGGAGATGCAGCGACCCAGGTTGGGCGATCCCCTGGCTCCGGGTACGGGCATTGGGCCCCTGGCGCGTCTCGATCTCCGCGAAAGCCTGCACGCGCAAGTCGAAGCATCGCGCCGGCAGGGAGCCGCGCTGCTGTTTGGGGGCACGATCCCGGAGGGACCGGGTGCCTACTATCCAGCGACGATTCTAACCGCCGTCGCTCCGGGTCAACCCGCATTCGATCAGGAGACATTCGGTCCGGTAGCCGCGGTGATCCGCGCGCGCGATGAGCGACACGCGATCCAGCTGGCGAACATGTCATCCTATGGACTGGGTGCTTCGCTCTGGACGGCCGACCGCGCTCGCGCCGAGCGGATTGCGGTCGAGCTCGACGCCGGCAGTGTGTTCGTGAATGCGATCGTCCAATCCGATTCCCGCCTGCCGTTCGGCGGTGTCAAGCGGTCGGGATACGGGCGGGAGCTGTCGGAGTTCGGGATGCGGGAGTTCGTGAATGTGAAGACGGTGTGGGTGGAATAGGCGGTCCTGGGCGGTAACGGGCGGGAGTGGTAAACACCTACCGCCCGTTACCGTCCATTACCGCTTACGACCGCCCTGATCTACCGATCGTAGCGCAGTGCCATGTGGAGCTGATTGAGCGCTGCATCGATGGCGCCGATCGCCTCAACGCGATGGCCGCCGAAATCGTGCGAAGCATGTTGCAGGTGCCAGCGCGCCTTATCGAGGGCGTCGATGGCCTGGTTGATCTCCACATGCTTCTCGTGGGCGACGGCCGCAGGCCGCGCCGGCGCGGTCGGCGCCGAGGCCTGAGCGACCGAGCAAAACAGAACAACGAGAGCGGCTGCCGCCCCAAGGCGTTTCGTGAACACGGTACTCCTCCAGATTTGAGGTGGTGGGGCGCGCCACATCGATAGGAAACACGGCTCGCTCGCGCAAGACGACACTTTGCGTTTTGAACCGCCGGGCGGCAGGTTTGCAGCCTGCATGCCTCCCCCAGCCAATTCCTTCCGACGCATCCTGCTGGCCCTTGGTGCTCTGACCGCGCTGATTGTGATCCTCGTCGCAGGTCCGGAGCTCGCCTGGAGCCGCGTCCAGCAGAGTCTTACGGTGTCCCCGCCGCAGCAGACCGTGCCTGCCGCATCGCGCACGTTGATCGAGCGTCTCTCAGGCGTGTTGGGGCTCGTCGTGTTCGTCGGGATCGCGATCCTGCTTTCTCGGCGCCGCAGCGCGATCAAATGGCGGATCGTGGTCTGGGGCCTGGGCCTGCAGCTCGGCTTCGCGGTGTTCGTGCTTCGCATCCCATTCGGACAGCAGCTGTTTCGGGCCCTGGGCGACGTGGTGACGAAGATCCTGAGTTTCTCCTATGCCGGATCGGAGTTCGTGTTCGGAGAGATCGGCAAGCCGCATTCGAGTCTGGGTGTGGTGTTCGCGTTTCAAGTGCTGCCCGCCATCATCTTCATTTCGGCGCTGTTCGCCATTCTGTACTACGTCGGCGTGATGCAGCTGGTGGTGCGGGCGTTCGCCGTCGCGATGCATCGCCTCATGCGGGCGAGCGGCGCCGAGAGCGTCGATGTGGCGGCCTCGATCTTCATGGGGCAAACCGAAGCGCCGCTCACCGTGCGCCCGTTTCTGCCCACCATGACCCAGTCCGAGCTCATGACCGTGATGACGGCGGGCATGGCGCACGTGTCCGGCTCGATCATGGCGGCGTACATCGCGTTCGGCATCGAGGCCCGGCATCTGCTCGCGGCGGTGATCATGACGGCCCCGGGCACGATCATGATGGCCAAGCTCTTCGAACCCGAAACCGAAACTCCCGAGACCCTGGGAGAAGTCCGCGTCAGCGTGCCTCGCACCGATGTGAACCTGCTCGACGCCGCCGCTCGCGGCACCGCCGACGGGCTGCAGCTCATGTTGAACGTGATCGCCATGTTGATCTCGTTCATCGCGCTCATCGCGCTGGTCAACGGATTGTTCGGCTGGCTGCACGGCCTGATCGCCTGGTTCCCGGCAGACCTTCAGAGCGTGCTCGCGTGGATGTTTCGTCCCGTCGCACTGCTGATGGGCGTGCCCTGGCACGATAGCGGCACCGTCGGTACCCTCCTTGGCACGCGCATGGTCTTGAACGAGTTCATCGCGTACGCGCAACTCGGGCCGCTCAGGGGATCGCTGGCACCCGTGTCGTTCACGATCGCCACGTTCGCGTTGTGTGGGTTTGCGAATCTGAGCTCGATCGGAATTCAGATCGGCGGGATCGGCGCCCTCGCCCCCGAGCGCAAGCACGACCTTGCGCGGCTCGGATTTCGAGCCATGCTTGCGGGTACCTTGGCTAATTTTCTCTCGGCTACGATCGCGGGAATGCTGTTGTGACGCACGGCGCCTGGATCGTCGTTGCGCTGCTGCTCGAGGCGAGCCCGCTATCCGCGCAGCGCGTCGCGCTCGAGGGGCCCTCCGATTCCGCGATTCCCGCGGGACCGCTCGGGGCATCCGTTCGGCGCGGCCGCGCGCTGCTCACGGACACGCGCGACAGCCTGCCCGCGAGCGTGGGGAACGCGCTGCGCTGCGCGAGCTGCCACCTCGACGCGGGGCGGCGCGCGAGCTTCAGCTGGGTGGGAGTGTTCGCGCGCTATCCGCAGTACCGCAGCCGCTCAGCGTCGGTCGAGACCATCGAGTATCGGGTGAACGATTGCTTTCGCCGCAGCATGAATGGAAAGCCGCTTGCGGCCGATGCACGCGAGATGCGCGACATCATCGCCTATTTCGCGTTTCTGTCGACCGGTACCCCCGTGGGGCCGCCGACTCAGCCCGCGAGCGCCAAGCTCGCGAAATGGAGCGCGTTACGCGCCGACACCGCGCACGGTCGACGGCTGTTCGCGCAGGGCTGTGCGCGATGCCATGGCGCCGCGGGACAGGGGACCCCGCTTGCTCCCCCGGCTTGGGGCGCCAATTCGTACAATCTTGGCGCGGGAATGGCGCGCGTGCGGACCGCCGCCGCGTTTATCCAGAGCAACATGCCATTCGATGCGCCGGGAACCCTTGCCGATCAGGACGCCTTCGACGTGGCCGGGTTCGTCGATGCGCAGCCGCGGCCGGACTTCCCGGAAAAATTCAACGATTGGCCGAACGGCGACGCGCCGCCGGATGTGGCATATCCAACGCGCGCGGCTCGAACGGCCCATCCTCACTAACCGTCACCGGAAAAGGAGCACGCCATGTTCGATGTGAGCCGCCTCGTGACTCATCGCCGCGGATTTCTGGGGCGCATCGCCGCTGGAGCTGCGGCACTGACTGTTGGCGGGGCAGGAGTGAAGCCGCGTGAGGCGCTCGCGGAGCTTCCACTCCGCTCGCCCGCCGATCCGCAGTTCTCTGCCTGGCTCGCGAAGATGAACGGGAAGCACAAGATGGTGTTCGACGTTCCCGCGCCCAACGGCGGCTTTGCCTTCGCGTGGGCACGAGTGTTCCTGAACACGGCCAACGATCAATACGGCACCACGGACGCCGACAACACGGCCGTCGTCGTGCTGCGCCACTCGGGCATTCCCCTCGGCATGCAGAGCCCGATGTGGGCGAAGTACAAATGGGGCGAGTTCCTGAAAGTGAACGACGGCGATACTCCCGCCACCCGCAACCTCTGGGTTGATGCCAAGCCGGGTGAGCTGCCGCTCCCGGGCATGGCCGTGAACGAGCTGCTCGCGAAGGGCGTTCTGATCGGCATCTGTAACGTGGCGCTCACGGTCTATTCGGGAATCGTCGCCAAGAAGATGGGCCTGCAGGCCGACGCCGTGAAACAGGACTGGGTGGCGAATCTCGTACCCGGCATTCAGGTCGTGCCGTCAGGCGTAATCGCCGTGAGCGGGGCGCAGGAGAAGGGGTGCGGGTACTGCTTCGGCGGCTAGAACAGCAGGGCGGTCAGGGGCGGTAGGTATGGTCTCCACTACCGCCCATGACAGGCTAAGTTAGGACCTCACTTCGAACGATCGGTCACCATCCATGCCCCGTTTCTCCCCGCGACGTCTCTGCGCCGTTCTCCTGTTCGTCCTGTACGGGCCCGCGCTGTCCGGGCAGGCGCGCACATCCGCGCCGCCGCTCACCGTGCACGAGCTGTTCGGGACGCGCGACTTCGCGAGCGACCTGGTGGAGACCGACTGGGCGAAGGACGGTGCGTCGTACACCCTGCTCGAAGACGACGCGCGGGATCACACCGATCTCTATCGCGTCGACGCCGCGACGGGTACCCGAACCCTGCTCGTGCGCGGGGCCGACCTGATCCCGGCCGGCGCGCAGGAGCCGATCGACATCGAGAGCTATCAGTTTTCCCGCGACGGGACCAAGCTCCTGATTTTCACGAACACCGCCCGGGTGTGGCGCCAGAACACGAAGGGCACCTACTATGTCTGGGATTTCGGGAGCAAGCGGTTGTCCCCCATCAGCCGCAACTCGGGCTATCAGATGTTCGCGAAGTTCTCCCCTGCCGGTGATCGCGTGGCGTTCGTGCGGAGCAACAACCTCTTCGTGACCGAGCTCGCGTCCGGGATTGAAACCCAGCTCACGAGCGACGGCAGCGACGTCGTGATCAACGGCACCACCGACTGGGTGTACGAGGAGGAGCTCGATCTGCGCGATGCGTTCCGCTGGAGCCCGGATGGACAGCGCATCGCGTTCTGGCGGTTCGATCAATCGCCGATCCAGCCCTATTACCTGGAAAACGACGATGCGCTGTATCCGGCGATCGTGCCGGTACGCTATCCCAAGGCCGGGACGCCCAACTCCCTGGTGCGGATCGGCGTGGTCGAGCTGGCGACGGGCAAGACGAGCTGGATCGATCTCGGGACGAACAAGGACATGTACATCCCGGGGATGGACTTCGCCGATTCCCCCACCGAAGTGTGGTTCACGCGCCTGAACCGCCTGCAGAACCAGCTCGAGGTGCTGCTGGCCGACGTTCGCACCGGCGCGTCACGCGTGGTCGCGACGGATACCGACTCCGCCTGGGTCAACCAGCACGAGCCCCACTGGTTCAACGGGGGAAAGGAGTTCCTGCTCGAAAGCGATCGGGACGGGTTTACCCATCTCTATCTTTACAACCGCAACGGCTCGCTCTCGCGCCGGGTGGCGTCGGGTGACTGGGATATCGCGGAGTTCAACGGCGTGGACGAAAAGAACCGGAGCGCATACGTCACTGCCAACATCGATGGTCCCATGGTTCGGAGCGTCGTCCGGCTGAGTCTCGAGGGCAAAGGCATCACGCGCATTTCCCGCGAGGCCGGCACGCATCGCGCGGAATTCGACCCCACGTGCCGCTACTACATCGACTATTACTCGCGGGCCGGCGTGCCCACCGTGGAGCGGTTGTATCAGGCCGACGGCTCACTGGTGCGGTCGATCGCCGACAACAAGGCGCTCGCGGAGAAGGTCGCGGCCCAGGGCCTCGATCTCCCCACGTTCCTGAAGATCAAGATGCCGGACGGCACGGAGCTCAACGCCTGGATGATCAAGCCGAAAAACTTCGATCCGAGCAAGCATTACCCGCTGCTCATGTGGGTCTACGGCGGCCCTGGCTCGCAGACCGTCACCGATTCCTGGTCCGGCCCCTACCTCTGGTTTCAGCTGCTCGCCCAGAACGGCTACCTCGTTGCGAGCGTCGACAATCGTGGCACCGGCGGGAGGGGTGCGCGGTTCGAGCGCGTGACCTACCTGCGACTCGGGCAGTATGAATCCGCCGACCAGATCGCCGCCGCGCGCTTTTTCGGATCGCTGCCGTACGTCGATGCCTCTCGCATCGGCATCTGGGGCTGGAGCTACGGCGGCTATGTCGCGTCGCGCACGATGTTCGTGGGCGGCGACGTGTTCAAAGCCGCGATCGCCGTGGCGCCGGTAACGGATTGGCGGTTCTATGACACGATTTACACCGAGCGATACATGGGCTTGCCGGCCGACAACCCGCAAGGCTACGAGCTGAGCTCGTCGCTGGCATACGCCGACAGCCTCCGGGGCAATTTTCTGGTGGTGCACGGCACGGGCGACGACAACGTACACTTCCAGAACACCGTGCGCCTGGTCGAGCGCCTGGAAAAGGCCAACAAGCAGTTCGACATGCGCATCTACCCGAACAAGACCCACTCCATTTCCGGGGGAAACACGACCGAGAACCTGTTCGGCTTCCTCACGGAATGGCTGAAGCGCTCGCTCTAAACGCGGGCTCGGTTCGACGCGGCGTCCTGGTCCTGACGCTCGTCAACCTGCTGAACTATCTGGACCGCTATATCACCGCGCCGCTGGGGGAGAGTCTGGCCCGCTCGCCCCTCCACGTGAGCGACACCGCGTTCGGATTTCTCACCAGCGGATTCATCCTCGTCTACATGCTCGCGGCGCCCGTCTTTGGGAGGTTGGGTGACGCGGGATCGCGCACCCGGCTCATCGCCCTGGGTGTGTTCCTCTGGAGCCTTGCTACCGCCGCGGGCGGCTTGGCGTGGAGCTTCGCGAGCCTGTTTGTCGCGCGCGCGCTCGTTGGCATAGGAGAGGCAGCGTACGGCACCGTCGCGCCGAGCCTGCTTGCCGATTACTACCCGCGCGAGTATCGGGGCCGTGTGTTCGCGTTTTTCTTCGCGGCCATCCCGGTCGGATCGGCGCTCGGGTACGTGCTCGGTGGACAGCTGGATGTCCATTTCGGCTGGCAGGCCGCGTTCTTCATCACCGGTCTTCCCGGTGCGGTGCTCGCCTTCCTGTTGCTGCGCCTGCCCGATCCACCGCGCGGGATCCACGATGACGAGTTCGCCGCCAGCTCGCGATCGGCCGGCGCACGGGGCGCGTACGCACGCCTCGTCGCCAATCGGCCCTATGTGCTCACCGTGCTCGGCTACGCCGCGTACACGTTCGCGCTTGGCGGCATGGCCGCGTTTCTCCCCAAGTTTCTCATGCGGGTGCGCGGCTTGCCCGAGGGAAGCGCCACGCTCTGGTCGGGCTTGTGCCTGCTGGTCACCGGGCTCGCGGGCACGGCGCTGGGCGGATGGCTTGGCGATCGACTGCTCTCCCGAACGCGGCAGGCCTATCTCTGGCTCTCCGGTGTGGCTACGCTGGCCGCGGCCCCGATCGCCGCCGTCGCGCTGACCTCGGCTGCGCCGCCCAGGTATTGGGCCGGGATCGTCGGTGCTGAGCTGCTGCTGTTCACCTCCACCGGGCCGATCAATTCCGCGATCGTGAACGTCGTCGCGCCGGAGATACGCGCGACTGCCGTCGCGTTGAGCATTCTCACGATTCACGTGCTGGGCGACGTCCCGTCTCCCACGCTGCTCGGGTTCCTCTCGGACCGGACGTCGCTCGGACGCGCGGTGCTGATTATTCCGGTGGCGGTGCTCGTCGCGGGAGTGATTTGGATCTACGCGGCGCGGTGGGGAGAGCAGGCTGCTGCTGCGTCAGGCAGTGAATCGTCCCGAGCCCCCAGACGAGATCCACCGCATGAATTCCCATGACCGGGCGGTCACGGAATAGCTCGCCCAGAATCCCGAGCGCCTCTCGATCGCGTGCATCATTGAACGTGGGCACGAGCACGCCGGCATTGGCGATGTAGAAGTTCGCATAACTCGCGGGCAGTCTCTGCCCGCGGAAGTACAGCGGCGCGGGCATGGGCAGGCGGACCACGTCGAGCCTGCCGCCGTCCGACAGGCGCGCGCCCTCGAGCCGCTCACGATTCTCCTCGAGTGCTCGATGATTCGCATCGTGGGCATTCGGCTCCGCACACAGGACCACAGTACGAGGGCCAACGAACCGGCACACGTCGTCCACGTGCCCATGCGTATCGTCGCCCGCGATTCCCCGTCCCAGCCACACGATGTCACTCACACCCAGAGAGCTCGCCAATGCGGTTTCGATTTCTCCGCGGCTCTTCCCGGGATTGCGTACCTGCGTGGTCTGATCGAGTAGACATTCTTCGGTGGTCAGCAGCGCTCCCGCGCCGTTTACGTCGATGCTGCCACCTTCGAGCACGAAGGGTCGGCTCCCGATCCGCGCACGCACCAGCGGGACACGAAGCGCCTTCGCCGCCCGTTCAGCGATCCTGTCGTCCTTTGCCCAATCGGGATACTTGGCCCAGGCATTGAAGTGGAATCGCATGATTGCAAGTCCCGGCGTGAACTCGCGCCGCACGAAACAGGGTCCGAAATCCCGGGTCCACCCGCGGTTCGTGGGCAATGAGAAAAACTCGACCCGTGATTCGGAGACTCCCACCTGACCCAGCACTCTGCGAGCCCGGTCGGCCCGGGCCCGTGAGTTGACCAGGATACGCACCAGCTCGCCGGGCGCGAGCGCGCGAACGATTTCCCCGTACACCCAGGGGATGAGCGGGAGCTTGCCGGGCCAGTCGCTCGCGTTGTGCGGCCAACCGATCCAGGTGGCCTCATGAGGCTCCCATTCGGCGGGCATGCGGTACTGCGGCTCATCGCTCACGTGGGGTCGAGAAACCGGCTGCTGATCCCTCCATACGCGTCCACCCGCCGATCGCGCAGAAACGGCCATCCCCGGCGCACCTCTTCGATGCGCTCCGCCGAGATCTCGCCCAGCACGATCGCTGCTTCGTCCACGGGCCCCTCGGCGACGATCGCCCCCAGCGGGTCCGCGAGGAACGAGCTGCCCCAGAACTCGATTCCGGAAGATGCCGGGTCGGGTCGCTCGTGACCGACGCGGTTGACCGCCGCGACATAGACGCCGTTCGCGATCGCGTGCGCCCGCTGCACGGTGCGCCACGCTTCCCGCTGGGTGAAGCCCTGCACCGCTTTTTCGTGCGGATGCCAGCCGATGGCGGTGGGATAAAGGAGGACGTCCGCTCCCTGCAGCGCGGTGAGCCGCGCGCCTTCGGGATACCACTGGTCCCAACACACCAGTGCCCCGATGCGGCCCACGCGCGTGTCGAACGCGCGGAACCCCAGGTCGCCCGGGGTGAAATAGAATTTCTCGTAGTACGCGGGATCGTCGGGAATGTGCATCTTGCGATACGTTCCGGCGATCTTGCCATCCGCATCGATGATGACCGCCGTATTGTGGTACAGGCCCCGCGCGCGCCGCTCGAACACGGGAACGATTACCACGACGCCGAGCTCTCGCGCCAGGCTGCCCAGAGCCTCGGTGCTCGGACCGGGAACAGATTCGGCCAGATCGAACAGCGCCGCGTCTTCGCGTTGGGCGAAGTACTGAGAACGAAACAGCTCCGGGAGACAGACCAGGGCCGCCCCGCGTCTTGCGGCGGTTCGAATCCCATCTGCCGCGGTGCGCAGGTTTGCGTCGAGGTCCGCGGTCATGGACATCTGGACCAATCCGATTTTGTAGGGCATAGAGAGGTCAAGTAAAAGACGTCGAGGAGAAACGTCAAGGAAAAAACGTCGAGAGACAACAGGAGGAGGAGAACCGATGGCTTTTACGATCGCGAGCACGGCCTTCCAGAACGGAGGGCCCATTCCGCGGCAGTACACATGTGACGGCAAAGATGTCTCGCCGCCGCTCGCCTGGACCGACGCCCCGGAAGGGACGGTGGCCTACGCGCTCATCGTGGACGATCCCGACGCGCCGCGGGGAACCTGGGTGCACTGGGTGCTCTATGACATGCCGCCGAACGTATCGCGATTGCCGGAGAACGTTCCAAAATCGGGAGAGCTCAAGGATATGCCGGGCGCCATGCAGGGGCGCAACGACTTCAAGCACGGCGGGTACGGGGGTCCATGTCCGCCCGCCGGATCCGCGCACCGCTACTACTTCAAGCTCTACGCGCTGGCCAGCACCACCGGCCTCGCGCCCGGTGCATCGAAGCAGGATGTCGAGCGCGCGATCGGCGGTCACATCGTCGCGACCGCCCAGCTCATGGGGACCTACGCCCGCGAATAGTGTTTCGGGCTTAGCGCTCTGTTACGTCGGCGTCGAACGCACCGGTGAGCACGATCTGGTTGTGCTTGACCTCTACCCACAGACGGTAATGCCCCGGCTTGGGGAATGCGTAGAAGAACGATACGACCGAATCTGACGCTGTACTCGCCATTGCAGGCATGCTCGGCTCGCCCATTCTTCGGGCGAGCGCGCCACGCACGGTGTCGCCGGGCTGCCGCTCCTGGAACGCCCGCTGTGAGGCCACGGAGATCGTTCCCTCGGGGTGCAGATGCACGAACACTGCTCCGTCCGGCGTGGTCAGCATGAGGTGTCCGGCCATTCCCATGTACGGCTCGAGCACGACAGGACGTCCGTCCTTCGCAACGACTCGGAATCGCAGTGATGTGGCGCTATCGGTCAATAACGTGCTGCGCCGGCGTTCCCAGATCATGATCGAGCCGTCGTCGAGCTGCGCGGAGTCGGCGCCGATCCGCCGGCTCGCGGTCCACACGGCATCATCCGGATCCCCGCTCCTGGAAGCCAGCATGGCGGCCTCGATCGTCACCGTCCCCGTGAGCGTCTGGGCAAATCCGGTTTCATGCACCACATCCGCGTACGCGCGGTAGGGCCCTGCCGGAACACTCGAGGGAAGCGGCGTCTCGAAGGTTACCGAGTCGACGGGAACCGGGTGCAGGTGCGCGAAGACTGTCAGTGAGGAGTCGCGCACGAGGAAAAGGTGCACGAGGTGGCCGTGCTCGGGGATGAGCGGCGTCCACTGAAACGCGCGCTCGGCATGGAGCGCGTCGTCGCCCAACGTGAATCGCAACAGTCGGGCGCCGGCGGTGGTTCGGGTGGAAAGCGCAATGTGAGCCGGGCGGTACAGGCCGGTCCGGTAGGCCGCATCGACGGCCCGCCACCAGGCGCGCGCGCCCAGAAGCAGCAGGGCGAGCACGACCGCGCTCACGATGGTGGCAACGCGTCCGCGGCGATCGGCGCGGTGGTCGGGGAGCTGGCCCGGCTCGAGCACGCTCTCGCGCGCCGCTCCCCGCGCCGCCGTGACGGCGCCCGCAAACAGCAGCAAGCCGAGCGCCGCGAGCGCAATCCCGAGCGACGGTCGTAGCTCGAGTCGCTGCGTCGCCACCGCCTGCACGGGGACGAGGACCGTGCCCGGGCCGGCAGGGCCTGAGACCGAGACGCGTACGCTGTAGGCGCCGCTGCGCATCAGCCACAGCGCGGCCGTATAGAGGCTCGAGTCACCGCGCACCGGCTGCGCGATGTCGGGCGGCGGAGGCGCCTGGGTGCGCGGGTCCCAGAATATGGGCAGCACGGCGATTTGCGATGGATGCCCCGCGAGAACGCGAACGGTGATCTCGGCCAGCCCCGGCACGACACCGGGACTGCGCACGATCACGCGCAGCGGGTACGGTCCCGCGCGCCCTTCATAGTAGGTGTTGGGACTGCCGATGTGCGCCGATGTGACCGCTGCCAACAGGACGAGAGCGGCGATCGTGCCCGGGTGCTTCACCGCCGCACCCGCGCCATCCAATCGCCCCACCACAGGCCGATGCGCGCGGATACGAACGCGATCACTGCGGCGCCGGCCAGGGCCCGCGGCGTGAGGGGATCGCTGTTGTTGCGCCAGAACTCATAGCGCCACGGCCCGAGGCGATTCGAGTAGTCCCAGTGATCAACGCCGAAGAAGGCGTTGCGGGCCGCGGGGGAGAGCAGGAAATACGCCGCGAACCATTGCACGAGCAGAAAGACCGCGAGAAACGCGAGCGCGGTAACGATCGACAGCAGCCAGGTGTTCTTGAGCGTCGCTCGGCGCGTGAGCACATCGATCGCCGCCGCGGGAAAAACAAGCAGCAGCGGGAAGGGCGCCGGAATCATGTGGGTCAGCGGATTGAATACCGGGGCAAGCTTGGGAGTGGCCGGAAACAGCTCGAGCACCCAGATCATCACGAACGAGATCGCCATGTACCACGCCGCGGCGGCGGTCGCGGGCCAGCGCAGTCGAGCGCACCGCGCGGTCGCGACGAGCACGA
Source organism: Gemmatimonadales bacterium (assembly GCA_035517615.1). Lineage (GTDB taxonomy): Bacteria > Gemmatimonadota > Gemmatimonadetes > Gemmatimonadales > GWC2-71-9 > AG25. Next base: position 69,250 of record DATIYM010000013.1, read on the forward strand.
CGGGAAAGACCGCCGCCGAGAATTTGTAGTACAGCCCGGTGTGCGCGGCGTTCGCGAACCCGATCTGCTCGATCCCCAGGATGCCGGCATTCTGGAGCAGGATGCCGGCGACGAACGCGATCATGATGCCGTAGGCCCGCGGTGTGCCGATTCCCTGCCCGACCAGCCGATTCTGCTGCGCGAGCACGAGCAACAATGCGCCGAGCTGAATCGCCAACATGCCGAGGGCGAGGAGTGTGTGGGGCGGCGATAGCACCCGCACGTCGAGGCCGTACGCATTGTGCCACCAGTTATCGAGCGGGGCCGACGTGAGCATCGCGAGTGCGCCCCAGATGCACAGCCAGGCGCCGAGCGGCGCCCTGAAGCCCCAGAACCCGACCGCCGAACCCCGGAGCGCGGCTGACCGGCCAAACGTCGTTTCCAGCGCCAGCCAACCGCACGCGCATCCGGCCACCACACCGCCGAGATAGATCGCGAGGTGCGCCGGAGTCCAGAACGTGTCGCGGCCGATGGAGCGGTGCCACGAGATATCCCAGATGACGCCGACGATCGTGCTGGTGGCGGCGAACAGCACTGCCACGACGTACCACGGCAGTCGCGTTGCGGATGCCGTCGGCGGCGCGGTGTGTAGTGGGGGAGTGCGAGTTGCGGCGAGGGTCATCGGCACCTTGATTAGAAGCTACCAGCACCAACTTAACGAGCCCTCCCCGCGGGAGAAGCGGATGCCCGGAATCCTCGAGCGAGAACGGATCATCGCCCCCGCGGGCTTCAATCGCTGGCTCGTGCCCCCCGCCGCCCTGGCGATTCACCTCTCGATCGGCATGGCGTACGGGTTCAGCGTGTTCTGGCTGCCGCTTTCGCATGCCATAGGAATCACGGAACCCGCGCCGGGCGACTGGAAGATCAGTACGCTCGGCTGGATGTTCACCCTGTTCTTCGTCTTTCTCGGATCGTCGGCCGCGCTGTTCGGGCACTGGCTCGAACGCGCGGGCCCGCGCAAAGCCGGCGTCGTCGCGGCGTGCTGCTGGGGCGGGGGCTTTTTCGTGTCGGCGCTCGGCGTCGCTGTGCACCAGATCTGGCTCTTGTGGCTTGGATCGGGAGTGATCGGGGGATGCGGCCTCGGTCTCGGCTACATCTCCCCCGTTTCCACGCTCATCAAGTGGTTCCCGGACAAGCGGGGCTTGGCCACCGGCATGGCCATCATGGGATTCGGCGGCGGAGCGATGATCGGCTCCCCCCTCGCCGACATCCTGATGAAGCACTACGCCACACCCTCCTCGGTGGGCGTGTGGGAGACGTTCGTCACGCTCGGGGCGATCTACTTCGTGGCGATGATGTGCGGAGCGTTCGGCTACCGCCTGCCGCCGGACAACTGGCGGCCGGCCGGCTGGAATCCGCCCGCGCCGGCCCAGCAGCGCGGGATGATTACGAGCCGGCACGTGCACGTGTACGGCGTGTTTCGTATCCCGCAGTTCTGGCTCTTGTTCGTCGTCCTGTGGATGAACGTCAGTGCGGGAATCGGCGTGATCGGGATGGCGTCGCCGATGTTACAGGAGGTGTTCGGCGGAAAGCTGATTCACGTTCCGGCGGCGCTCAAGGAGTTGGGGACCAGCGAGCGCGCGCAGGTCGCGACCATCGGCGCCGGGTTCGCCGCGCTGCTCAGCCTGTTCAACATCGCGGGAAGAATTTTCTGGGCGTCGCTCTCCGATTACATCGGACGGAAGGCGACGTACTACGTCTTCTTTCTGCTCGGATTCGTGCTCTACTGCGCGGTGCCGTTCGCCGGCCGCACCGGCAGCGTGCCGCTGTTCGTGGGATTATTCTGCGTAATTCTCACGATGTATGGCGGCGGCTTCGCCACGATCCCGGCGTATATCGCCGACCTGTTCGGCACCCGCTATGTCGGCGCCATTCACGGCCGGATTCTCCTGGCGTGGTCGGCCGCGGGGATCCTTGGCCCCGTGCTCGTCAATTATCTGCGCGAATACCAGGTGTCGCGCGGTGTGCCGGTGGCCCAGGCCTATAATACGACCATGTACCTGCTTGCCGGTCTGCTCGTGGTCGGGATGATCGCGAACGCCCTGGTAAAGCCGGTCGCCCCGGAGCGGTTCATGACTGACGCGGAGCTCGCGAGCGAGCGACGTCCCGCGGGGGCGAGGTGAGCGCGCCGCCGCCGGCGGGACGGAAACCGGCCGCCGGGGGCTGGGTGGTAGTCGCTCTGGCCTGGGCCGCCGTCGCGATCCCCCTCGCATGGGGGATTTACCGCACGCTGCGAACGGCGGCGAAGCTCTTCTAGGGGTTCTTCAGGCGACTGGTTGGCCGCTGGCTGCGCCCCGTCTCATCCCGCCGGCAAGCAGGTCGGAGCCAAGGCCAAGCACGCATCCGAACAAGATTGATCCGCCTACCAACAGGCCGTAGGGTCGGAACGCCGGTGTGCCGCCCGCCATCGCCATGCCGGCCAACCCTGCCGTCACGTACGAGAGATACGGAACGCGGGATGCGAGCACAACGATCAGCGCCACGATGGCGAAGAACAGCCAGCGATAAGCCTCGAGAGCTTCCTGATGCGGCACGACGATGATGTTGGCGATGATCATCAAGATTGCACCGAACAGCATGCCGGCGAGCGTGCGGATGAATCCGGGCACGCCGCCTCCCGATCCCAGAGACACCGCCAGCGCAACGATGGCGGGAAGCGGACTGATACTGATCGCGGGTGCGAATCTGACGATGATCGCAACGGAAACAGCCACGGCGAGGGCGAGCACGACCGAACGGTTCATCTGGTCTCCGGGCGAGGTGAGCGACTCACGCTACGGGCCGTTTGAAAACCTGTCAAGCGCTCGAACGCGGCGGCCCGTGCGCGAACCGGAGCGCGGCTTCGGTGCGATTCTTGACGCCGAGCTTCGAGAACAGGTGCTGTACGTGGAATTTCACGGTATTGTCGGACAGCCCGAGCCGTTCGGCGATCTGGGGATTCGTGAGCCCCGCCGCCATCAAGGCCCAGACTTCGCGCTCCCGGGGCGTGAGATCGCCGGGTGCACCCGCACCGCGTCCCTCGATCCAACGCCTGGCCGCCTGGGGGAACACAAGCTGTCCCGCGTGGACCTGCCGGATTGCCGTGAGGGTCTGTTGCGGGGATTCGGTCTTGAGCGCCAGGCCATCCGCGCCGGCATCGAGTGCCGAGCGTAGCGCCTCGCCATCGTTGTAGGCCGTGAGCACGAGCACCTTGGGTGGATCCTTGCGTTCGCGCAGTGCCGAGAGAATCTGCGTGCCCTTGATGCCCGCCAGCTCGAGGTCGAGCACCACCACGTCGGGCTTGTGCTGTTCCACGAGTTTCAGCACTTCCGTGCCGTCCGTCGTGGCGGCGACGACGCGAATTCCCGGCTCGCCGTCGAGCAGCGCGCGTAGCCCCTCGAGCACGATCGCGTGGTCATCGGCCAACAGGACGCGGATCATGGATGTCTCCTCATTCTGCCGGCAGGATGACGGTCAGCGATGTGCCCCGACCCGGCGCACTGACGAGCTCGAAGCTGCCGCCGAGCATCGCCACGCGATCCTGAATTCCTCGTAACCCAAAATGCCCGCCCTCCACACCGACGTCGGCCTCCTGGGCCAGCACTCGTTGCGGGTCGAACCCCCGCCCATCGTCCGCGACGATCAGCGTGATCGTTTGGTCATGGCGCTGCACATCGACCCGTTGCCGCGTCGCCCCCGAATGGCGGTGACCATTGGCGAGCGCTTCCTGGAGAATCCGATAAATCGCGATTTTCGTGGCCAGGGCACAGTCGCCCAGGTCGTCGGGAGCGCGCAGCTCGACCGTCTGATTCGTGAGGGTCTCATGCTGCACCGCGAGGCCTTCGATGATCGCCGCCAGCTCCCGGCGCTCGAATCCTGGGGGGCGGAAGGCGCCGATGAAGTTTCGGATCTCGCCGAGCGCCCGCTCGAGCAGCGCGACGGCCTGCTTTGCGCGCTGCTGCGATGCCGGGTCCGCTGCCAGGGCGCGCTCCAGCACCTGGAGCTGCGACAGCGCGGCAAAGATGTCCTGTACCGGCCCGTCATGCATGTCGAGGACGATGCGCTGCAGCTCGCGCTCACTGGTCGCGAGCAGGCGGCGTGAAGCTGCGCGCGCGTCTTCCTCCTTGCGCTTCATGGCCAAGGGCGGAACGGGCAGGCAGCAAAAGGCCCGCGCCGGGCACGGGCCTCGTAACCCCTCGTATTACTGGTCAACTGGCATCTCGGTCGGAACGTCCGGTCGAACCTAGAGTCCCGCATTCGTAGTGTCAACGCGATACGCATCGTGATCGGGGCCGCCTTGTCCACCCAACCCATCTCACCATCCTTGGGCTCAGCTTGACGCGCACCGGGAATGTCCCAATATGTAGGCGCGCCCCAAACACTGTCGGACCATGCTCCAGCACCCCGAACGGCGAGCTGCCGGCCGGTGCGGACGTGATCTGCCAGCGAGAGCGCGAGTGAGCGGAACCGAACCGATACGTGATTCGAGGCGGGAAATCCTGCGGCAGGCGAGCATGGCGCTCGGCGGCCGATCCGTGACGTTGTGGGAAGTCTCCTCCAAGGCGGAGCTGAACCCGCTCCTGACGAGCGAGATGCACCCCGCCCACCACGCTACCCATCTGGACGTCGACACGACGCTCCGGCGCTGGAACATCCCGATCGTCCAGGGCAGCCGCTGGGTTGGGACCCGGGGGCCGACGGATGGCCCGTGGGTGATCGCCCCCGTGCGCACGCTCCCGCCGGCGCCGCCGCCGAACGGGCATGAGCGGCGCAGCGGCGACCGCGTCACGCTCGAACTGGCGGGACTGTGCCTGGGGTTGCTCGATCGCCGCGAGCAGGCGGGCGCGGCTCTCGCTCCTGACCCGGCCCCATCCCGCGATATCACCACTCTGCCTGGGATCATTGCGCACGAGCTGGGGAACAGGCTCACCACCGCCCGTGCCGCGCTGCAAATGGCGATGGAGTCGATCGGCCGGTGGACCGAGGTTCAGGCGGCCCGGCGGCTCGAAATCATGGATGACCTGGGCCACGTCATGGAGGACATCGACCGGGGCACCCAGTTCCTGCGCGCCGTCAAGGATCGGGCGCGGGGCGCCCTGGCCCGGTGGGAGCGGTTTGACGCGGCCCGCGTGATTCAATCGTGCTGCACGCTCGAAGCCCGCGTCCTCCGGGAGCGTGCGCGGGTCGAGCTGGCGGGCGCCCTCGAGCCGACCTATCTGCATGGGGATCCGAATGCGTTGTACGATGCGCTGGTGAACGTCATCCGGAACGCCGCCGACGCCACGGTGGGCTCGAAGTCGGGCCAACCGGCGGTGGTCACCGTGTCGGCGGAGCGGAAGGGGGCTTCCCTCTATGTCTCGGTGAGTGATCGAGGCGCCGGAATTCCCGCGCCGTTGCTCGAGAGAATTTTCGAACCGGGGTTCACCACCAAGGGATTTGGTGAGGGTACGGGAATGGGGCTGGTGCTCGTCCAGGACGTGGTGCGCAACATGTTCGGTGGCAACATCGCGCTCGATTCGACGGTAGGGGCGGGCACGACCGTTACGCTCGCTCTCCCGATCCCTCCGCAGCGTGGCGGGGCATCGACTGCCCCTGGGGCTTCCGCCCAGGCGCCCGCCTCGACGGACTGAGCGCACCCGTCGGCGCCCAGAGCCAGGCGTCACTCGCCGTGCACGCCTAGATTCCCAAAATGTCCGGCCGCATTCCCACACCGACCAACGAGCCAGTCTTCTCGTACGCCCCCGGCACCTCCGAACGTGTCGAGCTGAAGGGCGCGCTCAAGGAACTCTCGTCCGGCGCGCTGGACATACCGCTCGTGATCGGCGGCCAGGAAGTGCGCACCGGGAACACAGCGGATGTGGTGATGCCTCACTGCCATCGCCACGTGCTCGCAAAGGTCCAGCAGGCGGGTCCGGACGAGATCCGCGGCGCGATTGCCGCGGCTCGTCAAGCGTGGCGCGACTGGTCGCGCTGGTCGCTCGAGGCGCGCGCCGCAGTGTTTCTCAAGGCCGCCGACCTGCTCGCGACTCGCCACCGCGCCCGGGTAAACGCCGCGACCATGCTGGGCCAGTCGAAAACCGCCCACCAGGCGGAAATCGATGCCGCATGTGAGCTGGTGGATTTTCTCCGATTCAACGTGCACTTCGCGGAACGGTTGTACGCGGAGCAGCCTGTTTCGGTGACCGGAACGTGGAACAGCATGGACTACCGGCCACTCGAGGGATTCGTGTATGCGGTCACCCCGTTCAACTTCACCTCCATCGGCGGGAATCTTCCCACTGCTCCGGCCATCATGGGCAATACCGTCGTGTGGAAGCCGGCGAGTACGGCGGTGCTCTCGAATTACGCGCTTTTTCAGGTGCTCGTCGAAGCCGGCCTCCCGCCCGGCGTGATCAACTTCCTGCCAGGACCCGCAGCCGCGATCTCCGACCTCCTGCTCTCGGACCGGCACCTGGCGGGGATTCATTTCACCGGGTCGACGGAGGTGTTTCGGACACTCTCGCGCCGAGTCGCGGAGCGGCTGGAACATTACGTCAGCTACCCCCGGCTCGTGGGTGAAACGGGCGGGAAGGACTTCGTGATTGCGCATGCCAGCGCCGACGTGGACGCCCTCGCCGTGGGGCTCGTGCGCGGAGCGTTCGAATATCAGGGACAGAAGTGCAGCGCGGCATCGCGAGCCTACGTGCCGCACAGCCTGTGGCCCGCGCTGCGCGAGCGGATCCAAGGAATCTTGAGCGAGCTGCGCGTGGGAGATCCCGCCGACTTTCGGAATTTCATGGGCGCCGTCATCGACCACCGCGCCTTCGAGAAAATCGTGGCATACATCGATGCGGCGCGGAACACGGCGGGCGTCGAGGTCATTGCAGGTGGCGGGTCGGACGGCCGCGAGGGGTATTTCATTCAACCCACCCTGCTCGAAGTCAAAGACCCGGCGTACCGGACCATGTGCGAAGAAATCTTCGGGCCCGTCCTGTCGCTCCACGTGTATGCCGACGCCCACTGGAACGAAATGCTCGACATTGTCGATCGCACGTCGCCCTACGCGTTGACCGGTGCCGTGTTCGCCCGCGATCGGGCGGCCGTTGAGCAAGCACAGCAGGCCCTGCGCTACGCCGCGGGAAACTTCTACGTGAACGACAAACCGACGGGAGCCGTCGTGGGGCAGCAGCCGTTCGGGGGAGCCCGCGCGAGCGGCACCAACGACAAGGCCGGCAGCATCCTCAATCTGATTCGGTGGACGAGCCCGCGGGCGGTGAAGGAGACTTTCGTGCCGCCCCACGACTGGCCCTACAGCTTCATGAGAGAACCTTGAAGCGCCCGCCCATACTCGTCATCGTGCTCGCCGCCTCGTTCGTGTTGCTCGTCGCTGCGCTCCTGATCGGGTCATTCACGTCACCGGAATTCCCGGCGTACACGCTAACGAAGCGGGCTCCCGCCGCGCTCGGAGATACGCTCGTTGGCCCCGCTACGTACACGCTCGACGCTTCGGCCACCGATCAATGGCGGCGCTTCGATTTTGCGCGCAACGCGGTGGTCGACTCAGGATCGTGGGATATCGCCTTCGAACGGTTTCACCTGATCGTCGCGCCCGGGGGGGGCATCGTGGACCTGGGCCTCGTGCCGTTCGACTCCGTGACCGCGCTGCCAGGCGCGGGCTACGAGGCGAACACGGTCTCGGGGCGCGATACGATCAATCCGGGCGTGGGGAAGTGGTACGATTACAGTATGCTGTCCCACCTGCTTACCTCGAAGCATCACGTCTACGCGGTGAGGACTCCGCGGGGGAAGTACGCGAAGCTCGAGATGCTGGCCTACTACTGCAAGGACGCGGGCACGGCGTGTATCACCTTCCGCTATGCGTACCAGGGAAACGGGAGCCAGAGCCTGAAACGGCAAAGCCCCCAGGCCAACTGAAGACTGGGGGCTTCACGCTTAGCTCGAGGATGTCGCAGGTCTATTTTGGCGGCAGAATCTTGAACATGCCTGTGCCACACACCGGACAGACGCCCTTCAGCGCAGGCCGGCCATTCGCCATTTTCACCTGCTGCGCGTTCGAAATTTTGCGCTTGGCCTTGCACTTGACGCAGTAGCCCTCATCCGCAGCCATCGGAGTCTTTCCAGCCTTCGCCATGTGATTCCTCCGTTAACGGGGCCAACCCAGAACCGGACGGGGTGACCAAGCACCGACCCACCGTGCGGGACGGTCACAACATAATATGGCCACGCTTGAGTGTGGGGCCGCCGCAACGGAAAGACGCCCGGGAGCGGCCGTGTGACTGCGGTCACGAGGGGCTCGCCTGAGCCGTGTCCATCGACGTATCATAAAGCCTTCCACCAAGTTGGCTCGGGTGGCGAGGGCCGGCGGTGGGGCAACGGTGCTTCCCGGGGGTATCGATCCAGGATGAGGCATCCGGAATGCTCGTGGCCGGTGTCGTGGAGGAACTGGCGCTCCCGGCCGTTGGTATGCTGACGCGCACGAATCCGATGCGTACCCGTCTCCTGCCGCTCTATGGCGCCCTCCTGTCGGCATTCGCCTGTGCACCTGAACATGGTGCGCTGGCGAACCGCATGGCGCGGGCGGGCACCCACTATCTGACTGACGCGGCGGGCGAGCCGGTGAGCTGGCAGCCGTGGGGAATGAACGCCTTCCATACGGCGGCGAGGCTCGACCGGCCCGTGCTGCTCTACATCGGCGGCGACGACTGTTCCCGCTGTGCCCTCATGGATCGCGAGACGTACGGCGATCCCGTACTCGGCGCGCTCATCGACTCGCTATTCGTTCCCGTCCGCGTGGATCGCGACGAACGCCCGGATGTGGCTGAGCGCTATCAGACGGCCGTGCAGCTCCTGACCGGGCTTCGCGGCTATCCCTTGACGGTGTTCCTGATGCCCGATGGCTCGGCTTTTTTCGGCGGCACGTATTTTCCTGCCGACGATCCGATCACCGGTCGCGGCATGAGGCAGATCCTCCCGGATGTGGCGCGGAGCTACAAGGCAGAACGCACCTTCATTCTTCATCAGGCCACGCTGGTGCGGCAGCTCGCCTACACGCACGACGCCGGTTCCCGCGGCGTGCTCGAGCCCAGTACCATCGAGCACGACGTGGCCGAAGTGCGAGCCGATCTCGTGACGGCGCAACGCGACCGATTCACCCTGGCGTCGTTCCGCTACATGCAGGCTGCCGGGCTCTTGCTCGCGGCGTTCGTGCACGACGGCGACACGACGGACCTCCAGGTCGCGCGCGGGGTGCTCGACTGGGTTGCCGATTCTGGCGAGCGCGTGGCTCGCTCGGGGGAGCGCGACGGGTCGCCTGGGGTACTGCGGGCGGCCATGCTGCGCAATCTTGCGACCGGGTGGTCGCTCACTGGAGACGTGCACTACCGCGCGGCGGCCCGCACGCTCGCGGTTTCGCTGGAACGCGGCCTCGCGGACACCACGCAACGGATCGTGTTCGCGGACCGCGAGGCGTACGTGATCGGATCGCTGCTCGAGGCTGCGGCGGGTGTCGGCGATAGCGTCGCCGCGCGCGCCGGCGTGCGGGCGCTCGATGCACTGCTCGCGCGCGCCTACACGTCTGATCGTGGAGTGCGCCACACCGCCGCCTGGCCGCCTCCGGGTGGACCCGGCACCGCTCCGTTACTGCTACAAGACCAGATTCAAACCGCCAGCGCCTGTCTCGCGGCGTACAACACGACAGGGATTCCGCGGTATCTCGCGCTGGCCGTCGATCTCATGAGCACGATTGACCACGCGTTCGCCGACCCGCTGGGCGGTTACTACGATGCGTCTGGCGTGGAGCCGGCCGCGCCCGCCGTTGCGGATCGCACCAAACAGGTGAGTGATGACGTGCTGCCGGGAGCGAACGCGGCGGTCGCGCGGGTGCTGCTGCAGCTCGCCGATGCGACTGGCGACGCGAACTATCGGCGTCGCGCCGAAGCGACACTCGAGGCCTTTGCGGGCGCCGCTTCGCAGGAGGGGATGCAAGTCTCGAACTATCTCACCGTGGCGCTGGCGGTCATTCCCGCGCGCTGATTCGCAGCGCACTAGCGTTCCGCCTTGCACGCCGCTAGCGTGACGCCCACTCGTTCCCGCAGGTCTGATGAGTATCAGGAGTGACCCCTCTGACCCGGAAGTCGTTGCACGGGTACTAGGCGGTGATCAGGAGGCATTCGGGATCCTGATTCGCCGCTACGAACCGGGATTGCTCCGCTATGCGACTCGCATGCTGGGTAATGGCGACGCGGCAGCGGATGCGGTGGCTGAAGGGCTGGTGCGCGCATACCGCCACCTCGCGAGCTGCCGCGAGCCCGTCCGCCTGCGGACGTGGTTGTACAGAATCGTGGCGAACCGGTGCAAGAGTCATCTCGCCCGGCATTCGACCAGCGATGTGTCGCTCGAGGAGGCGCCCCCGATGGCGGATCCGGCGGACACCGAGGCGGAAGTCGAGCGAGCCGAACAGGTCGCGTTGGTGGAACGGGCGCTCGAGCGGCTATCGCCGGAAAAGCGCCAGGCGTTCGTTCTGAAACATGTCGAGGGGATGAGTTACGAGGAGATGGCAGCGGTAACGGGCGAGCGCATTCCCGCGTTGAAAATGCGGGTGCACCGCGCCCGGGAGGCGCTGCTCGAGGCGCTGGAGGAGTACCGATGAATCCAATCGATCCGAGAGTGCATCAGGCGCTGGACGGCGAAATTTCGCCGGACTCGCTGCCACCCGAGCTCAGACGCCAGGTCGAACGGCTCGAGAGCGCGGCCGCATTGCTCGTTCGCGTACCGAGCCTCGAGGGCGTCGAACGCCGGGTGATGGCGATCATCGCCCGCCCGGCCCCGACCCGGCTTCGGCGGCTCACGCGTTGGCTCGTGACCCCGCACTCGCTCGTCCTGCGCGTGCGTCCGGTGTGGAGCGTGGCGCTCGCGGCGGTCGCGGTGCTGTTCGCGATCATCCCGGTGCGCGAAACCGGGGTGCGACTCGGTCGGGAAGAAGGCGTCGCGCAATTCGTCGCACGCTTCCCCGGCGCGCAGTCGGTGGCCGTCGTGGGATCATTCAACGATTGGGCGCCCGGCTCGATCCCCATGGAAGACCGGGATCACGACGGAGTGTGGCGAGCGTCAGTCGTGCTGCCGGCCGGCACCCACGAGTACATGTTCGTGGTCGACGGAGAACGCTGGGTGGCCGACCCGCTGGCGGGGCGCTATGTCGCGGACGATTTCGGGCGCGAAAACTCCTTGCTCATCGTGCGTCCGGCTCATCGATGAAGCGGGCGGCCTTACTCCTGACCCTCGTCATGGCTGTGCCCACGGCGCCCCACGCGCTGCGGGCGCAGTCCGTGCGCGCCCGTCTCGAGGGCCGTGTCCCGGCGTCGAGCATCCCGGCCATTGACTCGCTGATTCACGAGGCAGGGCGCGAAGGGCTGCCCACCGATCTCCTGGTACAGAAGGCGATCGAAGGCGGCGCGAAGCACGTGTCGGGCGAGCGGATCGTCAAGGCGATCGAGCTGAACATCGATCAACTGCGCCGGGCGCAGACGCTGCTCGTGAGCGCGGGCGATATGCCGCCGGTCACGCCGTCCGAGGTGGCGGCGGTTGTCTGGGCCCGGAAGCGCGGCCTGGACAGTGCGACGGTTACGCGTATCGTCTCCGCGATTCCGGACGACCGCCGTGCCGCCGCGCTGCACGCAGTGGCCGATCTCGTGTTTCACCAATTCCAGGCCGACTCGGCCACGGACTTGATCCTGACCGCCGTGCGTGAAGGCATGCACGGCGGGCGGCTGCTCGACGTGTCGTACGCTGCCGTCCAGGAGATCCAGCGCGGCCATACGCGTCCCGAAGCGCTGGCCATGGTCGAGCGCCAGCTGCCGAACGTTCCCACCCAGCCGCCGCCCGCCAAGAGCACTCTGGAACGTGCGCGGAGGCCGATTGCCGCCAGCCATACGGAGTCGGTCACTCCCTAAAGCTCCGGGCTGGGCGTGACGGCCTGGCTCCTTCCCGGGTCTAGGATGTGCAGCGGGCCATGGCGGTCCGCCTATCCCCCTTGGAGGAATACCGAAAATGATTCATCGTCTCATGCTCGCAGCCGCGCTCGTCGCCGCCCCCGCGATGGTTGTTGCGCAGCAGCCGGCCCCCGCGCATTCGCAGCAGGCCGACACGGCGAAGCACAAGGCCGACACGACCCATAAGAGTTCCAGCAAGAGCAGCAGCAAGAGCAAGAGCAAGAGCAGCACCAAGCCGAAGAGCACCACGAAGCCTGCCGCTGACAGCACCAAGAAGTAATCAGGAGGTGTAGCTGGCGTTGATCCGGACATAGTCCGGCGTCAAGTCGCAAGTCCACACCACCGCCTCCGATCGACCGGCTGCAAGGTCGAGTCGGAGGCGGATTGTTTTCTGCTCGAACGCGTGGCGCGCGGCGTCGGGATCGGGGTGCGCCGTGGCGCCGTTGGCGGCGAGCGGTACCCAGCTCGGGCCGTCCTGCACGGCAAGCGACAACCGTTCGTCGGCGAGCGACACACCCGCCGCTCCCGCCGCCGCGAGCACTCGTCCCCAATTCGGGTCGGCGCCATAGATCGCGGTCTTGACGAGCGCCGAGCGGGCGATGGCGCGGCCGACGGCACGGGCGTCCGCTTCACTCGCCGCACCTGTCACCTGGATCTCGAGGACCTTCGTCGCGCCCTCCCCATCCGCCACCACCGCCAGCGCCAGGGTGCGTGCCACTTCGAACACCGCCGCCTCGAACTGCGCCGCGAGCGCGTCTCCGGCGCCGACGCGAACCCCCGAAGCCCCGTTGGCCAGGAGCAGCACCGTATCGTTGGTGCTGGTATCGCCGTCCACTGAAATGGAATTGAACGTCCGGTCCGTGACCCGGGCGAGCAGGGGAGACAGAACGCTCGCCCGCACATCGGCATCGGTCGTCAGCACGACGAGCAGCGTGGCCATGTCGGGATGAATCATTCCGGCGCCCTTCGCGATGCCGCCCACGACAATGGGTCCGTGTTCCGTGGCGAGCTCTACGGCGCAGTGCTTCGGACGGGTGTCCGTGGTCATGATCGCCCGGGCGGCCTGTACGCCTGCAGCGGCTCCCGTGTTCAGCCTCGTCCCTGCCTCCCGCAGACCCGCTGCGACCTGGGCGACCGGCAATGGGACCCCGATGACCCCCGTCGAGAGCACGAGCGCGGAGTGGCCGGGCAGGTCCGCCGCTTCTTCGGCCGCTCGCGCCATGGCCTGCGCCGCCTCGAGACCTTCCGCGCCGGTACATGCGTTCGCGATGCGCGCGTTCATGGCAACGGCTCTGATCTCGTCCGCATGCGACGACAGGAGCTGCTCGTCGTACAGGACCGGGGCCGCCCGCACGGCGTTGCGCGTGAACACCCCTGCCGTGTGGCACTGCCTCGCGCTCACGAGCAACGCCACGTCGAGCGCGCCATCGCTTTTCAGGCCGGCGTGGGCTGCCGCGGCTGCAAAATCACGGGGCGAGGTCACCGACCCGTGCGGAAGCGTGGCATGCGAGGCCGTCATCGGCCGTCAAGATAGCGGGCACTCATCGCTTGTGTAACCGTTCCCCGCTTTTTATCATAGCGCAACCTTCCCGGGAGGCCTCGTTCGATGTCGGACCCGTTCTTGAGCTCCGACGAATACGACGAACGTGCGCATCAGCTCTACAACGAAGGACAGTACGACGACGCGCTCGAGACGCTGCGCGAGGGGCTGGCGCTGTACCCGCAGGCGGTCGAGCTCTACGTGGGGATGGGGTATGCCCGACTGGCGCGCGACGAGTTTATCTGGGCGCGACGCGCGTTCGAGGAGGCGCTAAGCCTCGACCCAGGCCACGAGGATGCACTGGCGGGCCTCGGGGAGGTGCTCCTCAAATTCGGGGAGCGTGATGGCGCCGTGGCGTGTTTCGACCGCATTCTCGCGCTCGGATTCAAGGACGACCACGACCTGATGTTGCAGGTTGGCCGGGCGCTGTTCCGGGAGAACGTGCTCGAGCAGGCGCGCCGGTTTTTCGAGATTGCCGTCGCCGCTCATCCCGACTCCGCCGATGCGGCGGCCTGCATCGGCTACGCCACCCATCGGCTCGCTGACGAAGGCGGAGCGCTCTCCTGGCTCCGCAAAGCGCTCGAGATCGAACCGTCGCATGGTGAGGCGCGCATCTACCTCGCCAACCTGCTGTACGATCGCGGCGAGTACGAGGCCGCGCTGTTTCATCTCGAACGCACCGAGCCCGACGAGCACTTCGACGGCCTCGCGATCTGGCGGCTGGTCGAGCTGAAGAAGAGCGTGTACCGCCTTCCCGACGACGATCCGGAGCTCGTCCCCTGGCATACCCGGCTGGAGGAGCTTGCGGGCGAGGCCGATCCCGACGATCTCGTGCTCGCCGAAATCGAGGCGACGGGACCGGACGGGCAGATCCGTGATCCGCGCCAGCTCGAGCTGTTCGGGACTTTGCTCACCGAGCTCAAGGGCATGCGCCAGCGCGCGGGCGCGGAAGTGCACCGTGTGAGCACTCCCGCCGGCGTGACCTATGTCGGGACGTGGGAGGAAATTGTCCGGCAGATGAAGGACGAGGCGGTCGAGTGGGCGGCCGGGTCGCTCGAAGAGTACATGCTCGCGAGCGCGCGGCGGGGGCGGAGGGAGACCGGTATCGCGATTCCGGCGAGCGATCCCGAGAGCTTTATCCGCGGCAGCGCGGACGCGGGGCTACTGCGAATCCTGCATTGAATCAGCGCTCAGGATTGCGGTCGGCGCCGTAACCCGATCGCGATGCTCAGGGGCCCGTCGCCCAGGGCAACGAGCGTGAGGGCTCCCGCGAACAGCAGCGCCTCGAGCTCGAAGCTCGTGCCGCGAGGCAGCTGCACCCGAACGATGGCCACCAGCATTTCTACGGCCATGCACGCCGCCCAGACCCTCGTGAATATTCCGAGCAGCACACACGCGGCGCCCACCGTTTCGACCAAAATGACCGCGAGCGCCGCGAGGTTCGCGAGCGGGATTCCGATGCTGAGGAAGAACCCAGCGAGTGCGGGGATCCCGTTGTGCCACTTCACGAGCCCGTGATGCAGGAACACGCCACCCACGGCGAGGCGCATGAACAGCGCGGCGTATGGCGTGAGTCGGTTCAACCGGCCTCCGACGCCGTGGCGGCGGGGACAGAGCCGCGCCGCTTCGATTCCATGTGAATGTGACGCGCGCCCAGACGGCGCGCGATCACGTCGAGCCCCCGCTGAGCGTTCACGACCCCTATTCCGGCAACGTCCACGAAACACAGTCCCGCGTCCGGAACCGCTTCCAGTACCACGTGGCCGCCCTGGCACAAGAGCATCGCGCCGGTTCCTCGCGGTCCGATGGTGACGAGCGGGGGATTGGCGGCACTCAATCCGGCGGCGTTCGCGGCCGCGACCAGGAGCCCGGCGAGCCCCTGGCTGTCGCGCAAGTGCACCGCCGGGACTCCGTCGAGCTCGGCCAGCGACTGCTCGAGCGTCAAGGGTTCGGGCGACCGCGGGAGCTGGTGCACGCTAGAACATCGACATCGCGAGAAACGAACGGAGGTTATCGTTCGTCACCCGGAGTCGAGCGGACAACAACCGCACCACGGACCACAGCACCTTGTACGCGATATCGCGATTGAAATCGAGCAGCAACTCGAAATCGGAACGGGAGATGGTGATCAGCGTGCAGGCGGAATTAGCGATCGCATCGGTGGAACGCTCGGAACGATCGAAAATCGACATCTCGCCGAAACAGGCGCCGGGCTTGAGCACCGCCAGGGCTTCTTCGCCGGACCCCGGAATGGTCCGCGAAATCCGGACATCGCCTTCGGAGATGATGAACAGCCGGTTGCCCGGCTCGCCTTCCTTGAAGACATATTGTCCCGGCGTGTGGCGCTGCTCCCGGCACACTTCGGCTATGCGGGCCAGCTCGCCCGCGTCCAAGTCCTGGAAGATCGCCGCCTGCTTCAATAGCTCGAGATTCACGGCGTGAAGCTAAGATTCACGTGAACGACCGGCAAGAGAAACCCTGGGTCACGTGGGCGGATGTGCTTACCGCACTGCGTGTTCCGCTTGCGCTGGCATTTCCGTTTCTCCCCAATCACGAATGGCAGCTCGCCGTGCTCGGCGTCGTCGCCGCTTCCGATGTTTTCGACGGCATGCTCGCGCGGCGCATCGGCGGCTCCCGAACCGGGACCGTGCTCGATCCGATCGCCGACAAGCTGTTCATGGCGATCGCGTTCCTCACCCTGGCGCGTTCATCGGGACTCCTCCCCATCGAGATCGTCGCGGTGCTGGGCCGCGATATCGTCGCGATCCTCGGCTTTCTTGGCAGCGTCATGCTGCGACGCACACTGGCGCTGCCCGCGCGCGCCGGCGGGAAAGCCGTCACGGTCGGGCAGATTCTGACCCTGGTTGCCGCCATCGTCCAATCCACACTCGTGCGGCCGCTCGCGTGGGCGACGGCCGCGGTCGGTCTGTACGCAATTTGGGACTACGGTCGAGCCGCGGCCGCGGCTCGTCGCGCATGACGGACCGCCGCGCCCGACTTGGCTTGGCGTTCTCGGCCGTGCTGCTGGCGGCGGCACCGCTCGTGGGCCAGACGTTTCGTCCGCCGCCGGTGCAGCATAGTGCGGGGGGAACACGCTTCGGTTTGTTCGGGTTCGGGATGAGAGCGGGGGCGGACATGAATCAAGGCGGGCAGTTCGTGCTCTCGGCGACGCTCGATATCGGAGATCTGTTCACGCGGCGCCTGCGCATGCGGCCGTCCGGCGATATCGGCGTCGGAAACGGCGCGAACTCGTATTCCGGGAGCTTTGAACTCCTGTACCGGCTCACGGACGACGAACGGTCGCTCAGCCCATACGTCGGCGGCGGGCTCGCGCTCGCGGGCCATGCGCAGTGCGGAACGGACTCAGGGTGTCCGTCGCTCTGGTTCAACACCGTGCTCGGCCTCGAGATTCGCTTTCGCTCGACGTTCAACTGGGTGCTCGAGTACCACGCCATGGACGCGTTCCAGCGGAATCGCCTCTATCTCGGACTCACCACGCGGCGGGGGAACTAGATGGCCGGGCGAGACGTGACCGTCCGCTGGCGCGAACGGATGCTGTTCGAGGGAGGCGCGAGCGGCAAGCCGGCCATCCTCGTCGATGGTAACGGCGCCGAAGCCACGAGCCCGGTCGAGCTGCTGCTGCTCGCGGCTGCAACCTGTTCCGCGGCCGACGTCGTCTCGATTCTCGAAAAGCAGCGCGTCGGCCTCAAGGCGCTCGACATCCAGGTCCGGGGAACGCGGCGTGACGCTCAGCCGCGCCGGTACACGAGCATTCACTTCTCCTTCGCCGTGTCGGGCGAGGGGGCCGATGAAGCGAAGGCGCGCAGAGCGATCGATCTCTCGATCGAAAAGTATTGTTCGGTGCTCGCGTCGTTCGCTCCCGATATTCCCGTCACCTACGACCTCGTCATTCGCTAACGCGATTGGCCGGCCGGCGCTTGTGGCGGCGGCCGTCTGCGTCATAGCACGGCCGCAGCCCGTCTCCGGCCAGCGTCTCGCTTCCTCATCCGGCCACCCCACCGAGCTCGAAGTCGGCGCGATGGCGGTGCTCGCGAGCCGCGATTTTGGCGGTCCGGAGCTCGGGTTCGCGTTCCGTCCGGGAGGGCAAAGCCGTCTGGTCGTCCGCTCGGGGTTTGGCGTGGAGCAAGGCGCGGCCGCGTTCCGGGCCGAAGCCGCGGCGCAGTTCGTTCTCTGGCCACTCGCGGTTTCGGGCGTCACGCCGCTCGTCGCGCTGGGGCTCGCGGCCCGAGGTGCCGAACACACCCACGGGGCCGGGTACCTGCTTGCGTCACTGGGCGTGGAACAGGCCCCGGGGCGATCGCATGGCTGGTATATCGATGCGGGCGTGGGAGGGGGGGTTCGGGTGGCCGCCGGCATGCATTGGCGCTGGTTCCACCACCCGTGAAAACAGCGGGGCGCCCGTTTGGGGGGGCGCCCCGTTTCAGGTCACGGCAACCGCGCGGTTCAGCTCTCGACCACCACGGCGTTCCTGGGCTGGACGGGGCGGCAGTAACGTTCGCCCAGCACGCGCAGCTCGGCGAGCTGCTCGTCGTCGAGCCCTTCATAGCGATCCTTCAGGTAGAGCATCGTATCGTCGAACCACTCGCTCTGATGCTCGGGAGTCGCTTCGAGTACGCCACACCGCAGGATATGCGAGAACAGCTCGTCACGAGCCTGTTCCAGGGCGGTCGGGGTCTGCGTTCTGCGGTTTTCCGGACGCGGTTTTCCCATTCGGGGTTGTTCCCTTCTGTCCATGGTGCAACACGTTGTGATATTGGGTATTTCGGAGGCCGCAATGTAACACGATCCGAGAAGCGATGCCAAGTGGCGACGCCATCCCTCGAGTGTGGTATAATCACTCAGTGGCGGCTGATGGGTGACACACGAGCTGGAGAAGGATGGGTGTGGGTATGAGCGAAGAAGAAGTCTACGGTCCCGAACGCGCGGAACGGTTGGTGGCGCTGTTGCGGGCCCTGGCTGCCCGGATTCAGGAGCTCGATCGGGCCAATCGCCTGCTCGAGGCGGCGCCCGAGCTGCAGAAACTCTTCGGCAATGCGCGCAGCGAGCTGTTTCACTACGAGGTCCGGGTAACCTACGATACCCCCGAAGTCGCGGAGAGCCGGCGCATCGTGGAAGACGCGGAGCGCCGGGCGCGCAGTATCGAGTTCGATGCGGACGAGGATGACGAAGACACTCCCTGGGGAGGGAAACCAGAAGCATGAAAGGCTTCTATCTCGCGGTCGTCGCGGTTTTGGTGATCGGGATCGGATGGCTCGTCTATCAGGCCCGGAGCAAGCCGGGCCAGGGTGCCGGCTTGGGCGCCGAGGAGCCTGTCCCCGCCGCCACCGACGGGTTCCGCGGGTACGCGATGGGCAACGACTCAGCGCGGATTCAGATCACCGAGTACTCGGATTTCGAGTGTCCGTATTGCGCCGCGTTCGCCACCGTGCAGATGCCGGAGGTGCGCGAACAACTGATCGCGACCGGGCGTGTCTTCTGGCGCTACCGCGATTTCCCCCTCTCCTCGCACAAGTGGTCCCGGTTGGCGGCGCTTGCGGCGCAGTGCGCCGGTGAGCAGGGCAAGTTCTGGGACATGCACGACCAGCTGTTCGGACACCGCGATTGGGTCGAGCGGGACAAGGACCCCACCGATGTGTTTCACGGATTCGCTCAGGCGATCGGACTGGATCTGGCGCGCTACGACGAGTGCGTGAAGTCGCGGCGCTATGCGGGCCGGATTCAAGCGAGTCTCGAGGAGGGGCAGGCGCTCCATATTCAGGGCACGCCCACGTTCTTCGTGAACGGCCGCCACTTTGAGGGCCGCGCCACTTCCGACGCCTTCAAGGCGATCGTGGACAGCCTGAGCGCGGCGCGGCGCAAAGGTTGATGCGCCGGCAGGCCACGGCGTTGCTCGCGCTCACTGGCTGTTTCATCGCTCTCTATCTCTGGCTCCACAAGATCGGTATGATCGGGCAACTCACCTGTGGAACGGGGAGCTGCGAGGCGGTGCAGGCCAGCCGCTATGCGGACTTCGGCGGGCTCCCGGTCGCGCTCTACGGCGTCATCGGGTACGCTATGCTGTTCGCCGTGAGCCTGGTCGGCGCGCTCCCGGCCAATCTGTCCCGCCGCGAGCCCGACGTCGCGCTCGCCGTCCTCGCCTCGATCGGCTTCGCCTTCACGCTCTATCTCACCGCCATCGAGCTGTTCGTCTTGCATGAGATCTGCCGCTGGTGCGTGGCGTCCGCCGTCATCATCACGGCCATCTGGCTCCTGAATCTCGCGGGCTTTCGTCGGCGCGCGTGAGCGCCGCTCGTTCATGTCAACGGTAAATCTGCGGGCGCTCAAGCGCCTGGTGGTCGGCAAGCCGCTCGAGACACTGCACCTCGAGTCCGAGCGACTTTCCAAGGCCACGGGACTCGCGGTGCTCTCCTCCGACGCGCTCTCGTCGTCGGCCTACGCGACGGAACAGATGCTGATCGTTCTGATGATCGCCGGGGTCGCGGGCACGGGACTCGGGCTGCGCGTGGGGGCGTTGATTCTGCTGCTGCTCGCCATCGTGGTTATCAGCTATCGCCAGACGGTCCACGCGTACCCCGGCGGCGGCGGCGCGTACTTCGTCGCCAAGGAAAACCTGGGGACGAGCTTCGGTCTGGTAGCGGCGGCGGCGCTGCTCGTGGACTACGTGCTGACCGTGACGGTGTCGGTCGCCGCGGGAGTCGATGCGATCACGTCAGCGCTGCCGGCAACATTGCCGCACCGCGTCGGCATGGGCCTCGTGGCCATCCTGATCATCACGCTCGGCAACCTGCGTGGCGTTCGCGAATCGGGTGCGCTGTTCTCGGTCCCCACGTACTTCTTCATCGTGATGTTTGCCGTGATGCTCGTGGTGAATGTGTTGCACCCGTTCGGCTACTGGGTGAAGCCCGTGGCGCCGGTCGTGACCACAGAGACGGTCACCTTGTGGCTCTTGCTCAAAGCATTCGCCTCCGGGTGCTCCGCGCTCACGGGGGTCGAAGCCGTCTCGAATGGCGTGCCCGCGTTCCGGCCGCCGGAGTCGCACAATGCGGCCACCGTGATGGTGTGGATGGGGGTGATCCTCGGCACGTTCTTCGCCGGGGCCACATATCTCGCGAACCACTACGGCATTCTGCCCGTGGGCGATCAGACGGTGATTTCGCAGCTTGGACACGGTGCGTTCGGCAATAGCCCGCCGTATTTCCTGCTGCAGCTCTCGACCACGCTGATCCTGATCCTCGCCGCCAATACATCGTTCGCGGATTTCCCGCGCCTAGCCTCGATTCTCGGCCGAGATGCCTACATGCCGCGCCAGCTCGCGAGCCGGGGCGATCGGCTGGTGTTCTCGAATGGCATCATCGTGCTGGCCGTGATCGCGGGGATCTTACTATGGCTGTTTGGCGGCGACACGCACGCGCTGATTCACCTCTACGCCGTCGGCGTATTCGTGTCGTTTACGCTGTCGCAGGCCGGAATGGTCCGCCGCTTCGTGACGCGCAAGGAGCCGGGGTGGCGCCACCACGCGGCGATTTCAGGCGTCGGCGCAGGCGCGACCGGCGTGGTGGTATGCATCGAATTGATCACCAAGTTCACGGAGGGCGCCTGGATTACCGCGGTCCTCATAGCGTTCCAGGTGATCCTGTTCTACACGATTCACGCGCACTACATGTTCTATGCCCGCCAGCTCTCGAGCAAGGAATGGCAGCCGGTGTGGCCGCGAAGGCATCTGGTTGTCGTACCCGTGGCGGGTGTTTCGAAGAGCACGGCGGGTGCGCTCGCGTACGCGCTGTTGCTTTCGGACAACGTCCGCGCCGTGTCGGTCGCGACCGATCCGTCGCAGGTGCAGCGCCTACAGGACGACTGGGACATGTGGGACTCGGGCGTTCCGCTCGAAGTGTTGATTTCGCCATACCGCGCCGTCGTCGGCCCGATCCTCGGCTACATCCGGAAGGTGCAGCAGGAAGAGCATCCCGACTGGCTCACCGTGGTGCTGCCGGAGGTCGTGCCGGCGCGGTGGTGGCATCACTTTTTGCACAACCAGACGGTGCTGGCTATAAAAGCAGCATTGTTGTTTAGAAAGCGGACGGTGGTAACGAGCGTTCCTTACCACCTCAAGAAGTAAGACGTCTTTCTCTCGACGTCTATGACTCCGTAGCTTCGTACTGAACCTTCAGCCGCTCGACCACTCCCGGATCCGCCAACGTCGTCGTATCCCCCAACGCTCTCCCCTCGGCGATGTCTTTCAAGAGGCGGCGCATGATTTTGCCCGAGCGCGTCTTCGGCAGGTCGGCGGTGAACAGGATGTCGTCGGGGCGGGCGAGGGCGCCGATTTTTTTTACGACGTGGCCTTTGAGCTCGTCGCGCAGCGCGTCGCTCGCCGTCTTGCCCTCTTTCAGCGTCACGAATGCCGCGAGCGCCTGTCCCTTCAGCTCGTGGGCCCGGCCCACGACCGCCGCCTCGGCGACGGCCGGGTGATCGACGAGCGCGCTCTCGACTTCCATCGTTCCGATGCGGTGGCCCGCGACGTTCAGGACGTCGTCCACGCGGCCGAGAATCCAGAAATAGCCGTCGTCATCGCGCTTGGCTCCATCGCCGGGGAAGTAGAGATCGTCGCGGCCGCTCCACTTGCTCCAGTACACTTTGCGATATCGCTCGTCGTCGCCCCAGATGGTGCGTAACATGCCGGGCCAGGGACTCGTGATGGCGAGATAGCCTCCACCAACGTCGACCCGCCGTCCTTCACCGTCGAGCAGCTCGGCATTGATGCCGGGGAAGGGAATCGTGCCCGAGCCGGGCTTGGTGGTCGTGACGCCCGGAAGCGGCGTGATCATGATTCCTCCGGTCTCCGTCTGCCACCACGTGTCCACGATGGGGCAGCGCTCGCCGCCAATGGTGTGATGGTACCAGATCCAGGCTTCCGGATTGATGGGCTCGCCTACACTGCCGAGCAGGCGGAGCTTCGAGAGGTTGTGCTTTCCGGGATGCTCGGTTCCCCATTTCATGAACGCGCGGATCGCCGTGGGAGCGGTATAGAACACCGTCACGCCGTGCCGCTCGCAGATCGCCCAGAACCGATCCTTGGCGGGCCAGTCAGGAGCGCCTTCGTACATTACTTCCGTCACACCGAGCGCCAGAGGCCCGTACACCACGTATGAATGACCGGTCACCCACCCGACGTCGGCCGTGCACCAGAAGACGTCTTCATTCTTCAAATCGAACACCCACTTGGTCGTGGCGTAGACGTGCGTGAGATAGCCGCCGGTCGTGTGCAGGATGCCCTTCGGTTTCCCGGTCGTCCCCGACGTGTACAGGATGTAGAGCGGGTCTTCGGCATCCATGGCTTCGGGCGCGCAGCTTGGAGCGGCCTTCGCCATGAGGTCGTGCCACCACGCGTCTCGTCCCGCCTGCATGGGCACGGTTTGCTTCGTCCGCTCGAGGACCACCACATGGCGCACGGTCGGCGTCTCGCGGACGGCTTCGTCGGTATTCGTCTTGAGCGGGACCACCGATCCGCGGCGATAGCCGCCGTCGGCCGTGATCACCACGCTGGCCCGGGCGTCCTGGATCCGGTCGCGCAGCGATTCGGACGAGAATCCGCCAAACACCACGGTGTGGATCGCGCCGATCCGGGCGCACGCGAGCATCGCGACGGCGACCTCCGGCACCATCGGCATGTAGATGGCCACGCGATCGCCGCGCTTCACGCCGAGTCCCTTCAGGACATTCGCGAACCGGTTCACATCGGCGTGCAGCTCACGATAGGTGATGCGCCGGACATCGCCCGGCTCGCCTTCCCAGATCAGCGCCACCTTGGCGCCGCGTCCCGCGGCCAGGTGACGATCGAGGCAATTCGCTGAAGCATTGAGGCGCCCGCCGAGGAACCACTTCGCGTGCGGTGGCCGCCACTCGAGCACCTGCGTCCAGGGCTTGATCCACTCCAATTCCTTGGCCCACGCGGCCCAATACGCTTCCCGGTCCTGCGCGGCGCGATTGTAAGGCTCCTGGTCTTTCACGTAGGCCGTCGCACGGAAACCCTGCGGCGGGGCGAAATGGCGCTGCTCATCGAGCAATGTCTCGATGCGTTCAGTCATGAGACAATTTTCGGTTGGGTGGTGGAGGGTAACCTATGCGAACCATCGAGCCTTGCAATCTGCGGTTTGCGCGTCGCTCTGCGACAAGAAAATGTGTGATCAATCTCACGCGGCTTTGACAATAGGTTGATAGTGAACAGTTTAGCTGTGTGGCATCAGAGTCGCACAGGCCTGGGTCCGGACCTAGGATGGAGCCAAGGTAATGGAGGAGATTCTTTCGATGCCGACGCGCCCCATTGAGAAAGCGATGGCGGCGCCAGAGGAGCTGGGGCTCGAGTCGCGCTCGGCATTTCGTCGCGCGGCGGGTGAGCTGCTCGACCAGCTGCCGGAGGGTGCGGGGCGGCTCGTGATCGATCTGTCCGCGACACGCGGAGTCGACAGCGCGGGACTCGGCGCACTCATGCTGGTGCAGCGCAAGGCGGCGGAGCGGCGGTTGTCCGTCTGCCTGCGCGGCGCGAACGACGAGCTCCGGTTTCTGCTCGTGCTGACCAAACTCGACGATCTCTTCGAGCTCGAGGGCGGCGCGCGATAAGCGAGCGTATATTGCCCGCGTGACGGGCACGGTAACGCGGCGCAAAGTCTTGTTCGTCGAGGACGAACCCTCGATTCGCGGTACGTACGAGCGATTCTTTACACGGCAGTATCAGATGGCATTCGCCGCGAGCGGCAGCGAGGCGCTGGCCCGGCTCGCGAACTTCGTCCCGGACGTCATGGTCCTCGACATGCGCCTGCCGGACACCGACGGAATCGCGCTGTTGCAGCAGATCCGGCGGTCCCATCCCGATCTTCCCGTCATCGTCACCACCGCCTATACCAGTCTCGAGCCGCAGATCCAGGTGCTCGACCTCGAGCACAGTGGCTATTTCGTGAAGCCCTTCAACATGGATGATCTCGCCGCGCGTATCGATGCTCTCGGGTGAAAATCTGCAGCACGCGTTTGGTCCGGTACGGGCGCTCGACGGTATCTCCTTTTCGCTCACGGCGGGACAGACGCTCGTGCTGTTCGGACCCAACGGCGCCGGCAAGACCACGCTGCTCAAGGTCCTCGCGGGGCTGATCGAGCCCCAGGCCGGCAGGGCGCAGGTGGAAGGAGGCCGGGCGGCGATCGGCTGGATCGGGCACCAATCGCATCTGTACGGTTACCTCACGGTGCGCGAGAACCTGCTGTTCTGGGCCCGATTGTATCACGTGCCGCCGGCGCAGGCGCGCCGCCGCGCCGAGGAGCTGCTCGCGCGGCTCGACATGACCGAGCGCGGCGATGTGCAGGTCCGGGTGCTGTCGCGCGGGCTGATGCAGCGGGCGACCATCGCTCGCGCGTTGATTCACGATCCCAAGGTGTTGCTCCTGGATGAGCCGTTTACGGGGCTCGACCTCGCCGCGGCCGCGGAATTTCGAGAATTGCTCGCCGAGTTCGCGGGGACCGGGCGCATCATCGTCCTGGCCACGCACAACGTGGACGAAGGCGTCGAGCTGGCGACCGACATCGCGTTCCAGTCGCGCGGAAAATTCGTGCACCTCGCGCCGCGCGCGAATCGTTCGGCGGCCGAGATCGCCGATTCGTATCGGCAGCTGGTTGGAATCGATGGGGGGAGGGGGAAGCGTGGGTGACATTCTGCGTGATGCCTGGACGATCGCCCGGAAGGACCTGATCCTCGAATTCCGGTCGCGCACCGCGTTTCTCTCCGCCGCGGTATTCACCGCGCTCGTGCTCACCGTGTTCAACTTTGGGCGCGATCCCACTGCTGTGCCGACACTCGATCTCGCGCCCAGCATTCTCTGGGTGACGTTCACGTTCGCCGCCATGCTGGCATTGAACCGCGCCTTCCAGCTCGAGCTCGAAAACCAGGCGCTCGACGGGCTGCTCGTCGCGCCGCTGAGCAGGCACAGTATCTACTGGGCAAAGTTGATAGCGAATCTGGTGTTCGTGGGTACCGTGGAGGCGGTCGGACTTCCATTATTCGTGTTGTTCTTCAACGTCGACATCGGCGGCGTCCTTGCTCCGTTGCTCGGCGTCATCGCGCTCGCCACGATCGGATTCGTCGCAGTGGGAACGTTGTTCAGTGCCATGGTTATCAAGACGCGATTTGCCGAGCTGATGCTGCCCGTGCTCCTGCTGCCATTCCTGATTCCGCCCTTGATCGGCGCGGTTCAGGTGACTGCGGCGCTCTTTTCGGGTCGGCCCTTGAGCGAGGTACAAGGGTGGCTTAGGTTGCTCGCCGCCTACGATGTCGGTTTCGTAACGCTCGCGACGTTGCTCTTTCCCGCCACGGTGAACGAATGACTTTACTCAATAGAGGGCGCCTGCTGACCATCGTCGGGCTGGTTCTGCTCGGCGCCGTGTACGTACGCGCGCTCGCGTTTACGCCCACCGAGGCGTCGCAAGGGCTCGCCCAGAAGATTTTCTATATTCACGTGCCGGCCGCCGTCTGGGCCGAGACATCGATGATCCTGATCGGGATTGCGAGCGCGTTTTTTCTGTTTCTCAAGGACCCGCGGCTCGATCGCTTTGCCGAAGCCTCGGCGCAGGTGGGCACGGTGTTCGCCGCCGTGGTACTCACCACTGGCCCGATTTGGGGCAAGCCAATTTGGGGAACCTGGTGGACGTGGGACGCGCGGCTGACGCTCACGCTTCTCCTCTTTTTCATCTACGTGGGATACCTGGTGCTGCGGGGCGCGATAACGGAGCCGGGGTTGCGGGCTCGCTACTCGGCGGTGCTGGGCATCTGCGGCCTCGTGCTCGTGCCGTTCATTCATTTCAGCGTGCTATTGTTTCGCACGCTGCATCCTCAGCCCGTGATCCTGAAGCCGAGCGCCCCCTCGCTCCCCGCTGTCATGCTTACGACGTGGCTGTTCTCGTTTTGCGTCTTCACGCTGCTGTACATCGGATTTGTGACGCAGACCTACGCGCTGTTATTGAGGCGTGAAGCGGGGCCGCCCGCGCATGGCTGAGACGATTCCGCAGAATGGCGGCTACATGGTGGCCGCGTACATCGTGGCCGCCGTGATTCTCGTGGGATATGCGCTGAGCCTGTACCGGCGCTCGCGCTGAAGGCGGGGCGCCCACTTGAGAGGGGGGGCGGAGAGCGGCTTAGGGCGAGGCGCCCGGGCCCCACCCTCGCGCCTCGCCCTACACGTGCAGCGGCTCCTGCTAGTGGCGCCAACCTACTTGCTCGCCAGCTCCGCCCGCGCCGCCGGCAGCCGCTCGAGCCCGTTGGGCACTTCAGCCGCCCACAACGCCAGCGCCTGCTCCGCGGCCGCCGTGTCCCCGGACTGAAACAGCGCCCGGGCATTCGACCACAGCGCCGGGGGGCCGCCGCCCGCCGCGTAGGCGCGCGCGAACCGCGCGGCGGCCTCAGCGGGCCGGCTCATCCGCAGATACAGCTCACCCGCCGCGAGGGCCGCATCCGCCCGCTCTTCGAGCACCAGCACTTCCTCGTACGCCTCGAGTGCTTCCTTTTGCCGGAACACCATCTGATACGCCTCGCCCAGCAGCATCCACGCATCCGGATTCCCTTTGAACCGCCCCGAGGCCTGCTGCGCGACCGCCACCGCTCCCCACCGATCGCCCTGGGTACGGCGCAGGTGCACCAGCGCCACGAATGGCTCGCCGAAGCTGGTCGAAAGCCCGCACCCCATCCGCAGCCAGAACGTCGCGAGTCGGGGGGAACGCTTGAGGCTCGCCGTGGCGCGGGCGAGCGCGAACCGAATCAGCCAGAGACGCAAGTGTCTGAGCATTGCTTGATAATGGGTTTTGCCGCGGTGAAATTGCAACAGCCATGTCACGAGAGTCACAGTCGCTCGCGGGACGCCGCATCGTGGTCACGCGTGCGCGGGAGCAGGCCGGTGATCTCGTGGCGGCTCTCACCGCGCGTGGAGCGCAGGTGATCAGCGCTCCCGCCATCCGCATCGAACCGCTGTCCGATACCGACGCACTCCGCGCCGCGATCGCGAATCTCGCGCAATACCAGTGGCTCGTGTTCACGAGCCAGAATACCGTCCGCGTGGTGAACGAACGCCTGGTCGAATGGAATCTCCCTGCGTCCACGCTGGCGCGCGTCCCAATCGCCGCCATCGGTCCGGCTACCGCACAAGCGCTCGAGCAGCACGGCGTGCGCGCGGCGGTGATGCCCGACCGGTTCATCGCGGAGGCGGTGGTCGAGGCGATCCTCGAGCGCGGACCGGTCGCGGGCCAGCGCATTCTGCTTCCGCGCGCGCTCGAGGCGCGGGATACCCTTCCCGAGGGCCTGCGCGCGCGCGGCGCCACGGTCGATGTGATTCCGGTGTATCGCGCCGTCCGTGAATCGGGCGACGGCGTCAAGCTCGCGGCCGAGCTGCTGGCGGGCAAAGTCGACGCGGTCACCTTCACGGCTTCGTCCACGGTGCGGCACTTTGCCGACCAGGTCGGGCACGAGGCCGCGACCTGCGACCGGTTTGCGACAGCCGTTATCGGGCCGGTTACCGCGGCGACCGCACGGTCGCTCGGCATGACTGTGGTCGTCGAGGCGGAAGAGTACACGGTGCCGGGGTTGGTGCGGGCGCTGGTGGAACACTTCCGTCGGCAAGCGGGAGGCGGGAAGCACGACGCGTGAAACGCACACTAAAAATCGGTACGCGAGGATCAGATCTCGCGCTCTGGCAGTCGCGGTGGGTGCAGGCGCGGCTTGCCGACGCCGGCACGACGACTGAGATCGTGATCATCAAGACTCAGGGCGACGCGGAGGTCGACCGGCCGCTGCACGAAATGACGGGCACCGGGTTCTTCACCAAGGCGATCGAAGATGCGCTGCTCGACCGCCGGGTCGATCTCGCCGTGCATTCGCTCAAAGACCTGCCGACTTCGTTGCCTCCCGGTCTCGCCCTCGGCGCCGTGCCCAAGCGGGTGGACTCGAACGACGTGCTCGTGGTTCGCGAGCACGGACCGATGTCGCTGCTGGAGCTTGCGCCCGGAGTACGCATCGGAACGTCGAGTCTGCGCCGGATTGCCCAGGTCCGTTACCTGCGGCCCGACCTCGAAGTCGTTCCGCTCCGGGGCAACGTTCCGACGCGCGTGCGCAAGGTCAAAGAAGGTTCGTCGCTCGACGCCGCCGTGCTCGCGTTTGCGGGCCTCGAACGGCTCGGACTGTCGGATGTCGTGCGGATAAAGCTTGATCCGCTCGAGCTGATGCCGGCTCCCGGCCAGGGCGCGCTGGGGCTCGAGATCCGCTCCGATGACGATCGCGCGCGTACGGCGCTCCGGTCGCTCGACGATCCCGAGAGCGCCGCGCACGTCCAGGCCGAGCGCGCGCTGCTCGCGGCTCTCGAAGGAGGTTGCCAGGCGCCGGTCGCGGCGTACGTAGGTCGAGGGGGGAAGGGGGAAGCGGGGGGCATGAGGCTGTACGGCAGAGTGACGGCACCCGATGGCTCACTCCAGCTCACGGCTTCGGCGGAATTGAGCCAGGACCCGGCCGCCGTCGGGCACGCGGTTGCGGGCTTGCTCCGCGATGAGGGCGCACTAGAGTTACTCGCACGATGACGCAATTCCCGATCCGGCGGATGCGGCGCCTGCGCCGCACGCCCCAGTTGCGGCGCCTGGTGCAGGAGACCCAGCTCGACCCCTCCCAGCTCGTCTGGCCGCTGTTCGTGTGCCACGGCCAGGGAGTGCGCCGCGAAGTCGAGGCGCTCCCCGGAGTATTTCAGACATCACCCGACGAATTGGTGCACGATGCCGAACGCGCCCACCGGCTCGGATTGGGCGGCATCATCCTGTTTGGATTGCCGGCGCAAAAAGATGCGACCGGGTCTGAAGCCTACGACGAGCAGGGCATCGTGCAGCAGGCGATCCGCGCGGTGAAGCGCGCCGTTCCGGACCTGCTCGTCATCGCGGACCTGTGTCTCTGCGAGTACACCGAGCACGGCCACTGCGGCGTGATCTCCGATGGCGACGTGGATAACGATGCAACCGTGTATCTGCTCGGCCGAACCGCCGTCGTGCAGGCGCGTGCGGGCGTCGATATCGTCGCGCCGAGCGACATGATGGATGGCCGGGTCGCAACGATCCGCAAGGCGCTCGACACCGCGGGCTACGCTCGCGTGCCGATCATGTCCTACGCGGCCAAGATGGCCTCGGCATTCTACGGGCCGTTCCGCGAAGCCGCGGGCTCCACGCCTCAGTTCGGCGACCGCCAGAGTTACCAGATGCAGGGAACGAATGCCGACGAGGCGATGAAGGAGATCGAGCTCGATCTCGAGGAAGGGGCGGACATCATCATGGTGAAGCCCGCCATGCCGTGCCTCGACCTGATTCGCCGTGCCAAGGACCGGTTCGGGTCACCGCTCGCCGCCTACCAGGTGAGCGGAGAGTACGCGATGATCAAAGCGGCCGCCGAGCGGGGGATGATCGACGAGGCTCGCGCGATGTGGGAAACGCTGTACGCGATTCGGCGCGCCGGCGCCGATATGGTGTTGAGCTACTTCGCGCCCTGCGCCGCCGAGGCGCTCTAGCTCGGCTTCGGCAGCAGGATTCCGCGCCACAGTAACGCCGCGAGGCCCGCGCCGATGAGCGGGCCTATCCAGTAGACTGCCTGGCCGTGCATGTCACCGGCGATGATCGCCGGACCGAATGCGCGTGCGGGATTCATCACCGCTCCCGTCAGATTCCCGCCCACCAGGGCGTCCACGAACACCGCCAGGCCGACTCCAAACCCGCCGATCTTGTGCGCATCCGGCAACACCGTCGTTCCGAATACTGCGGTCACGAGCAGGAACGTCAGCACCACCTCGATCCACACTCCCTGCATGAACGTGACCGCCACACCCAGCTGCGGCGTGCCGGCGGACGTGATCTGTACGGCGGAGTCGGGGAGGAGCGCCTTGATGAGATAGGCGGCGAGAATGGCCCCCACGAGCTGTGCGATGAGGTACGCGCCGCCGGTTGCCGCGCTGCCCTTGCCCGCCACCCACATGGCAAAGGTCACCGCGGGATTGAGCAAGCCGCCCGAGATGCCAAGCGTAGCCGACACCATGACAGCGAACGCGACCCCGTGCGCCAGCGCGATTCCGATGGGCCCGAGCGATCCGCCGGTGGCCGAGTTCATCACCACGCTTCCCGCGCCGATGAAGACGAACAGCATGGTCCCGACGAGCTCTGCGACGACTGAACGTGCTAGTGGCGGCATACCTCTTTGGCCTCGGAGCCGGTGAGTGGCGCCAATCTAGGGGCCGACCTACGCGCGTCGCAACACCAGTGACGCGTTGATTCCGCCGAAGCCGAACGAGTTCGAGACGACGATCGGCGGAGCCGCGGAACGTCCGTCGTGCGGAATGCAGTCCAGGTCGCACGCGGGGTCCGGGGAATCGAGATTGAGGGTGGGTGGCAGCCACGAGTGGCTCATGGCGAGCGCGCAGATCGCGGCCTCGATGGCGCCGCTCGCTCCGAGCGCGTGACCGTAGTACCCCTTCGTGCCGCTCAGGCTGAGCCGATAGGCATGCTCCCCGAAGACCTGCTTGATGGCGGCCGTCTCGGTGGGATC
Organism: Gemmatimonadales bacterium; assembly: GCA_035517615.1. Taxonomy (GTDB): domain Bacteria; phylum Gemmatimonadota; class Gemmatimonadetes; order Gemmatimonadales; family GWC2-71-9; genus AG25. The sequence continues at coordinate 100,409 of DATIYM010000013.1, forward strand.
GTTGAGCGGCGTGGCTGACCCATGGGCGTTGACGTAGCCCACCTCCTGGGGCGCCACGTGCCCGTCCACGAGCGCCTCGCGGATCGCGCGCGCCGCCTGGCGCCCGTCGGGCCGGGGGGCAGTCATGTGGTAGGCATCGTTGGTCATCCCGTAGCCAACAACCTCGGCGTACACCTTCGCGCCGCGCGCGAGCGCGCGCGACCGCTCCTCGAGCACCAACACGGCCGCACCTTCGCCCATGACGAACCCGTCGCGCTTCGCGTCGAACGGCCGCGACGCGTGTGGCGGATCGTCATTGCGCGTGCTCATCGCGCGGATGTTCGCGAACGCGGCAAACGTCATGGGGGCGAGCGGCGCCTCGGCGGCGCCGGCGAGCATAATGTCGGCCCTGCCGTCGCGGATCACGCGAAACGCATCGCCGACGGCGATCGTACCCGACGCGCAGCTCATGGCATTGGTCGAGTTCGGGCCGGTGAAGCCGAACTCGATCGCGATGTTGCAGCTCGCGGCGCCGGGAAACACCGCCAGCGCGAGGCTCGCGTCGAGCCCGCGCGGGCCCTCGGTGATGAACGGCGGCACCTGCGATTCCGCGAACGCGACGCCGCCGAGCGCCGAGCCCATCATGGCGCCGATACGCTCGCCGTCCTCCCGCTCCGCCTTGATCTCCGCATCCGCCACCGCGAGCCGCGCGCTCGTCACCGCGAGCTGTGAAAACCGGTCGAGCCGTTTCGATCGCTTGGCCTCGAGATGGTCCTGCGGCCGAAAGTCCGGGATCTCCGCCGCGATCCGGCTCTTGAACGGCGTGGGGTCGAAGCGCGAGATAGTGCGCACCGCGGAGCGGCGCGACACTAACCCGTCCCACAGGCCCTGAGCGGCGGTGCCGATTGGCGTCACAGCACCCACGCCGGTGATTACGACACGACGTCCGTTATTCACGCCGCCCTCCCCCTTCCGCAGCTTGTTTTATTCCGCGCAGCGTCCGGCTGGCGATCCCGTGGATGAACACCGGACCGACGACTGCGCTCGCAAACGCGCCGCCCCCCGGCCACGCCGGTCCCGACCAGCGGTGCTCGATTGATACGTCGGTCGCCCCGTTGTGCGGCGCAAGGCTCCAGTGCACGTCCATACCTCGGGTGATGCCCCGGATGTGTGTGTATGAGATCGTCAGCTCGCGAGCATCGATCGTCATCCGCGAAACCCACCAGGTGGGATAGCGCAGCACGCCGAACGGACGCCAGGCGGCCATCTCCACGATCCCGCCGCCGCTGGGCGCATGCTCGAGAAACCGGACCCAGCGATAGTGCGCGAGAATGCGGGGCCACTGCTCGACGTCCCGCGCGACGGAAAAGATTCGCTCGGGCGGCGCATGGATACGGATGCGGTCGACCGTGATCATTTCGCCGGTCTCCACGCGGCCACGATTCTGAAGCCCGGTCGCCGCCGCGCGACGGCCGGAGCGCCGGCGGCCGTGAGCAACGCGTTCATTTCCTTCCGCGTGTACCCGCGCTGCAACGAGACCACGGCGTCGTGCCGGGTGGTGGCGCTGAATCTCAAGGGAAACGAGACCAGCCACACCGCACCCATGGCCACGCGCGAGCGCCGCAGATCGGCGATCACGATTGCTCGACGGGCCAGCGCCGCGAGCGCAGTGATCCAGCGGGTGGCCATGTCGGGCGGCAAATGATGCAGTACCTGGCTCGCGATCACGATGTCGAAGGAACGGGGAGCGAAGGGCAGCTGGTTCCCATCTGCCAGGGCCACGTTGACGCCCTGCGCCGGGTCGGCTTCGCGTGCGCACCGCGCGGCGGCTCTATTGATCTCGATCGCGAACAGCTCGAGCCTGATGCCGTGGCGTGCCGCGGCGCGCGCGACCGCGCGGGGAATGTCCGCCCGCCCCGCTCCCACATCCAGGAGACTCCAGGCGTTACCGTTTCCCCGTTCCCTCTTCCCATTGACGAACACTGATTCCAATTCCCGCACCACCGCCCGCGTTCCACCGAAGAGCGTATTGAGCGTTTCGATGTCGCGGAGCTCGGCGCGCACTGCCTGAGGGTCGGCTTGGGGATCGTCCAGCAGCTCGTTGCCCTTCATACCCGCAGTCCGGCGTAGCCTCCGCGGTAATACAGCAGCGGACTGCGATTCGAGACCGCGCCGTCGATCACGAGGCCGAAAAACACGGTATGGTCGCCGCCCGCGACCATCTCCAGCTTTTCGCAATCGATGTTCGCCAGCACTCCCTCGAGGACCGGCACGCCAAAGCGGCTCTCCTTGAACCCCACGCCGGAGAATCGGTCGGGATGATCCGCGGCGAAACGCCGCGACAGGCCCTCCTGCTCCTGCGACAGCACGTTGAGCACGAAGTGCTTCGCCTTGAGCAGCGCCGCGTGCATGTCATGCTGTTTGTTTACCGACACGAGCAGGAGCGGGGGATCGAGCGACACCGAAGCCACCGAGCTTGCCGTCATGCCGATCGGTCGGCCTTCGGGAGTGAGCGTGGTGAGAATCGTCACGCCGGTCGCGAATTGGCCGAGCAGCTGACGGAACTGCGCAGCGTCCACGCCGTGCATCACGCGATCAGACCGGCGAGAAACCGTGGAGTGAACGTGACCCGCGCGGGAACGAAGTTGCCGGTCGCCCCAACCAGCAAGTCGGACCGGTCCGGGCTCCGGGCAAGCCGGCTCACCACACGATTCGTGATCGCGGGCGAGCCCACGCCCAGTCCAATCAGCCGTTCGAGGATCCACTTGCCCGAGAACGTGCGGCGGCGCAGCGATCGGTATCGCGCGAGCCCCTGACCACTCACCACCGTTTCCGCGACGAGCTCGGCGCCACGCAACGCGGAGTAGATCCCCTGACCGGTGAACGGATCGAAGAAGTCGGCCGCGTCACCCACGAGCAGCGCGCCGCCGTGAGGCGCCACACTCGAGCGGCTCCAGCGCGCGAACGGACCGGTCACGAGCACCTCGCGCGCAAAACGCGCAGGATCGAACCGGCCCGAGAGGCTCGGGAAGCGATCGAGCTCGGCCACGAAGCCATGCGGATCCCGCGCCGCCGCGCGCCGGGCGGCGTGCAGGGGCAGGACGAGCGCAACGGTGGTCACGCCGTCTCCGATCGGTCCCATCCCGACGTAGCCGGTCCGGCCTACGTGCAGCTCACCGAAATCCTCGACGCCAACGACATCGCGGATGTGCGCGGTGAATGCCACGCGGTGCGGCATCCCGCGCCGCGCGAGCCCGAGCTTGCGGGCCACGGTCGAGTTGAGCCCATCGGCGCCGATAACCAAGTCTGCCCGTAACGCTTCCCGCTTCCCGCCTTTCGCGTCCCGCGTAATCACACCGTTCACCATTCCGGACGCATCGAAGGTCAGTTCGTCGACCGCGACGTTCTCGCGCAGCTCGACTCCGGCTTGAACCGCGGACTCGACCAGAATCGCGTCGAACGTCATGCGGGGGAGGGCGAAACTGTACGGGCGCGGAGGTGGGTAGCGGTGCTGCGCATCGAAGCGGCCGCACATCATCGTCCCGTTTGGCGCGAACACCTTCATGCCAACGAGGCGCGCTGGTGCGGCGGCCTCGACCGAGCGCAGCACCGCGGGACCGAGCCGCGCGAGCAGCCGTGTGGCCTCCGGACTCAAGTACTCGGAGCACGCCTTGTCGCGGGGAAAGGCCGACCGATCGAGCAGCAGTGCCCCCCCCCCGAGGCCTGCGCGGGCCAGGTGCCGCGCCGTGGCCGACCCTGCCGGCCCCGCGCCCACGATGATCGCGTCCCAGGTTTTCATAAAAAGGCGAATGCGAGCGCGGCGCCGGTCACGGTCGCGACCACGTTCACCGCATCGTTGTCCAGCCAGCCGCGCGCCTGGACCGTCGCGCCGGCCAGCGAATCGACCAGCATCCCCGCGATCCCCACACTCGCGATCAACAGCGCGCGAGGGGCTACATGTGGCGGGGCGAATTGCCGGTCGACGAGCGCGATGAACAACGCACCCATCACGCCACCGATCGTTCCGAGCACGGTGATGCCACCCGAAACCCCGCGTGCCACGGGCGCTCCAGTGGTAATGAGTCGCGGGGGAGAAGGAGAGAAGGCGCCGATTTCCGTGGCCCAGGTGTCGGCCGCGGCCGCGCTGAGCGCACCGGCCGCGACACTCCAGCTGCCGAAGGCGGCGGCGAGCGCCGCCACGCCGCCGTTGGCGAGGACCTGGCGGTAGCCCCGGGCCACCGGCGCGGGGTTGACCCACCCGGACGTCTTTCGACTGGTGAGCTGGGTCAACAGGCTTCCCGAAATAAAAAAGGCGAGCAGCAGCACCGCTCCTCGCCAGCCTAACCCGCCCACCACGAGCGCTCCCACCACCAGCGCCGCTACACTGCCATCAATTGTCAGCCATCTCACTCGTCGAATAGCTCGCTCAGGATCCGCTGTTTCAGTTCTGGTGGAGCACCGCGCGAGCGGCAGCGCGCGTGCAGAAAGGCGAGAAACGCTTCTTCGAAATCGAAGCAGTCGTCGCAGGGGCGACACTTCTCGAGATGTGATCGCACCTCGCGCTCGACATCCGGCGTCAACTCCTTGTCCAGGTACTCGTACAGATGCTTGAGTGCGTCCTGACAATTCATGCGTGACTTCCCTTGATGTAGCCGTTGCTTACGGCATACTCGTACAGCTTCCCCTGCAGCACGCGTCGCGCTCGGAACAGCCGGGATTTCACGGTACCGATCGGAATCTCGAGAATCCGGGCGACCTCTTCGTAACTCATCCCTTCCACGTCGCTCAACACCACAGCTTCCCGAAATTGTTCCGGGAGCTGGTCGATCGCCCGCAAAACCTCGTCGTCTACGATCTGATCGAAAAAGCGCCCCTGCGGATCTTCATCCTGAAGGTTTTCGAACACGGCGAACGGTTCGATGGCATCGAGGTCGACGGTGGCCGGGTGCCGCGTGCGCCTGCGGTACTCATTAATGAAGGAGTGGCGCAGGATGGTCAGCAGCCATCCCTTGGCGTTGGTGCCGGGCTGGTACTGGTCCCACGCCCGGTACGCCTTGAGCATGGTCTCCTGTACCAGGTCATCGGCATCGCTCGCGTTGCCCGTGAGCCGCAAAGCGACACGATATAACGAATCGAGGTGCACCAGGGCTTCCTTCTCGAAGCCAGCCTTGCGCGCCTCGGCAGCCTCTGGAGATGGCGGTGGTGCAGCGGGCGGAGGGGAAGGAGGCGGGTTCTGTGCGGCCATTCGGTAACCTGCCTTCGGGCTCCCGCGTTGCGCAATGGGGTGCTACTTTGGGCGTCCGTGGTCCACAGCATCATGCCACTCGCAGTTCTCGAGGCCGTTCGAAATCTCGACACTCCTGTCGAAGACGGCCTGACCGAGTTTGCGGAAGAACTTCTCAGCAAACGCCTTGGACTGTCCCCGACGGTTGCGATGCAACTGGCCGAATACGAAGGTTTGGTGCGAAAGAACGCTCGCGTGGGTCGCTCTCACGTGGAGGCGCTGCTGCGCCTCGTAGGGCGGCGTCCTGATGCCGAGCTGGTCTTCTCCGAGGCGGGGCGGCGCGCTGCCCGCCGGGGCGTGGCGAAGCTGGGCTTGCTCTCGCGGGTTGGCACCAATGCGGCCCCTCGCGCCCTCGGATTCCGCGCCGCCCGCGGGATCGCTCGCCGAGTGCTGGGCGCGGACCTGCATAAGGACGCCCAGATCCCGGTGGCGAGCGTGGCCGACACCCTCGCCCTTGTCGCCACCCCGGATGGGAGCGCCTGCACTTTTTACGGCGCCGCGCTCGCCGAGCTACTCCGCCTGCTCGTGGGGCTCGAGGTCGCGATGGTGCACACGAGCTGCAGGGCCAATGGCGGCGTGCACTGCGAGTGGCGCGCGGCGGCAGCCGATCCCTGGCACAGCTGAGTCGCACCACACCACCCTTCGGTCACGAATCTACGAGTGAGCCGCGACATTCCTCTGGGCGACCTGAACCTCGGCCAGGTTCGAGACGCACTGGCGCGCATTTCCGCCGATGGCTGGCTGCTGTTCGATTTCCATCGTATCAACCCAGTTGTGGGGCGGCTGCTCGGGTCGGGCGCGCTCGGCCTCGGCACCCGGAGGCTGTTTGTCCTGCTGCCGCGAAGCGGGCCCCCCGTAGCGCTGGCCCATCGGATCGAGCAGCACTCGCTCGCGGGGTTCCCGGGCGAGATCCGGCCCTACTCGTCCTGGCGCGAGCTGCACCGCGAGCTGCGCGCGCTGGTGGGGGGGCGCACGGTGGCTATGGAGGTCTCCCCCGAGGACGCGGTCCCGTACCTCGATCGGGTGCCTTACGGGGTGGTGCAGCTGATCGAATCGCTCGGCGGCCGAGTGGTGTCCTCGGCAAGCCTCGTCACCCAGTTCGCCGCGGGTTGGACGGCGCACGATCGCGACGAGCACCGCCGCGCGGCGGAAGCGCTCTCTCAAATCGCGCGCGATACGCTCGGTTGGGCGGGCAGTGAGGCCGCACGCGGCGCCGAAGTGCGGGAAGTGGCGGCCCAGACGCGGGTACGCGAGGCGATGGCTCGTGCCGGCCTGATCAGCGACGATCCGCCGATCGTCGCGTTTCAGGAGAACACGGCGCTTCCTCATTACGAGCCGCATCCCGGTCAGGACCGCCGGCTAGCGAGCGGGCAGGTGATCCTGATCGATCTGTGGGGTCGCACCGGGCCAGGCGTCGTGTTTGCCGACCAAACCTGGATGGGGTTCGCGGGCCGCAGCCCTGACGCCGAGGTGCGGCGGGTGTGGGAGGCGGTGCGGCGGGCGAGGGATCGGGTGGTCGACGTGTTACGGGAGCGATATAGGGGAACGAGGAATGGGGATGAGGGAAGGCTGAGCGGTGCCGACCTCGATGACGCGGCGCGTGCCGTAATTCGCGACGCGGGATACGCGGAGTATTTCGTTCACCGGACAGGACACTCGATAGATCGCGACCTGCACGGGTCGGGTCCTCATCTCGACAATTTCGAAACCGGCGACACGCGCGCGCTCGAGCCGGGCGTGGGATTCTCGATCGAGCCCGGGATTTATCTCCCGGGTCGCTTCGGCATGCGGAGCGAGATCAACGCGTTCCTGACGGCGACTGGTGTGGAGACGAGTCCCGCCCAAGCGCAAAACGATCTCCTGCTCGTGTAAATCGCGCCCATGATTGGGGTCTTGCGGCCCCCCCAAACGGGTGACATTTTCGCGCAGCCTCGAATTCTCTGCTCCAACTTCGGGGTCTCTTTCCTAGAAAATCTGCTGGGTTTGTCTGACGGAGGTGGTGTCGTGCTGCGATTCCCGCATCTGGAGGACGGAACCATGACGTGTCGTGTGCGAGGTGCCCTCTGGGCCGTCGCGCTCCTTTGCGTCGCCACTCCGCTTGCCGCGCAGGAAGCCACAGGCAAAATCGAAGGCGTGGTGAGCGATCCATCGGGAGCCCCGATTGCGAATGCACAGGTGACCCTCGCGGGCACGGCATTCGGCGCGCTGACGAGCGACAAGGGCTATTACTTCATGAACAACGTCCCCCCGGGTACCTACACGGTGCGGGCGAAGTTCATCGGCTACACGGCCGCCGAGGTGCCGGGGGTGCGAATCCTGGCAGGACAGACGATCACACAAAACATAAAGCTGACGCCGTCAGCGGTGGCGATCGGGCCGGTCGTGGTGGAGGCCGCCGCCAACCCGATCGTCCCTCGCGACCAGGTGACTTCGAAGAGCACAATCACCTCCGCAGACATCAAAAACCTCCCTGTCGAAGACCTCCGCAACGTCCTGAACCTCCAGCCCGGCGTCGTCGAATCGAACAAAAGCAAGGGCGTCTCGATTCGCGGGGGCCGGCCCGGTGAGGCGGCGGTGTACGTCGACGGGGTGCTGGTGCGCAACTCCCAGCGCGGCATGACGCAGCTCCAGCTCGGGACGAACGCAGTCGAAGAAGCCTCGGTCACGACGGGCGCGATCTCGGCCCAATACGGCAACGCGCAGTCGGGCGTGCTGTCGTACGAGACGAAGGCGGGCGGACAGCGGTTCTCGGGATCGTTCTCTTATCAGGGCGACGACTTCGGCCTGTGGGACAACGTTGGCTACAACCGTATCGAGGCGAGCTTGGGCGGCCCGATCGCGGGCCACCTGACGTTCTTCCTGTCCGGGACGATCGAAGGGCAGAAGGCGTCGATGACCGACGTCGATCTGGGCGGCAACGGCCAGCTTTCGCTGCCCATCGAAGTGCAGAAGAACACCAATGTCGACCGGCCCATTTTCATCGCGTCGGGCGTGGATACGGTCGTCATGCAGCCCAACACCGTCGGCCAGAACCCGACCGACTCCGTCGCGATCCAGATTCCGCGCTTCGTCCAGTACAACGGCACCTGTGGGGAGTACGGCGCGGTGGCCTCGCCGAGCACCCAAGAGGCCCAGACGATCCGGAACAACTATGGAGTCGATTGCCAGGGACTGCGAACCCCCTATTCCGCGGTTGGCGATAACACCGCATCCGCCAAGCTGCAGTACACCTACGGTAACGGCTCGCGGCTCAGCCTCACGGGACTCACGAGTAATGAGATGAACCGCGTGCTGAACCTCGGCCAGATCGTAGGGAGCGGGGCGGCGAGCGATCTCTACAACCCCTCCAATTATCAGGGCGTGAGCAATACGAATTACGCCGCGATCCTGAACTGGACGCAGAACCTGGCGCGCTCGAGCGAGCGCGCGATGGCGCTCGACGTCAATCTGTCGTACCAGATCGATCATCACATCAACGGGATTCTGACGCGCCAGTCGGACCTCGATACGCGCGATCCGTTTGGCGGCTTCCTCTTCAAGCCGTTCAACTATGTCCTCGATTTCAATTCGACACACACCGTTCGGATCGGTGACTCGACGTACCAGAACGTCGGCTATCTCTCGGACCGGCAGATCCAGTGCGTGCAGGCCGGCGAAGGCTATTGCCAGCAGGACGTGCCGTTCCTCAATCAGAACGATCTCATCTCGACCCAGCCGTACCGCATGAACCCCTACGGCGTCGAGCAAAGCAACCGGCTGGCGCTGTGGACCTCGGGAGAGGATGAGCTCGTCGATTTGTCGGAGGATAAGCGGGTCGAAGGGCGCGCCAACTTCGACTGGCAAGCGGATCGCTATAACCGCGTCAGGGCCGGCGGCGATTTCCACTTCTACGACACGGGTCGTTACAACCCGGTGAACGGCATGAACTCGGCATTCTCGTTGAACGCCTATCACGAGACGCCGCACGCGTTCGGTGGGTACGTCGAGGATCGCCTCGACCTGGGCGACGTTGTGATCGTGGGTGGGCTGCGCTACGACCAGTACGCCTCGAACGCGCTGTTCCCGTACACGCCGGGACGCATTTCGACGCTGCCACCGGTGACGTCAGGCGATCAGCTCCCGATCAACAGTGCGCCGTTCGACCCCTACGACCCGACCGCAAAATTCATCGCGGCGCCTTCGCACGACGCGTGGAGTCCACGGGTGCAGGTGTCGTTCCCTGTTACGGAGAACACGAACTTCCGGCTGTCCTACGCGCACCAGGTCCAGATCCCGGACTTCGACCTCATGTTCCGCGGCATCAACACCGACCTGAGCGTGTCGAACCGGAACCAGACGTTCGGACGGGACCTCGATTTCGCGAAGACGATCATCTTCGAGTTCGGTATCCGGCACGCTTTCGGGCCCGATATGGTGCTCGACGTCGCCGCGTACAACAAGGACAAACTGTCCGACGTCACGGCGCGCCTGTTTCACCTGCCTGATCCGGCGCAGCCCGCGGGTCCCGGAGTGTACGACTCGGCGGACTTCCGGGTGCTTACGAACCAGGACTTCGGCAACGTGCGGGGCATCGACGTCCGGCTCGACCGCCGCTTCTCCAATCTGTTCAGCGGGTCGATCGCATACACGCTCCAGGTGGCGAAGAGCACGGGCTCCGATCCCTTCAGCTATACGACCCTGCTCGGCCGCGAGATCTCCAGTCTGACGGGCCAGACGAGCCCGCCACCGCAGGCGACTTTGCCGACCGACGACAACCGGACCCACAACATCACCGGTTCGATGCAGCTCCAGTTCCCGAATAACTGGAAGAGCGGCTCGACGATCGGGAGCATTTTCAAGAACGTCGGCGCGTTCGCCACGTTCCGATTCGCGAGCGGCCTCCCCTACACGTTGCTCGAGCCGCAGGCGCAGGGGCTCACGCTCGTCTCGCGGTGCGGCCTCGCGTGCCAGACGGCCGAACCGATCAACAGCTCGACACTTCCCTGGTTCGAGAATGTGGATCTCCGCATCACCAAAGGCGTCAAGGTGCGGCACATGGACTGGACGCTGTTCGCGGAGGCCAAGAACCTCTTCAACTTCCAGAACATCGTCGACGTGTTCCTCGAGACGGGGACCACGACCTACGCGGACTATCAAGCAAAGTTCCTGAGCGAGCAGGTCGGGTTGCTCGCGGGCGAAGCAGCGAACGCCGGCATTCTGATGCCCGACAGCTCGGTGAATTTCAACCTCCTGGCGATGGGCTGCGCGCAGTGGCAGGGCCGGAACGCCGGTGGGTATTCGAGCGGTCCGGTGGACTGCGTGCTGCTCGAGCGCGCCGAAGCCCGATACGGAAACGGCGACGGCATCTTCACCCCGGCCGAGTACAAGGGGTCGTTTAACGCCTGGTACAACCTCCAGAACGCACCGAGCCGCTTCTACGGTCCGGGACGCAGGCTGCGGCTCGGTGCGCAGCTGTCGTTCTGAGCGCGACGATGAACCCAAAGCCTTTCATACGGGAGCAGGCCATGCCAAAGCGCTTCTTGGGCCACGGAATATTGGCGACGGCGGGCGCGATTTTGGCGATCGCCCTTTGCACGAGCCCGGCGGCAGCCTGGCCCAAACCCGGGGCTGCCCGAGCCCCGAGTCTCTTCGCCGGATTCCTCGGCCGAATGAACGTGAACCACTGGGATTGCGGGCTCGATGCGCAAGGCCACGTCTGCGTGGACCCGAACGGCTCTACGACCGTCGGCGGCGGATTCTGGCCCAAGGGGACGGCCGACCAGTATGTGTTCGGTTCCGGCATTCAGGTCGCCGGAGTGGTGGATGCCTCCCTCACGAGTTTCCCGTGGCATGGAGATACGACGGCCGCATTCTTCGAAGATCCCAGCGGCACGCACGAAAACGGGTCGCCGCTATCGCTCATCTGGACCTCGAACAATCCCAGCGATCTCGCCACGTGGCCGCGGGATGCGTTCGTCCCCAATGACACCTCCCTGTACGACCCGATTCTGATCGGGAAGGCCAATGCCTCCCAGGAGGACGTCTGGGCGCGGTATTGGGACGGCGACCCCAGCAAGAACGCCGGCCGTCCACATCCGTTGGGTGTCCTGGTGGATGAACGTGGACTCGCGTGGAATTTTCCGAGCGGCAACGAAGACATTCAGTACTGGATTTTCACGATCACGAACATCACGGCGTCAAAGGCGTCCGTATATGCCGCCCGCCCTGATGCGGATTCGTTGACCAGTCTTGGGACTCGCTATCAGGCTGCGGTGAGCGGCGGGTTCAAGGTGACGATCCCCGATACCGGGTATACGATCACCAACGCGTACTTCGCGTTCGCGATGGACGCCGACGTGGAAGCATCGGGCGCGAAGCAGAACTACACCACGGTGAACCTGCCCTTCAACATGGGCATCGCGTTCAAGAGCAACTGGTACGCCCCCGACTTCACGTATCCCGCGGCCATCTTCTCGCCACCCATCGCCGCGACGGTCGGCGAGGTCGGGGTGAAGTATCTCAAGAGCCCGCTCGTGAATCCGAGCAATCCGGCGCTCGGCGAGATCGGCCTCGTGCTGTACAGCGCCACCGTCAACGCGGGCGCGTTCGGCGACGCGGCTAATGCCACGCAAGTCTACCGCTATCTCTCGGGCACCCTGAATCCGAGCAAGGGTGATGCCCCCTGCAACTACGCCCCCGCGGTGCCCGCGAGCCAGGTTCACGTCTGCTATATCTCGACATCTGCCGACGACATTCGGTTCTTCGAATCCTCGGGACCCTTTACGCTCAAGCCCGGGGAGTCGCAGACGATCGCGGTCGCCTACATCGGCGCTGGGCCCGTCGAGAACGCGGCGATCAAGGGTCGCGGTCCCGCATTGAACTTCCCGAACGGCGGTCCGATCGGCCCATACGGACCACAACAACCTGAATCACTCGCAACAGGGTCCCAGAAGCTCAGTGCGCTGGACAGCGTCTTCGGCGCGCTGACGGTCCAGGACAAGAACGCCGACGGGAAGATCGAGCAGAACGAGTACACCGTCACGCCGCGCTCGCTGCTCGCCAAGGGCTTGGTCGCGCAGGCCGTGTTCGATGCGCACTTCCTGCTCCCGTTCCCGCCGGATCCTCCGGGCTTCTTCCTCATCCCCGGCGACAATCAGGTGACAGTGGTATGGAAGCCGAGTCCCACGGACGTCAACGGCGACCCGTACTTCGCCATCGCCTCGGCGCCCTTCAAGGCTGACGGCATCACGCCAAACCCGCTGTACGACCCCAACTACCGGCGCTTCGACGTCGAGGGGTATCGTGTCTATCGGGGTCGCACATCCGGCGACTTGACGGTCATCGCACAGTTCGACAAGGCCGGGACGACGTTCATCGACTATACGGGCGAGCTCAGCAGCCCCAATTGCGCGCCCGAATTAGGCGTCCAGAAGGGCTGCCCGGGCTACGATGCGGTCACCAACAAATTTCCGTTCGATACCATCTACCCGTTCACCAAAGCCGACACGGTACCCCTGGTTGGCACCATCGTGCAGATCCCCCCGGGCGGTCGCGTGAAGCTCGCCGATAGCTCGATCCTCGTGATCAGCGCCGATACGGCGGTCACCGGCGGTGGCACCAACTTCCCGCCACTCAAGGACACAGCACTGCCCTACGCGTTTGTCGACAAGGGCGTGCTCAACGGTTTCACCTACTTCTATACGGTGGCGGCGTTCGATCTGAACTCAGTCAAGTCCACCGGGGCTGGATCCACGTCGCTCGAAGGGAAGCTGCCCGCACAATCCGTCGTACCGCGGAAGTCGTCGGGACAGGACGCCGGTGGGAGTAGTGTCGCCTCGGTGCTGTCGCCACGCGGGACGGCGCTGAACGCCAAGGCACCGATCCCGGCCATTGACGCGACCACGGGTGAGTTTGCGGGGCCGATGCCACCGGCGAACGGGTTTGCCGCCGGATTCGTGATCGACGTCAGTCAGCTCGTCAGTACGGCGACGGCGACGTTCGTCATCGATTCGGTGACGCCCGGCAACGGCGATATTGGCGACGGCTATCCCGGCGTTCCAACGCTCTACTACATCACGCCTGTGGGTCACGCGCAAATCGTGATTCCCATTCAATCAGACGGCACCGATGTGACCGTCACAAACGCGGCATTCACTCCGGCCGTTCCCGTCAGTGCCTCCAAGGGCGCTCGGTTCGGTGGGGACACGACATTCTCCCTCAGCGTTTCGGCATCCGTGACGGTGCCCGGCACCTGGCGCCTGACTTCGTTCGGACGCGCGACGGCCAACGCCGACCCAGCCAATTCATCTCAGAACGGCCCGCGCTGGTGGACCGGGGCCGCCAACGAAAACACACCACAGCCGAATTCCAAGGTGTGCACTCCGTCGGCCGGCACCTGTGTGCAGGCAGATCTCTCGCTGAACGCGGGCGCGATGACCGGCGTGGGAATTTTCCACCTGCAATCGTATAGCACGCTGAACAGCATCCCCATGCGCGATCTTGAAGCCATGCTCTCGACCGTCACGCGTGCCGCCGACTTCAAAGTCTACTGGGGAGCATCGGCAGGCGGCTCGGCAGTCGTTGATTCAGTTATCGACGTGACCCACAATGCCGTGGTTCCGTTCTCGAGCGTGATTCGTGGCACATGGGGAATTCTCGACGACTCGTCCTTCACGGGCCTCGCCGCGGCCAGCACCTACGACAAGAACAACGCCCTGCTGACCTGGGCCGACGCATTCTGTGTCGCGCCGGTGCCCGCGTTTGTCTTCACCGACCACGGGGGCCTTCCCATGTGCTCGGTCGATGCTCCATTGCGAAACCGTGCGCACCTGAGCGCGATCGCGTTCACATCGTCGATCGACACCGCCGTCCCGCATCTCGCGGCGAACGGGACCGGCTTCATCTTCTACCTGAACGGCCACTTCTTCATGATGAAAACGGCCGCGTTGCCGACTGCGGGAACAGTGTGGAATGCGCGGTTCTACGCAGGTAACGTCACGGGCACGACCGGCAGCTATGCATTCGCACCCGCCGACGCGCGCCCACCGGTCGTGCAAGGGCTAAAGGAGCAGCAGACGGTCACCGGCTCGACCTTCAACGCCGCAGTGACGACCGACTCGATGCTGGCAAAGATTCACACGGTACCCGATCCATACTACGTCACCAACGCATTCGAGTCGTCGCCCAACGAGAAGATCATCCGGTTCGTGAACCTGCCAAGCCAGTGCATTCTCCGGATTTACTCTTTGTCCGGAGTGCTCGTGCAGATGATCGCGGTAAACGACGCGACGGGCGGCGCCGAGGCCCAGTGGGATCTGCGCAACCGCAACAACCAGTTCGTCGCGTCGGGAGTGTACTTCTGGCACGTCGAGACGCCGGACGGCAAGACCAAGGTTGGCCGGTTCACCCTCGTCAATTTCGCGAAGTAGCCGGAAAGGGAGCGTCGCATGCATCGGATTCTTGGACCCTGTTCCATCGGCCTGGCCGCACTCGTGTCGCTCGGTGCGCCGCTCGCGGCCCAGATCTCCCTGCCGTCCGACAACACGGCCTACGGCACCACTTCGGCCGAGTTCCTTTTACTCGGCGCGGGCGCGCGTGGCATGGCCCTCGGTGGCGCCTATGCCGCGATTTCGAACGACGTCAGCGCATTGTATTACAACCCGGCAGGCGTGACGCTCATGGAGCACGCCGGGGCGATGGTGTCGACCTACAGCTACGTCGCCGACACCAAGTACACTTGGGCGGGACTCGCATTTCCAGTGAGCGGTGGTGCGCGCGCCTTCGGATTCCAGGTCGGCTACCTCGGCTTCTCCGGTCAGCCGGTCTATACGGTCGATCAGCCCGACGGCACTGGCGGCACCTACAGCGTCTCGGAAACATTCGTTGGCGGCACGTTCTCGGAAAACTTCAGCGACCGATTTTCCGCCGGGATCACCGCCAAGTACATCCGTGATGGGCTCGGTGAGGTCACGGGCAACGCATTTGCGGTGGATTTCGGCACCAGTTTCCACGTCACCACGGGCGGCCGGCCGCTCCGCGCCTCGTTCACGATTCAGAATCTCGGTACCACGCTCCAGTACAGTGGGACGCCGTTGACCGTGCAGACGACGCGACCGGCCGTGCCCGGCCAGGTCGACGTGCCGCAGGAGCCGCAACCCGCTGAGCTGCAGAACAAGGATTACGGACTGCCAGTCATGTTTCGCATCGGGGTTGCGTTCGATGCCATGAGCAGTCAGGACGCGCGCTTGACGATTATGTCGGAGTTCAATCAGCCGAACAACAACAAGTCCGGGTTCGGATTCGGCGGTGAATTCACGTTCTCGGACATCGGCAAGTCCGGATTTTGGCTCGCGGGGCGGGGCAGCTGGACCTATCAACCGGCCAACAATATCGACGTCGGATCGCAGGCGGGATTCACGACGAGCTTGAACGGCAAGGATAACGAGCAAGGCCTTGCCGCAGGCTTTGGCGTGGGCTACCGCCGCAGCGCCTTCGGGTTGGGATTCGACTACGCCTGGCGCAGCATGGGGCCCCTCGGCGGGACGAATTACTTGAGCTTCTCGGTGAATTGGTAGACGGACGGAAGCAGACGGAAAGAGTCGGAAAGAGACGGACAATTGCTTACGGTTATGATCGCCGCGCTGCTGGGCGGTATGCAGGCGATTCCGCCGCAGGGCACGGGCGACAAGGTGATTGGCGACCTGGCCCGGTTCTATCGCGGCGGGCAGACGCTGGTCAACGGATTCGTGCGGGTGCCGCATCAGCTGTTGTCGGGGGTGAACGGTGCGGGTGGGCTGGCGATCTATGCCGTCGAAGTCCGCGTCACCGACCAGAGTGGGACGCTCCTGACGCGGGACCGATGGACCCGGCGGGTGTCTTGGGAGACCCGCCAGGTACCAGGGTCGCAGAGCCTCGAGCCATTCGCCTTCGCACTCGCACCGGGTGATTACAGCGTTCAGGTCACAGTCGAGGATTCGGGCTCGAGTACCCGCGAAGCGGTCGATCTGCCGGTGGAGGCGTACAAGAGCCGGCCGCGCGCATCGGATTTGATGCTCGCATACGGGATTCGTCCCGTGACCGCGGGTGACTCGACGCCGTCGGCCAGCGAGGTCAGGAAGGGCAACTTCCTGATAGCAACTGCGCCTGACGTGACGCTGACGCCCGAGCGGTCCACGCTGGCGTACTACTGCGAGGTGTACCGCGACACTGCCGGCAGCGTGCCGGCGTTTGTCCGGGTCGTGGGCGAGAATGGCCGCGTCATGGTCGAGACGCAGGTGGCGCGCACGCAGGTCGGGGCGGGAGGTGGCCCGATCGCGGCATCGGTCGACCTGGCCGGCTTACCGCCGGGGGCCTACCGCCTGGAGCTCGAGATCGGCGATGGGGAGCAAACCGTCGAGGTCAGCGCCGCGTTCCGCATGGCCGGATTCGAGACTGCGGAGCGTCTGGCACAAGCCGAGAGCACGACGGTACGCGAGGACCGCTACACCTACGCGACGGAAGCGCAGCTCGATTCGATGGCAGAGCCGCTCGGGTACATCGCGAGTCCCGGAGAGCTGAGCGTGTATCGCGGGTTGAGCTACGAGGGCAAGCAGCGGTTTCTCCGGGATTTCTGGCGGCATCACAACGCCACGCCAGACGCGGAAGAGGCGTTCTACCAGCGGGTACGAGAGTCGAATCGCCGGTTTCGAGAGGTAGGAGCGGCACGGATTCCGGGGTGGAGCACCGATCGCGGTCGCATTTTCGTCAAGTACGGCGAGCCGGACGAAGTGCGGCGCGAGCCGCAGACGGGGCCCGACAATCCGTGGGAAGCGTGGAAGTACACGCGCACCAAGCCGCTCAAGTTCGTGTTTCTGGACAAGACGCGTCTCGGTCATTACTCGCTGATCTACTCCGACGACGTGACGGAGCGGAATCCGGGAGACTGGCAGCAGGAGCTGAGCTCTACGGCCGTACAGGAGATCATGGCCTTCTGATCGCGGACCCAAGGTGGAGAGAGCAACCATGAAGCGACTGATAGTCGGAGCCGTCCTCACGGGAGTGGCGTTCGCGAACCTGCGGTGCGCGGGCGATCCCAACGCGTCACTGCGGAACGGCCCTGCGTCGCTCAACCCGACGCCTCGGCAGATTTTTATCGACAGCGGCAGCCCCGCGACCGACCTCGTGGTCACTGCACGGGATGGGCAGCTCAACCCGGTAGCCGTGGTCGTGACCGCCACCTCGTCGGCTCCAGCCGTTGCCAAGGTCGCGCCCGATTCGAGTCGACCGATCGTTGACAGCTCCACCTATCCCTTCACGGTCACGCCCGGAAACGTCGGCCGCAGCCGCATCACCCTCACGGGCGGCGGCGTCACCGATTCCAGCAGCGTTATCGTGCTGCCGGTTGTCTTCACCGGCGCGATCTCAGACACGGCGCCGGCAGCCAACGCGCCGGTCACGATCCACGGCACCTCGGCTCTCAAGTTCGATCCCGCGAAGGACACGGTGTACTTCGGCACGACCCCCACGCCCGGGTTGCTTGCCGTCAACACTGCGGACTCGTTGGTGGTCCTGACGCCGTTCTCCACTCGCGCTCCGTTGACGATCACCGGGATCCAGGCCGCCCCGGGACTCGATCTGACGCTCTTCACCGTGCTCGAGGTTCACCAAACCGGCGGGGATCCCTTCCCTGGCGACTCGTCCTGGCAGACCGCGCCCGACATCACGGGTCTGCTCCCGGCGTCGGGAAAGACCTCATACTTCATCGCCACGCCGGCCGCGACCGCGGATACCCTGATCTGCCCCGAGGCCGTCCTGGGCTTCGGCTCGAGCGGGCCCTGCATGATGTTCAAGTTCACGGTGGCTACACCGACGACGTTGAGCTTCACCACCGACTGGATCGGCGGTGCAGCCGCACCCGATGTCGATGTGTATTCGTGCTCCGACAGTACCGTCGCAAATTTCGGCGCTGCCTGCTTCGAGGATGGTGGGAATGGCGCCACCGGTGCAAAGCCGCAGTCGACCGGCAACTTCACGTATCCCCCGGGGACTCACTACTACGTGATCGAGAACTACGCGGGCACTGCGTCCAAGAACCTCTATACCACGATTTCCGCCCCATAGGAGGGCCCCGGAGGAACTTGCGCCGGGGCTTGGTGTTCATAACACTGGCATGAAAGCCGTCTCAGGGCTCCTTCTCCTTGGCACACTGGCGTTTACCGCGCCGCCGTCTCCCCCCCAGGGAGTAGAGCGCGGGCCCGCCATGCGGCTCGCCAGCGCCTCGGAAATGCAGCTCGACAGCCTCTACGGCCCGCTGACGTATCTCATGAAGCCGGATGAGCGCGGGATCTACCCCGGGCTCACCGTGGCTGGAAAGCGGGAGTTCCTGCGGCAGTTCTGGGCGGAGCGCAACCCGACGCCGGGCGCCACTCGCAATCCTGCTGCCGAGGAGTACAACGCCAGGATCGGGATGGTGAACAAGAAGTTTCGCGTCATGGGGAGCCACGAAATCCCCGGCTGGCGCACCGATCGCGGCCGGATCTACCTGCAGTACGGCAAGCCTGATCTGGTCCTCACCCGCCGCGGTCCCGGCGTGTTCATGCCGTACGAAGTCTGGAAGTACAACAAACCCGCCCGCAAATACTGCTTCGCCGACCTCACCCGCTTCGGGGAATACGTCCTCGTCTACTCGAACGATCCGCATGAAACCAACCGGCCCAATCTCGGGACCTTGATTGGGGATGAAGCGTACGAAGACGCGATGCGATTCTAAGTAAGTCTCAGGTTCCGGGTACGGCCTCCCCGGCCGCTGTCAGGCCCCAGTCCTTCCGCACAATCGCAATGCAATCCGTCAAATTCAAATCAACCCTCCCCAACGACACAGCGCGCGCTACTCCTCCAAGCGCGCCCAAGGCCAGGCTCGCTGCCCGATGTCGCCACCGCAGCTCCTTTTGCACGTGCCCCTCGTACAACAACCAATAGACCACCTCGAGCTTTCGCTCTGCCGCGAATCGCCTGACTCGTTCCGGGGTCAGCTCCGCCTTGAAGACTGTCGGATACTGCCGACTCATGGGCTGCTTGCGATCCAATAGCACCCGATACACCCACTCGTGAAACGCGAACGGCGTGAACTTGGCGAGCAATCCCTTGAACGAATAGAGATTCGGGAACCCCACCACCAGAACCCCGCCGCGTTTGAGTGCGGTCAGCAAACGGTCCAGCGTGGCGAGCGGCGCTTTGACGTGCTCCAGAATGTCCCAGCAGAGAATGACGTCGAACGATTCTGCGGGCCATTCGTGTGTCTCGACATCTCCCACGATTTTCTCGTTGACGCGGGTATTCCTGGCCAGTTCTTCGGCCGAAACATCGATCCCGACCACATACCACTGCTCCGGCAGCCGCACGATGCTCTTCCAGCCGCAGCCGGCATCGAGGACTTTCACGTGCGCGAGACCTGCGGCGGCACTGAGCACGGCCTGCTCCACCGGTCCGTCCCATCGCAACGGATGCACGGCGATGGCGTCCCGGCGCAGCCGCTCCAACCGCGTCGCAGCTTGTTCCTTGGAGTGAGCCACAGTATTGGGGTAGGGTCGTAAACTCGGAATGTAGTCAGCGACGCGCGAAGCGGCCTCTGCGCCGTTAAAAGGACTCGCATTCCCACATCATCTGCCCGCTGCGCCGCTTCATGCAGGCTCTGCGTCGGGCAAGGGAGACAGCGCGCGGCTCCATGGATCCTTCACGCTCTTCCATGGATGCTCATCCCCGCGCCATCCGCC
>DATIYM010000014.1:0-7188 GCA_035517615.1 Gemmatimonadales bacterium
GCGACGCAATGGGGGCAGAGAGTGCTGGTGGTCACGGGCCGCTCGCCCGAGCCCGGACGCCGGCTCAGCGCGGACCTCGAGGCCCGAGGCGCTCACACGGTCGCGTTCACCGTCGCGGGTGAACCGGACGTGGATCTCATCACGCGAGGGTTGCGGGAGGCTCGCGAGGGTCGCTGTGACGTGGTCGTTGCCGCGGGCGGCGGCAGCGTCATCGATACGGGCAAAGCCATCGCCGGTTTGCTCACCAACCCGGGCGAGATCTCCGATTATCTGGAAGTGGTGGGCAAGGGGAAGCCGCTGCAACATCCGGCTGCGCCGTTCATCGCGGTGCCTACGACGGCGGGGACGGGAGCCGAGGTCACGCGCAATGCGGTGTTGGGCGTCCCGAGCGCGCACGGCCTCAAAGTCAGCCTGCGGAGCCCGCTGCTGCTGCCGCGCCTCGCCGTGGTGGACCCGCAACTGACGCTCGGGCTGCCTCCGGCGATTACCGCGCGCACGGGGCTCGACGCGCTCACGCAGTTGATCGAGGCCTACGTTTCGATCCGCGCGAACCCTGTGACCGATGGATTCTGCGTCCAGGGTATCGCGCTGGTCGCCCGTTCCCTGCGCCGAGCATTTCACCATGGCGCGGAGCCGGAGCCGCGCCACGATATGGCGCTCGCGGCGCTGTTGAGTGGGATGGCTCTCGCCAACGCGGGGCTTGGAGTGGTGCACGGGTTCGCCGCTCCCGTGGGGGGCCGGTTCCACGCGCCGCATGGCGCGATTTGCGCGGCCATCCTTCCCTATGGGATGGGCATGAACGTGCGCGCGCTGCGTGACCGCGCCCCAGAGAGCATTGCACTGCACCGCTACCAGGAGGTGGGGCGCATACTCACGGGCCACGCTGGCGCGACCGCCGAGGACGCGATTTCGTGGGCGCGTGATACTTGCCAGGAATTCGCAATACCGCCGCTCGGCGTCTACGGCGTTGGTGAACGGGATGTTCCAGGGTTGGTCCTGGAGAGTGCGAAGACCAGCAGCATGAAAGGAAATCCCTTGGTGCTCACGCCGGAGGAACTGCGCGAGGTCTTGTCGCGGTCGATATAGACCCTCGCCTATTTCTGCTCCCGGACCGGTTTCCGATTCATGTCAACACGGTCCAGCTTTCTTACCCCCCGATCATTTGAAATTCGTCCCGGCGATTCCTTGCCCATGCCCGGATGTCGTGTGCGGAGTCGAGAGGTGCCCCCTTTCCGGCCGACATAGTCTCGATCCGGCCAGCCGCAATGCCATGTTCTATTAGATAGTCACGTGCGGCAACCGCGCGGCGCCGTCCTAGAGCCATATTGTAGACCTCCCCGCCCCATTCGTCGCAGTGTCCGATGATCCGGATGCGCGCGCGGGGATTCGCGTCCAGAATGGCGAGCTTCTGATCGAGAATCTCGGCGTCCGTGGGCTGGATCTTGTAGCGGTCAAACCCGAAATGGATCCGGTCGGCCAGCTTCGTGCGTCCGATCGAATCTCGCTGAAGAGCGGCAGTGGAGTCGGCCCGCACTCTTTGCGCAAGACTGTCTGCGTGCTGGCGCGCGCGGCGCTCTGCCGCGACGTCCGCCGCTTCGAGAGAACGGATCTTCACTTGTAGCGCAAGCGCGACGCCACCGAGCGCAAGGAGCGCGAGAGCCGCAATCATCAAGAAGGCGTTCTTCATTGTCCAATCCTCCCCGAAAAGGGGGCCACCACGCGTGGGGGGCAAGCGCCGGTAGCTCGGGGCCGTCGTGAAGGTGTTAGCGCAAGACGACGCTCTGCGTCAACATCTCGAATTCATCGTTGCGGTTCATCGCCCATGCCGCCTCGTTGTGTGCGGGATCGAGCGGACGCTCCTTCCCGTAGGAGAGCGTCTGGATGCGGCTCGCATCCACCCCGTGCGCGACGAGATACTGCTTCGCAGTGATCGCACGGCGGTTGCCCAGCGCGAGGTTGTATTCGTCCGAGCCCCGTTCGTCGCAGTTGCCGACAATCTGCAAGCGAACGGTTGAGTTCGTCGTCAAGATCGGGATCTTGGCATCCAGCGCTCTAACGTCCTCGGGCCGGAGGTTCGACCGGTCGAAGTCGAAATGCACGAGCGAGGCGAGGGTGGCCTGGAGGTCTGCAGAATGCCGCTTGAGTGCAGCGAGCGAGTCCGCCCGGCGTTGCTCCTCACGCTGCTCGGTGGCGCGCGCCTCCGCGCGAGCGATGGAGTCCTGACGAGCCCGAACCATGGCGCTGGAGTCGACTTGGGGCTGCACTGCGACCGGTGGCGGTGCGGCGTGGTGACAAGCGCTTGCGGACACCGCCAGTGCTGCTGGAACCGCTAGGAGCGTGAGACGCATGGCATCCTCCTGGATACGAGGTGAGGGCAGCAGCTGGCCAGGCCGGGGTGCGTCGTTGGTGAGGTGGGCTTCCCTGAGCCTGGCAAGACGCGTTTTAAATACATTTACATCAATATTGATGTCAAGGTATCTCCCAACGAAACGCTGTGCTGCGCGCGGCGCGACCCCGCTTGCCTTACGGTGCCCCCGGCACCCGGCTGGACGGGGCAGCGATGTTGTACAGCCAACCGACGATCACTCCACATGCCGCTCCATCCAAGAGAGCGTACGCCGTCCCAATGATCACGTTGATGAAGCCCCCGACGCGGTAACCGGGGTAAATGGACGCAATCAGGCTCAGGAAATCGCTGCCGTACGTTGGCAACAGAAGGTTCGCCAGGCCAACCAAGAACACTGCACCGCCCCAAATGAGTCCCAGAGCCATGGCAAGCGCCCTCAGGTTCAGTCGCATGAGCACCTCCAGCGAGAAGACACGCCTCTAGGTCCACTGTCGATCTGCCTTCCGGGTGTCGAGACGGGCCAGGGCATTGAGCGGTCCCCAGCCCAGAGCGGCGGTACCAAAATCGAACGCCGCTACGATCGCCCCGAGCACGAGCGCGATGCCCCCGCGTCCGGTGACCGCGAACCACCCGTCGAGCGCGGCGATGGCCATGATGAGAAATCCTGAAAACGCGGTTCCGCCCCGTATCCCCGGCGCGAGAAAGAAGAGGCCCGTGCAAAACGACAGCGAGAGCACAACCCACGTCAGGAGGGTCAGCGCATGGTAAAACCCACCCAGCGAGACGAGACCGTCGAGCAGCGCGAGCGCGCCCACGATCCGCCGTGATAACGCATCAAATCGACCCACGTTGGTTTCGAACCGTTTCATCGTTACCCCCTATAACGGCCGCGCTGTACCGGGTAGTCAGCGGCTCGCCATCATGGGCTGAACCCGCAGCTGGCCTCTGATCTCGCCCCCCTCCTGATTGAGGGAGTGGACGGTGACGTAGACGTCATTGTGCTCGAGGGCCCTTATGAGCTGCGGCATCGTGATGTCGTGCAACTGGGCGGGGCCTAGCTCACCTTTGGCCAGCGTACCCGACACCGGGCCGGACTTCATGCCGCGGAAGAGATCGGCCACGGCGGGCCGTTCCTCCCCGGCCTTACCGGTGTGGAGATAGGCACCCGTCACGTCGCTGATCGAGTCGACTCGCACCTCATACTCGAGACGCGAGCCCACGCGGGTGATCTGCGCGGTACCTGTAGCTGGAGTTACCACCGCGGGCACCGCGTAGCCGCCGCTGAGTACCGCCACAAAGATCGTCCCCGCGACCCGACGAGGAGGGGTCTTGTGCGTGTCCACGCGGGCAACCGCCGTCTGGGTGGTCTGTGCCGCGCCGGGTACGGCGAGAGCGAGTCCGGCGAGCGTCGCCGTAAGAATGACTGTTTGCATATGTTTGCCTCCTCGAATCACCGTTGAGCGGTCCGGCTTTCTGGATCCAGGGAACGCCCAGGGGGCATCGACGCGAGAGCCCCCAACGCGTCCGACGGATCACGCGCGTTCCGCGCATTCGCATTGATATCAATATTTACACCGGCGCTCGCGACCGGGTCCCGGCCGACTCGGGTGACACGTGTCATCCTGGAAGGGTCATTCGACTAGAAGACAAGGTTGTCTCCCGCCGGCGCGGCAGTCCCAGTCGTGCGCCGCGCAGTTTGGAGGGGTGCGGTGGGGGGGAGGTCCGGGTTCCTCAGGACTCGAACGAGAATATATTGCCCTCATTGCATTTCAGGTGAGGTGCGGTGTGGCTCGGGTCACTCATCGTTCGGCGAGAGGTTCGGCGACACGCGAGACGTACAGTGTGGCGATCATCCAGGGCCTACGACGAATTGTGAAGGCCCTGCAAGATTACTCGCAGCACGTACGCCGAGCGTATGGACTCACTGGGCCGCAATTGTGGGCTCTGAAGACGTTGTTGCGCCGTGGCGCGCTTTCGATCAATGAACTTGCCGCTGAGCTGGCGGTTCATCAAAGCACGATCTCACTCCTATTGAATCGACTTGAACGACAACGGCTTGTCGAGCGCACACGGAGTCGGTCGGATCGGCGCATTGTACGAGTGGCTCTGACCCAACGAGGTAGGCGCCTTGCGGCCCGGGCCCCCGAGCCTGCCCAGGGCCAGCTGCTGCACGCCCTGTGGGCGATGCCACCAGCTACCGTGCGCGGCATTCACCGCTCTGTTGCGCGGCTGGTCTCGGCGATGGAGGTACGCGATGTTGAAGCGCGGTTTTTTTTCTCGGATGACTAATGCCTCTGCTCATACCGACCGCGGGCCGATCACCCGCGAACCGCGGTCATTTATGCCGGAAGATGATTCTGCCTCGCGTCAGATCGTACGGCGATAGGGCCAGCACCACGCGATCACCGGCAAGGACGCGAATCCGGAAGCGCCGCATCCGGCCCGCGACCGTTGCGAGAACGTGATGCCCGTTCTGGAGGGCTACTCGAAACGTCGTATTCGGCAGGATCTGCTCTACGACTCCACTCACTTCGATTGCTTGTTCCTTCGGCATACGAGCGCCTCCACATGGCAACCCCGTCACGCACCGGGGCCGCAGCGCATTGTCGAGTAGGCCGTCATCGGCCCCCTTCACTTACTCGTCATTGTCCTCGAAATCTGCGTCACTCTCGTCGCCGGCATCCTTCGGCTCGAACATCAGCTTTTCGATCTGCGCCAGTTTTTCGACCGGCGAGCTTTCCGTCTCGAGAATCGCCGCAATCTCATCAAACAGGCTCTGCAGTTCCGCACGTGTCATTTTCACTACAGTGGATCCAGTCAGTATGAGATAGTCGCAAGGTAACCCCATGGCAGGGGTGGAAGGTGTTCCATCTCCCCGTGAGTCTCGGTGTGCTTGTGCGCCGCCGGTTGCGCGAGATCCAGAGCTCGACCGAGGATGTCGCCGAGGCGCTGGATCTTCCTGCCTCGTACGTCGAGGACGCTCGCGACGGCGTGTTGAAGGTGGTCATGTCGAGTTCGGAGCGGCGTCGCTAGCGCGCGGGCTGGCGTGGGTCCGGTCGAACCTGCCAGTTGACATTTCGGGCTCGCCGAGCGACGTTTGTGGCTGAGCGAAAGAGCCGCGGCACGGTAGCCGCGCGCTGAAAACCAGAGATCTTCGTAGGACCTGGGCTTTCAAGTCTCAGGTCCTTTTTGTTTCGGGGTCGGCACGTTCTTCTGCTCACGGGTCGTGGAAGTACAGTCAGCGATTCGCCGAGTGGCGACGCGCGCAACCCGGAACAGTTTCAATCAGGAGTAGTGAATAGATGGCACGTCTTACTGGTACCGTGAAGTGGTTCAACGACGCCAAGGGGTTCGGCTTTATCACCCCCGAAGGTGGTGCGAAGGACTGCTTCGTGCATCACAGCGCGATTCAGGCGCAGGGCTTCAAGTCGCTGGCCGAAGGCGAGCGTGTCGAGTTCGACATGGTCGAAGGTCAGAAGGGCCCCGCGGCCCAGAACGTCGTGAAGCTCTAATCACGGCGCAGACGCGTTAGCGGACGGCGCTCGCCATATGGCGGGCGCCGTTTTTGTTTCGAGCAGCGAGCGCCTGGCGCTGAAGAGACGGGTGAGTTCCGACGAGCGTCGGGGCTCACGCCCACTCGAATCGTTGCGAGAGCGAAACAAGTCCCTACTCGCTCTGCTCTAACCTCGCTTCGTACGCGGTCACCAATCGCTCGTAGTCGAGCAGCATCAAGGGTGACGACAGCAGGAAGTCCGCACTGGACCGATTGCACGCGATGGGGACGTTGTAGACCACGGCAATGCGTAGCAGAGCTTTCACGTCGACGTCGTGCGGGTGGGGCTCGAGGGGATCCCAAAAGAAGATCACCACGTCGATCCTGCCTTCGACGATCGCCGCGCCCACCTGCTGATCGCCGCCCATCGGTCCGCTCACGAAGCGCGTGACGGGCAGGTCCAGCTCGTCGGCGAGGATCTGCCCGGTCGTTCCCGTGGCGAGCAGGTCGTGTTGGGCGAGCGTGCCGCGGTTGTAGCGGGCCCACTCGAGCAGCTCGAGCTTTTGGTTGTCGTGCGCGATGAGCACGATGCGCTTGCGCAGCGGCAGCATGATGTGCCGCTGCACTGGAATCAGTTCGGCCTGGCTCGAGAGCCCGCGTCCGGTACGCGGCGGGCGGTCACGCGGTCCGGTACCGTTGCTTTCATCGCGAGTTCGTACGCCGTTTGCCATTACTCCCTCATGAGTAGAGGAATGAGCCGACAGACCGAGAACTGATATGCGCCGTCCTCTGATCTGGCAATTTTGGGTCACAGGTATGTAACACAGGGGTCCAGATGCCATCGGCTTCACACCTGCGAGGCGGGGCATTGGGCCCTCCCGCAACGGCGCGCCCTAGTTGCACTGGAAGCGGTTCGGCGGTCAGCCAACGGCAAACACGGACACTCCCACCGCTCAACCCGGTCCGCTAAGTTCTTGTGCTGCATAATCCGGCCAGGTAGCTCAGTTGGTAGAGCAGCGGACTGAAAATCCGCGTGTCGGCAGTTCGATTCTGCCCCTGGCCATTCAAATCACACCGAGATTCGCGACGAAATCCGGGCCTCGGCGCTGCCGTTCGTCCGCAAAGTCCAGTCGCGGACCCCGAGCGCGCCGCCCGGGAACCGCTCTTCGCTTGTGGCACTCCTATCTTCGCCTGTGCGAGCACGCTCATCATCCCACCCGCGACACTCTGCGGCACTCCCGCTCCACGCAGCTTCCGCTCTGCGCAACTCGAGAACCGCTCACGATTACCCGCCGCTCTCGCTCGGCGTGTGGCCGTACGCTCACTGCGCCATTTGAGACGCTCTCCC
>DATIYM010000015.1:0-21139 GCA_035517615.1 Gemmatimonadales bacterium
CCGCGCCGCCTGCCGTGACCCCATTCGGCGGCGAGGACGACCAGGTCCAGCGTATTCGCCTGCTTGATCTTGATCCAGCCCGTTCCCCGCGCGCCGGCCTCGTAGGGCGCATCGAGACTCTTGCCCATGAGCCCCTCGTGGCCGGCGGTCAGGGCCGATTCGAAAAACGCCTGCGCTCGGTCGCGATCCTGCGTCACGATGCGGGGCGGTCGTGCGTTCTCCGGCACGTGAGCGCTGAGAGTCTCGTGGCGACGAGAATAGGGCTCGGCCAAGAGCGCGGCGCCATTGGCGTAGAGAATGTCAAAGAAGAATGGCGTCAATGGCAGACTGCCGCGGAGTGACTCGACGTCGAGTTTCCGGCCGAACCGCCGCATCGTGGTTTGAAATGACCGGGGGCGGCCGTCGGCCGCGAGGGCGATGGCCTCGCCGTCGAGGATTACGTCCTCAAACGGAAGATCGCGGACCAGCTCGACGATTTCGGGAACCGCCTGCGTGACTTCGTTCAAGAGACGCGAGAACACTCTCACCTCCCGCGCCGCCTTGTGCACCTGGATTCTGGCGCCGTCGAACTTGAATTCGAACGCCCCATTGCCGCCCAGCTGCGCAAGCGCGTCGTCCACATCGGTCGCTGTCTGCGCGAGCATCGGCTTCACGGGTTGAAATAGCTGCACGGCAAACCGTGACAACCCCGGCTCGCCTTCCGTGAGCGCCGCGAGGGCCACCGGGCCCAGATCGCCGGCGAGCATGGCGGCGCGCCGCACGTCGGCTGGCGGAAGCGCGGCGGCTTTCGCGACGGCTTCGACCATGAGGCCTTCGAGGGCGCCCTGGCGCAGCTCCCCCGTGAAGAGCCGCACCAGAAACTCCTGTTCATCCCGCGTGGCGCGCGAGAACAGATTCTCGAGCTCTCGCCTCCTTGCCGCGGCCGAGCCCTTGCCCTTCGTGGCCCCGATTCGGCGCAGCAGCGCGTCCACTTCCTCGATTTCGAGGCTCGGCGCACTCGCCCCGCGGGTCCTCGCTCGCTCGAGTGTGGCCCAGCCGATCCCGAGCTTCGATTGCCGCATGGTCCCCGACGTGTACGCGATCACGGTCGGGATCTCGTCCGGTGTGGCCTGCCGCAACAGGCCCGCAAGCAGCTCGATCTTCGCGAGCCGGCCCGCGGTGCCGGCGACGGCGCCGGAGGTGGTGACGAGATGGGAAAGCAGCATGGGGAATGATAAGGCGGCAGACCCATTACCTTTAGCTCATGTCTTCAGTCCGCGTCCTCGTCGGCACCCACAAGGGAGCGTTCATTCTCAACTCCGACGGCAAACGCGAGCGCTGGGACGTGAGCGGTCCGCATTTCTCCGGGTGGGAGATTTACCACGTGAAGGGATCTCCGGTGGATCCCAACCGGATCTACGTATCTCAGTCCACCGGTTGGTTCGGGCAGCTGATCCAGCGCTCCGATGACGGCGGCAAGACGTGGGAAGCCGTGAGCAACAAGTTCGTGTACGACGGCGTGCCCGGCACCCACCAATGGTATGACGGCACCCCGCATCCGTGGGAATTCAAGCGCGTGTGGCACATCGAGCCCTCGCTCACCGATCGCGAGACGGTGTACGCCGGCGTAGAGGATGCCGCGCTGTTCCGGAGCAGCGACGGCGGGAAGAACTGGTCTGAGCTTCCCGGGCTGCGCGAGCATGGCACCGCGCCGCGCTGGCAACCCGGCGCCGGCGGATTGTGCCTGCACACGATTCTGCTCGATGCCAAACATCCCAACCGCATCGTGATCGCAATCTCCGCGGCGGGAGCGTTTCGCTCGGACGATGGCGGGACAACCTGGCGGCCGATCAATCGCGGGCTCAAGTCGCAGTACATCCCTGATCCCGAAGCGGAAGTCGGGCACTGCGTCCATCACATCGCGATGCACAGGGCTCGACCCGACGTGCTGTTCATGCAGAAGCACTGGGACGTCATGCGCTCGGACAATGGCGGCGACTCATGGACCGAGGTGAGCGGGAACCTCCCCACTGATTTTGGCTTCGCCATTGATGTGCACGCGCACGAGCCGAATACCGTGTACGTGGTGCCCATCAAGAGCGACTCCGAACATTTTCCGCCCGACGGAAGGTTGCGCGTGTATCGCAGCCGCACCGGGGGCAATGAGTGGGAACCGCTCTCGAATGGGCTGCCGCAGCGCGATTGCTACGTGAACATTTTGCGCGATGCCATGGCCGTCGATGCGCTGGACCCGTGCGGCGTGTATTTCGGCACCACGGGCGGTCAGGTGTACGCGTCGCCCAACGCGGGCGACCGGTGGTTGCCGATCGTGCGCGATCTCCCCGCCGTGCTGTCGGTCGAGGTACAGACGCTGCAGTGATTCGCGTGGTTCTGCCACCGCACCTGCGCACGCTGGCGCGCGTGGGTGACGAAGTCGCCCTCGATCTCGCGGGGCCCGTGACACAGAAATCGGTGCTCGATGCGCTGGAGGCTCGGTATCCGGTGCTGCGGGGGACCATCCGCGATTACGTCACGCAGGCGCGCCGCCCGTTTATCCGTTTCTTCGCGTGCGAGCGCGATCTTTCCCACCAACCCGCCGAACAGCCACTCCCGGAAGCCGTGGCGCAGGGGACAGAGCCGCTGCTCGTGGTGGGAGCGATTGCCGGAGGCTGAGAGCGAACGGCATGGCAGTCGTTTTCTTGATCTCGCCCGCGAGCTGCGCCGGCAGCCGCGCCAGGACCCTGCTCGCGAGCAAGAGCAGCGCCCTCAAGCAGGATCTCGAGCACGACGGCGTGCCTTTAGGGCAGCTCTTTACGTACCTGAGCAGTCTGTATTTCCGCGGCAAACTCGCGTATGCCACGTGTTTCGGGGCGCCGCCCGCGGGCTGGCCGCCCGGAGTCGTGATCGCCCCAGGCCGCGGGCTGGTCTCGCCTGAAGCCAGGATTCGATTCGACGATTTCCGGGCCATGGCCGGCGTCCCGGTCGATCCCGCTGAGCCGCGGTATCGCGAACCGTTGGTGCGCGACGCGCGCGCACTCGAGCGCGCCCTTCCGCCCCGGGGACTGGCCGTGCTACTCGGCAGCGTGGCGACGGACAAATACGTCACCCCGCTGCTCGAGGTATTTGCCGAGCGGCTCCACTTCCCCGCCACCTTCGTGGGGCGCGGCGACATGAGTCGCGGCGGACTGCTGCTCCGCGCTGCCGCCGCGGGAACACCGCTCGAGTACGTTCCCGTGCAGGGGGCCGTGCGTCATGGGTCGCGGCCGCCGCGGCTAGACCGGTTGCGTCGCACCCCGACTGGGAACGCCCTGCGTCCGGCGCTCATCGAGACTCACAGGGCCCGCGCCGAACCACGCGATCAGTAACGCCCCGCCGAACATCGTAGTCTCCTTGGAAAGCGGTGAGCTTCCGGCAATGCAACCTTTCCACCCGAGCGCCTGTCTACGGGAGAATGTTGCATGCCATTCTTCTCCTCGGCGTCCTGACGGGCGCCCGCGCGTCGCTTTCGATCCCCGACACGGTCCGCCACACGGTCGCGTGGGGCCCGGTGCTCGATCGGGTCATGGAAATCCTTTGCGCGCGACATCCAGACGCGTTCGCCCGCGTGGGCCGCCGGCAATTCCAGATCGGGATCGATGAACTGCGGCGCGATCTGCCGCGCCTCGACGACCCGGCGGTCACCGTACGGCTCATGCAGCTCGTGGCATCCCTGCAAGACGGCCATACCCAGCTCGAGCCGATCCGGGACACCGCCTTCGCGCACTGGTTTCCGGTGCGGTTCTATGCGTTCGAGGACGGCATCTACATCACGGCGATCGACCGCGCGCACCAGGCATTGGTCGGGGCGCGCGTCGTGCGAATAGGAGACCTCGCCGCGGAGGAGGCGCTGCGCCGTGCGGAGAGCGTCATGGGCGCCGACAATGCCTGGGGACACCGCGAGAACAGCTTCGCGCTCTCGAACGCGACGATGGTGCACGCCCTGGGAATTTCCGCACAGCCCAATGCCGTGACGCTCGCGGTCGAACAGGGGAGCGGAAGCAAACAGCTGCGGCTCGAGGCCGTGTCGGTGGCGGACGGCTCCTTCGACGGCCGGTTCCGCGGCGAAATGTTTCCGCCATTCCGCAACGATTCCATTCCATGGGTGACCGCATTCGCGGGACGCGCCCCCGGTGAGTTCCGGGTTCACGATCCACGCCTGCCGCTGCATTTGCGTTACCGGCTGCATTACTTCTTCGAGCCCGTGAACGACGGTGTGTACGCGCAAGTCAATTTCGTGGCGAACGCCGATTCCCAGAGCTTCGAGCAGTTTACCGATTCGCTGTTCCATTTTCTCGACCGGAATCCGGTCAAGAAGCTCGTCATCGATTTGCGCTACAACAGCGGCGGCAACGGCGACCTGGTTCCGCGGTTCGCCGACGCATTGAAGCTCCGCGCGGCGCAACCGCCCTGGCGGCAGGTGTACGTATTGTTGGGACCGAAGACCTTCAGCGCGGCCATCATGCTCGCGCAGGGCATCCGCGCGAGCGTTCCCGACGCTGTGACAGTCGGCGAGCCGAGCGGCGCGGGATACAATAGTTTCGGCGATCCAATGGATTTCGACATCGAAGGGACTGGACTACGGCTTTCCGTATCCACGCTGTACCATCAGCTCGGCAGATACGACGACTTCCGCCCTTACATTCCGATCAACCTTCCAGCACTAATGACAGCGCGGGATTATTTCGCGGGTCGCGATCCGGCGCTCGAGCTCGTGCTGGGGAACGACGAGACGCGGAGCCTCACGGCGCTGCTCCGGTCCGGTGGACCGGCCGCCGCCACCGCAGCGTTCCTCGATCGGCGGAAGCGCTTTGGTGCCCTGTCGTGGTGGGAAGCGTTTTCGGAACGATCCGTCAATACCATCGGCTACGAGATGCTACGGAATGGTAATCGTGAGGGAGCGGTCGCCACATTTTCGCTGAACACACTCGCGTTTCCCGCCTCCTGGAACACGTGGGACAGTTACGGGGAGGCGCTCGCCGCCTCGGGACGCACACAAGACGCCCGCTCGGCGTACCAACGCTCGTTGGCGCTGAACCCGGGAAACGCGGGAGCCAAGGGCTATCTCGAGTCACATTCGCATTAGTCCGAAAGTGGTTGCGAATCGTCGAGCATGACGGGGGCGGAGGCTGTAGGTTCCGCCCGCATGCACGACGTCATCTGCGCCATCATCCTAGGGATAGTCGAGGGTGCCACGGAATTTCTTCCCGTCTCCTCGACCGGACATCTGATCCTGGTCGGAAATGCCCTGGGGTTCGTCGGCGCCCGCGCCGACGCGTTTGAAATCATCATTCAGCTCGGGGCGATCCTCGCGGTGGTCTGGCTGTACCGCCAGCTCCTGTGGCGGGTCGCCCGCGAGGGAATGTCGGTACCTGAATCCCGCCGTCTGATTCTGGCGCTCGGCGTAGCATTCCTGCCGGCGGCAATCGTCGGGTTACTCACGCATCATTGGATCACCGCTCACCTCTTCACACCAGGAGTCGTGATCGCCGCCTTCATCGCGGGTGGCATCGTGATCCTCGCGATCGAGCACTGGCGCCCCGCGCCGCACATCGACTCCGTGATGCGGATCGGACTCGTGACGGCATGGTGGATCGGCGTCGCGCAGGTGTTCTCGCTCATCCCCGGCACCTCCCGTTCAGGCGCCACGATCATGGGCGCGCTACTCGTCGGGGTGGCACGCCCCGCCGCGGCCGAGTTCTCATTTCTCCTCGCGATCCCGGTAATGTTTGCCGCGTCGGGGCTCGATATCTGGGAGAACCGGCATCTCCTGTCGGGATCCGATGCCGCGCTGTTTGCGATCGGGTTCGGTGTGGCATTCGTAACCGCGCTGTTCATCGTGCGCTGGCTCGTGCGGTTCGTGTCGCAGCACACATTTCAGCCATTCGCCTGGTACCGGATCGCGTTCGGGCTGTCGGTGCTGGGGCTGGTCCTGTCGGGGAGGAGCTGGCTCGCGAAGTAAATAGATTACGAGCACCATGGTCGACCTGAGGAGCCGCCTCGACACCGCCCTGCGCGGGCAGTACCGGATCGAACGCGAGCTGGGCGGCGGCGGCATGAGCCGCGTATTCGCCGCTCATGAGCTGAGCCTCGGGCGGCTCGTCGCTATCAAGGTTCTGCCGCCCGAGCTGGCCCTGGCCGTGAGCGCCGAGCGGTTTCGGCGTGAGATTCAGCTCACCGCGTCACTCCAGCACCCGTACATCGTTCCCGTTCTTGCCGCCGGTGAGGCCGACGGGCTGTTGTACTACACGATGCCCCTGATCGAAGGCGAGACGCTGCGCGAGCGTCTCTCCCGCGAGAAGCGGCTGCCCGTCCGTGAAGCGGTTGGCATCATCTCCGATATCCTCGAGGCGCTCGGGTACGCCCACGCACGCGGAGTCGTGCACCGCGACATCAAGCCCGAGAACGTGCTGCTCGTCAAAGATCACGCGCTGGTCAGTGATTTTGGAGTCGCCAAGGCGCTCACCAATGCCACGGGTGATACCGGACTCACCTCGGCCGGAATGACCCTGGGCACGCCCGCGTACATGGCGCCGGAGCAGGTCGCCGCCGACCCCCAGGTCGATCAGCGCTCGGACATCTACTCGACCGGTATTCTCGCCTACGAGATGCTTGGAGGACGGACGCCATTCGGGAACGGATCGCCGCAGCGCCTCCTTGCCGCGCACATTGCCGAGCGGCCTGAGCCGGTGGGCCGCGTCCGGCCTGAGTTGCCTCGCGACACGGCGGCCATCGTCATGCGCTGTCTCGAGAAGGACCCCGCGGCGCGCTGGCAGACCGCCGACGAGCTGCGCCGCGAGCTCGCGCGCAGAACGGCGCAGCCGCCGGCTGTCCCCACTATGCGCCGGCGCTGGACGGTCGTGGCCGCGCTTGCTCTCGTTCCCCTGTTGGTGCTTGGCGCGTGGATTGCGACTCGAAGTGGTGGTCGCAAGGCATCCGGAACATCACCGACGCTCGTTGCCGTACTGCCATTTTCCGTACAGGGAAGCAGTGATCTCGGCTATCTCGGTCAGGGGCTCGTGAACCTGCTGAGCACGAGCCTCGACGGCGCGGGCAACCTGCGGGCGGTCGATCCCCACGCCGTGCTCAGCACGGTGCAGCGTCGTCATGACGATGCCGGAATCGATCCCGGTGAAGCGCAGAGCCTCGCGGACCGGCTGGGCGCGGGGCTGTGGGTACTGGGCGACGTGGTGGAAGCCGGCGGTCGCGTCCGGATCGGCGCCTCGCTGTACGACCGTAGCGGCACGGCAACGCCGCGCGCTCGCGCATCGGTCGAGGGCGCGCGGGGCGACGTGTTCGCGCTGGTTGACGGGTTGGCGGCGCAGCTGCTCGGCCAATCGAGCACGGGACCGGTCGGTCGGGTGACTCGCGTCGCTTCGGTGACGACGCCGAGCCTCGCGGCATACAAGGCGTACCTCGATGGCGAGGCCGCGTTACGCGCCGGGCGCGCCGACTCTGCCGTGACCGCGTTCGCTTACGCGATCACGCTCGATACGTCCTTCGCGCTCGCGTACTACCGCCAGAGCGTCGCGGCCGAGTGGGCCACTCGCGCGCGGCTCGCGGAAACGTCCGCCGAGCAGGCGGTGCGGCATAGTGCACGGTTGTCCGAGCACGATCGCATGCTGTTGCGAGCCCTGCTGGCAACCCGTCAGGGAGCGGGCGCGCAGGCCGACGGCTTGTACCGCGACATCATCGCCACCTATCCCGACGAGATCGAGGCGTGGACGCAGCTCGGCGAAGTGCGCTTTCATTACGGACCGACGCTGGGCCAGCCGGTGGCGGCGTCGCGCAGCGCGTTCGAACGCGTGCTCTACTTCGAGCCCGGGAACGTGAGCGCGATGGTTCACCTCGCGCGTATTGCGGCGATGGAGGCTCGCCCGCAGGATGCCGATTCGCTGGTGCGCGCGATTCTCGCGCTCAGCCCATCGAGCGACCGGGCGCTCGAGTTCCGCGTGCTCCGCGCCTACGCCATTCATGATGTGGCTGAACAAGCGCGTTTACAGGCGGAAATCGCGCGGGCGGCCGATGGCCTCTTGCCGCTCCCGCTCTGGGATCTCTCGGTCTATGTGAGTGACCTTCCTGGCGCCGAAGCGGTGGCGCGGAGTCTCGCCGACCCCGCGCGTTCCCGCGACGCGCAGGGCGCGGGCCACTCGGCGCTCGCGTATCTGGCGCTGAGTCAGGGCAAGCTCGCGATGGCTCGCCTCGAGGTGGAGCGTGCAACGGCGGTCCAGCGGGGTCGCGGCCTCGAATATGGGACGATGCTCGAGGTCGCGCCGTTTCTCGATATGAGCCGCGCGCGCCTCGAAGCCGCGCGCCGCGAGCTCGAGAGCTGGAATGCCGCCGCCGAGCCGGCGAGCGAGCTACCGTCGGTATTCTTCAATGCGCACGACGGCATTCATTCCCTACTGCGCACGTATCTGCTCGGCCTGATCGATGCCCGGCTCGGGAACGTCCCCGCCGCGGAGCAGGCGGCGGCGCAGCTGGCCGCGCAGCAGGGACCGCCCACCGGGCTCGGATTGCCGCATGACCTGAGTCTCGAAGTCCGGGCGGAGATCGCGCTGGCGCAGCATTCGCCGGCCGCGGCGCTCGCCGCGTTGCAGGAACGGAGGGATCAGGCGTGGTACGAGTACCATTTCGGCTCCCCCATGTATTCGGGAGCGCGTGGCCGGTTTCTCCGCGCGATGCTCGAAGCGGCGCTTGCGAAATCGGACGACGACGTGCGTCGCGCCGTTTTCTCGTTCAGCACGTTCGAAGGCTATTCGGGCTTTGACCTGGTTTATGCCGGACCCGCGCGGCTCAGGCGCGCCGCGCTCTACGAGCGTTTGGGCGACCGGGAAGCGGCGGCGCGCGATTACACACGATTTATCGACTTGTGGAGAGATTGTGACGCGGAATTCCGGCCGATCGTGGACAGCGCGCGGGTCAGGCTCGCGAAGCTCGCGCCCGGGTCATGAGTTCTCGAGGCCCAGGAGCGAGAGCCGTTCGGCGAAGCGGGTGAGCGCGACGTGCTGATTGCCCCCGAGATGGTCCTTGAAGAACTCCCGGGAGTACAGGGCTTCGGCGGGTACGCGGGCCCGGCCGGCGCGCCGGCGAATGCACCGCGCCATTTCCCAGCGCTCGAGCGCCTCACCCAGGCGATTCTCGAGATTCCGTTCGAGAATTTTCTTGCTGTCGCGAATCAGCCGTTTTCCAATCCCCTGCGGTACTGGGAGTGTGGGCGTAACGGTGGCATGCGGTTCCCCAGCCGCGTTGGGGAAATAGTCGTCGGTCCACTCGTTCAAGCGACGCAGGCGGCGATACATGGCGTGCCCGGCGATGGGCACCATATGCACGAGCTCGTACGCCGTATAGACGTTGCGGTCGGTCAACTCGAGCGCGCTAGTCGAGAGAACGTAGTTCGGGCACAGGTGCACGCCCTCGAGACGCGATAGCCGGCCGATGAGCGCGATCAGCGCGCGTACGAGCCATACGCGGCCGGGCGTGGTTACGATCAGGAAGTCCACGTCCGCATCCGATTCGACATTGCTCCACGCCAGGGCGCCCGTGACCGCCACCATGCGCACGAACGGGAGGCGTGCAATGCGTCGCCCCCACGCGATGGCTCGCGGCCAGAGGCGGGCGGCGTACCCGGCCCGACGCTGGCGCACGGCGACCAACTCTTCGCGGCCCGCCAGCGTGTAGAATCCGTGGCGCCGTGCGATCGCTCCTGACGGGCGAACCACGCGTCCGAGGACACGGGCGGTCTCATCAGGGCGAGCCTTGATCCCGTGGAGGTAGCGGTGCAGAGTCGCGAAGTCGAGAGCGTAGTCGAACACGTCGCTGTAAGCGACCGCCCGCAAGACGGCGCGTTCTATTGCTGCAGCTCGAGACGAGAGCGGCGTCGGGTGATGGCTACGGAGCGAACGATGCATGAAGCCCGGATCGACCGAGGGCATTGAAAAAGGTACTGTGACGAGTCACGAGACGGGAGCGAAGGCGCTGGCGCTTTCGAGCCCGGCGTACCTCGCCGGGCGACCGATCCGCCACGCCCTGGTGCTCGGCGGTACGGGATTCATCGGGACCCCCCTGATGAGGAGCCTCGGCGACGCAGGCGTGCGCACGACATGTCTGGTGCATCGAATGCCCCTCCAATCCCAGATAAGCGCGGTTCAAGTGGTACGAGGTTCCCTGGACCGCTACCCCTGGCACACACTCGAGCGGGACGCTCCAGATGTCGTGTTCCATTTAGCGCGTATCCCCGGACGCGGCGGCCTGCGTGGCGCCCTTACCCGGGTCCGCAACCGCCTGGCCAACGAACGTCTGGTGCTCGCGCTTGCCGCCCTGCCTCGTCCACCGCTGGTCGTATTTATCGGCGGCACGCTCGCCTACGGATCGCACACAGATGAGCTGATTACCGAGAGCACCCCGCTCGCGCCCACGAGTTTCTCGCGGGACTACCACGCGGCCGAGCTGCCGTGGCTCACCGCGCAGCGGACCAATGACGTGCCGGTGATGATCGCACGGCCGGCGTGGGTCCTGGGGCGCGGATCCTGGTTCGCGGCGTTCTACCAGCGGGTGATTCAAGCCGAGCGATACGTCCCGCAGTACGGTGACGGAGAAAATTGGATGTCGTTGGTGCATGTCGAAGACTGCGCCTCGTTCCTCTTGTACTACGCGCAATCCGGCCTGCCGGGTTCCGCGGTGAACGTGTTTGCCGGGCCTCCGATCCGGCAGCGCGAGTTGTCGGAACGGCTCGCCCGGCTCACCGGGCTGCCGGTCCGCCGTATCTCGCTCGAGGAGATGGAGCGTCGATTCGACCGGGCCGTGCGCCAGGCCTTCGAGTTCTCGGCGCGGATCGGCACGGTTCACAGTGCGCTGCACGCCGGGTTCCGGGGGAGGCATCGTGATCTGGACCGCGACCTCGAGGATCTACTCCTCGCGGAACCGGTTCAGGGGTGACGTCGCAGCGCGTAGAGCATGTGCTCACCAACGAAGCGCAGCGGCGTCCGATTAAGCAGACGATCGGCGAGCCACAGGGTTCGGATCGTGGCGCCACCCTCGCGAAAGTGGCCAGCGCGATACCAGGCCGGGTACAGAATCGAGAATCCCTCAGACCGTTCGATGGTGAACGCGGAGGCGAACTGGCGGGCGATTTGCCGCGGGAAGTACAACGTTGCATCGAGCGGCGCCAGCTCATTGTACCCGCGCCAGCGATCCGTTAATCGAGCGATCGCACGTCTCGCCCGTCCCCGCAGCGCGTGTATCGCGGAATCGAGCAAATAAATCCGGCTCACAAACGTCAGCACAAGTACTCCGTTCGGGGTCAGCACGCTCGTCAACGCACGCACGGCGTGCTCGAGACTCGGTTCGGTGTTGAGCGGTCCGAAAAAGGAGTACACCAGGTCGAAACGCTCCCCGGAAAACACCGATGGCAGGTCTTCCGCGCATCCACGCGCAATCTGCGCGGCGCCTCCCGGAAATTTCTGCCGGGCGAGCTCGACCATGCGGGGAGATACGTCGATACCGAAAAACCGGCGCGCGGGATATCGGCCCATGAACCAGGCCAGGTCGGTACCCGGACCGCACCCCAGATCGAGCATCGAGGACGCGGGGTAGCGTTCGACGGCACGGCGGAATGCTTCCCGAATGCGCACCAGCACGTGGTTCGACGCGTAGCGCTGCTCCGCGATGTCGGCAAACGTGTCGTAATAGCTCCCGGTAGCCCGCACGTCGGGATGGTCCACGCGCAGCCCGCTCATGGTTGTTTGCTCTCATCCGCCAGCTCCCGAAACAGGTCGAGGAAGGAGTCGACGTTGGCTTGCCAGGAGAACGGACCCGAGGCGAAGTAGCGTTTCCCAGCCTCCCCGAGGCGTCTCGCGTATCCGGAGTCGCCGGCCAGGGCGCGCAGCTCGATCAGCAATGCGTCATCGTCGTCGGGCGGAACCAGAATTCCGTTCTTGCCGTGGGTGATGTGCTCTTCGATTCCTTCGCCCCGTGTGCCCAGGCTTGGAACGCCGAGCGACATGGCTTCCAGATACACCGCTCCAAGTGACTCACGCACACTCGGTAGTGCCATGACGCTCGCTCGAGCCATGCGTTCTCGCGTCGTTCGCGCATCGAGCGCGCCCGTAAACTCCACCTTGGGTTTCACTCCCAGCGCTGCGACGAGACGCTCGAGCCTCCCACGCTCGGGGCCGTCGCCCACAATCACGAGGCGCGCGCGAGGGTGTTCCGCGGTTAGTCGGGCGAATGCCTTGATCAGGCGATCAATGCGTTTACGCGGAATGAGCCGAGCCACCGAACAAATCGTGAACTGGTCCGGCCACTCCGCTACGAGCCCATCAGCGGCCTCGATCCCGAGGGGGATCACCAAGGAGCGGTGAGGGCCGGCCAGCGCGATTCCCTCCCGGCGCAACGCCTGAGACAGGTAGACTGCGCAGTCGGCAGTCGAGAGAGTTTCGGCGATCATCTGGCGCGATCGGATGCTCGCCGGAGCGAGATCGTAGATTTCGTGATCATACAGACTCACGACGTACCTTGTGCCGCGGCGCCTGCCAACGAGACCTCCCGGCAAGAGGGCCGAGTGGAGGAGCACGACATCAATGGGTGCGGAGCCGGCCCAAGCATCGAGTCCGGCGGTGGCGGCTCGTACGAACAGCGATCGTTCGATCGGGCCTCCTCGCCAAACCACGGGCAGGCGCGCGTATCGCGGATGTGTTACGGCGAAATGCGTGTCACGTTCCACCGTGGGCACTCGGATTCCCCCAAACCCGCTACGAATCGACCATGGGAGCGGGACGATGCCACGCACCTGGTGACCGGCTGCGGCGAAGCCCCGTAGCTGTTCGTCGTGCCGCACTCCCCGCAGCGGCATCGCGGGTGAGGGCAGGTTCGGCGACACGGCGGCGATGCGCATCAAAGCGCTCCCGCCAGTTCCTGAATTCGCGATGCCCACGTGTGCTCCGAGAGCACACGTTTCCGTCCTGCCTCGCCGATGGCCCGCGCCTCTCGCGCGTTTCGTGTACTCCACCGTATGAGAGACGCTGCTTCCGGTATATGCCGAAACGTGAGAACCTCGCGCCCGGGCTCGAGCGCTGCCGCCACGTCTTGATTGTGCTGTGTCAGGTAGCAGCAGCCATAGCCGGGGAATTCGACGTCACGGAGCTTCAGATAGCTCTGGTATTTCCCCTCGAGACCACGTCCTTGGTTCAGCCCCAACACAACCCGGCAGTGGGACAAGAACGCGGTCATTTCCGATTCACTCAATGGACGGCTTCCCCGTCGCACCAGCGGCTTGAGCAACCGGATCAACATTCGTTCCCGACGGCTCCCGCGGACCCGAACGTCTGGCTTCGCTGCTGGTGGCGGCTCGGGTGCCGAGCCAAGTTGAGACGGTTGCCATCCGTGTCCCCGGATCGCGACCCGGCTCCCCAAGGCCCGGAGCGCGGCGAGGAGAATCACACGATTACTCGTCGGTGCTCCGACAAAGCCGACTGCATGCTCCGCGATGTCACATAATGCTGGGGGCAGCGCTGCGGGATTCAAGGCGTAGGGCCGGCAAAGCATAGGACGGCCCGTGGCACGATAGCTCGGGATTGCGGCGTGTTCGGGGAACCAGTTGAGCGAGGTCACCTTCGCTAGTGCCTCGACGTAATCGAATGCATAGACACTGTCGCAAAAAAAGTTGATCCACGGCACGCCCATCTCGACGGTCCGCACGATGAGACCGGGATCAATGTCCGCGGAGAAGCAACAGGAGATGATTGCGTCCAAGCCGCGCTGTGCGTGTGCGTGTTTGATTTGTTGCCAGAGACGCTCCGACATTTGATCCCGCTCGAGCGAGCGACCGGGCGAGCGACTCTGTGGCGGCCGAGCCCACTCGAAATCCACTTTTTGTGGAAGCACAACACTCGGCAACACGCCTTCGAGTCCCTCATAGAATTGACGCCGCCACACGTGTCGGTAGCGGCTCGTCGTATGACAGTCGGGGACTAGCGCGAAGACGCGCGTAACGGTTTTCATTTCAGCACAATCGTAACTCGAGGGAGCTTGACAGGCTCTGCTTTATCACCGCCGACTCGTGTTCGCGCCCTCCGTGCAGGTGGATGGGCTCTTCTTGGAAGGGCGCTCTTACGAGCCGCTGGCCTGCTGCGAACGCTCATACTCGCGC
Organism: Gemmatimonadales bacterium; assembly: GCA_035517615.1. GTDB lineage: Bacteria > Gemmatimonadota > Gemmatimonadetes > Gemmatimonadales > GWC2-71-9 > AG25. The sequence continues at coordinate 14,165 of DATIYM010000015.1, forward strand.
GCCTCCTCACTCCGTTGGACTTTGGTGTAATGGGTACGGCTCTCGTGATCATCGGCGCTATCGAGGCGTTCACGAGCACCGGATTCGAAGCCGCGCTCGTGCAGCGACGCGATGACGTGGAGCAATTCTACGACTCGGCTTTTACGTTGCAGGTACTCCGCGGTGCGTGCCTCGCTCTGCTCCTGTGGTGGATCGCTCCTGCCGCAGCGCTGTTTTTCAGCGGTACGGAGCTAGTTCCCGTGCTACGCGTCACGGGCATTGCTCTGGTGCTTCGAGGATTCGTCAATCCGGCCAGGCTCCACCTGATTCGGGAACTTCGCTTCGACAGATTGTTCTGGTGGAGCGTCCCCGAAGCCACCATCGGTCTTCTCCTGGCGGTTGGGTTCGGTCTTTGGATGCGAAACGTTTGGGCTCTGGTGTGTACGTTCATCGGGACACAGGCCGTCACCACCGTGGTGTCCCACTTCATGGTCCGGCGACAACCACATTTCGCTCTCGATTGGTCGCGGGTCCGCGCGATGGTTCAGTACAGCAAATGGGTGCTGGCAACCCACATTCTCGATTTCTTGATCTTGCAGGGCGACAGCGCATTTGTCGCCAAGGTTCTCGGAGTTGCGCAACTCGGCTTCTATCAGGTCGCCTCCAGAGTCGCCGAGCTACCCCTCAGAGGCTTCACGCAAGTCGTCGGTGATGTTGGCCTCCCGTCGCTGAGCGCGATGCAGAATGATCGCGAAAGACTGCTCCGCTGGTACTTTACAGGCCAAGGTGCGGTGCTGCTCGTTCAAATCCTGTTCGTGACACCGGTACTATTGTTTGGCGGCCAGATCACAGGGGCGCTGCTCGGCGATCGTTGGTTGCCCCTGGTGACCACGTTGAAGATCTTGACCATCGCAATGGTGCTGCGGTCGTTCCTTGTCATCGCCAGCACACTGTTCAACGCATACGGTGAGCCTCGCTACAGCTACCGAATTCACGCGGCACGCCTGGCGTTCATGGGGGTCGTGATATACCCACTGGGTCGACTCCTAGGAATTGAAGGAGTCGCCATCGCTGCGGTGGTCGGGCTGATCGGAGGAACGCTGGTGTACTTCGTAACAATCCGCAGGTTGCTTAACGTGGGGGGCCTCGAGCACCTCAAGCGTCTATTGCGGCAGCGTTCTCCCAAGTGGCGGTTTGAATGAACGGTCGCCAACAACCGTCGCCACTCGTGTCAATCATCACTCCGACCTTCAATCGGGAACGATATCTGCGCGACGCCGTCCGATCAGTGCTCCTGCAGACATTCGATAACTGGGAGCTCTTGATTCTTGACGATGGCTCAACCGACGGCACGGCAGCGTTTCTCGATACTCTGACAGATAGGCGCATACGACGTTTTGCCGAGCCGCATTGTGGCAACGCCGCGCAGGCGCGAAACAAGGCGATCGCCAAAGCGTCCGGTTCGCTGGTGGCGTTCCTGGATTCTGACGACCTCTGGGAGCCGGAGAAACTGGAATATCAGCTCGCCGAATTCAATGCTCGCCCCGAGTGCCGGTGGGGATTCACGGGCTTCAAGTACGTCGATGACGACGGCCGGGAATCAGTGTTGTTGAGAGCCCCGTTCATGCCGGAGGTGCGTGGATGGGTCTTGGAGGAAGTCCTCAAACGGCGTGTGCCAATTCCCGCTACGGCAACCGTAGTTCAACATGACTTGCTTGTTCGTGTAGGGATGTTCGATGAGTCGCTGCGCGTCGGTGAGGACCTTGATCTCTGGATCAAACTAGCGGAGGTCAGCCCAGTAACTATGGTAGCGAAGCCGCTGGCGAAGATGCGGCGGCATGCGGGCAATCACCAAGTCGGCATCCTTGAGTTGCTGAGTTGTCATGACCGGATCTATGAGCGAGCCCTGACGCGCATTAAATCTGGGCGCTTGCGTTCCGTCTGTAGGAGCGGGCGCATTCGACAAGCTACGGAGATTGTTGGGACCGCGCGCAAAGCGGGTAGCTATCGAGAGGCTCGCCAAGCTCTCAGAAGATCCTTCCCGTACTCAGGCTGGCATCCGAGCTGGTATGTGGCTGCGGCTAAGACCTGCCTCTCTGAATTGACTTCGAGACGGCTGCTGCGAATCGATCGTTCCACCCGGAACGAGCTCTAGGGTCGCGCGGCGCTCACGCCCAACCGTACAGTCGTGCAAGCCCGTCCAACGTTTCCCAGTGAGCCAGCAACGAGGCTGGAGAGCGACGCGCCGCCGCGGCCGGGCACGGGATACTCGTAAAATCAGGCACGGCGTACACCGGAGCGCGAAGATCGGACCCGCTGAAGTCCAGCTCGGTCGCAAGGTTGTTGGCTGTCCCGTCCCGCACCGAGAGCGGCGCCAGATTCCAGCGCCATTCGATCAGCCGCAAAATCGAAGTGTGATCATACACCGTGTGCGACGTGTATCCTCGCCTGGCGAACGGCGAGATGAGCAGTGCGGGAGTTCGAAACCCGCGTAAGCCATCGCTGTTGCCCGCGGCACGATCGGCGTCCGGGATTGGCGCGGCGGAGGGGGCGACGTGATCGTAGAAACCGCCCCACTCATCGAAGTTGATGAACAGGATCGAGTGCTTCCACCCCGGACCGCCCGATACCGCGGCGTACACCCGATTGAGAAACGCCTCTCCCACGCGCAGATCGTTGTGAGGATGATCATCTCCGCCCGTGCCGGTGGTCTCGTCGAGAAATGACGGCTCGACGAAGCAGACAGCCGGAAGCGTGCCCGCGGCACAGTCGGCGTAGAACGCATCGATCGTTTCCGAGATCGGCCGGTATTTTGTCCCCCACAACGTCAGAAACGGCAAGTCGCTGTAGTAGTACCGGCCCGCTATTCCCGCGGTCTCGAGCCGGTCCCAGATCGTAGGCAGCGTGCTGATAAACGACAGGTTGCTGTATCGATCGGTCTGTGCGGCGTGCTGGTAGAAACGGTTCGGATACGTTGGCCCCATGAACGGGCAGAAGTACCGATCGAACGTCATCCACTGCGGCGCGGCCTGACCAAAAAATGGCAGATCCGCACCGCCGTAGTAACCGGTGGAGAACACGTCGTTCGCAAGCAGCCATCCGTCACACGCGCCGTTGTTGTACTCTACGCGACCGCCCGCGTACGAGTGGTCCGGATCGTGGTAGCTGCACCCCTGAAAATCGGGAGCCAACGCGTGGGTCTCGTGTGTCACGCCGTTCGCGTCGCGGTAACTCAGGCCCACCTGCCGTCCGTCCGCCCCCGGCAACCAGCCAAGCAAATGGTCGAACGACCGATTCTCCATCATCACGACGATTGCATGTTCGATTCCGGACAACGCGGGATCAGGCAGGATGGACGGGTCGGCATTCTCACTACAGCCCCAGCCGAGTGCGAGCGATCCCAGCGCGGCGGTGGAGTTGGCGAGGAACTGGCGTCGCGAAAGTCTCATCGCGCTGGAAAGGTGCAGCACCTGAGCGAAGATCAGAAGGCCTGTGCGAAAAGGCCGCAGCAAACGCTGCGGCCCCTTGTGCTCGCTTGCAATGCCGCGCGGATTACTGGCCGACCGTGAAGTCGATCCGTTTGAGAACCTTGCCTTCCTGGTCCCGCACTTCCACGTGCCAAGCTCCAGTCCAATCGGCAGGAACCGTTTTGCGACTCCAGGTCCGCCACGGCGATCCACCCACCTGCAGCGCCACATCGCCCACTTGCGTGTCACCATGGAACCAGACGTGGTGGATGGTCGTGCCGTTCGCACCACTCAGCTTGGTCCAGCACACCACCTGGCCCACATCGGCGGGGAACGTGGTGCCCGTGTCCTGCGGCACGCGATCGGTCACGGTTTTGGCCACCACGGCCTCTGAGACGGTCGCCGCGGATGCGGCGGCCGCGGGGGCGGGGGCGGGGGCGGGGGCGGCGGCTGGGGGAGCGGCGTTGCCCTGCGTCGAATCCTGGGCCGCGAGCGTGCGGCTCAGCAGTACGGCGATAACAACCGCGATCCGCTTCATGCCGAGACTCCTTCCGTGTGGGTTTCGTGGTTCGAGACAGTGCGACGTCGGCGTGCTTCGAGCGCCGCCCCCAATATGGCGGCCATCACGCCGCCCGCGGCAGTTCCTCCGAGCTGAAACCATATCTGGTACTCGTGCATCCGGCCGCGGCACTTGGCCGCGAGCACGGGACCGACGAGCGACGTGCACGACGGTTGGCTTGCCGCGAATATGTTACCGGCGGCGAAGCCGCCGATCAGCGGAATGAGGCACAGCGTGAGGTGTCGAAAGAAGATCTTCATCGTGGCAAACATCTCCCGCCGTTCCACCCAAGGTAATGACCGTGCTCACAGCTGCGCGGGTCAACCGGCGTCTGTTGGCCAACCCGCACCGCGCAGTAGCTTTGCGATCATGGCGACGAAAGCCGCTGATCCCGCTCGACGTCTGCAGGCGGCGCTGGCGAACCGCTATCGCATCGACCGCGAGCTGGGCGCGGGCGGTATGGCGAGCGTGTATCTGGCGGAGGACCTGAAGCACCACCGGACCGTCGCCGTGAAGGTGCTCCGCCCCGAGATCGCGAAAGCCGTCGGCCCGGAGCGCTTCGAGCGCGAGATCGCGATCGCCGCCCGTCTCAATCACCCGCACATCGTTCCCCTGTACGACTCCGGGGCCGCGGATGGATTCCTGTTCTACGTGATGCCGCACATCCAGGGTGAATCCTTGCGCGCACGGCTGGTGCGCGAGAAACAGCTGCCCGTGGACGACGCGCTCCGCATCGCGCGCCAGGTTGCCTCGGCACTGGGCTATGCGCACGCGCAGCGAGTCATTCACCGCGACATCAAGCCCGAGAACATTTTGCTCCACGAAGGCGAGGCGATGGTCGCGGACTTTGGCGTGGCGCTCGCGCTCAGTTCGCTCGGAGACGTGCGACTCACCGAGACCGGGCTCGCACTCGGCACACCAGCGTACATGAGCCCGGAGCAGGCGCTTTCCGAGCCTACGCTCGATGCCAGAAGCGACATCTACAGCCTCGGCTGCATGCTGTTTGAAATGCTCGTGGGTGAGCCGCCCTATACAGGCGTGACCGCGCAGGTGCTCATTGCCAAACGTCTCAATGACCCTGTCCCCTCCGTCCGCCGACTGCGACCGGCGGTACCCGCCAACATCGAGCGCGCGCTCAGCACGGCGCTCGCCAAGATGCCGGCCGATCGATTCCGGACGGCGGGCGAGTTCGCCGAGGCGCTGGCAAAGCCCGCCGCGGCTCCGCTCGAGGCGAGGACGCGCTCCGTGGCCGTGCTGCCGTTCATGAACTTGAGCGGCGTGGCCGACAACGAATACTTCGCCGATGGCATCACCGAGGACGTGATCGCGAACCTCTCCCGAGTGCGGGCGCTCAAGGTCATCTCCCGGCGGTCGGTCATGCAGTTCAAGGATCGGCAGCAGAGCCTGCGAGACATCGCCGCACAGCTCGACGTGGGCACGCTGGTCGATGGCAGCGTGCGGCGGGCCGGCGACCGGGTGCGCATCGTGGCGCAGCTCGTCGATCCCGCCACCGAGCGGCAGCTCTGGACCGAAACGTACGACCGCGAGCTGAACGACATATTTGCCATTCAAACCGACGTGGCGCTGCACATTGCCGCCGCGCTCAAGGCGGAGCTCTCGCAGGACGAGCAGACTCGCTTGCGCAAAGAACCGACGCGCGATCTCCAGGCCTACCAGCTCTATCTTCAGGGCCGCCGCTGGCACGTGACCTACACGCCCGCGGGCATGCAGCGCGGCATCGAATTTTACGGCCGCGCCACCGCCCGGGATCCGGAATACGTCATCGCTTTTGCCGCGCTGGCCGCAGCCTACGCAGAATTGTGTGAAATCGGTGGCATCGATCCGGACTCCGCGCGACGCGGCGCGAGTGCGGCGGTCGAGAAAGCGCTTTCGCTCGATCCCGAGTCGGGAGAAGCGCACTGTGCGGCCGGAGTTCTCAAGATGATGTGGGACTTCGATTGGGCCGGCGCCGAGCGGGAATTCCAGCGGGCCCTCGAACTCAGTCCGTCGAGCGCCGACATCTACGACCTCTACGGGCGGTTGTATTCCGGAATCGGCCGCTTCGACGAGGCATTGGCCCTTGAACGACGAGCCCAGGAGCTCGATCCGCTGGCGCATCGCCTCGACGTGTCGACCACACTGCTGCGCGCCGGCCGCTACGTCGAGGCCGCCGACGCCGCGATCGCGGCGCTCGAGCTCGACCCCGACCAGGATCGCGCGCGGGCGACGCTCGGCTGGGCATTGTTTCAGCAAGGGGAAAGAGATAAGGGAATCGCTGAAATCGAGCGCGCCGCCGTCATTTCACCGACCCACAGCCTGTGGCTCGCCCAGCTGGGCGAAGCCTATGCGCTCGCGGGCCGTCGCGAGAACGCACTCGATGTGCTGGCGCAACTGAAGGATCTCGCCACCCGCGAGTACGTGCCGTCGTATCACTTCGCGTACGTCTACGCGGGACTGGGCGACGCCGATCGGGCCATCGACCTGCTCGAGCAGGCGTATGCGCAACGCGCCGCGGCAATTTATGGCGTCAAGGCATCGTTTCTCTTCGCGCCGCTACGATCGCACCCGCGCTTCGTGGCGCTGCTGCGCAAAATGAACCTGGCCTAGGAGGATCAAGTGCGATTCACCCAACAGCTCGCGGTGTTGTTCGTCATTCCGGTGCTCGTCGGCAACGCCCCCGTGCGGGCGGGCGATACGCACGAGGACGTCACCAAAACGATCGCGACGTTCAAGAAGAAGGACCCTGGAATCGAAAAGTTTTTCCAGGACGCCGTAGGCTATGCCGTCTTTCCGACTGTGGGAAAGGGCGCGATCGGGGTCGGGGGCGCGCACGGAACGGGCGAGCTCTTGACGGGCGGGAAGGCCGTCGGCAAGGTCTCCCTCACGCAGGTGACGGTGGGCCTCCAGTTCGGCGGCCAGTCATACTCGGAGATCATCTTCTTCGAGACACAACGCACGCTCGACAGTTTC
>DATIYM010000016.1:0-28549 GCA_035517615.1 Gemmatimonadales bacterium
GGCCCCACAACACGTATCTCCGACTCCTGTCGGAAATCGGCGTGCTAGGGCTGGTGGGCCTCGTGGGTTGGCAGGCGGACTCCATGCGGCGCTTCTATCAGGAGAGTCGAGCGAATCGATCGGTTGACCATCCCTTCGGGACCCACCCAGCAGTTCTGCTCGCGGCAGCGACCGTCATCGCCGTCTACAATTTCTTCTTCGAGATGACGCAAACGGGTATGTTGATCTTTATCGCCGTCCTGTCTCTCGCGTACAGCACTCGTTCGTTCCAGCGCGTACGCTGACCTCCGATTTGACGTCTCCCAGCGCCGATGTGGCGGAATCCTGGCGTGCTCGCTGGAAAACGCTCCCGGTCATCATCGCCCTTGTTGGGGCCGGCAAGGGGCTTTCGTTTCTGCGGGAGGCGTTTGTGGCCTCGCAACTTGGCGCAAGTGCCTCGTCCGACGGCTATTACCTGGCTCTGGCAATGCCGACCCTCGTCTACAGCCTCGGCGCTCTCCCGTTCTCGATGTGGGTCACGGCGCGGCTGTCCGCGTTGCGGGGGTTGCATGCGTCGCAACAGGCCGCGTCATTCTACTCGCGGGTCGTGATGCTGGGTTTCGGCGCAGGTGCCGTCCTTGCCCTCGCGCTCGCGGCCACGGCGCACATCGTGGTCAGCCTTTACGCGCCCGGCTTGGATCCCGCGCGACTTGATGAGGCCGCCTCTCTCACGCGAATTGGCGCACTCGCGATTCCGGCACTCGCTCTGCAGGCCATCTGTAATGGGCGATTGTATGCCGACGGGCGGTTCCTGCCCGTCTATGTGTGGCTCGTGATCAGCAGCATCGTTGGGCTCGGAGTGGTTGTCGTGAGCACGCCCCACTACGGCGCCGCCGCTGCTGTATGGGCCTTTGTCGCTGCGGCTTGGACCTCGATCGTCGGACCGATCGCGATGACTCGCCCCACACTGATGTCTCCTACCGCGGGCACCGCGCCCGATTGGGTTGAAGACCTGGGAGTGAGCGTCGTGTATCGAGCACTCGTCATGCAGGTGTACTTTCAAGCCTGCGTGATGCTGACCTACGGCTTTGGATCAACGCTTCCAACCGGTGAGCTGGCGGCGTCGCAGTTCGGGAGCAAGGTGCAGAACGCGATGTACGAATCACTCGTCGTGACCGCAGGGGCATTCGTGTATCCCCAAATCGCGCACTTCCTTCAGAAGAGCGACTACGCCGCAGCTCGACGAACGATCGTACAAGCTCTGAATTGGCTCCTCCCTGCCACAGCAGCGCTCGTCGTCCTCCTGATCACATGCCGACGTGAGATTGTCGCGCTCATTTATGAGCGCCATGCGTTCGACGATCGAGCCGCTCAGCTCGTCGGTGCAGCCCTGCTGGGCTTTGCTCCTGGAATGATTGGGCTGACACTTGTCGAGATCTTTCATCGCACCATGGTTCTTCGCGGGCAGCTCAAGGGGTATGTCCTGGTATTCGGGGGGGCACTGGCGGTGAATTGGCTGTGCAACCACCTCCTCGTCCCAAGGCTCGGGGTGTTCGGGTTGACTCTGTCGTCGTCGCTGAGCGCGCTGGTTGGAGGTATTGGTTTGCTCGCGTATGCGTCCCGTCGCCTGGGAGTCATGGATAGGCAGATGCTCCTGTTGATCATACGCACGGCAATCGCCACGGGTCTGGCCCTCGCAGCGGTCACCCTGTTGCACGGTACCATGGGCATTGGCGCGTCTTCCCTCGCGGAGTTGGTCACGGTCGCCGTCAGTGGAGTTGCGGTTGGGCTCATTGTGCTGGTTGCGCTGCTCGCGCTCGGTCACCGCTGGCAGTTGGTGAGCTAGGAACGACACCATCCGCCCGTGAGACTTGTGTTGGATGGACGGGGAATGATTCCCCGGATGACCGGCGCCGGTCGTTACATCGTCGAGCTCGCAGTGCGTCTTCCTGCCCTCGCCGAGCATCTCGCCCTCGATGTGCTACTGCTTCCCGCGATGAAGACCACACCAGTACCCAGAATGATTGCCGATGCTGGTGCAAGAATTCACTACGTCGATACGCGGATCGCGACAATCCGCCAGTGGGTGGTGATTCCGTACGTCCTGGAGCGTCTGAGGCCAGACCTGTATCACTATCCGTTCCTGGACATGCCCTACTCGCGATTCCCCTCTTTGGTCACCATCTACGACCTCAATCCAATCCTCCATCCGCACTATTTCCGCCGCCTCGCGAACATCAAGCGGCCCGTGGCTCGCAGAATGATCGGGAGCACCCTTCGCAGGAGCCGTGCGGTAATAACAATCTCAGATGCGACCCGACACCGCGTCGCAGAGTGTTATCCCGAATCCGCGGACAAATTGCGCACCATACGATTGGGCGTGGATGCGCTCGCGTGGGCGGGCGACGCTCAAGGCCACGGGGGCGCCGGCGCAGGCGGCGGGGATTGGACAACCCGATCCTACGTTCTTTATGTCGGCGTGGATCGGCCACACAAGAATCTGGTACGCCTCGTCCGTGCCTTCGGAAACTTCCGGGCCACCAACGGCTCCTCTCCAGGGAACGGACCGTATCTCTGGCTCGCCGGTGTGGGAACGGGGTCGCCAGCGCTGCGAGGAGAGGTGTCGAGTCTGTCGTTGTCACAGGACGTGCGCTTCGATCCCGAGTTGAACGAGGCGGAATTGCATGCGGCGTATCGCGGCGCGCGCGCCTTTGCGTATCTGTCGACGTCGGAAGGCTTTGGTCTTCCGGTGCTCGAGGCCCTCGCCGCTGGAGTCCCCGTCGTTGCTGCTAATACTTCATCGTTGCCGGAAGTGGGCGGCGATGCGGTTCTCTACGCCAGTCCGCACGATGAATCCGCGATATCGGATGCGTTGAACCGCATTTGGAGCGACGAATCCCTCCGTGACAACCTCGTTGGTCGCGGGCGCCACCGAGTTCTCGACTTCTCCTGGGATACCATGGCGAGTGCGACACTCGAGGCGTACTACGACGCTGCCTCACCACGAATACGCGGCAAGACCGATGACGGTAAGACAGATGACAGGAAAGCGGGACGCGTCGCGAAAGGGCGGCGGGGATAAGGCTTCAGATGTCGTGCGTCGTCCGCCCGATTTCGACCCATGCTTGACCATCGTAACAGAAGGTGATCGTCCTTCTTTTGTCGCTCATCGGGTTCGTGAACGTTCCTGCGAGCTTGAACGAAGCGCCCCAGGAGATTCCGCCCATGTCCCCGCCCGCGTCGTTGCGGATGTCATAGGTAAGATGTTGGCCGGGGGCTGAGCCGGTGGGGTCTTCCATTCTAAATGACGTTCCATTGGTGACCGAAACGATGAAGTAGTTTGCACTTGTCGCGTCTGTGACAAGTTGCGGGGCGAATGCCAGCGAGACTACTCCGGAAGCGATGCGCCTGTCCACCTGCAATTCGCCAATGGTCGTCGGCAATGCAGGATCGAGAACCTGGTGCTTGCCCAGCGCGCCGACAACGGGGTTGGCGTAACGCGGTTGGTCCGGGTAAGTCAGGTATGCGTTCTGACCGATTGTGTTTGCGCCACCGCTCGTCGACAACCTGATAGGGATGTTACCGGGCCAAAACTCGAAGCAGTTGGCGAACACAGTTGCCGCTTCGCAGTCTGCCAGGTCGATGCCAACAGTTTCCCTGTGCCCAGTTTGCAGCATGTCGTTGGCGAAAATTGCGGCGCCGTAGCAACGGCCGGTACCGCGTCGCTCTTCGTCTTCACTACCCAGGTACACGAATGTCCGCGACGGCTGCCCTCCCTCGAACCAATTCCCGTACAAGGTGAGCCCCTTCCGATTCGCAATCCGAATGGAAAGCTGCTTCCCCGGGACGGGGTTCGCGTATGCCTCGAAGAAAGAAGAGCCCCTGATGACGAGGCCTCCCAGGGAACGGGTGCTCCCCATGTCGTTGATGTCCAGCCCGTTCTGGGAGAACACACAATCCTCGACAACCACGGTGTCCATGAACGGATCGGCTTCGCGCCCCGCGCCGCGAATCCCGCCGGGCTCCCCCGGTCCCCCGACCTCTAGGCCCCGACGGTTGTGAACGAAGCTGCAAGCGTACAAGTGCACGCCAATGCCCCAAGCCGCCGACAATCCAACGTTGAAATGATTGATGTCGACATGATACAGGAACACGCTGCTGAAGTTCTGAATCCGTAGGGCGGTCCCCTTGCCGGGAGATGCCGAGTCGAGGGTGAGATAGGCCAGAACGGCATTCAACCCCTCGGCTTCATTCGATCCTTGAAAGCCGAACAGGGGGGTGGCGTCACCCGCGAATCGGAGAATGGGGCGCTGACCGCCGAACCCTTGAACTGCGATGCCCGGAACCAGGGCGAGGGGAGCCCCGATCAGGTAGTTCGGCGTGCTGGCGGGCACCAGCACCGCGTCCCGTGCTTGGTCCGCGGCGTTGATCGCGGCCTGGAACGCTTTCGTGTCGTCCGTGGCCCCGTCGCCCTTTGCCCCGAACTCCTTCACGTTGATACCACGGATCGCTTGCTGCTGCCCGTCCGCTGCGGACGGCGGCATCACGGCCCCGATGTGCGCGCCGATAAGCGGGAGCGAAGTACCGAGGGAGGCTCCGATAAACGCTCGGCGGCTGTGAAAGCCACTCATCGATTACTTCCGCCGCGCGAGCACGGCCAAGCCAGCCGCGATCCGGAACGCACCGGCGCGGTTCGCCATGAGCCAATCGAGATACCGGATCGGGGCCGTGACCCAAGCGGCAACGAACTTGGCTGCGAGAGCGAGCCGCAGATTCCCGAACCATGCGGCAGGATACTCCCGGAGCATCCAAGCAAGCGCAGAGTTCGGCCCCACACAAACCTCGCGTTCGAGTACCTCGAATCGATGGAGCAGGACATCAAGTCCGCGGAAGGTGAATCGCTGGTAGTCGTCCGGGTCGGCGTGGAACCCCTCGAGGAACGGGACCTCGACGTAGAGTACGCCTCGTGGCCGCAGTACGCGGTACGCCTCGCGGATCACTCGGCGGGGATACGGAACGTGTTCGAGGACGGCGGTCGACACGACGCAATCGAACGCGCCCGACCGAAACGGAAGCCGCGCAGCGTCTGCACGAATCCCTGGAGAACCGAGAAAGAGATCGCAGCGCACCGCACCCGGGAGGCGACGTTCGCCGCACCCGAGATCGAGAACACGATGCGTAGCCGGCGAATACGTAGCCAATACTCGTTGGAGGAGGCGGCCGGTATTGATCGTCGGGCTCGGCGGCTTGAGCCAGCGCAGCCACGGGGCAGTAGCGAGCAGCTGCCGCTGAACACTCTGAAGCGACTCGGCCGCTGGGTCGGTCACTCCGCTCGACCCAAGGACACACGGGAGCTCGCCTCCGTCAACCAAAGATGCAATGTGATAAGCGCCCAGAGTGCTCGGCTAAAATCCGCCCGTCCCGACGCGTGATCGTCAGCGAGACGGCGAGCGCGTTCGCTGCTGCAAATTCCCAGGGCAGAAAGGAGAGCCGACGACGCGGCATCACGCGCCAGACCCTTCAACGGCCCGCGCAGCCATTCAGCGAGCGGAACGCGAAACGTATGCTTGGGCCGCTCGGAGATTTCCTTTGGGAGGACGCGCCGCGCCACGTTGCGGAGCACCACCTTGTTCGTGCTCCCGCTGATCTTCCAAGAGTCCGGAAGCCCGAGGCCGAAGTTCACGATCCGGTAGTCGAGAAATGGGCACCGAGCTTCAAGCGAGGCCGCCATCGTCATTCGGTCCACCTTGGTTAGGAGTCCATTGCTCAGCATCGCAGCAAAGTCATCCAGTTGAAGCCTCAAGAGTCGGTTCGTTCCGTTCGTCGCAGGAACGCTGGTTGGGGGCGCGAGCAACGCTTCGACGCTCGTCCAGTCCGGATCGTCCGCCAGCGCCACGGAGATGGCCACGGCGCGGCTCCAGGCGATGGGGGACGAACCACCAGTGGCGGCTCCTCGCAGCATCCGCGATACTCTCGAGTCGTCCGTTCCCCTTCGCCCCCGGAGCCGGAGGGCGACAGCCGCTAAAGAGCCGAGAGGCCTAACCCTGCCCGCGAGGGCGGACCCGCGCAACGCCAAGGAGTATCGCTCGTATCCGCCTAGCGCCTCGTCCGCCCCTTCTCCCGTTAGTACGACGGTGACCGCTGCCCGGGCAGCCCGGCTCAGGAGCAGCGTCGGCAGCGCGGCGGGGTCTGCGAGGGGTTCGTCCAAGGCCCAGACGAGACTTCCCAAGTCGTCGAAATACGATGGCTCGAGCGAAATCTCGTGGTGCTCGCACCCGAACTTCCGCGCGACACGTCGGGCGAACTGTGCCTCGTCGTAGTCGTGGCCGGGAACAGCGACGCTGAACGTCGGAATCCGGGCGCCGAGTCGGCCGGCAGCGATCGCGACGATGACGCTCGAATCGAGACCACCGCTCAAGAAGGCGCCCAGCGGCACATCGCTGATCAGGCGCAGCTGGACCGCATCCAGCAACAGCTCCATGAGCGTATTCGCGGCCGCCGCTTCGCTCTCGGGGGGTGGCGTGGGCTGGGGCTCCGAGTATGGACGGATGTCGAGGCTGCCATTCTCCCATGATGCCATGTGTCCGGGCGCCAGCCTGCGGATCTGCAAGATCGGGGTTCGGTTGGCGGGGAAGTAGCCCAATGAACAAAATGCACGACACGCATCGCGATCCACGGTCCACGCCGCGCCAGGGAACGCGAGCAGGCTGCGCAGCTCGGATGCGAACGCGAGCGAACCCCCCAACTGGGCGTAGTACAGCGGCTTCTTGCCAAGGCGATCACGGGCCAGGAGTAAGCGCTGTCGATCCGCATCCCAGATCGCGAGCGCAAACATGCCATTTATTTTCGTGACGAAATCATCACCCCAGCTCTCGTAGCCATGGACGGCGACCTCGACATCGGAACCGGTGGCGAAACTGTGGCCCAGGTCTTTCAACTGTCGTGCGAGGATTTGGAAGTTGTATAACTCGCCATTGCACACGCAGACAAGACGGCGCGTCTCGTTGAAGATGGGCTGATGACCTCCCGCGACATCAATGATGCTGAGCCGCCGCATAGCGAGGGAACACGGCGTGCGGTCGAATTCGCCTCCTTCGTCGGGACCGCGGTGATTAAGGCGGGCGATGAGATGTCGCGTGCTTTCGAGCCGATCAGGAGATTGGCTCACCACTCCCGCAATGCCGCACACGTCGCAGAGGACCCGTTAGCTCGATCCGGCCATACTCGGGGCAACATTCGGTGACCCGCCCTTCTTCGTCGCCAAGAGCCACCCCGCAGTCACGCTCAATCCCAGAACGAAGAACAGCGCCCCAAGCACAGGAATTGTCGGCCCGCTCGGTCTGCTCGGGGCGAAAGGTGGGTCTACGATCGTTATGGTCGGCGTGTCGTTGATTTCCTGAATCCGCGCCATCTCCAGTTCCTTCGACAGCGTGGTGTATAGCTCTTGCTGCAAATCTATCGCTCGCTTCATGCGAGATTCCTGAAACGCCAGGGATGGAGACTCCGACAACCGACGATTGCGTTCGTAGAACAATAGCAGACCCTGTTCCGAGTTTCTCAGCGTCTGGGACGCGTCCGCGACCCTTCCTTCTAGGAACTGCCTGCGCTCCCTGGCCTGGAGCTGGCGCGTGGTGATATTGAAGTGCTTTGTCTGATTAATCAGAATGCTCGCAATTCGCTCGGCGATCTGCGGTGTGCTCGCTCGCACGCTCAGTGTTACCACAGATGTTCGCGCGTCCGCGCCCGCTGAAATCCTTTTCCGAAGTTTCCGCAGGGCTCTATCGGTTCCTGTTCGAGAGGTATCGTCGGTTCCAATCAGGAGTCGACGAACGTTGCTCGAATGAGTTGGCGCGACAAGTACCTCACTATCGAGAAGGGAGCGAAGCATATCAGACGTGCCGAGCAACTCGCTATAGAACTGTGGTGAGCGACCGGCTTCGCCAGGAATGTCGAGTCCAAACTGAGCAGCCAAAGCTCCCAAACCCGAAGAAAGATTCGGTAGTTTCGTTTGCTCCGCGACGAAGGACGCGCGTGCTACGTAGCTCTTTGGCCTCAGTACACCCACCAGCACACCTGGGAGCACGGCTATCAAACCACCCAGGAGTGCGGGGCGCCAAATCATACGAAGTGCATCGAGAACCTCGCGCAAGGTCACAGCCTCACCCCAGTCCGGACGGCTCACGCTCTTAACGGGCTCCCACACGCCGGACATGGGTCGGGGCGTCTTGGTGGAGCTTGTCACGCGGGTCTTTCGCGCGCGGAGACTTCAGGTGAACCGCGCACGCCAGCGTGCGTCGCGATTGCGACGCCATCGGCCACTTCGCTGGCCATGGATTCGGTAAGGTGAGCAACATGCGCAGGATTACGAATTATCACGAAACACCATTGCCAAATACAATGCGTGGCCATAAGCCCATGACGCAAATGTCTCGTGAATTGCATCCGGAATATCGAACGGTCAGTGGGCTCCACGCTGAAGCAGAACGGCAGGCACAGTGTTCAGCAAGATCCAAAGGTCTCTCCCGAGAGACCAATTTCGCACGTACTCGAGCTCCATATTCGCCCGCACGGGATACCCTACGTTGCTCCGACCCTGGATCTGCCAGGCGCCTGTGATCCCCGGCTTGAGCGACAGAAACGCCGGCGCTCCGTGCCCATACTCGTCAATCTCCTCTTTCACGATCGGCCGCGGGCCCACGAGCGACATATCTCCTCGCAGCACATTGAAGAGCTGCGGGAGCTCGTCGATGCTCGTTTTCCGAAGTAGCCGTCCCACCCTCGTGAGTCGGGGGTCCCGCTCCTCAGGCAGCTTATAGTGGTTTGCGACGTACTCAGCGTACAGCGCCGGATCGAAACGCAGCCGCTGGCCTGCGTCCACATGCATCGAGCGAAACTTGTAGCACGTGAACGGTCGTCCGTTCAATCCCAGCCGCTCATGGCCGAACAGTGCCGGACCCTTGGAATCGAGCTTCACTGCGAGCGCAACGAGGCCGAGTAACGGCGACAGGACCACGAGGCCCACGGCCGAGGCCGTCAGGTCGAGCATGCGCTTGAAAAACATCTGCCGGCTCTTCAAAGCCGGACGCGATAGCTCGATCAAGGGCTGTCCATCACGCCACACCATCAGGGGCGCCACACCGGCCACCCTGATCGAGCGGGGCACAGACAGGATCTGAGTCCCGGCAGCGACCGACGCGTCTACCACGTCATGAAACATCGCGTCGTTCAGGTAACCACAAATCACCACCGTCTCGGCACCGGTCGATTCGAGCACGCTCGCGAAGTCGGCGATCGACCCGAGCGCGCTCGGATGCCCTATCTGCGCCGCGTCCACGAAACCCAGAATGCGGAACTCGCCCAAACGCCCGAACGTGGGTGCGGTCATTACCGCAGCACACGCTTCCCTCGTTCCCACGAATAAAGTCCGGATGCGTGGAGCGTGCGGGAGCACGCGCGCGGCGAGCTTGTCGATCGGAAACCGCTCCGCAACGAGCGCAACCCACACGAACAGCATCATGACGATGTACTGGAACAGCACCGACCCGAGCCCGCGGGTCCACAACGTCATCCACAAGGGCAACGCCGCCGCGAGCGCCGCGGCGACAAACAGACGCCGCGCGTCGCGGCGCTGATCGCCGGGGCCGTAGTTGCCGGTCACGACAAGCGCCGCCACCAGTGCGATGGCGAATTGCACGCCGCTCATGATGCCACGGGGAAAGAGGCCGCCCGTCAGGTTCGCAATCTGGACTCCGAGGACATCGTAGTCGCGAATCAGCTTCAGCATCGCCCGGACCACCCAAAGGGCGCTCAGATCCGCTACCGCGAGTACGATCACCCGCCCCAGCGCACGCGCCAAGTGCCGCCGCAGGTTCGCGGGAGCACGCTCCTGCAACTGCAACCGAGCACGTATTGCCAGGTCTGCCGGGAGAAGTCGGGTACGGAAATTCGGAGCCGCTGGAACGGCCGACAGCCGGAGGGTCGACTCCGCTGCTACTGTGCTCGACCGCTCGAGGGGCAACGACTCCATGGTGGGTCCCCCGTGTCGTTTCGCGCCGGCTGGGCCTCCGGAAGGCAGCCCGACACCGCCTTATCTATGTCACACAATGAACAACCGGATGAGAGTTACCGCCCCGGTGTCAAGTCGGTATAAAGTCGAACATCGTTGCTGATCGGGCGAAGACAGCGGGCGAGCGCGTATCCCGGTTCAGAGTGCCACAGCCCACCCCTATGGCGCCAAACCCGACTGCCGAACAGCCCATCGCAGCACGTCTCAGGGCAGACGGGCTCCAAAGGGAGCACAATATAGGATTAACGCCTAAGAGGGACCAGATCTAGGTCCTTAGATGAACCCCAACTGGAACCGTGAAATTCCAAGGTCACGCTAGGGCGCAGATCTGACGTCTCGGCTTAGATTGAGCCATGACGCAATAAGAGAATTGGCGTCGACGAGCGCTTGGCGAACCTTGTAAGTCTCTACGGCCACTTGCACTTGCATTCCGCAATCCGGAGCAACGTGAGACCAGACGTCATCGTGATCGGCGCCGGGGCCATCGGCGCCAGTACCGCGCGCCATCTGGCTGAGGGCGGGGTGCGGGTATTGGTACTCGAAAAGGAGAAGCAGCCCGCCCAGCACCAGAGCGGCCGCAATTCCGGAGTTATCCACGCCGGCTACAACCTGAAACCGGGAAGCCTCAAGGCGAAATATTCGGTCGAGGGGAGCCGGGAGCTCAGGACGTACTGCGCCGAACGCGGCATCCGGGTCGAGCAGGGTGGCATTTTGGTCGTGGCCCAGACCGAGGCGGAGTGCGGCACGCTGGCCGAGCTCGAACGGCGCTCCCAGGCGAACGGCGTACAGGCACGCCTGGTTTCGGACGGCGAATTGGCCCGGATCGAGCCGCATGCCAGGGGCGTCCAGGCGCTGCACGCCCCCGAAGGGGCGAGCTTCGACGCCCCCGCCTACGTGCGCAGCCTGCTGGCCGAGGCGCTGCTCGGCGGCGCTGATGTTTGCTACGACACTCGAGTGCTCGAGATCGCGCAGGCGAACGGCGGGCCGGTGACCGTGCGGACCACCAACAAGCCGTTCACGGCTCCCGTGGTCGTGAACTGCGCCGGTCTGCAAGCCGATCGATTGGCGGGCCCACTTGCGGCGGATATGCGGGTGATTCCATTCCGCGGCTACTACGCCGAGCTCGTCTCGAGCCGCCGCTTCCTCGTGAACAGCCACGTCTACGCCGCGCCGGACTTGAACTTCCCGTTTCTCGGGGTCCATCTCTCGCGCCGTGTCGATGGAAGGGTGACGGCGGGACCGGGCGCCATGCTCGCCTTTGGCCGCGAAGCCTATCGGTTTTCCGAATTCAACTCGCGCGACCTGCTCTCGACATTTTCCTGGCCAGGATTTTACCGGATGTTCAAGAGCGCGAGATTCTGGACCCTGCTGCGCACCGAGGTGGCGAAGAGTCTTTCACTGCGGCAGATCTGGGCCGAGGCGCGGCAGCTCATCCCCGAGCTCGAACCGGGTGACTTGGTGCGCTCGTTCGCGGGCAATCGGGCACAGCTCGTATCGCGCTCGGGCGCGCTGGTGGACGATATCGTGGTGCGCGAGACGGACCGGACGCTTCACGTGCTGAACGCGGTGTCCCCGGGACTGACATGCAGCTTGCCGTTCGGGAGGTGGATCGCCGGGAAGGCGAAGGAGAAGGTCAGCTAGCGATTCACCAGTTCCCCATCCGGCCCATCTCAGGGTAGAATTAGCGCCTAACGAGGAGCTCCGTTGCGTAAAGCATTCTGCCTTCTAGTCCTGCTGATCGTGTGGGCACGCCCCGGCCGTGCCCAAATTCCTGCCGCAGGGTCGAGCCAGGACCTCCAACTGCAGCTGATGCAGAACCCGGCAATGGGCGATCTACTCCGGGCCAAGATTCAGGCGTCAGGACTCAGCCCCGATCAGGTGCGGGCTCGGCTCGAGGCGTCGGGCTACGATCCGCATGTGCTGGATTCGTATCTCGGATCCGATTCGGGAGGGGCCGCGCAGGCCCCGGAGGCAAACCAGGTGGCGGCCCTGCAAGCGCTCGGGATCCCGCTGCAGCAGCCCGTCCCCATCGACAGTGGTGCGGTGTCGCGGGCTCCGCAGCAGGCGAGTCAGATTTTCGGCGTCGACGTGTTCCGTCGCTCGACACAGCAATTCATGCCTTCGCTCTCCGAGGCCCCGCCTCCGGACTACAAGCTCGGCCCTGGCGATGTCCTCGTTCTGATTCTCACGGGAAACGTGCAGCTCGCGCAGACGCTTCCCGTCACTCGCTACGGATTCATTCTCATACCGCAGGTCGGGCAGGTGTACGTCTCACATCTCACGATGGACGAGCTGCGCGAAGTGCTCTACACCAGACTCGGCGCGGTGTACTCCGGCATCAAGCGGGGGTCGAATGCGACCACGCATTTCGACGTGTTCGTGTCGAATATCCGGGCCAATCAGATCTACGTGATCGGGGAAGTCGCGCAGCCCGGCGCATACCGCATCAGCTCGCTCGGCACCGTACTGAGCGCGTTGTACACGGCGGGTGGCGTGACCGACCGGGGCAATACTCGTTCGATCGACGTGCGCCGAGCCGGGAAGACCGTGGCATCCTTCGATCTGTACGACTACCTCCTCGACGCCGACACGAAGAACGACATCCGTCTCGAAGACGGCGACATCGTGTTCGTGCCGATCCATGGGACGCGGGTGCAGATGACGGGTGCGGTGCGGCGGCCCGGGATTTATGAGCTCAAGGCCGGCGAGACATTAGCGGACGTGGTGCAGGTGGCGGCGGGCTTTCGGCCCGATGCCGCGCTCGATCAGTTGTCCATCTATCGGATTCTGCCCGCGTCGTCCCGCGGGCCGGGCGCCGCCAATCGGGCCACGATCGAGGTATCGCTCAAGACGGGTGCCTCGAGCCTCGCTACGCCGGAGCCGGCGATCACCGATCCGCACGCGGCTGTATATCACAGCAGTTCTCCGTCGGCCGCGGGAACGAGCGCGCCACGTGTCGCGGTAGTACCCGAAGGCGTGACTATTCCGGCCATTGCCCTGGACGACGGCGATTCGATTGCCGTCGACTCCGTTGGGCGGCTGGAAGAGTCGTATTACGTCTCGATCGCGGGTATGGTCGCCAAGCCCGGCCTGTACCCGTGGCGCACCGGCATGAGCCTGCGCGATCTCGTCCGTGCGGCCCGGGGGCCGAAGCTGGGCGCGGACTTACAGGAAGCGGAAATCGCGCGGCTGCCCGCCCAGCGCAAAGCCGGGGAGCTCGCCGCGACGGTTCGCGTCGCCATCGACTCGAGCTATCTGCTGGACCATGACTCGCTCGTGGGGCCAAAGGATCATGAAGTCCCGCTCCAGCCGTACGACAACGTGTTGATCCTGAAGCAGCCCGACTTCGCCATGCAGCGTACGGTTGTCATCGCGGGCGAGGTGCGGTCTCCGGGAGTGTACTCGCTGCGCTCGAAGGACGAGCGGCTCGCGGACCTGATCGATCGCGCCGGTGGCCTGACATCGCAGGCCTACCCGCAGGGAATTCGCTTCGTCCGGATGTCCGACTTGGTGGGACGCGTGGACGTCGATCTTCCCAGGGCGCTGAAGGACCGGAAGTCCGGCTCGAACGTAGTGCTGCAGGGAGGGGACAGCATCACCATCCCCGAGTATCAGCCGAGCGTGAGGGTAACGGGAGCGGTGAACGCGCCGGGCAGCGTGCTGTGGAAGGAAGGCGCGGATGCGATGTATTACGTGTCTGCCGCGGGCGGCGTGACCGACAAGGGCCTCGAGGGCAGTACCAGCGTGCGGTTTGCCAACGGCGAGGTGAAGACGCGCAGCAAGACGCTGTTCTGGACCAGCTGGCCCCAACCGGGGCCGGGCTCCGAGATCGTCGTTCCGACTCGGACGACCCCGCCACCGCCGAGCACGGCGCCCGCGATGTGGGCGGCGATCACGCAGATCACGGCGAGTCTTGTAGCGATAGTGGCGCTTCTGAAGAAATAGCTCGGCGTCGCGCACTCGAGATCAAGGCATCGAGCGTGGCGGACGCGCTGCGCTCCCAGGAGAATGCCTTCGCGCGCTCGAGACCGCGCCGAGCATGATCCCGGGCCAGCGAGGGATTCGCGAACAGCGCCACGAGAGCCTGCGCGATCGAGCGCACGTCGAGCGGAGGAACGAGGAGCGCCGCGTTCAGGGCTACTTCGCGAAGCGCCCCTACGTCGGACGTGATCGTCGGAACCCCGCTCGCCATGGCCTCGAGAACCGGGAGACCGAATCCCTCATAGAGACTGGGAAAGACGAACGCCCCGGCACTGGCGTAGAGTCCGGGCAGCTCGCGTTCGGGAACGTATCCGAGCCAACGGGCGTGGGCCGATGTGGGCCCCAAGCCCAGGTTCGTGGCGATAGCCCGTAGCGCGTCGTAGCCCCGTCCGGCCTTCCCGGCCAGCACGAGTTGCGTCCCTTCCGGCAAGGCGGGACGCGCCGCCGCGAAAGCCCGCACCAGGGTCGCCGCATTCTTGCTCGGGTGATCGAGCGTGCCGACGTAGAGCACGTACGGTTGGCGCAGACCCCAGCGCGCGGCCAAATCGGCGGGATGTTCCCGCTGCTCGGGTCTGAACCGCTCCGACACGCCGTTCGGCACGACGCTGATCTTCGCGGCAGGAATGCCGAACTCCTCGATGATATCCTGCTTCGTATTCTCCGACACGCAGAGAATCCCTTTGCTTCGCGCTGCTAACCGCGGCATGGCGAACCGTCGGTAGAGCACACGCAGCGGGTCGACCTTGTCGGGGATACGGAATTCGGTGATGTCGTGAATCGTGGCTACCAATGGAGTGGTAGCGGGAGGAGCCCAAGTGACGTTCGGGAGCCAGATAACGTCGAAATTGGCCGCTTGATACGCGCGCGGAGCAGCGGTGAGCACCCAGAGAAGGTTCGCAATCGCCGCATCCGCTGGCGCTGGAATGTGGGCCCGCCGAATCCAAGATTCCGACGCGATCTGCAGAGGGGAGTCGCGATTCACGTAGATTTGAACCGCGTGACGTTCTTCCCTGCAGCGTTCGGCCCATCTGCTCACCACCTCGTCCAGGTACCTGCCAACTCCCGTGCGGTGGGGTCCGACGTATCCCAATATGCCAATGCGCATTTCAGACCCTTTTCGGACCAGTGGGTGGAATGTACATACGGATCGTGCCGCGTGAGTAACGGCGACGCGACTTCATCTACGCGTTGCGAACCTGACGAGTTGTACGGGACGCCGCGCGCCCGAGATCTAGACGACCGATTGATACACAGCCAAGACGCCGTGCGCCATGGAGCGCGCCGTGAACTGCGACGGCAGGAGGCTTGCGTCGGCCTGCGGGAACGCGAGGACGCTCGCGACCTTGCGGGCCAGCGCATCCGCGTCACCGATCGGGACCAGACTTTCTGACGGCAGCATTTCCGGAATCCCGCCGCCGCGAGTCGCCACGACCGGCTTGCCCAGCGCGAGCGCGTGCAGCACGACGGTCCCCAAACCCTCTTCCTTCGATGACATGACGAACACGTTGCCTTCCGCGATCAACGCATCGGACTCGCGCACGTAGCCCAGCAGGTGCACGCGATCGCGCAGCCCGAGCCGCGCGATTTGGGCTTCGAGCCGCGCACGAAATTCCCCTTCGCCCGCCACGACCCAGTGCAGATCGGGAGCGAGGGTGCGGGCCGCGGCCGCCGCGCGCACGAGCGTCTGCTGATCCTTGTGAGCAACGAGCGCCGCCACATGAACGGCAAGCGGGGCGGTTGGCGCGAGGCCCAGGCGACCGCGAATGTCGAGCGGCCTGGCGGCGGCGCGGCGAACCTCGCCCGGGTCGATGCCTGAGGCGACCACGCGAATTCGCTCGGCCGGCACGCCGTCGCCGATGAGTATGCCACGGACCGCCTGGGAAATTGCGATGATGAGATCAGCTCGGAACCAGGCACTCCCGAAGCGCGCATGGAAATCCACCCGACGCGTGGCGATCACGCGCAACGACGCTAGCCCCGCGAGTCGCCGAGCCCAGAGCGCCAGCCGGAGCGCGTGAGCCTCGTGAGCGTGCACAATCGCGGGGCGGACCTCGATGAGTGCGCGCCGCATCTCCCACAGCGCGCGAAGATCGACGGCCGGTCCCCAGGGTACCTCGCGCAGCTCGATGCCGGGCGCGTCGCGCCGGACGCGCGCCGCGAGCTCGCTGTGTCTGCGCGTGATCAGGGTGGTGGAGACGGAGGAAAACGCCGCCAGCTCGCGCACCAGTAACCGGGTCTGGTTCTGGCCGCCGCGCCACTCGCGGCCGGCATTCACGTGAAGCACGCGGATCGGGGGAGAACTCAAGCGGCTGCTCGCACCGCGGTCAAATGTACCGCAACACGCTGTCGGGCTGGTACTCCCTGCGATTACTTTGCACGCTGACCCGGACCACGAGCAACGGGTGATTGAACGCGTACCCAATTTCCTGATCGCCGGCGTGGCCAACGCCGGGACGACCGCCCTGCAGATCTATCTGAGGCAGCATCCCCAAATCTTCATGAGCCCCGTCAAGGAACCCACGTTCTTCGGCGGCGCTGAGGCGGTGGGGGGCCGGGATGGCGAAACCGTGCGCCGCCATGTGGAGCATGAGCACGCCACCGTGCGTTGGTACCTGAATCAACAGGGACTCTCCGCCCGGCCGAACGGTCCGCTCGACTGGGCCGAGTACGTGCAGCTCTTTGACGCCGCCCGGAACGAGCGCGCCATCGGCGAAGCGAGCGTACGGTACTTGCGGCTGCCGGGGGCCCCGGGCGCGATCCGAGAGCGCCTGCCAGGCGCCCGACTGATTTTCATTCTCCGGGATCCGGCCGAGCGGCTGTACTCGCGCTACATCGGCAGTCGTTGGCGGCGCAGTGCCCTGAGCTTCGCGGACTGGTTTGCGAACGCGCGGGTGCCGGACGACGAAGCGGAAGAACCGGTGGACGAGGGGAAGTACGCCACGCATCTCACGCGCTTTTTCGCGCTGTTTCCGCGCGAGCAGCTGCGCATTTATCTCCATGACGACTATCGGGCAAATGCCGCCGCCGTGGTGCGAGACATCCTTGAGTTCCTCCAAGTCGATCCCGAGTACCCGATCGATAGTTCCCGGCGCCACAACGAAGCGACTGTCCCGCGCTCACGTCTGCTGCATGAGCTGCGGCGCTGGCTGGTCGGGACCGGGAGGCTCCCGTACTGGATTCCGGGCCCGGCCCGTCGCGCGCTGCGGTCGTTCTACAATCGCCGACGCCCTGCTCCTGATGTGCCGATGGACGGGGCCGACCGCCGCATGGTGGTCGATTTCTACCGCGAGGAGATCGTCCGAACTTCCGAGCTGATCGAGCGCGATCTCTCAGCGTGGCTGGTATAGGCCTCGAGCCCGAGAATGTGGGGGAGGGGGTCGAAATATTTCGCTCCCCAATCGGGGACGCGCCGCACGGTATCTGCTTTGGCGCGCTCGAGCTCCGCTGTAACGGCGCCGAGATCGGCGGTAAATCTGATGAACGGTGTGTCGCGAAACCACGCCATGGCTGACGCGATCTTATGAGTGTTGGCGGGAATCGCGACGCACGGGACTCGCGCGAGCGCGCTGAAAATCATGCCGTGAAACCGGTCCGTAACGACGGCATCGTAGCGACGAAACTGTTCCAACATTTCGCGCAGGTACCGGGACCGCTGCGCGAGACGGATGCGGGGGATCCACGTATCAGACCGGGTGGGCCGCGGCAGCGAGCGCATCAACGCTTCGGTCTGTGGCTCATTGAGCAGCCGCTCGCCGTCATGGCGAACGCACACGAGCGTGCCGCTTCCCCCGGGAGCCGGAGTGTTCGCCGCAGGCAGGGACATCACGAAATCCGGCAGCAGATGGATGAGCGCACGCGGGAACAACATCCTGGCCTTTTGCTCGCTCACGGTGTCGCGAGCACACAGGGTCAGATTGGGATGCGTGGCGTAAATCGCCTTGGTCACAGCCTCCTGATATCGTCCCTGGTCGGTATCGCGAAAGGCGATCGTCTGAGGCAGTACGATGATCCGGTGATCCGGAAACCTCGTGATGACGCTGCGGCGAACGGACTCGGAAAACACGGCAAAGTCATTCACGTTCCCGCCCGATTGCAGAAAGATCACGTCATCGGGCGTCATGATCGCCTCAAATGCGTCGAGAAACCGCGCAGTCTCGGATCGGGTTGCTTCGACGATCGGGACGTCGGGGAAGTGCCGCAGAAACCAGCGGCGAATCGCGACGGCCTGGGCGTGATCGCCCACGTTCGCCATCTCGGGCGGGGGAGTCTGGACGTACAGGAATTTGCGCCGCTGGCGCAGCGGCCGGTTCCGGACCAGGAAACCGGGCTCCCGTAACAGCCACCACGCCTTGCCGGCCCACTTGCGGGCCCAGCTACGCTGCTCGGCTGTGCTCATCAATGACTCCGCTGAATAACTCCACGAGGCGATCGTTCTGTGTTTCGATTTCGTAATCCGCGAGGACGCGAGCGCGACCCTCAAGTCCCATGACTCGCCGTTGTTCGGGGCTGTCCAGCAGTGTCCCCAGCCCAGCCGCGAGTCCCGACACATCGCGCTCCGCCGCAAGCAGGCCGCTGTGACCGTCGGCAACGAGCTCGGGAATGCCGCTATGGCGGCTGGCAACCACGGGCAACCCCGCAGCCATGGCTTCCATGAGTGACACGGGTATGCCTTCTTCATCCCCATTGGCGGCGGTCACGCTCGGGGCAAGGAACACGTCCGACTCGTGCAGTGCCCGGAGCACCTGGGCGTGCGACTGGGGGCCGGCGAAGATGACCCGGTCGCCAACGCCGAGCTGGGCCGCGAGGCGGGCCAGCTGAGGGTGCAACTCACCTCCACCAATGATGCGATATATGATGTCGTCCCGTTCACGCGCGACGTGGGCAAAGGCGCGAATGCCAAACTCGATCCCCTTTTTTTCGATCAAACGCGCGACGCTGAGCACTCGGCGCGGTCCTGGGCCTCGCGCCACCGGAATGCGCGTGCAATCGACGCCCATGTGGTGCACGCGGATCCGCTCGGGATCGCCCCCGAGCTCGATCAAACGCTGGCTCCAGCGATGGCACACGGGGAGGAAAAGGTCGCCCGCAGCTAACAAGCGGCGGTAGGGTCCGGTGCCCCACCGGCGCAGATAGGCGCTCATGTCGGTTCCGTGAAACGTCGTAACGACCGGCCCACCCAACACGCCCAATTCGTGGAGCATCATCGCCCGAACGCCGTTCCCGCCGAACTGACAGTGCACCACGTCATAACTACGTCCGGGTAGCCATGCAGCAGCTGCTCGCAACAGGCCGAGGCTGATGGCTTCCCGCCCAAACCGCAGGGGATTGAGACTCTGGACGAGGGCCCAGCGATCCAGGCGGCTCGCATTACGCAGCAGCCGAGCGGCTCGCAAGTAACGTAGCACGCCGCGTCCGAGCACCGGCTGGTAGTGCACGTTCGGTTCCGAAGTGCGCCCGGACGGTGAGGCAGGCGGTACCGCAAAGACATGAACCTCGTGACCTCGCTGGCGCAGGCCCCTGATCTGCGCGTGCACAAAGGTCTCGCTCACGAGCGGATATTCGCCAACAACGACCGCGATTCTCACTTGTTCCAGGCCTTAGGCAGATGCGGCGGAGCGGGTTTCGATGGGCAGCTCACACCATCGGGAGGAAAAGATGAACGGGCGGAAGCCGGCCCGCCGCCGCACCACTCGCAGCCGCTAGCGCACACGCGCGCGTTACACGCGCACCGACGTGCGTCGAGCGCGCGGCGCGAGGGGCGTGCGCCTCGACCGCACGGCAGCTTCGTAGGCCGCGAGGGTCCGGCCCGCCGTTTCGGCCCAAGTAAAGCGCGCCGCGCAGCTCAGGCCGCGCTGCACGAGCGCCCGCTTGTGTTGCCCGTTCACCAATATCTCCCGAATCCCACGAGCAATGTCCGATGGAGTGGTGGGATCGACGCGGACCGCGGCATCACCTAACGTCTCATCGAAGGGCGGCCCGTTCGATACCACCACAGGCGTGCCGCATCGCATGGCCTCGAGCGGCGGAAGGCCAAATCCCTCGAACAGAGACACGTGAATGAGCGCGGCTGCGCCGCTGTACAGTGCGGGGAGATCCGCTGCTGGAACGGACGCGGTAAACAGAACTTCGCTGCCCAGTCCAAGCGCAGCCGCTTTCTGAAGCACTTCATCGTGACGCCACGCCAGCCGGCCGACGATGACGAGCTGCATCGCAAGCCCGTCCTCTCGCTTGAGCTGCGCAAAGGCATCAAGGACTGCTGGGAGATTCTTGCGAGGCTGGACGTTGCCGACGACGAGCAGGTAGGGTGCACGAATCCCATGCCTTTTGAGGACCGGCAGGTACGACTGCGCTCCGACCGGGGTGAAGTCATCGCTCACACCCAGATATGTGACGATCACGTGGTCCGGTGCCAGAGCAAATGTGCGCATGATATCGGCCCGTGTGTACTGCGAAACCGCGAGCACCCGAGATGAGCGCGCCAGGGACCGCCGCAGCAATACCCGCTGCCGCCACGCCTCTGCCCGCGGATAAAAATCGGGACGATGCAGGTGTGAAAGGTCGTGCACGGTGTTCACGATGGGGGTCCGGCCGCAGGGCGGGGCAATATACTGGATGTGCAACACATCCACGGGATGACGCGCAAGCTCGAGCGGTAGCAGCAGCGGTATGCGAATCCAGGGGGGGAGCGGAGCGATCGGGGCGAGCGTGAAATTCGGAGCGCGCACGAGCGCCCGGACTTGGGGCGAGTCGTTGGTGACGTACAGCCGGTATTCGTTCTCCCGATCGATCTCCGCGAGCGCGCAGACGAGCTGCCCGGTGTACGTCTCGTTCCCACCCATGCCGGTGCCGACGGTGTGACAATCAATACCGATTCTCACCCGTCCAACACCGATCGATGGAGCGGGACGTTCAGTCCTCGAGCCATGACGGCGGGAGCTTCTTCGCCACTTCGATGCCTCGAAATGACGGCGTTGGGTGGCTGCCGGCCGTGCAAGCCCATGCCGCCATGCATTCCAACCCTTCCTCGAGAGAAATGCCGCGCATCAGATCGCCGAACACCGCGCGGGCGCGCGAGTGATCGGAAGACGCGTGCACGACCTCGTGGCGTGGATCGAGATGGACCACGCGCGGCTCCACACCGAGGGCACGCGATACCGCGGCGGCAAGATGATTCACGCTGTAGGGTCTATCGGCCCCGATGTTGTAGACCTGATTCCAGGAAGCCGGGCGCTCGACGCTGTGCGCGATCACCGGCGCGATGTCGCCGATGTGCGTGAACGCCCGCGTTTGCTCGCCGTCTCCGAACACGCTCAGCGGCTCGCCGCGCAGGATCTGGTTCATGAAGATCCCGATCACGTTGCGGTAGCGATCGCCGATGTTCTGCCGCTCGCCGTAGACGTTGTGGGGCCGGAAGATGACCGAATCGAGCCCGAACATCTGCTTCGCTTCACGCAGATCCAGCTCGACCGCATACTTCGCGATGCCGTAGGGATCGATCGGGTCGGGCACGAGGCTCTCGAGCATCGGCACCTGGCCGGGACCGTATACCGCGATGGACGAGGTGAACACGAAGCAGCGCACCGTCCCGACGTTGACCGCGGCATTGATCAGGTTG
Source organism: Gemmatimonadales bacterium (assembly GCA_035517615.1). Classification (GTDB taxonomy): domain Bacteria; phylum Gemmatimonadota; class Gemmatimonadetes; order Gemmatimonadales; family GWC2-71-9; genus AG25. The sequence goes on from DATIYM010000016.1 coordinate 21,642, forward strand.
ACGCTGCCGATGACGTTGTTCGTGTAGTTGAAGCGCTTGATGAAATGGCTCAACCCTTCGGCAGCGTAGGCGGCGAGATGAAACACATAGTCGAAGCGCCACCGCTCGAACAGGCGGTTCACGGTCTCGTGATCCACGACGGACGCCGCCACGAACTCCGCCCCTTCGGGAACGTTCTGGCGCCGGCCGCCGCTCAGGTCGTCCATCACCAGCACGCGGTGTCCCATCGCCACGAGCTCCTCGGCGACGTGCGATCCGATGAACCCCGCGCCCCCGGTCACGAGACTGCGGGGCGGCGACTGGTCGCGCTCAGGCACGCGACGATCCCGCGAGCGGCGCCGGCAGGGGAAGGGCGTCGCCGTCGGACGGAGGCCGGCTCCGGTACGCGCCCGTCGCCGCCGCCGTCAGGACGCGCTCGTAGCCATCGATCACCCGCTCCCAGGAGTACGCGAGGCGCGCCCGTTCCCTGGCCCGATCCCGCAGCTCTCGGACGAGCGCGGGATCGTCGAGCAGTTGGCACATCTGCGCGGCGAGATGCGCGGGGGTTTTCCGGTATAGCAGGGCGCCATCCGCCACGACTTCCGCGTTGAACGGCACGTCGAGCGCCAGTATGGCATTCCCGAATCCCATGGCCTTGAGGAGCGCGGGATTCGTGCCGCCCACTTCGTTCCCGTGGACGTACGCGAATGCTCCGCAGTGCAATTCGCGGATGTGTTCAGCGTCATAAATCGGACCGAGAAACATCACGCGCGAATCACGGGTCTCATGTAGCCGGCGTACGAACTGGCTGTCGTAGTTGGCACCGCCGACGAGCACGAGTTTCTTCTCCGTCGGGACGTCGGCAAACGCCCGCACGGTGAGATCCGCATTGTTTTCGGGCTCGAGCCGGGACGCAGTTAGGAAGTATCCTCCGGCTTCCAGGCCGTAGTGCGACAGCACCGTCGGGTGCTCGGATTCGGCGATGTGCGCGCCGTACGGAATGAACGTCGACGGCGTCCGCCAGCGCCGCTCGTAGTACGCTTGAATGGCCATGGCATCGGACAAGATTCGGGTGGCCACTCGCGTGCTCAACCACTCGGCGAGTTGGTAGTAGCTCCGACCCATGACCCCCCATTTGCGCCGCTTCCACTCCAGGCCGTCCACGTTGAGAACGATCGGCCGCCCAGCGAGACGTCCCAGCAACGCCGGAAGAGCGTTCGCAGCGTTGAAGTACAGCAACACGTCAAAATCCCGGCACAGCGCATCGCACGTGGCTGACAGGGTGTGCGAGAGCGTACCCAAAATCTTGTGATCGATGTGGCGAACGTACCGGAGCTGCACATTGCCGTACGTGGTGGGGTCCCCGGGAGCATTGCCCCGGCGGCAGTACACCGTGACCGCGTGGCCGCGGTTGGCAAGCCCTCGGCTCACCTCCTCAGCGCACGTTTCAAACCCTCCGTAGTTTGCCGGCACGCCACGTGTGCCGAGCAAGGCGATCTTCATGCGGGACGATCCAGACTAGTCATCCCCGTCGACATTCGCCCCAATGAATCCCTCTCCCTCCAGATACATCAGGACCTGCTGCGCCGCTTCAGCGGGCGTGATATCCGTCGTGTCGATGACGAGCTCGGCGTCGTCCGGCGCTTCGTACGGATCCGAAATTCCTGTAAACTCCTTCACGATTCCCGCGCGCGCCTTGGCATACAGCCCCTTGCGGTCGCGCGCCTCGCAGACTTCGAGCGGGGTCGAGACGTGCACGAGGATGAACGCGCCCGTCTCGGAAACCAGCGCCCGGACGTCCTTCCGAGTCTTGTCGTAGGGCGCGATCGGAGCGCAGATGGCGATGCCGCGATGCTTCGCGATCTCCGAAGCGACGAAGCCGATCCGGCGGATGTTGATATCGCGGTGCTCCTTCGAGAACCCCAGCTCGGATGACAGATTCTTGCGCACAAGATCGCCGTCGAGCAACGTCACCGGCCGGCCGCCCATCTCGAGCAGCTTGACGAGCAGCACGTTCGCGATGGTCGATTTGCCCGAGCCCGAGAGTCCTGTGAAAAAGACCACGAATCCCTGCCGCGCGCGCGGCGGCGAGCTGCGCCGCAGTTCGCGCTCGACCGCGGGGAACGTGAACCACGCCGGCAGCTCGATGCCGCGCTGCAGCCGCCGCCGTTGCTCCGTCCCCGAGATATCGATCGTTTTCGCGCCTTCCGGCACCGCGTCTTCGGGGAAGTAGCTGTCCAGCTCGGGCGCGTAGAGCATCTGCTTGAAGGGCACCATCGCGATGCCCAGCTCCTGCTCGTGCTTGGAGAGCAGCTCCTGCGCGTCGTAGGGCCCGTAGAACGGCTTGCCGCTCGAGTCCTTCCCCGGCCCCGCGTGGTCGCGTCCGACGATGAAATGCGTGCAGCCGTAGTTCTTGCGAATGATCGCGTGCCACACGGCCTCGCGTGGTCCGCCCATGCGCATGGCCAGCGGCAACAGGGACAACATCGCCGAGTTCGGCGGATACGTGGGCAGGAGCGCCTGATACACGCGCACCCGGGTGTAGTGGTCCACGTCGCCTGGCTTAGTCATCCCGACGACCGGATGAATCAGGAGATTGGCGTTGGCGTCCTTCGCGGCGCGGAGCGTCAGCTCCTGGTGCGCCCGATGCATGGGGTTCCGGGTCTGGAACGCCACGATGCGGCGCCAGGCGCGGCGCGAGAACTCGGCGCGGATTTCGGCCGGCGTGCAACGCAGTGCGCGGAAATCGTAGTACACCGGGAGCTGCAAGCCTTCGAGCCGGCCACCCAGGTACACCGGCTTGCTCTTGTCGAGCAAGTAGGCCACGCCGGGATGCTCCCGATTCGTGGTGCCGAACACGGCACGCGCTTCGGCTTCACGGTCCGGCCGCCACACGTCTTCGACGTGCAGCACGGCCAGCATCACGCCCTCGGTATCGCGCAACGCGACGGTCGTTCCGGGCTTGATCTGCTCCGCAAACGCTTCGGTCACGTCGAGCGTGATCGGCATCGGCCAGATCGCGCCGTTCGCGAGGCGCATGTCTTTGAGGACGGTGTCATAGTCCGCACGCCGCATGAAGCCGTCGAGCGGCGAGAACCCGCCATTCAGGAGCAGCTCGAGATCGCACAGCTGCCGCGCGGTCAGGTCCCAGGACGGCCACGTCTTGGAGCGTTCTTTCAGCTCCGCGTGCCGCCCCTCGTCCACGAGCAGATTGATCAGGCCCTTCCCCCCGTGCGGGGGGATTAGATGGTCGGTCAGAAAAAAACTCCCCGTTCCAATTGTGGGTTAATGAGCCCCGCGTCGCGCCAGGACCGCCGGGACCGTTCGCAGCAGGATTGCCACGTCTCGCGCCACGGACCAGTTCCGGATGTACGCCGTCTCGAGCGACAGCACGTGCTCGAATTCGGTGATCTCGTTGCGTCCGGAGACCTGCCACGGGCCCGTGATGCCGGGCTTCACGTCGAAGCGCGCATAATGATGCGCCTCGTAGCGCTCGACTTCCGACGGCAGCGGCGGGCGCGGGCCAACCAGCGCCATGTCGCCCCACAGCACGTTGAACAGCTGCGGCAGCTCGTCCAGGCTCAGGGTGCGGAGCAACCGCCCTACCCCGGTCACGCGCGGATCGCTGCGAATCTTGAACAGCCGCCCGTCGCCATAGATGTTGCGCGCTTCGAGCCGCTCGCGCTGTGCCTCCGCGCCGTGATACATCGTGCGAAACTTTATAATCCGGAACAACCGGCCGCCGCGCCCGACGCGCGGCTGGCGGAACAGCACCGGGCCCCGCGAGTCGAGCTTCACACATACGGCGATGGCGCAGAGTACGGGGCTCAAGAGCACGATCCCGACGCTCGCGCCCATGATATCGACCAACCGCTTCACGATCTGCTGCTGCGCGCGCAGCCGCGGCGTGGTCAGCTCGATCAGGGTTTGACCGTCGCGCCGCACCAGCGCCGGCTCGACGCCCGACATTTCCAGCGCGCGCGGCACGACCAGCATCTCACATCCCGCCGCGAGCGCCGCATCGGCGATCTGCTTGATCCTGAGCGGCGGCAGGTGGCTGCTCAGCACCACCGCCTCCGCCCGCGACGACCGCAGCAGCGCCTCGAAATGGTCGATGTGGCCCAGCGCATCGAACGCCGGCGGGAGATGGATGTCGACGAATCCCACGGAACGATGGCCGCTCGCGAGATCGAGCGCGGGATTGCGCGCGGCGTCACGGCACTCATGTGCCGTGCCCACGAACACGGTGCGGGCGGCATTTTGCTCGGGGCGCGCGACGCGCGCCACCACGCGATCGAGCAGCAGCCGCTCCGCCAGGAGCGAGACCCACAGCAATGCCGTTGAAAGAGAATACTCGGCCAGCACGAGATCGATGGCGCGAGTCCAGACGACCCCCCAAAGCGGCAATGCCGCGGCGAGCGCGCACCCCACGAACAAGCGCGCCGGATTGCGCCGCTCATGACCCTGCCCGTAGTTGCCCGTGACCGTGAGCGCCACGATGACGGCGACCGCGAGATGCCAGGCACTCCTGAATCCGAGGCCGTTTTGCTCGATCCCGAGTACCGTCGGGTATCCGAGCGCGAACAGCAGACCCGTGAGCGCCGTGACGACTCCAAAATCGGCGCCCAGCAACACCGTGAACCGCCGGACATCCCGAAACAGATGGCGACGCAGGTTGTCCGGCGCGCTCTGTTGCAGGCGCAGGCGGTCTCGAATGGGAACATGTCGTACGGCACTAAACTCAGACGGGACGGTTTGTGTTACACGTTTCAGGGTTGCTCCCGATCTGACGGCGGCGCAAGATCCAAAAGGTGGAAAAAAGCAAGCTGTGGCGCGGAAATTACCGACGGCGGCCGGGCGGCCGCCAGTAGTCAGACGCTCGTCAGGTTCGTGCCTCCCTTTCCTCTCCGATCGACTCCCGAGCGGCGTTCCTGCGAACGTGGCAGCTGCACCTGGTTGCGGCGATCCTGGCCGGAGCGCCGATCGGTCTGGCGGCGCTGGAAGCGGTACTTGGCATACCGCTGGACGCGAGCCGGCAGCTCGCTCGCCGGCAGGTCGAGCTCGAAAAAGAACCGGGTACCCTTCCCCGCCTCGGTCTCGACGCCGAGCTGGCCTCCCATCACTTCGACCAGTTTCCGACAGATGGCGAGCCCGAGGCCCGTGCCGGAAAACGCGTGTCCGCCACGCCGGGACTTGTTGGGCTTGAAGGGCTCGTACAACCGCTCGAGCACTTCGGGATCCAAGCCCCGCCCCGAGTCGGTGATCGAAAATTCCACTTTTCCATCTCTCGTCTCTTTTGCCTGCAGCTCGACGAACCCGTGGTCGGTGAACTTCAGCGCGTTGGTCGTCAGGTTGAGCAGCACGCGTGTGAGCGCGAGCGGATGTCCCAGCCGCTGATCGATGGGCGGCGGGAGGAAGCGCAGCGCGAGCCGCTTTTCTTCCGCCACCGGCCGCACGATGTCGTGCACCGACTCGAACATGGCGTGCACGGAAAGTGGCACCGGCTCGGTTTCGAGCAGATGGCCACCGGACTGCGCCAGCTCGACCACGTCGCTCGTCACGGCGCTCAACCCCAGGGCCGCGCCGTAGATCAACCCGAGCTGCCAGCGCTGCAGCTCCGTGAGCGGTCCGCTCTGGCCCCGCTGGAGCGTATCAGTAAGGAAAAGAATCGACGTGAGTGGCGATTGCAGGTCGTGCGCGACTTCCACCAAAAGATGGAGGCCCGCCGGCGCTGCCTGCTCGATCTCCTCGCGAATCAGCTCGATCGCAACAAGCAGCTCGGGCGCGCGCCGCGCCGTGGCCCCGTCCCGGCTCGGACCGAGGACGAGCTCTTTGCGCAGCAGCTCGAGCAGCCGGTACGCGAGCGGTGAGCGCAGACCTTCGTCGATCGGCGATTTCGGATCGATCTCGCGCTGATGGATGGCGAGGGTCAGCGCCGAGAGCATATCGACCATATTCGGCCCGCCCGTGCCGGGCTCGTCCGCGCCAAACTCGGCGTGCCAGTGAGCCAGCACGCGCTGAGCGGCACCGAACAAGATGGGATCGGACGCCAGCTCGCCTGACTCGCCGGGGACCGGCTGGCCGGGAACTCTTGGCGAGTGACGTCGAGTCAGCGTGCGCGGGGTCACAGGGAGCGAGAGAATATGCCCTTGTTCGAGCCTCGGCGCTACGGGCGAAGCGAGCCCGAAAACTTTGGTTTTACGTGTTTTACGTGATTTAGGACATAGCGATTTCGGTGTCGCAGAGCACAGCTGCGATCCGCTCCGCCGCATGGCCGTCCCAGCGTTCAATGACCGGGCGGGCTGGTCGGGGCGCATCGAGCGCGGCCCGCACCCCCTGGAGCACGCTGGCGCCGGTGGGGGCGATCAGCCGGTTGGTGCCCGCCGTAATCGTAACCGGTCGCTCGGTGTTGGGCCGCACCGTCAGGCAAGGGACGCCCAGGTAGGTGGTCTCCTCCTGGAGTCCCCCGGAATCGGTGAGCACGACGCCGGCGGAGTGCACCAGGCTCAGCATCTCGGTATATGGCAGCGGATCTTCCAGCAGGAGTCGCGGTGACAGCTCGAGCCCGGCGTCGCGGATCCGTACTCGGGTGCGCGGATGGACCGCGAAGCACACCGGCGCAAGCTCGCTCACTTTGCCGAGGGCTTCGAGCAGTCCGCGTAGCGTGGGCAGGTCATCGACGTTCGACGGCCGATGCAGCGTCACCACCACGTATTCGTGTGCCGTGAGTCCGCGCCGGGCCGCCGCATGGGCCCGCAGCGCGTCGGGAAGCAGCCGCTCGAGCGAGTCGATCATGATGTTGCCGACGAACTGAATGCGGTCGGCCGGTATTCCTTCCGCGCGGAGGTTTGCATCCGCGTCGCGCGACGGCGTGAACAGGATGTCCGAGAGCTGATCCGTGACGATGCGGTTGATCTCTTCCGGCATCG
>DATIYM010000017.1:0-7861 GCA_035517615.1 Gemmatimonadales bacterium
GGCGGGGTGGCGGTGATCAGCGTGGGCGCCACCACGGAAATGGAAATGAAGGAGAAGAAGGCCCGAGTGGAAGACGCGCTGCACGCCACGCGCGCCGCGGTGGAAGAAGGCATCGTGCCGGGCGGCGGCGTGGCGCTGTTGTGGTGCCGCAAGGCACTCGAGAAGATCCGGAGTGCGAGCGGCGACGAAGACGAGAAGACCGGCATCGAGATCGTGCGCCGCGCGCTCGAGGAGCCGATCCGCATCATCGTCGAGAACGCGGGCGTCGAGGGCGCGATCGTGGTGGGCAAGCTGAAGGAGTCGACCAAGGTGAACTTCGGCTACAACGCGCAGACCGAGGAATACCAGGACCTCGTCCAGGCCGGTGTGATCGACCCGACCAAGGTCACGCGCACGGCGCTCCAGAACGCCGCCTCGATCGCGGGTCTCTTGCTCACGACAGAATGCGTCGTGACAGAGAAGGAAGAGAAGACGAAGCTGCCGCCGATGCCGGGCGGGAACGGTGCTGGAATGTATTAGTAAGCGAGAAGCGGGAAGTGGGAAGCGGGAAGCGGGAAGCGGAACTGCAAAACCGCTTCCCGCTTCTCGCTTCCCGCGCTTCTCCGCTTCCCGCTTCCCGCTTCCCGCTTCCCGCTTCCCGCCTCCCGCTTCCCGCTTCCCGCTTCCATTTTACACCCGATGTCCGACGCTTCTCAGATCCTCGGGCGCCGCTACCGCGTGGAGCGCGAGCTCGGGTCGGGCGGCATGGCGACCGTCTATCTCGCGCTCGATCTCAAGCACAACCGCCAAGTCGCCATCAAGGTGCTGCGCTCGGAATTGGCGGCGACGCTCGGCGCCGAACGCTTCAGCCGCGAAATCGCCACCACCGCGAGCTTTCAGCACCCGCACATCCTGCCGCTGCTCGATTCCGGTCACTCGGGCGACCTGCTGTTCTACGTCATGCCGTATGTGGCCGGCGAATCGTTGCGCGCGCGTTTGGCGCGCGAACGCGAGCTGCCCATAGCAGACGTGGTGCGCATCCTGATCGACGTCGTGGACGCGCTCGCCTACGCGCATGCGCACCAGGTGGTGCATCGCGACATCAAACCCGAAAACGTGCTGCTGTCGCAGCGGCACGCGCTCGTGACCGACTTCGGCGTCGCCAAGGCGGTCTCGGACGCCGCGCTCGACCACTCGATCACCACGGCCGGCCTCGCCATCGGCACACCGGCCTACATGGCGCCGGAGCAGGCCGCCGCCGACCCGAACATCGACGCGCGCGCGGACATCTACGCCGTCGGCGTGCTCGGCTACGAGCTGATCACCGGCCGGCCGCCGTTTGCGAACCGCCCCCCGGCGGCGGTACTCGCCGCCCACATCACCGAACGGCCCGAGTCACCCGACCGCCTGCGGCCTGCCTGCCCCGCATCGCTCGCGCAGATCGTGATGAAGTGTCTCGAGAAACGGCCCGACGACCGCTGGCAAACATGCGACGAGCTGCTCGTAGAGCTCGAGTCGCTGGCTACGCCCGCCAGCGGGACCCATTTCCCTGCGGCGCGTCGGCGGATCAGGCCCTGGGTCATCGCGGGCGCGGTGGCCCTCGCGCTGGTCGGCGGCTGGATGGTCGCAACAGAACGGCCGCAGGCTTCGCTCGCCGTGGGTCAGCGAGTCCAGGTGACCCTGGACCCGGGGCTCGAGATCGATCCCGCGCTCTCACCGGACGGCAGGCTCATCGCCTACGTGGGCAACTCGAGCGGGGAGCTGAAGCTGTACGTGCGCCAGCTCGGCTCAGGCGCGAGCGCGATTCCCGTGGTCAGGGACGTTACGGGATGGCAGCGGTTGCCATCGTGGTCGCCCGACGGGCGGCAGCTGCTGTACCTGTCGCAGCGCGGCATCGAGCTCGTGCCCGCACTGGGCGGTCCGGCGCAGATAATCGTTCCCGCACCTCGAGTCACCGCCGCGGGCGCGGTCGCGCCGGACGGCGCGCACTTCGCCTACGCCAACGCCGACTCGATCTACATCGCCGCGGTGGGCGGCGGACGACCGCGTTTTGTGACCGCGGCGCGCGACCCGCACTCGTTCGCCTGGTCGCCCGACGCAAAGCGGCTCGCGTTCGTGTCGGGCAACTCGATGTACCTGGCGCTGCAAACGCTCGGCAACATCGCGACGAGCAGCATCTGGACCGTCAGAGCCCAGGGCGGCGAGCCGGTGCGCGCCACGGACGACGTGTGGTTCAACGCGAGCCCGGTGTGGACGCACGATGGCGGGTCACTGCTCTTCCTCTCGAGCCGCGCGGGCGGGCGCGACGTGTTCCAGCAGCATCTGAACCGCTCCGGTCGCCCGGAGGGGCCTCCTGTCCAACTGACCACGGGACTGAGCGCGCTCACCATCGGACTTTCGGCCGACGGGAAACGTCTCGCGTACGCGCTGCTCACCGAGACATCCAACGTATGGTCGCTCCAAACCGCGCCGAACCGGTCCACGTCGATCGCGGGCGCCCGCCCGCTGACGAGGGGGGATCAGACAATCGAGGGGTTCGACATCTCTCCCGACGGCCAGTGGCTGGCGTTTGACTCGAACCGCGGCGGGGTGCAGCAGATCTTCAAGATGCACATTCCCGGGGGAGAGCCGCGCCAGCTCACCAACGACTCGAACCCCATGTTCTTCCCGGCGTGGTCGCCCGATGGGCGGGAGATCGGGTTCCACGGCTACCGCGAGCAACGCCGCCAGTTGTTCGTCATCCCGGCCGAAGGCGGGACCATGACGCAGCTCACCACCGGCCCCTCCGATCATCGCGGCGCGCAATGGCTCGGCAACGGGCGCACGTTGGGCATGGTGACCGATTACGGCACGCCGAGCACGCGGTTGGAGGCCACGACCCGCGGTCCGGATGGACACTGGAGCGCACCCCGTGTGGCAGCGCTCGTGGTAAGCGGGGACACGCTGCGCGGCGCCTCCCTCGGCGTGGGCGCGTGGTCGCCGGATGGCCGCCTCGTGGCGCGGTTGCTGGACGATGCCGTGGTCGTGGCGCCGGGTGCGGGCGGTGCCGCGCGGCGGATCGCCGTGCCGGCGCGGCCATTCTGGCTCGGATTCCCGCGCTGGTCCGAAGACGACCGTTGGCTCTACTACGCGGCGCTCGACTCGAACGGCGTCGTGGGAAGCGTGGTGGGCGTGCCGGTAAACGGCGGCGCGGCGCGCGTCGTGGTGCGATTCGACGACCCCACGCGGCCCTGGCATCGCTATGGCTTCGTAGTGCGCGGCCGGACCTTCTATTTCACGCTCGGCGATCTGCAGAGTGACGTCTGGGTGGCGGAGATCGGGCGGGGACGCTGACGGAACGGCGCGGGAAGTGGGAAGCGGGAAGCGGAAAAGCGCGGGAAGCGGGAAGGGGAAAGGCGCGGGAAGCGGCGGTTTAGCGGTCCAACTTTCGCAAGAGACCGACGATTATCGAGATCTCTCGGTCAACAAACGCCAGCGATTCCGCAACCATCGGCTCGGGGAGAATGCTCAAGCTCTTGAGTAGCATCAAATGACTATTGAGCTCGGCAGCCGAACCAAGCGCAATCCGTAAACATCGGATGAATTGCGCTTTAGTGGCGAGCGCATACCCCTCAGCAATGTTTGCGGGAATGGATACGCCCGCGCGGCGGATCTGATCGATCAGTGCAAAATGCTTCGCGAGCCTCGGCTCCATGGAGAGCAGATAAGCGGACCTGGCGGTTTCCTGTGCGTACCGCCACGCATCCAATGAGTCGAGGTTCCTCACGGTCTTAAGATCGAAGCGCGAGCTGGGTATCGCGGCATCAAACCTATGCCTGGCGAGTCATTCCTTCCCGCTTCCCGCTTCCCCCTTCCCGCTTCCCGCGCTTCTCGCCCGCTTCCCCCTTCCCGCTTCCCGCTTTACGCTTCCCGCTTTACGCTTCCCAGCGATACCTTCGCGCTCAACCGTACCCCGGGGACACATCGTGACCGACGCGACCGCTCGCCTCTCCACCACCCTCCAGGACCGCTACAGGATCGAGCGGGAGCTCGGAGCGGGCGGCATGGCGACCGTGTACCTCGCCCACGACCTGCGGCACGACCGCAAGGTGGCGCTGAAGGTGTTGCGGCCCGAGCTCTCGGCGATCCTCGGCGCCGAGCGGTTTCTCGCCGAGATCCGCACCACCGCCAACCTGCAGCACCCGCATATCCTCGGGCTGTTCGACTCGGGTCAGGCGGCCGGGCTCGTGTACTACGTGATGCCATACGTCGAGGGCGAAAGCCTGCGCGATCGGCTGAAGCGCGAGCACCAGCTGCCGGTGGACGACGCGGTGCGGATCGCGCGCGAGGTGGCGGACGCGCTGTCGTACGCACACCAGCACGGCGTGATCCACCGCGACATCAAGCCCGAAAACATCCTGCTGCACGGCGCACACGCACTGGTGGCGGACTTCGGGATCGCGCTGGCCGTGTCGCGCACCGACGGCGGGACGCGGATGACTGAGACGGGCATGTCGATCGGCACGCCGCACTACATGGCGCCGGAACAGGCGATGGGCGAAAAGGAGATCACACCCAAAGCCGACGTGTACGCGCTGGGCTGCGTGCTGTACGAGATGCTCACCGGCGAGCCGCCGTTCACCGGCGCCACCGCCCAGGCGATCATCGCGCGCGTGATGACGGAAGAACCGCGCTCGCTGACGCTGCAGCGCAAGAGTATCCCGCCACACGTGGAAGCGGCGGTGGAGCACGCGCTCGCGAAACTGCCGGCCGATCGGTTCGCGACTGCCGCCGAGTTCTCGGAGGCGCTGGCGCATCCCGAGCGGTTCACGGCTCACTCGCGTCGCACGGAAACGAACTTGCCGCGCCGCGTGCTGCCTCGGGCGGCCGGACTCGTTGCAGCCGCGATTGGTGGCGCGCTGCTGTGGATGTGGCTCGCTCCCCGGACGCGTGAGAATCCGCGCCAGCTGGTGCGGTTCGGGATCGAGCTGCCGCGCGACGTGGCGCCGGTGGGTGCCACGGGAACGACCATCGAGTTCTCACCCGACGGCTCGCGCATCGTATACGTGGGACGGGCGCCCGCCGGGCAGCGGCTATATACGCGCGGCCTGGACCAGATCGACCCGGTCGCGATCGCCGGGACGGACGGCGGCATCCTGCCGTTCTTCTCGCACGACGGCCAGTGGATTGGATTCCGCCAGGGCAGCCGCCTCGTGAAGGCGGCGTTCGCGGGCGGCCCCGTCACCCCGGTGTGCGACGTGACGGGCGAAACGTACGGCGCCACCTGGACCGCCGGCGACACGATCTTGTTTGGCTCGGATTCGGGGCTCATGGACGTGCCGGCCGCGGGCGGGCGCGCGCGCGTGGTGGCCAAACCGGATTCGGGCGAGGCATTTCGCTGGCCCGACGTGCTCCCCGGCGATCGCAACGTGCTGTTTGCGATCTTCGGCAGAGGCGGGTTGCACCTCGCGGTACTGGACCGTCGCACGGGAAAAGTCAAACGGCTGCAGCAGTCGGGTGGCTATCCGCGCTACGTCACCGCCGGCTACGTGGTGGTATCCGATCCCTCGGGAATCGTGTCGGCCGTGCCGTTCGATGCCAACCGGCTCGAGGTCACGGGCGCGTCAGTTCCCATGACCGACAAGCTGCAGACCAATGTTGACGGCGATCGCAACCTCGGCGTTTCTGGCGCGGGCGACGTTGCGTATCAGGCCTCGCCTACCGCGGGCCGGCGCTTCGTGCTAGTCGATCGGTCGGGCGTGAGTCGCGACGCCGGGTTGGACACGGCGCTGTACTTCGCGCCGCGCCTGTCGCCCGATGGACACCACGTGGCGGTGAGCCGCTGGACCGACATCAATCAAATCAGCCGCGACGTGTGGATCCTCGACTTGCTGCAGCACACGCGCACCCGGCTCACGTTCGATACCTCAGCGGGATGGCCGGTGTGGACGCCGGACGGCCGGCGCATTGCCTACCAGAGAGCGAAGAGCGTCTACTGGATCCCGTCGGACGGCAGCGGCGCGCCCGACTCATTGCCCACGCCGGCGGGCCAGTGGTTCCCGGCGGTGTTCGACCCGACGGGACACACGCTGCTGTATCACGGCATCGCGGCGCAGGGCGCCAAGGCCGAGATCGGCGCGCTGACGGTAGGAGGCGGAGCGGCGGCGCCGCAGCGCGTGCTGGCGAGCGGCGGATTCCATAACTACAACCCGTCGTTCTCGCCCGACGGCCGCTGGGTCGCGTACGTGTCGGATGAATCGGGGCGGTTCGAGGTGTACGTGCGGCCGTATCCCGGTCCGGGCGGGCGGTGGCAGGTGTCGCTGGCGGGCGGCACCGAGCCGATCTGGTCAGCCACGGGACGGGAGATCTTCTACCGCAACGGCGACAGCGTGATGACCGCGACGGTGCGCACCACGGGCGCGTTCGAGGTGGGCGTGCGCACGTTCCTGTTCGAAGGCCCGTACCACACGGTGCCGAACGGGATCAGAGACTACGACGTGACGCGCGACGGGCGCACGTTCGTGATGCTGCAACCGGTGCAGGGCGTGGCGCAGTCGGTGTTCGTCACGCTGAACTGGTTCGACCAGCTAGGGAGAAAGCGTTAGAAGGGACGGCTAGTTCGGCCTGCTCCTGGCCGCATTGATCGTCTGGGTGGCCGCCGCGAAGATCGCGCCCGCCGCCTGGTGCGCGCTGGTACCGTAGCCGATGAGATTCTGCACGTAGCGCCACTGCCCGCCCGTGCCCGGCTCGAACACCACGATCGAATAGGTGGTGATTCCGAGCGGGCCACACACGCCGCCCTGAATCGGCAGCGACACGATCATCACGGAATAGTTGGCCTGTTCGCCGGCGCGCGCCTTGATCCATCCTTTGTCCTGCGCGCCGAGCGCGATCTGATCGAGGTATACGTCCACCGAGTCGGTCCACGCCCGCATCACGTTGCGCGCGTTCAGGACATTGGTCGCTTCGGCGGGATCGGAGGTTTGGGTCGTGGGCGCGCCCTGGAACGTGAATAGGATTTTCACGTGGGCGGGTTGCGGCGGAGGTTGCGGCGCGGTGGGTGGCCCGCTCGTGGGAGGAGCTCCGGCCGGCTGACCGCCGGCGGGTGGCGCACCGCCCGGCGGTGCGCTCGGTTGCTGTGCTCGGGCGTGATGCGGCAGGGTGAGCGCGACGAGCAACGCGAGAACAACGCCAGCGAACCGCATGAAACTCCTCCAGGAGTGGATCAGCCAAGCGAAGCTAGTGTGCATTTCGTGCCCGAGTAAGCTCAGTCCGCCACCCTGCCCCAAGGTCCAATATCTCCCGTTTCAGCCGCCGCAAGGTTGATGCTGCCGGGCGCGAACCAGGGTCGGAACGGCAAACACTAAAGGGGCACACATGCACCTGATCGTCACGTTGATCATCGGCGGAGTAGTGGGTTGGCTGGCGAGTATCGTGATGAAGACGAACGCGCAGATGGGGCTGTTCGCCAACATCGTCGTGGGCATCGTCGGATCGTTGCTCGGTTTCTGGCTGGCGGGGTTCATCGGCTTGAGCAGCTCGAGCGTGATCGCGAGCTGGCTGATCGCGGTCGCGGGCGCCGTGGTGCTGATTGCGATACTGAAGGGGATGAAGGTCCTGAAATAAGCGCGGTGTGGGATGAGGCGTTGCCGGGGCATTCTCCCGCAACGCCTCACTCTCCTGGGAACTCCCCCATGGGCGCCAGTCTTGGCACCTGATCTCCCAGTGCTTTCAGGGTCGCTGCGATCGGGACCGCTAGAAGAACGCCCGCAACTCCCCAGAGAAACCACCAGAACAACACGCACACGAGCACGGCAAGCGTGCTGAGCCGGAGGCGGCCACCGTAGGAACCCGAACTGGACGGCACAGGGATGGGAGCCGGAGGCTCGGGTTCGGTCGCCGC
>DATIYM010000018.1:0-120807 GCA_035517615.1 Gemmatimonadales bacterium
CCGTCACGCGGGCTCCAGAGCGGCCGCCCTCAACACGTCACATGGTCCCGTCACGGTCAGGCTCCGTCTGCGCACGGCATGTCGGCGCCTTCGCGGCTCGCCGCCTGAGCGTCCGGCTACGGACAGGGAGGGATTCGAACCCTCGATACCCTTACGGGCATACCGGTTTTCGAGACCGGCGCCTTCAGCCACTCGGCCACCTGTCCGGTTACGGCTGGACGCTGAGGCGCGCGGACACGCGGGCGCCGAGTTCAGATGGCGATCGGCGTCTCGGCCTCTTCGCGCCTCGGCGTCCAGCCGCACGGACAGGGTGGGATTCGAACCCACGAAACGGTTACCCGTTTACACGCTCTCCAGGCGTGTGCCTTCAGCCACTCGGCCACCTATCCACAACAACTTAGGCAACTTTAGCTAGGCCCCAGTGGGCCGCAACGTGGGCCGCAGCTTTTTCCGCAGCTGGGCCACGGCACGTTTGTGTTGCTCGACGCGATACTCCACTACTGAAGCCCGATGCTGCACTTCCCCCAGATGGCCGTATGTCCTCTCAATCATGGCCGCCGAGGAATGCCCCACTTCTTTTGCTACCGTGAACGCCGGGACCGGTGACCGTGCTTCGTTGTCTGAATGCGCGCGGAAATATAGGTATGCCGAAACATCTTCGGGGTGATCTCCCCGCGCTTCCAGCCCGCCCGTTTAGCGACGCCGTCAACAATCTTCTGCATGTTGGTCACCATCGCTTCCTGCCCCGAACGATTGCTCGGAAACAGCAGGGTTCCCTCCCCCAACTGATCTCGCTCGGTGGCGGCCATTGGCTATCAGGGTCAATGCAATTAGTCAGCCGCTCGGCGGCACCGCCCTCGCCGACGGGGCTGACGATCCAATCACCTTGGCAGGAGAGTCTTGCTCGATGGCTGCAAGTTCGTCATATCTTGCCTGGGAGGTGACAATGGTTCGCTCTCTCGTAGTCGTATCGCTGATGGCCTGCCTGTTGAGCTGTAAGCAAGCGACACCCCCACGAGGTCCTGATGCCGCTGGGCTAATCACCAACCGCTTCCCGGTATCCGGGACACCGTCCATGCGCGTCATTCCCGCTTCCCCTATCGGTTGCGATTCTGCGGCGGACGTGTCGCTCGTGGGACCGCCACCCGTGTTTGACAGTCTCGGGAATGCGGTTGATACGTCCGCTCTGACCGTGGGGCGACACGTGTCCGTCTGGGCGAACGGCACAATTGAAGTCTCCTGCCCAGCTGGAATGTCCGCTGAAAGAATAGTTATCAAGTAGCCTCTGAGCGATTTCGGACGGATAACGACACACGTCGGCGGGCCCACTGAGGCCACAAGTGCCGAAAGAAAGCGAGGTTCCGGGATAACGGCAGACTTCTACGGAACTCCCCGGACACGCACCGAGCTCGTTAAGAGTCACGTGCTCCGCTACCAGATCGCGTTACTGGACCTCATAACCAATGTCGCCTCTGCCAAAGTCACGAACGTTCCGTGCCTATGATTCGCGATCGGCCGCGACCTGACCGCGCTTTCGCAATGGCGGGAGGCGGCGCATTTGTATTTCGAACGCCGTTCGGGGCCGTGAACGGCGACTACTCCCGTTCATCGGACGCACAGAAATTGAGGGCGGGCGAACCTCAGCGCGCGGTGGTCATAGTATCAACCGCATCGCCCCATGCATGCTCGGAGGCGTAGAGCACAATCCCTGCCACACCCATCCCAGCGACTACCAGGGCTGCTGTTCTCGCGATTGAGACCTGCGGGCGGGCGTGCAGACTGGTGATTTCGGTGAGCGGAATGCTTTCCGGCTTCCCGTTCACGGAACCGAGGAGGAGGTCAGCTTCAACCCAGGCCGAGTCGAACTTGAATGTCAACTGGCGGCTGGTAGTCACCCAGACAGAGGTCGGATGTGAAGGAGTATTTACATCGGCAGGCGTAAGCTTGCGCGCCTCATAGCACGCTGCGAAGAGCGCGAGCATCAATACAACAGAAGCAACGGACGCACGTTCGTAACTCCTCATGCTCCTAGAACCGGACCCCCAGCATCACGGGAACATAGTTCGTCCCGACGCCTTGAATGTCACCGACGTGCATGTAGCGCGCCTCGATGAACAGGCCTACTCGGCCGGGGAACGAGACGCCCACGCCGGCATTCCACGTAAAGTTTGTCTCGCTCGAGTCGTTGGTCTGCCCCGCGCCCGAGACGTGAAACGTGGCGCTCATGATACCGATGCCGCCGATCAGATAGCCGGCCCCACGCCGGCGACCTCGGCGAGAATGGAACCGCACATCGAGACTGCCACCCACCAGGCGCATGGTCGCGTCCACCGGGAATCCGTTGGCGAATGACAGATCATCGCGCAGCGCCTGATTCGCGGTATTCTCGCCGTACAGACCCTCGAGCCGGATCGCGAAGGGACTGACAGACCGCACCGGCGCGAACTCGAGGAACGCCATTCCCTGCCAGCCCACATTGAACCCATCGCCAACCTGATCCGCATGGTACTCGCCCACTGGAAACGTGGGGCCTACGCCCAGCCCAAAGTGCGTACCGGCCTGGCCTGACAGCACGGAAGTCCAGCACACCGCCGTCAGCCCGAGAATGATGCGACGCATACTTCCCTCCTCCCCAAATGTGACTTCCCGCAGTCGTCGAGGATCAGCGCGACAGGCCGAACCGAATCCCGGCCGTCACGGGAAAATGATTGGTCGACAAGTCGGCAAATGAGGCGACATGCACGTAGCGTGCTTCGAGAAAGATCATCGACGCATTGCCGCCAAGATACACGCCGCCGCCCACGTTCCAGGAAAACTTGGTGCCGGACGTGTCGGCATTCAGGCTCCCCTGGGTAGCGATCAAGGACAGGTGCCGCACGCCGATCCCTCCCAAGAGATACGTAGTCGGTTTACCGGCCGCTTTGGGCAGGTTCTTGAGCATGAGGTCGGCATCGGCACCGTACATGCGCATCTTGACGGCGAGACCCGGGCCAACCAGGCCCGTAATGTCCTGAACGAGCTGGTCGTTGCCGGCGTTTTCCCCGTACACCCCTTCCAGCCGGAACCCGCTTGGCCGGCCCGGCACCCCTACGTCCAGGAGCGCCATGCCCTGCCAGCCGACTTTGAAACCGTCGCCATTCGGCCCCGCGTGAAACTCGCCCGCGGGAAACACCGCGCTCGCGCCAATCCCGAGCCGCGCCTGGGCAGTTTGCGCCTCGGTCCGGAGCGGTACCGCAACGAGCAGGGCGGCCAGCATTGCGCCGAGAACGCGGCCCATAGCACCCCCAAGGTAAGTTCGCCGGTTGATGAACCCACGCCCGCACGATCCGCGTATCATTCTAGACAGGGAGGCACCCATGAATACACTGCCCACGAAGCGCGAGCCGCCGCACCGGAGCGACGACGAGACCCCGCCAACCTGGCAAGAACTCGGGGAGCGATTCCGCGATGTCCTGAAAGATCTCGAGCGCGAGCTCGAACCCAAGCTCGTTCCGTTCCTGAACCGCGTGAAACGCGAGCTCGAAACGCTCATCGAAAAACTGGAAGCGCGCACACGGCGGCTACGCGATCCTCACGACGACTGAATCGGCTCGAACCGCGCTGTGAAATGTCTGAGCCACGGCGCCTCCTCGACAATGCGGTAGCCGCACAGCTCGTTTTTCCGCGCCGCCACCGCCGCGATCACCTCGCCCACATAATCGATGTGACTCTGCGTGTAGGTGCGGCGCGGGATGGCGAGCCGCACGAGCTCCATGGCCGAGGCCTTGCCGAACATCACCGAGCCGATCTCGACACCGCGCACGCCGCCCACACGATACAGCTCGACCGCCAGCGCCTGCGCCGGATACTGCGCGGGCGGGATGTGCGGCAGCAGCGCCTTGGCATCGAGGTACACGGCATGTCCGCCGGGCGGCTGGACAACCGGCACGCCAGCCTGCTCGGCTTTCTCGGCCAAATACGCCGTGGAGCGCAGGCGGTAGCGCAGGTAGTCCTCGTCGAGCACTTCCTCGAGTCCGGTCGCCACGGCCTCGAGATCGTAACCCGCCAAACCACCGTACGTCGGAAATCCTTCCGTCAGGATGAGCAGGTTGCGGCACCGCGCGGCCAGCTCGGCATTGTTCATCGCGAGAAATCCGCCGATGTTGGCGAGGCCGTCCTTTTTGGCCGACATGGTGCAGCCGTCGGCGAGGGCAAACATCTCCTGCGCAATCCTCTTGGACGGCTTCGCGTCCTGCCCTGGCTCGCGCAGCTTTACGAAGTAAGCGTTCTCCGCAAAGCGGCAGGCGTCGAGAAACAGGGGCAGGTTGTAGCGGTCGCACACGGCGCGCACCGCGCGCAGGTTCTCGAGCGACACCGGCTGGCCGCCGCCCGAGTTGTTGGTCACCGTGACCATCACGAGCGGGATGCGCTCGCGGCCGATTTCGTCGATCAGCGCCTCGAGGGCCGCGACATCCATGTTGCCTTTGAAGGGATGGCGCGAGGACGGCACTCGGCCCTCGGGGATCACAAGATCCTTCGCCTCGCCGCCCGCATACTCGACGTTGGCGCGCGTGGTATCGAAATGGGTGTTGTTGGGAACGACGGATCCGCGTGTGACGATTGTGGCGAACAGAATGCGCTCGGCGGCCCGGCCTTGATGCGTGGGGATGACTTCCCGGAACCCGGTGAGATCGCGCACGACATCCTGAAAGCGGTAAAACGAACGGCTGCCGGCGTAGGACTCGTCGCCATTCATCATGGCGGCCCACTGGCGCGACGACATGGCACCGGTGCCCGAGTCGGTGAGCAGGTCGATCAGAACTTCATCGGCGTGCAGCTTGAAGAGATTGTATCCGGCGCGCTCGAGCGCGGCGGCGCGCTCGGCCGGCGAGATGTCGCGAATCGCTTGCGTGGAATGGATGCGGAACGGCTCGATGATGGTGCGGAAGCGCGTCACCCCAATCACCGCTTCATCTTGAAGAACTCCGTGAGTAGTGGACCGCAGGTCGTTTCCGCCGCTCCCCCCAGCACCTCCACCCGATGATTGAGCCGGCCGTGACGCACGAGATCTTCGACGGTGCCGCACATCCCCGCCTTCGGATCGTATGCGCCGAACACCAGCCGGCCAAGTTTCGCGAGCACGATCGTGCCGGCGCATTGGGCGCACGGCTCGAGCGTGACATACAACGCGCAGTCGGTAAGCCGATCCGTAAATAATTCGCGCAGGGCCTGCTGAATCACGAGCAGCTCCGCATGCGCGGTCGGATCACGCCGCATGATGGTCTCGTTATGCGCCCGGGCGACGATCACTCCCTCGCGCATGATCACCGCGCCGATCGGGACCTCGTCTATCGCCGCCGCCCGCTCCGCCTGCTCGAGCGCCGCGGCCATTCCTGCCTCATCGAGAGCCGAAAGAGCAGGCGCCTTACCCTTCCCGCTTCCCTCTTCCCCCTTCCCCCTGTTACGCACGCGCCTCTACCGGCGCGCCAGACGGGAGTTTTTCGAATGCCAGGGTGTTGCCGTCGGCCGCGCGATCGACGCGGATCGTATCGCCCTCCGAGTACTCGCCCTCGAGCACCGCGAGCGCCAGCGGGTTCTGCAGCAAGCGCTGGATGGCGCGCTTCAGCGGACGCGCCCCGTACACCGGATCGTAGCCTTCCGACACGAGCAGCTGCTTCGCGGCAGCCGAGATCTCGAGTTTGAGCTTCCGGTCCGCCACGAGCCGCTCGACCCGCTTGAGCTGGATCTCGACGATCTTCGCCACGTCGTCGTGCGACAGAGGCCGGAACATGATCACATCGTCCACCCGGTTCAGGAACTCGGGCTTGAACGTCTGGCGCAAGACTTCGAGCACCTTCGTTTCCGTCTGCTCCCACCCCACGTTCGCGGCGTCGAGCAGGTACTGCGACGCGATGTTCGATGTCATGATCAGCACAGTGTTTCGAAAATCCACCGTGCGTCCCTGCGAGTCGGTCAGGCGGCCCTCGTCGAGAATCTGGAGCAGCACGTTGAACACATCGGGATGGGCCTTCTCGATTTCGTCGAACAACACGACCGAGTAGGGCCGCCGCCGCACGGCTTCCGTGAGCTGGCCGCCTTCTTCGTACCCGACGTAGCCGGGCGGCGCGCCGATCATCCGGGCCACCGCATGCTTCTCCATGTACTCCGACATGTCGAGCCGTACCATGGCCCGTTCGTCGTCGAACAGGAATTCGGCGAGCGCGCGCGCCGTCTCCGTCTTGCCGACGCCCGTGGGACCGAGGAAAATGAACGAGCCGATCGGCCGATTGGGATCCTGCAGCCCCGCGCGTGCGCGCCGGACGGCGTTCGCCACGGCGCCGAGCGCCTCGGATTGGCCGATCACCCGCTGCCCCAGCTCGGCCTCCAGCCGAGTGAGCCGCTCCCGCTCCGATTCGAGCATCCGCGACACCGGAATCCCGGTCCACTTTGCCACGATCTCGGCGATATCGTCGGCGTCCACCTCTTCCTTGAGGTATTTGCCGTTCTTCTGGATTTCCTGGAGCCGCAACTCGAGCGACCCGATCTCCTTCTCGAGACCGGGAATCCGGCCATAACGGATCTCCGCGGCCTTTTGCAGGTCGCCGCGCCGCGTGACCTGATCGGCTTCGCCGCGTAGCTGCTCCTGCTCGGCCTTCTTGGCCTGCAGCTGCGCGATCACGTCCTTTTCCGCCTGCCAGTGCGCTTTCATCACTTGCGAGCGCTCGCGCAGCCCGCGCAGGTCTTCGTCGACTCGCTCGAGCCGCTCACGTGAGGCCTTGTCTTTCTCTTTCTTCAAGGCTGCGCGCTCGATCTCGAGCTGCACGATGCGCCGTTCGACTTCGTCGATCTCCTGCGGCAGCGAGTCGATCTCGATGCGCAGCCGGCTCGCCGCTTCGTCGATCAGGTCGATCGCCTTGTCGGGCAGAAACCGGTCGCCGATGTAGCGGTGCGACAGCGTGGCGGCCGCCACGATCGCCCCATCCGTAATCCGGACCCCGTGGTGAATTTCGTAGCGCTCCTTCAGGCCGCGCAGGATGGCGATCGTCGCCTCGACCGACGGCTCGCCAACGTACACCGGCTGGAATCGCCGTTCGAGCGCCGCGTCCTTTTCGATGTGCTTGCGGTACTCATCGAGCGTGGTCGCGCCCACCACGTGCAGCTCGCCGCGCGCCAGCGCGGGCTTGAGCATGTTCGACGCGTCCACCGCGCCTTCGGCCGCTCCTGCTCCGACGAGGGTGTGCAGCTCGTCGATGAACACGATGTACTTCCCTTCGGAGCTCGTGATCTCCCGCAGCACCGACTTGAGGCGCTCCTCGAATTCCCCGCGGTACTTGGTGCCGGCCACGAGCGAGCCGAGATCGAGCGCCACGAGGTGCTTGTTCTTGAGTGATTCGGGCACGTCGCCGTCCACGATGCGCTGCGCGAGCCCCTCCACGATGGCGGTCTTGCCGACGCCCGGCTCGCCGATCAGCACGGGATTGTTCTTGGTGCGCCGCGACAGCACCTGCATGACGCGCCGGATCTCTTCGTCGCGGCCGATCACGGGGTCGAGCTTGCCTTTCCGGGCCTGCTCGGTCAGATCGCGGGTGAACTTCTCGAGCGCCTGATACTGCTGCTCGGGCTCCTGGTCGGTCACACGGTGCGAGCCGCGCACCTGCGCCAGCGCCTGCAGCAGGTCGTCGCGGTTTACGCCGGCGCCGCTGAGCAGCTGCCTGGCCGTCGTGCCCTTTTCCTCGGCAAGCGCGAGCAGGATATGCTCAGTCGAGACAAACGCATCGCCCAGCGCTTTCGCTTCCGCTTCGGCGTGGTCGAATACGCGCGACACTTCACGCGACAGCGTGGGCTCGGCGGGCGTACCAGACTGCGTGGGAAACCGTTCGATCTCCCGCTCGGTATCGGCGCGCAACTGGGCAACGTTCAGCCCGACCTTCTGGAGTAATGGAATGACAATGCCGTCCTCCTGCGACAGGAGGGCGAGCAGTAGATGCGCGTCGTTCAAGACCGGATTGCCGCGCGAGCGCGCCAGCGTGGCCGCCTGCTGTAGAGCTTCGGCGGCCTTAACGGTAAGCCTTTCAGGTCTGATCATAGCACGCTAACCGAAAGCAAGCGGTGTGCCGGGGAAAGGGTGCCGGTTTGGCAGAGTTCCGCGTTGTATAGCGTCACCCGTCCTGTGATTTCCATGCGTCCATCCGCGTTGATCAAGCCCAGGCCGAGGAGGGCGAATCGAGACATGGGGAACCTCCACAAACGCGAACTGCCCCAACCGGCGTCGGAGCAGTTCGAGCACTCACTTCATGACGATCATCTTTTTAGTATAGCGACTCCCGTCGACTACCAGCTGATAGATGTACACCCCCGACGACGCTTGCTGCCCCGTCCTGGGGACGCTTCCATCCCAGTAGGCGAAATACGAACACCCGGCGGGATCCGAACACGACAGCCCGACGTTGTCAAGCGCGCGGCCATCGTCCTTGAGTACGGGAATGGCCACGAGCTGCGCCAGCACGTTGTAGATCCTCAGCGAGACTTTCGGCCTGCGACCATTGGCGAACAGCGCGCCATTGATTGAGAACGGAATCGTGGTCGCCGGGTTACACGGGTTCGGGAAATTCTGTTTGAGCTCCACCATGGGTGAGGCCGGTACTGCCTGACTATACGCTGTCCCTGCGCCCACCCCTGCTGCCCAAAGCCCGAGCCCCAGCACTGCCCAGGCGGACTGCGTCATCCACCGCTCCTCGCGAACGAGAAAGTGTCTTTACGGCTCTCCTTGAAACGGGGTAAACGGATACTGCTGTCGGAACGCCCTAAGTTATGGACTGGCTGTTCGCGGTGTCAACAAGCGCCGCACGTCGCCATGGCGCTCGGTGATCCCCCGGCGGTCCGCCCATTCGAGTAGTGGAATCAAGTACTTCCGGGTGAGCCCCAGCCGGTCGCGCAGCTCCGCCGGCGTCGCCTCGCCCAGTTCCCTGAGCAGCCCCTCGACCGTCGAGCGGAACTCGGTCAACGCCACCGGATCACCATACCGCTCCTGATCGATCTGCTCCACGACCCCTTCCCGCGCGAGCAACGCGAGCAGCGGGAGCAGCGCATTGCCGCCGTTCACCTGCTTCTCGAGCTCGGCGGTGGTGGGAATCTCCCAGCGAGCGGTCTTCAGAATGTGGAGCACCTTGGAACGTGCCGCGGCGGCGCGGGCATCGAATCTGGGCTTCCACCCGGGTGTGCGCGCGACTCCGCCGTCCAGCTCCCACGCTCCCGAGCGCACGCCGGTCTCGAGCACGACATCGGCGATCGCCGTGGCGTGACCGTTGCTCCCCAGTCGCGACCGGACCGACTGCAACGACATGCCGGGATCGAGCGGATTCCGTTGATGGAATCGAGTGAGATCGTCACGAATGCGCGCGATACCCTGCTCAACCGCAGTCAGGGCCACGAGCACACCATCCGTTCTGACATGCTCGGCTTCGATGGCATGGAGCGTCGCCGGAATCTCCCGTTCACAGATGCCGAGACGCACGGCCAGCTCGGATTCAGCAACGCCCGCGAGCCCGGCTTCGTGGAGCAGGACGCGAAGGCGATCAGGCGCGGGCTGCCCCGCGGTGAGCGTCCGGTGCCTCACCTTCCCCCGCGCTGGCGGGAATGGATCGACCACAGCTCCACCACCGATTGTCGTAACCGGTGAGAACGAGCGTAATACGAACCGGTCGCCACCACGCGCCACCAGTGGCGATTCGAGGACGAACCGCGCGACGGCGCTCGTGCCGGGTTCCACGCTGCCGATCTGAATCACGCGCGCGAGGACTTCCGCGGTGCCGAGGTGCACACGGACACGCGTGCGCCCGCGAAGCGGACGCGAGGCGCCGGGGAGCACGACAATTTCCCCGTCCACAGTCTGCGTGGTCTTCCATCCCGTTCCCGTGACCGCGACGTCGCCGCGCGTCAGCTCTTGCTTGGAGACTCCCACGAGCGCTAGCGCCGTACGCCGACCGGGGAGCGCCCGGTCCGCGGGCTTGCCATGAACCTCGATCGAGCGAACCCGCGCATTGCGGCCGAGCGGCAGCAACTGCACGAACTCGCCGACCGCGACCGAACCGCTCCAGGTGGTACCGGTCACGACGGTGCCCGCCCCGGGGAGCGTGAACACACGGTCGATCGGCAGCCGGAACAGATCGTCCTCTGGTCGCTCGAGCACCTCGCGACCGGCGTCCGCGAGCATCGCTCGCAGCTGTTCGAGTCCCGCGCCGGTGTGCGCGGAAACCGCGACAGGCGCTCGCCAGGGGATCGAGCTTCGGCTCAAGCGCTCGGTCACCTCGCCGGTGACGAGTGCGAGCCATTCCTCGTCCACGAGATCAGTCTTGGTGACGACCGGTATACCACGGGGGATTCCCAGCAGCTCGAGAATCGCGAGGTGCTCTTCGGTCTGGGGCATGATGCCCTCGTCGGCCGCGACCACGAGCAAGGCCACGTCGATCCCGGTCGCGCCCGCGAGCATGTTGCGGACGAATCCTTCGTGGCCGGGGACGTCCACCACGCTCACCTCGAGCCCGGCGCCGAGCGCGAGCGGCGCGAAGCCGAGGTCGATCGTGATGCCGCGACGCTTTTCTTCTTCCCAGCGGTCGGTGTCGATACCCGTCAGCGCTTTGACGAGCGCCGTTTTTCCGTGATCGATGTGACCGGCGGTACCGATGACGAACCTCACGTCTTCACCCCCTGGCCCCCTCTCCCTCCGGGGGGGGTGAGGACCACTCGTGCCGTTCCCAGGAATCGAGCGCGGCGAGCGATTCGGTTTCGAGATGGTAGCGGATGAAGCGTGCCACGAGACGCCGATGGGCCGCGGCATGCGGGGCGTCGAGCACCGGAAGGTCGGCCTGGGGGTCGTTGAGCGCGAGGAGTACGTGATAATCCTCTGGGGGGAGCCGCGTTGGCGGACGCGACGGCGCGCAGTGCGGGCAGAGCACCCCACCCTCGGCGGCGCTGAAGGCGATCGGCACGCCGTCGGCCACGATTGCCGCGTCATCGCGCACGCAGGTCGAGAGCGCCGGCCCAAACCCGAGCTCACGTACCAGCACCCAGAGCCCTCGCACGCCCGCCGCGGTTTGCGCCTCGGGCGCGACGGAGACGAGCATGTCGAGCACGGCCGTGAGCGTATCGAACGCGGTCGGGAGTGGGGCGGGGGGCGCCATCTTGAGCATCACCTCGGCCACGGCGGCGGCGGCGGTGAAGCGCTCCAGGTCCGAGGCCAGGCCGCGACGCAAATTGGCGACATCGAAGGCCCCCAGCGTGTGCAGATCGCGCGACTCCTTGTAGTAGATCTGCACGTCGCCCTCGCTCAGAAATTCGATCGCCGCGCCGAACCGGCTGTGCGGGCGGAGCGCGCCCTTCGCGATCGCGCTCTGCACGCCGATATCGCGCGTCGCGAGCCGCACGATTTTCGAGCTCTCGCTATAGCGATGGGTCCGGAGCACGACGGCGCGGGTGGTAACGAGCGGCATCAGGGTACGAGCGTGGTCGCGGCGGCAACGGGGCAGATGCCGACCGGAATCTGCTGGTCGTCATGGTACTCGGGAGGAGGAGACAGCACGTGCAGCGTGCCCGGCGCCGTGCAATCTCCCCGGTCGAACGCATATACGCGTCCGGCCTCATCGAGCGTGAGTACGGCGATGCCGGCGCCTCCCGGTTTCAAGCCCTGTCCGGCGCCGCGCAGCAGCATGCGCCGCGACGTGTCGATTTCGAGAATGCCTTCGGTCTGTGAAGCCACAAGCAAACGCCCGGCCGGATGATAGACGGCCGGGCCGGGAGATTCGCCGAGGCCGTTCACGACAACAAGCTCGGAGTGCGACACCGGATCCACAATCGACACCTTGCCATCGGCCTTGCCTGGGGTACCCGCCTCCACGACGTAGATGAGCCCGTCTTCCCCGACGATGGCGTAGCGGGCATTGGTACCCGTCAGCGGAATCGAATCGGGAGACGCGAGCGCGCCGGTCTCCTGGGATCGCACCCGGATCCAGGCTGAACCGGTCGGCACGCCACCCGAGAGATTCGTGTTGGTGACGAACACGAACCCCTGGGCCACCACGACCGCCTGAGGATATGCCTCTCCCGCGAATGTGGTAATGGCGCTGGTGCGAAAGTCCACGCGGCTCACGCTGTTCAGCGCCGTATTCGCCACCCACGCGACCGAATCCCTCGTGATCGCAATGCCGCCGGCGCCCGATCCGGCGGGCAGCGGACGGAAGGCCAGCTCCGGGACACGCCCGTTCGTGAAATCGTAGACGGCGATCGCGCCGGAATCGAGCGCGGGAATCGCGAGGAGACTCGAGCCCTGGACCGCCGCCGTTCGCGCTGTCGCCCCGGGGGGGGCCATGGCGTTGGTGACGACGGAATGGTCGTCCACGGAAACGAGCGAGAGCGTACGGCTCGTACTGTTCACGGCGACCACGACCTGACCTGCCGCCGTCGACTGCTCGAGAGCGTCGCTGCACCCGGTGAGTGCCGCCACCAGGAGCAGTGAAGCGGAAGCTGCTGCGCGCATGCTCGCCTAAGTTAATAACCGAACCGCAGCTCTGCCCCCGCGAGAATGGTGCGCCGCCGCGCCGGGAAATTCGCGATCT
This sequence comes from Gemmatimonadales bacterium, assembly GCA_035517615.1. Lineage (GTDB taxonomy): Bacteria > Gemmatimonadota > Gemmatimonadetes > Gemmatimonadales > GWC2-71-9 > AG25. Next base: position 12,591 of record DATIYM010000018.1, read on the forward strand.
CCTCGTAGCTCCGGTCGAACAGGTTCTCCACCCGCAGCCGGGCCGCGAGGCCGGGCGAGGTTCCGCGCGCCTCAATGATTTCGGCGCTGGCCGCCACGTCCCAGCGCGAGTAGGCAGGCAGCGTGACGCGCGCGAAGGTGGCGAAATCGATGTCCTCGCGGTCGCCGACGTACAGAGCCGTAACAGCCGTGTGAATGCGGTGCGGCAGCTCGCAGGCGAGTGTCGCGCTGGCCGAGTTCTTTGGTCGCCGGAGGAGCGGGGCGCCCGCCAGGAACTGCGCGGCCGGACTGCTGCTCGCGCCGCCTTTTGTAACGTAGGCATCGAGCCAGGTGTACGAGCCGCTCAATCGTGCCGCGCGGCCGAGCGGCGCGTCGAGCCCCAGCTCGACGCCTTTCGAGGTGGCTTCGGGAACGTTGAGGTAGTTGGGGCCGGTGGAGCTGCCGTCGTAATCAATCAGATCGCGGAATCGCTGATTGAAGTACGTCGCCCGTGCGCTCGCGCCCCGCGATCCGAAGCGCTGCTCGAGCCCGAGCTCCCAGCTCTGCGAATGCTCGGGCTTGAGATCGGGATTCCCCTGCACCAATCCGGTGGCAAAGTTCTGGTAAAACGTCGGCTCCTTGAACCCCGTGCCGACGGAGCCGATTGCGCGCGCGCGGGCCCCGAGATGCAGCGCGCCCCCGATCCGGTACGTTCCCCAGGTACCGAATTGCTCGTTGTCATCGATCCGGGCGCCGAGCATCAGGTTCACCAGCCGCTGGCCCCCGGTCACGAGCTGAGCGTACGCCGCGCCGTTGTTTCGGGCCCGCATCGTGTCGAGCGTCGCGCCTTCCATCGTTTCTCGCTCGAACGCGCCGCCCACGGTCAGCACGTCGCCCGCGTCACGCCGGCCCAGGTGCACGTTACTCCGGGCGTCCACGTTCGCCCGCCCCGTCCAGTCCGAGCTGGCGAAGGGAAACGTGGTCGAGTCGGTGGGGCTGTTGGGGGCGATCGAATAGAGATAGTTCTTGCGATCCCATCCCATGGAGACGTGACCGTCCACCCGTTCGGAGAACGAGTGCCCCAGGTCCAATCCCACCATCGGTCCGCGCACGAGTTGGTGCTGGTTATTGCTGACCACGGCGCCGGAACCGTCGGTCGGAAAATGATACAGCGCGTCGATGTACCGCAGGGAGAGCGCCGCCTCACTCCCCGAATCGAGACTGAACCGGAGCCGCGCGCTGGCGACGTCGTTGCGATAATCGTTGTCGACAGGATAGATCCCGTCCGACGAGAACCGCGAGATCGCCACCAGGTAGCTCGCGCGCTCCGCTCCGCCCGACAGGCTCGCGTCGAACGCGCCGCTCGAGTACGTGCCGCCGAGCCCCGAAATCACGCCCTGCCCCGGACCGCGTCCGTCGCGCGTGAACACCTGCACCACGCCGGTGACGGCGTCGGATCCGTATAACACGCTCGCCGGGCCGCGCACGATCTCGATCCGGTCCACCCCCCCGGTGGTGAGATTCGCGAAGTCGTACGATTCTCCCGGGCCGCCCGGCGCGAGCTGCGGCACGCCGTCCACCAGCACCTTCACGTATCCCGCTTCGCCGCCTCGCAGAAACAGCGAGGTCACGCCGCCGTAGGAGCCGGACGCGGTGACGCTCGCGGCGGGAACGGTCCGGAGCGCCTCTCCGACGTTGAAGACGCTCTCGTGAGACAGGGTCGTGCCCGAGAGCACCGTGACGGCGGCGGGGATGGCGCTCGCCTCAGTGGGAATCTTCGTCGCCGTCACGACCACCGGCGCGAGAGCCGCCGTATCTCGCGGCTCCTGCGCATCGAGACCCGACGCCGCCACGAGAACACCAGCAAGGGAAACCACGACGCGTGAGATCATCAACGATCCTTTGGAAGCGGGGACGGAGCGCGGAGCGGAACCATCTGCGGGCGGCCGTCGATCCGCTCGATGCGGATGGGCCACTGGAACACGGCTTCGAGCCGCTCCGCAGTGAGCACCTGCTCGGGCGAGCCCGTGGCCGCCGCGCGACCGGCGGCGAGGAGCACTACACGGTCGGCATATCGGGCGGCCAGGTTCACCTCGTGGGTGATGAACAGCACGGCGAGCCCCTGCGAGTCCACCAGCGCGCGCAGCAGCTCGAACAGCTCCATCTCGTGGCGCACGTCGAGACTCGAAGTCGGCTCGTCGAGCACGAGCAGCCTGGGCTCCTGCGCCAGCGCCCGCGCGAGCCGCACGCGCTGATATTCACCGCCCGAGAGCGACCAGATCGAGCGGTCGGCAAGCTGCTCCACGTCGCAGCGCACTAGAGCACGATCCACTGCGGCGCGGTCGGCATCTCCCGCCGTGCCCCACAGCGAGAGATGGGGATACCGGCCGAGCAGCACCGTCTCGCGCACGCGCTGGGGAAAGAGGTTGTCTTCGCGCTGCGGCATGACCGCCACGCGGCGCGCGAGATCGCGGCGCGACCATTCATGCGCGCGACGCTCGAGCACGCGCGCGGTTCCCGCATCGGGCGTCACCACGCCCAGCGCGAGCCGCACCAGGGTCGTCTTGCCGCTGCCGTTCGGGCCTAGGACGGCGGTGAAATCGCCGCCTCGCACTTCGAGCGAGATGTCCTGCACGGCGGGAGCGGCCGCGCGCGGATAGCGGTACGCGACGTCGCGCAGCTCGAGAATCACCGCGCGGTCCATTGGCGCATGAGCAGCGCGAACGTCGGCACCCCGACGAGCGCGGTGACGATTCCGACCGGCAGCTCCCGCGGCGCCACAACCACCCGAGCGAGCGTGTCCGCGAGCGTCACGAGCACCCCCCCGCCCAGGAACGCGGCCGGAAACAGCGCGCGATGGGTTCTTCCCCACACGGCGCGCATGGCGTGCGGCACGATCAATCCGACGAAGCCGATGATCCCCGACACTGAGACGGCGACCGCCGTGAGCAGCGACGCCGCGATGTAGACCTGGCGTCTGACGCGCGTGACGTCGGCGCCGAGATACCCCGCCGGCTCCTCGCCGAGCGCGAGCAGGTCGAGCGGGCGTGCCGCGGCGAACAGCGTCACGAGCGGCAACGGTAGTGACGCGCACACCAGCCACACCGAGCTCCACGACGCGTTACCGAGTCCGCCCCACAGCCAGAGCATTGCGTTGCGAAGCAGCGCGGCGTTGGCCAGCGATACGATCGCGGTCGTCACGGCAGCCGAAAACGCGCCGACCGCGACGCCGCCGAGGATAAGCACCCGCGGATCGAGCTCTGCCCCCCCGACGAGCCCGATACGATATACGAGGACCATCGCGATCAAGGCGCCGGCAAAGGCCGCGAGCGCCACCGGCAAGGCGCCCGACGCGTGTGCCGCGATCGCGACCACGGCGCCCAAGCCCGCACCGCCCGAGAGGCCGAGCAGAAACGGGTCCGCGAGAGGATTCCGCACGATCGCCTGCAGCGCCGCGCCCGACACCCCGAGCGCACCGCCTACGAGAAAGGCAAGCACTCCGCGTGGCAGGCGGATCGAGCGCACGATGTCCGAGGTCGCGAGCGCGGCGACGGGCACGTGAGTTGGTCCGAGCGCCACCGCAACGAGCAGCGCCAGCGCCGCGACGAGCCCGAGACCGAGCCACTTCATCGCGCACTCCGGAGCAGGCGCCCGAGCTCCGCCACGGCGCTGTCGGCGCGCGGCGATGGATGGCCGAACAGCGACCCGCCCAGCACCACGAAGCGCCGCTCGCGCACGGCCCGGATCGCCTGCCATGCCGGTCCCGCGGCGAACGCGGGCGGCGCGGGATGCGGTACCGCGCTGTCGGCCAGAGTGACGAGCACATCGGGGTCGCGCACCGCCAGCGTTTCGAGCGAGACCACGCTCGATGCGGCACGCAGGTCGTGGAACACGTTGCGTGCGCCCGCGAGGCGCGCCAGCTCGTCGAGATAGCTCTCGCCGCCGATGACGATTGGTGGATTGTCCCAGGTGATGTACGCGAGCGAGACGCCGAGCGCCGGCGCGGGCGCGGTCGCGATGCGCTCGATCCGGCGGGCGATCGAATCGGCACCTGCGCTGTCGCGCGTCAGCACGCCGACGAGCCGCGCGTCACGTGCCAGGTCCATCAGCCGGTCCTGCCGCAGCACGAGCGCCGGAATCTCGAGCCGCTCGAGCTCGCCCGCGGCCCGGAGATCGAGCGGCGACTGGTACAGCACTACCAGATCGGGCCGCCGCGCCACGATGGCCTCGATGTTCGGCTCAAGACCGTCGCCCACGCTCGGCACGCGCTTCGCCGCGTCGGGATAGTCACACCACGTCGTCCGCCCCACCACACGAGGACCGACGCCGAGCGCGAACAGCAGCTCGGTGATGGCGGGCGAGAGCGAGACGATGCGTTGCGCGGGATGCGCGAGCCGGACGACGCGCTGCGCGTCGTCCGTGACCGCAAGAGACGCCGTTTGCCCACCTCGTCGCTGCCACGGAATGGCGGCGAGGACCAGGAGGCCCGCGAGGTGTGTGCGATGTGCCCGTCGGCGCATAGCGACAATGCCCACCCCCGACGGAGCGGAGATGGGCAAGCGACTGCGCCGAGTTGCGCAGCGCCACCATCCCTCCCGCGAGGGACTCAACAGGTGGCGCGAACGAGGAGGTCTCCTGGCTCCGGGCTCGCGGCTCGCCTTCCCGGTTTCCCAGTGGCGTTGAGCCGCTACCTGCCCGTTACAGTGGCGGGGCCGCGCCGGACTCGCACCGGCTTCCGTTGATCCCCGTTCGCTTTATGTCGCGATTAGTCTACGAGCCTCGCTCCTCCGCCGCAACCGGCCGCTTCTTGAGCGCCAGCACCAGTCCCAGGACCAGCGCCACGGCGAGCAGGGCGACCACGTACGGTATCAGCGCCTGTGCCGAAAACCGGTTCTTCGGGAACGAGACGATCACGCCCGCGGCGGGCGGGAGCGACGGGATCCGATAGCTCGCGAATCGTCGCTGCTCGATACTCTGAATCCCGTCCGACTGGACATTCGGCGCCGCCACGCGGGCGGTCGTGTCCTCCAGCAGCAGATCGAGCTCGCCCGTCGGCTGATCGATCGGGATCGCGATTTCCTGGAACGTCGCGGGAACGATGTAGGAGTAACTGAGCTGCTTGGCCTCGCCAGGCGGAATGGGGCCGAACACGGCGACCGTGTCGCTCGCCGGGCCGCGGAGAAATATCGCTTCCGCCGAGATGTCTCCCTGCCCCGGCTGAAACTGCACGACACCGGCGGGGATCGCACCGCTCCACGTGGGATGGACGGTGTCGTTCGTTATACGCGTGACGGGTGTGGAGTTCTCGAGCGCCAGCAGCTCGAGTACCGGCCTCGTCCCGTCGTGCTTGTCGGGCCGCGCGACGGTCACGAGCCGCCGCTGTAATCGGATCGGGGGACCGCTCGAGGCGGTGTCGTATACCATGATCGGCTGCAGCGACACGGCCTCCCCACGGTTCGCGGGCACGGGCTCCGAGAAGTACGCGATTCCGTGATACCAGCTGCTCGCGACGTACATCGCACCCGTGTCCACTTTCGCGATCGTGAAGCGATAGCTCCCGTCGCCAGCCGTGCGCATCGAATCGACCGGGCCGCCCTTGCCCTCCATCCCGACGTGGTGCAGCACCACCCAACCGCCCGCGACAGGCCTTCGGGTGGGCCCGTTCACGACTTTTCCGGTGACCACAACTCCCTGACCCGCGAGCCTCCCGAAGCAGGCGGCGGTCAAGAGAAGAAGACTGCGGAGGACGTTACGGCGTGAACTTGCCGAAATCTTCAGGATCGAGGTTCTGCAGGTAGGTCTTGAGGGCGTCGCTATCGAGCGACGACGGACCCGATTCACCTTCTCCTCCGCCGCCTTCGCCCGAGCCGCCGGGTTCGCTCGTGTCCACGGAGGTAAGGGCGAGGAGATTTTCGCTCGTGAAGATCGGCGCCTTGAGGCGGAGTGCGATGGCGATCGAGTCCGACGGGCGCGCATCGATCTGAATGACGGCGTCGCCGCGGTACACGTGCAGCTCCGCGTAATACGTGTTCTCCTTCACCTGGGTGATGATGACCTTCCGGAGATCCGCACCCAGCCCCACGATCACCTGCTTGAGCAAATCGTGCGTGAGCGGTCGCGCGAATTTGACGCCCGCCAGCTCCATCGCGATCGCGCTCGCTTCGGCGGGTCCGATCCAGATGGGCAGGACCCGCTCGCCTTCGCGTTCCTGGAGGATGACGACCGGCGTATTGGTCGTGCGATCGAGCCCCACCTGGGCTACCCGGACTTCAATCACGACCGAACGATTAGGTCCCCATGTCCCAAGACGCAAGGTACTTTTGCTGCTCGGGGGTCAACGTGTCGATCGCGACGCCCATGCCCTGGAGCTTGAGCCGCGCGATCTCGCGGTCCAGCTCGACCGGAATGCGGTGCACGTCCTTGGCGAGCATCTTGCCGCGCTGCACGACGAACTCGGCGGCCAGCGCCTGGTTTGCGAAGCTCATGTCCATCACGCTCGCGGGATGTCCCTCGGCCGCGGCGAGATTGATGAGGCGGCCGTCGGCGAGCACAAAAATGCGTTTCCCTTCGAGACGCCATTCCTCGACGAACTCGCGAACCGCGACCGGTCCCTTGGCGCGCTCCTTCAACCCGGCGAGATCGATCTCGACGTTGAAGTGCCCTGAATTGGCGAGCACGGCCCCATCCTTCATTTGCCGCATGTGCTCCACCCGAATCACGTTCACGTTACCGGTCAGGGTGACGAAGATGTCGCCGACGGGGGCCGCGTCGGCCATGGTCACGACTCGATACCCATCCATCTGCGCTTCCAGTGCCTTGAGCGGATCGATCTCGGTCACGAGAACGTTCGCGCCCATGCCGCGCGCCCGCATGGCAAATCCGCGGCCGCACCATCCATACCCCGCCACTACGACCGTGCTCCCCGCGATCAACAGGTTGGTCGCGCGGAGAATGCCGTCGAGCGTGGACTGCCCGGTGCCGTAGCGATTGTCGAAGAGATGTTTCGTGTCGGAATCGTTGACTGCCACGACCGGAAATTGCAGCACGCCATCCTTGGCCATGGCCTTGAGCCGGATCACGCCGGTCGTGGTCTCTTCGGTCGATCCGAGCATCGCGCCGGCCAGACTTTTCCGATCAGCAGGATTCAGGGTTTCCACCCAGCGCCGCACCGGCGGCGCCAGATCGTCCAGACGGTTGAGCGCGATCATGTGCAGCGCGCCCACGAGATCGGCCCCGTCATCCATGGTGATGTCGGGCCGGTGCGCGAGCGCCGCACGGATGTGCTCGTAATACGTCGTGTGATCTTCGCCCTTGATCGCGAACACCTTGATCCCGTGGTCGCGCACCAGGTGGGCTGCGACGTCATCCTGCGTGGACAGCGGGTTCGAGGCGCACAGCGCGACGTCGGCCCCGCCGGCCTTCAGTGTGACCGCGAGATTCGCGGTCTCGGTCGTGACGTGCAGGCACGCCGATAGACGGCGGCCCGCGAGTGGACGCTCCCGGCTGAAACGGTCCCGGATCTGGCGCAGCACCGGCATCGAGCGCTCGGCCCAATCGGTACGCCGGCGTCCCTCGTCGGCAAGCGTCAGATCCTTGATATCGGAAGAGGTGCCCGAAGCAGTCGCGGTCATCGTCCAGCCTTGGTCGTCTGATAGTGAGAGGAGCGCTGCACGGCGAGGCGCAGGTCCTCGACGCGATTGGTTCGCTCCCAGGTGAAGAGATCGACGTCCTTCTCTACATCTGCGTCCACGAAATGGCGGCGCTCAGGGTTGCGGCCAAAGTGCCCGTATGCCGCCGTCGCCCTGTAGATCGGATTCCTCAGGTTCAGGGCTTCGATGATCTTGAGCGGTCGAAGGTCGAACACTTCGCGCACGGACTCTTCGAGCGCGGCATCCGGCACCGTGCCGCTGCCGAAGGTGTCGACCATGATCGACACCGGGTCCGCGACGCCGATCGCGTACGCCACCTGCACTTCGCAGCGGCGTGCGAGCTTCGCGGCCACGATGTTCTTCGCCACCCACCGCATGGCATACGCGGCCGAGCGGTCGACTTTGGAGGGGTCCTTGCCGCTGAACGCACCGCCGCCGTGCCGCGCCATGCCGCCGTAGGTATCGACGATGATCTTGCGCCCGGTGAGCCCGGCGTCGCCCTGTGGCCCTCCCACGACGAAACGCCCGGTGGGGTTCACGAGGATGTCGGCCTCGCGGACCTCGAATCCCGCTTCGCCCAGCACCGGGCGAATGACGAGTTTTATGACACCGGCGCGCAGCTCCTTGGCATCGATCAGGTCGGAATGCTGCGTGGACACCACCACTTTCGTAATCGCGACGGGCTTGTCGCCTTCGTAGGCGACACTGACCTGGGTCTTGCCGTCGGGCCTGAGCCAGACGAGGTCGCCGTTCTTGCGCACGGCCGCGAGCCGCTCGGCCAGCCGGTGCGCCAGCACGATCGGGAGCGGCATGAGCGACGCCGTTTCGTCGGTCGCGTAGCCGAACATCATGCCCTGATCGCCCGCGCCGCCCGTATCGACACCGAGCGCGATATCGGCCGACTGCCGGTCGATGGTCGTCAACACGGCGCAGGTCTGGGCATCAAAGCCGAAGTTCGCGTCGGTATAGCCGATCGAGGAGATCGTGCCCCGGACGATGTCGGGAATATGAACATAGGTGGAGGTGGTAATCTCGCCGGCAACCAGGGTCATGCCCGTGGTCACAAGCGTCTCGCAGGCCACGCGAGCGGCGGGGTCCGCCGCCAGGATGGCGTCGAGTACGGAATCGGAGATTTGGTCGGCGATTTTGTCGGGATGACCTTCCGTCACCGACTCGGAGGTGAAGACGTGGCGTTGTGCGGGCATGGGCCCGGAGCCTCCGTTTAGGCCTTCAAGCTAGCGGGCCGCCGGCGCACCGGCAACCGCGCATCGGGATCGAGCAACTTGAGATCGATCGCTTCGGCCAACGCGAGGCGCAAAATATCGAGCACGTCATCGGCAGTGCGTGCGTCGAGTGCTGCAGCGGCCGCGGTGCGGGCACGAGCCTCGCTCACCTGGCGCACGATCCACTTGATCAGCGGGAGCGCGGGCGGAGCAATCGAAAGCGTTTGGTAGCCCAGCCCTAGCAAGAGAAATGCCAGAAGCGGCTCCGATGCCATTTCGCCACATACGCTTGCCGGTTTTCCGGCGGCGCGTGCCGCATCTGCCACCATTTTGAGGAGCCGCAGCACACTCGGATCGTGCGGTGTAAACCGGTCCGCCAGACGCGCGTTGCCACGGTCCACGACCAAGGTGTACTGCGTGAGATCGTTCGACCCGATGCTCACGAAGTCGCTCGCGTCGGCCACACGGTCCGCGATCACGGCCGCGGCCGGCGTCTCGATCATCACTCCCAGTGGAATGCGTGGCGCGGCCTCCACACCTTCGCGCGCGAGGCGCTCGGCTTCGTCAAGGACGAGCTCGCGCGTGCGATCGATTTCCTCGATGCGCGTAACGAGCGGAATCATCAACTGAATCTCGGCGCGTGCGGCCGCGCGCAGCGCCGCGCGGATCTGCGTCCGCAACAACTCGGGGTGATCGAGGCACACGCGAATGGCGCGCCACCCGAGGAACGGATTCGCTTCGTCCGGCGCCTGAAACGGCAGCGGCATCTTGTCGCCGCCCAGGTCGTACGTCCGCACCACGACCGGCTGTCCCGGAAACGCCTCGCCGACGCGCCGGAAATACACGGCCTGCTCGTCCTCGCTCGGGAGATTCGAGCGCCCCGCAATCAGAAACTCGGTGCGCAGGAGGCCTACGCCTTCCGCCCGGTGCTCCTGAGCGGCCCGAATCTCCTCGGGAAGATCGACGTTGCCGCGCAAGTGCAACCGGAAGCCGTCTTTCGTCACGGCCGGCCGGTCGACCACCTGCTCGAGCTGCGCTTCGAGCTCGCGGCGCCGCACCTCGCCCCCGCGCGCTTCGGCGAGGTCGGCGGAGCTCGGATTGAGGAGCACGGTGCCGCGGGTTCCATCCACCACGAGCATTGTTCCCGACACGATGCGCTCGGCCGCGCCCTCGAGTCCCATGACGGCAGGGATGCCCATGGAATGGGCGAGAATCGCGGCGTGCGACGTGCGCGTGCCGGTCTCGCTCACGAGGCCGATCACGCGCTCGCGGGGCAGCTGCACCGTCAGCCCCGGCTGAATTTCCTTCGCGACGATCACGACCGGCTCATCGAGCTCGTCCCAGAGATGATCGGCGCCGCGATGCAGCAGGTGCTCGAGCACGCGCGTCGTCACGCCGTTCAGGTCCACGAGTCGTTCCCGCAAGCGCGCATTGCCGGTGGCGCTCCACAGGTCGCGCATTTCCAGCGCCTTGAACTCGTAGGCCTTCTCGGCCGTGAGATGATTTTCCTTGATGAGGCTCTCGACGCCGGCGAGAAATTCCCTGTCCTCGAGCATCATCATCTGCGCATCGAAAATGCGGGCTTCATCGATGCCCGCGCGGTCGCGGGCCCGGGCCTTGAGCTCGAGCAGGTGTCGCTTCACATCGCTGACGGCTGCCTTGAGACGCCGCACCTCACCGCGCACCTGCGAGCGCGGTACCACGCGCGACGGCACCTCGGGCATCGTGAGCCGCACCACGAGCGCGGGCCCGATTGCGATCCCGGGAGACACGCCGATGCCCCGCAGCGCGCGATCCGTCACGCGGTCTGCTCCGGCTCTTCGAACTCGTCGGACTCGCCAGGGATCTCCATCTCGTTGAACCCTGAGGCCACGAGCGCCGTCAACGCATCCATGGCTTCCACCGCGTCGTCGCCTTCAGTCCGCAGCATCACCTGCGCGCCGTATTCCGCGGCGAGCATCATCACGCCCATGATGCTCTTGCCGTTGACCGTGAGATCGTCCTTCCGCGCCTCGATATTCGACCGGAACCGGTTGGCCACTTTGACAAACTCTGCCGCCGGCCGGGCGTGCACGCCCAGCGGATTGACGATCGTCACCGCACGCTCGACTAGCGCCATAGCCACGCCACGAGGAGAGCCGCCGCGACGGTCACGAGACCGAAGCGCAATCCGGTGGGCGCAAGCCGGCTGGTTCGCAGCAACAGCAGGCCGGCCGCCGCGACACCCACGACGACGATGCGAGCCCACGCGGCAAACGGCGCACTCAGATAGCCGGCCGCGAGCGGAAGTGCGGCGCCCATCGCCAGCGCCATCGCCGGCCGGACCAGCGCCCCCGCGCGCAACAGCGCCGGATGCCTGAGGGCGGACGCGACCTGCAGGCCGGACGCCCATCCGGCACGGAGCGCCCACCAGCGCAGGGCGAGATGTCCGATGTTGTAGAGGACAAGAAATCCTCCAATCGCCCACGCGCCGAATCCGAGCGCGACCAGCACGAGCGCGAGTCCGGAGTTGAACGGCAGCCAACCCGCCCACACCAGCTGGTCGCCGACCGAGCCGAGCGGACCACACAAGGCGGTACGCAGCCGGTCGACCTGGTCGGGCGTGGTGCCGTCGTGTTCCGCCCGCGCCGCCGCGCCGACCGCGAGACCGCAGAGGTACGGGTGCGCATTGAAGAAATGCGCGCTCCGCGCCACCGCACCGGGATACGCGTGACGCGGCAGATCGCGCAGCAGCGGCTCTTCCGCCACGCCGAACCCGATTCCCTGCATGCGCTCGTAGTTCCACGAGCCCTGCACGGTGAGCAGCCGCAGCAGCGTGCGTCCGAGCGCCGGCGATTTCGCGTTCAGCGCAGCCACGCGCCCGCCACCCCACCCAGCAACCCCGCGGCGAACCATCCAATTGCCGATCCCCGACCGACGAGCCGAACCGTGCCTGAGGTTGCGACCGCAATGACCGCCCCGGTCGCGGCGGCGGCCAGGATTATCGCACCCCGAACGTGCAGCGTCTGTCCCGGCAACGCGTGCGCGCCGACCGCGAGTGCGAGCCCGAACCCGGTGACGACGAGCGCACGGGCGGCATCGCGCCCGATGCTGGCGAGGTGTAATCGCATCAAGGCGTGCGTGTCGCCGGCCTCGAGCGCGGGAGCTGCCCCATGCACCGCGCTGGTGTTCAACCGGCGCACCACGTTCATGCTTACGCCCCCGAGCAGCCCTGTAAAGAGCCCGACCACGGCGCCGAGACCCAGGCCCAGAGCGCCGGAGAGCAGGTGGGCCGTGGCGGTCGCCCCGACGGTAGCCGGCCCATACTCGGGATAGCGGGCCGCGCCAAGCGGGAGGATGTCATACTGCAAGAGCTCGAACATCACGCCGATCCTGAGCCCCGAGGGGAGGTCCCCGAGCATCGCGCCCGCCACGGCCCCGGCCACAATCGGCCGGGCAATCATGGATTGCATGATGCTGGTCAGATCGAGACCGGCGAGCGTTCCCCAGCCGAGCAAGAGCAGTGTCACGTCGAGACTCATGTGAACTCCGTCAGGGGTACGGCGCGTGCGGTCGGGACGTCCTGCGCGGTCACCTCGATGCCTCGCGCGGCGAGTCGCCGGAGCTGATCCACTTCAGTATCGCTCAGGTAGACGAAGCGCAATCGCTCGGTTCGACCCGGGCGGTGATGAATGCCGCCGATGTTCACCCGCGTGACCCGGTGGCAATTCTCGGCCAGTGCGCCCAGCGTCGCGACGTCGGGCGCGAGCACGATCCCCGCGCGTGCGTCCTTGTCCCAGATCTCGAGGCGTGCCGCCGCTTCAGCGATTGAGGCGAAGATCACCTCGATCTCAGGAGGCACACCCATGCGATACAGGTCCTGCTCCCATGGGCTCGCGCGCACCCCGTCATCTACGAGCACGATGAACGCGATGTTCAGCGGTTGTCCCCAGCCCACGACCACCTGCCCGTGAATGAGCCGGTCGTCGATCCGGAACAGCTTGATCATGCCGCGGGCGTGCGAATCGCCCGGGTGCCCGCCGCGGCCGCGCGGGTCGCGGCGGCCTCGGGGGTAACGTCCCGATGGAACACGAAGTCGAGCAGCATCGCCAGGTTCACCCCCGTCACCACGGCGAGATCGGAGCGACCGCGCGCATAGGAGACGGCGCCCGTGAGACACGAGCCGCCGGGGAGGTCGATGAACAGGACGGCGGGACGCGTTCCAACCGCGGCGGTGAGATTGTTGAACAGCGCCTGCCGGTCGCAGCCCTCGTTGCTTACGGGAATCAGCGCATCGCTCACCCCGGTGATCGCCACGACCGCCCCGATCATCGCTTCCGCCAGCCCGGCATGCGAGACGATGACGCCCCGCAACGGTTCACTCATAGTCCTCTTCGAGATATTCCTGCAGCTCGCGCCGCTCGGCCATGCGCTTGAGCAGCCGTTCGTTGAACTGCTTCGCCGAGTCGATGCCCGAGTAGCGCAGCAGATGGTTCATGGCGACCACTTCGCACATCACCGTAAGATTCTTGCCGGGATTGAGGGGCACCGTGACGCGCGGCACGGTGACCTCGAGAATGTCCGTCTTTTCCTGGTCCAGTCCGGTGCGGTCGTGTTCCCGAGAGGCATCCCAGTCGGCGAGCTGCACGACGACTTCGATGCGCTTCTGCTGCCGCACCGCCCGCACGCCGAACAGCGCCTGAATGTCGATGAGCCCGACCCCCCGGATTTCCATGTAGTGCCGTGCCAGGTCGTGCCCGCGTCCGATCAGCACGTCGTTTCCACGGCGGCTGATGTGCACCACGTCGTCCGCGACCAGACGATGGCCGCGCTCGACGAGATCGAGCACGCATTCGCTCTTGCCGATCCCGGAGCGCCCCACGAACAGGAGCCCTACGCCGAACACGTCGGCGAGCGAGCCGTGGAACGACGTGGTGGGGGCGAACGCCTCATCGAGAAACGGCTTCAGGCGCCGGAAAAATTCCGAGGTCTTGAGCTTCGTGCGGATGACGGCCACGCCCTTGTGCCGGGCGAGCTCGAGCAGTTCGGCGGGGGCGTCCTGTCCTTTCGTAATGACGACACAGGGAATGTCGAAACTGAAGAACTTCTCCAGTGAGTGCCGCCGCGCCGCCGGATCGAGTGATGCGAGGTAGGTGATCTCCGTCTGTCCCAGCACGTGGATGCGCGCCTGCGCGAAACGCGCCGTATAGCCGGCCAGCACGAGTCCGGGGCTCGAGGCTTCGGGCGTGGTCATGACGCGGTCCAGCCCGCTGTCGCCCGTCAGGGCTTCGAGCTGGAGCAGGTCGCCCTTGCGCTCGAGCAGCTCGCGAACTTTCGGGGGCATCAAGCCTCTGTTCGGACCGGCGTGCGCGAGCGGCGCAGCGGCACTTTGTCGAGTTGCCGCCGCAGTTTTGCGAACGCGCGATCGAGCGCGGTGCGATGATCCGGCGCGCTGCCGACGGCCGAGTGCAGCCGCCGCCCGCCGCGGTGCAGCCGGACTTCCACAGTCGGCGCGCCATCCTCCACGTCGAAAATCACCCGCGCGTTTTCCGGCCTCCTCGCGACCCGCTCGAGGCGGTCGATCAACGCCTGGGCACGCTCCCGCAGCTCGTCCGGGATTTCACAGTGACGGGCAGCAATGATGGTGCGCACCTTCAACCCTTCCCTTTCGCAATGACACGTTCCAAATGAGCCTCGGTTGCGCGTGCGGCGCGCTCCCACGAGAGGGAGACGGCAAACCCGCGCGCCGCGCTTCCGAGGCGCGCGACAAGACCGGGATCGCGCGCCAGGTCGACCATGCGGCCCGCGAGCGCGCGCACATCGCCATGGGGCACGAGAAAGCCGGTCTCGCGATCGTGGACCGACTCCCGGAGCCCCGGACTATTCGAGGCCAGCGCCGGAGTTCCGCACGCCGCAGCTTCCACATTCGTGATTCCCCACCCCTCCTTGGGGCTCGGCAGCACCACGGCCCACGCGCGCCGCAGGAGGCGCCGCTTCTCCTCCGCCGAGACGAAGCCCAGGAAGCGGACCGCGTCCGCGATTCCCAGGGTTGTCGCCAGTCGCTCGAGCCGCGATCGGTCGTCGCCCTGACCCGCAACCTCGAGCGTCACGCCGGGTTCGGCGGCTCGAGCGGCCGCGAGCGCACGCAACGCGATCTCCACTCCTTTATAACGCTTGAGGCGGCCCAGGTACAGGAATGTGGGCCGCTCGGCCCGTGGGGTTCCGGGATCGGGAGCATACCACTCCGCGTCGACCCCCGGGTAGATCACGACGATGCGGTTGGCCGGCACGCCGCGGCGCACCAGATCGTCCCGCGTGCTCTCCGAGATCGCGTGGAATGCCGCGCGCCGGTACATCCGCCCGAGCGGTAACTCCGCCGCCCAGACCGCACCCGCGACAAACCAGTTGGCCTCGACGAACGCGGTGGTTCCGAAGAGATGGGGAACGATGGCACAGAACGGCAATGGCGTGACGCTCGAGAGAAACAGGGGAAGCTTGTTGATGTCCTCGATCACAACGTCGTACTCGCGAGCGGCGAGCAGGCGACGCACCGCGGCGCGTGCCGAGAGCGCGAAGCTATAGCGCGTGCCGAAGCGGTGCACCCGCATGCCGTCGAGCACCGTCTCGCGCGGCGCACCGGGCCAGCCGCTCGCGACGAGATCAATCTCGTGCCCCCAGGATGCGAGACGTCCGAAGATTTCATGCAGGTGAATTTCGGCGCCGCCTGCCTGCGGGTTCTGCCGGTCGTTCCAGTTGACGAGCAGAATCCTCACAAGAGCCCGAGTTCGCGAGCAATGGAGTCGAGCACACCGTTCACGAACGCCGGCGCCTTCGCTCCTGCGAACCACTGCGCGAGCTTGACCGCCTCGTCGATCACGACCCGGGGAGGGGTGATGCCCTGTCCGAGCTCGGCCAGGGCAAGCCGCAGCAGGTTGCGCTCCACGATGCCCACACGATCGAAGCGCCAGTTCTGGGCCGCCCGGGAGACCCGCTGATCGAACTCGCGCGCATGATCGATGGCGTGTTCGGCCAGCTCCGCTCCCGGGTCGGGCTCGGGCGGCGGTCCCGCAAGGACCGCCACGCGCGCGACGACGGCATTGAGCGACGGCCTGCCGGTCATGTCCCACGCGTACAAGAGCTGCAGCGCGCGCGCCCGCGCTTTAGTCTCGGGGCGCAGCACGACCCAACTGCGCCAGCACCCCGGCCGTGCTGAGCGCGGCCTCCGTGGCCTCGTACCCCTTGTTGCCCGCAGGGCCACCCGCGCGATCCAGCGCCTGCTCGAGCGATTCCGTGGTGAGCACGCCGAAGCCCACCGGCACCTGGTGCGCGAGCGCGACGTTCGCGAGACCGCGGGACGCCTCTCCCGCCACGTAGTCGAAATGCGCAGTGTCTCCCCGGATCACACACCCGAGCGCCACGATCGCCGCATAGCGCCCGCTCGCCGCGGCCGCCTCGGCCACCACGGGCAGCTCGAACGCACCCGGTACCCACAGGACGTCGATACGCGCTTCGGGCACCCGATGCTCGTCCAGGCACTGCCGCGCGCCCTCGAGCAGTCGGCTCGTGATGCGCTGGTTGTACCGGCTCACCACGACCGCGATGCGGCCGGTGCGTGGGGCGTTTGGAGTTGCCGCGAATTCGGGGGGCACGGCCTCAGTGCGGCAGCAGGTGGCCCAGCTTGTCCCGCTTCACATCGAGGTACGAGCGGTTTTCGCTCGAGGGAGGAGGCACGATGGGGAGGCGCTCGACAATCTCGAGGCCATATCCCTCGAGGCCGACCAGCTTCATCGGGTTATTGGTCAGTACCCGAATGGACGAGAGACCGAGGTCGAGCAGAATCTGCGCCCCAATACCATAGTTCCGGAGGTCGGCTTTGAAGCCGAGCTTCTCGTTCGCGGTCACGGTGTCGTGCCCGGCGTCCTGCAACTCATAGGCCTTGAGCTTGTTCAAGAGGCCGATGCCGCGGCCTTCCTGATCGAGGTACACGATCACCCCGCGACCCGCGTCGGCAATCATGCGCATCGCATTGTGCAGCTGCCAGCCGCAGTCGCAGCGCGCCGACGCGAACACGTCGCCCGTGAGACACTTGGAGTGCATCCGAACCAGCACGTCACGCTCGCCACGCACGGTGCCATACACGAGGGCGACATGCTCGGCGGAATCCACGTCGTTTTGGTAGGCGTGGATCCGGAACTCGCCAAACGGGGTCGGCAGTCGCGCGTCGGCGACGCGATGTACGAGCCGCTCGGTGGCCAGCCGGTATGCCACCACCTGGGCGACAGTAATGAAGGCAAGTTCGTGCCGCCCGGCGAACCGCTCGAGCTCGGGTCGGCGCGCCATCGTGCCGTCGGAATTCAGGATCTCACAGATCACGCCGGCGGGATACAGGCCGGCCAGCCGGGCCAGGTCCACGCTCGCCTCGGTCTGGCCCACCCGCTGGAGCACACCACCGGGGCGGGCGCGCAACGGGAATACGTGACCCGGCCGGCGCAGATCCGCGGGAACCGTGGCGGGATCGATCGCCACGCGAATCGTCGCGGCGCGATCCTTTGCGGAGATTCCGGTGGTGACGCCGAACCGCGCGGCGGCATCGACACTGACCGTGAACGCGGTTTCGTGGGCCTCGGTGTTTTGCTCCGCCATCGGCGTCAGGCCCAACGCCTGGCAGCGCTCGGGCATGAGCGTCATGCAGATGAGCCCCCGCCCATGCGTCGCCATGAAGTTGATCATCTCGGGACTGACCCGTTCGGCCGCGCCGACCAGGTCGCCCTCGTTCTCGCGGTCCTCGTCATCCGCCACGATGACGAGCTTCCCCGCGCGTATATCCGCAATTGCCTGCTCTACCGTTCCGAACGACATAGTTGCCTCACGTACTTGGCGAGCACATCGGCTTCGACATGCACGCGGTCGCCCACGGCGAGCGTTCCGAGTGTGGTGTGCTCCGCGGTAAACGGAATCACCGAAAGCTGCACTCCATCCTTTCCCGGCAGCGCGTTCACGGTCATGCTGACCCCGTCGACCGTGATCGAGCCATGGAGCACCGAATGCCGGCGGACGTCCTCCGGAACTTGGAGGTCGTACAGCAGCGCGTCGTCCGTCTGGCGAATGGCGGTCACGCTTGCGACCCCATCCACGTGGCCCTGGACCAGATGCCCCCCGAGCCGGTCCTCCAGCCGGGCGGCCCGTTCGAGGTTCACTCGTCGGCCTGGTGCATATTCACCAAGCAGCGTTCGGGAAACTGTGGTGGGGACCACATGGACCGTGAACCCGCCCTTGACCAGCCGCTCGACCGTGAGGCAGGCGCCGCTTACGGCCACACTCTCGCCGCGCTTTAACCCTTTATAGGGAGCGCGGATAGTCAGCGCCAGCCCGCCATTGTTCGAGACGCGTGCAACCCGGCCGATGGCGGTCACGATCCCGGTAAACATGGCTCCTTATCGAGTACGAGTAATGTATCAGGGCCGAGAGTGCGGCGCTCCACAGGCACCCACCGAGGTGCGGCCGCGAGGGGGGGCGGGGCGCTCGGGAACCCCGGAAATGCCGGTACGGCGGCCTCTCCAAGCCACACGGGGGACTGGACCCAGTACAACCGGTCGACCGCGCCGTCCGCAAGCAGTCGCGCGCCTAAGGCGCCTCCTCCCTCGCACAACAGCGAGTCGATACCCGCCTGGCGCAGCTCACCGAGCCCCGCGGCAAGAGATTTCGGCCTGAAGACACGTACGCCGCTCTGCTCGAGGGCCGTGACGCTGGGCACGGGAGCTTCGAGCGATGCCACCACCCAGGTTGGGACCTCGCGTGCCGTGCGGACCACGTCGACGCCGGGATTGAGCATCGCACGACGATCGAACACGATGCGAACCGGCGGGCGGCGCGGCACGATCGCGCCGCGAACCGTCAGCCGCGGATTGTCCCGCAGCGCGGTGGTGCCGCCGACCGCAATCGCGTCGAAGCCGGCCCGCAGCCAGTGCACGTAGGCGCGCGCCTCGTCGCCCGATACCCACTGCGATTGTCCCTGGGCATCGGCGATGCGTCCGTCAATCGACGTTGCGAGCTTGAGCGCGACGAACGGCCGGGCGGGGCGGAGCTTGCCGCAGAGAAACGGCGCGTTGAGCGCCGCGGCGTCGGCTTCCATGAGTCCCAGGGATACCTCCACCCCGGAGGCTTCCAGGCGCTCGACGCCGCCCCGCGCGATCGGATCGGGATCGCGTACTGCGACGACGACGCGCCGGATGCCGCTCGCGAGAATTGCATCGGTGCACGGCGGGGTCTTGCCATGGTGCGTGCAGGGCTCGAGCGACACGACGAGCGTAGCGCCACGCGCCTCGGGTCCAGCGGCGCCGAGCGCCACCGTTTCGGCGTGCGGCCCTCCGTACTCGGCGTGAAATCCTTCGCCCACCGCGCGGTCGTGATCGAGGACGACGGCCCCGACCAGTGGGTTCGGCGCGACTCTTCCCCAGCCCCGGCGCGCCAGCTCGAGCGCGCGCTGCATCGCCTCCATTTCAGCGGGCGACGCGGAACCGGGAACCACTAGAAGACGCTAGCGCTCGGCAAAGCGCACCTTCGGGCCGTCCGGGGAGCGCGCGGATTCGACCTCCCCGATCACGTATGCCGGGACACCCGCCCGTTCCGCGGCCCGGCTCACCAGCTCGACCTCGCCCCGCGCCATCACTGCGATCATCCCGATGCCGAGATTGAACACGCGGCGCATTTCAGAAAGCGAGACCCGTCCCGCGCGCATCAGCACGCGGAACTCCGGAGGCCAGGGCCACGCACTCGCATCGACCACCGCTTCGCATCCTGCAGGAATTACGCGCGACAGATTCCCGGCAATCCCGCCGCCCGTGATGTGCGCCAGCGCGTGCACCTGATCCAGTACGGGAGTGAGCGCCGCGGCATAGCTCTGGTGCACGCGCAGCAGTATCTGGGCGACGGTTTCCTGCGATTCGGGAAACGGGCTGTCGGCGGTGAGTTGCATTTCATCGAATACAATGCGGCGCGCGAGCGTGTAGCCGTTGGTATGCAGTCCATTCGAAGCGAGGCCGAGCAACACGTCGCCCGCTCGCACGCGATCGCCGTGGAGGGCCTGGTCCTCCTCGACCACCCCAATGATGGTCCCCGCCAGGTCGTAATGGCCCGCCTGGTACAGGTCCGGAAGCTGCGCGGTTTCGCCTCCGACGAGCGTCATCTCGTGCGCCCGGCAGCCGCGCGCGACGCCGGCCACGACGTCGGTCACGACTTCGGGGTCGAGCGTGCCGGTCGCGATGTAGTCGAGAAAGGCGAGCGGCCTGGCGCCATGCACGAGAATGTCGTTCACGCAGTGATTCACGAGGTCCTCGCCGACGGTGGCGTGCACACCCGCCAGAATGGCGACGAGGAGCTTCGTACCGACCCCATCGGTCGAGGCCACCAGCACGGGATGTGAGAAGCCGGGCGGCACCCGGATCATGCCGCCGAACGCGCCGATGTTACCGAGGGCGAGCGCCGTCCGCGTGCCCCGCGCCAATTCCCCGATGCGGCGCTTCGCCTCCTCGGCGACGTCCAGGTGCACACCCGCCGCGCCGTAGTGGTCCGTGGTCACCGGTGATCCTCGCCGGTCTCGAAGTGCACCAGCTCCTTGAACGCGCGGACGCGCGCGCGCACGTCAGCGGCCGACACGTTTTCGAGTCCGTGAATACCGAAGGCTTCCACCGCGAACGAGCCCATCGCCGCGCCATAGACCATGGCGCGGCGGAGATTGGGGACGGAGAGATCGTCCGTCGACGCGAGGTAAGCCATGAATCCGCCCGCGAACGCGTCGCCGGCTCCGGTCGGATCGAATACTTCCTGCAGCGGATAGGCGGGCACCTTGAAGGTGGCGTCAGGACTGACGAGGAGCGCGCCATGCTCTCCCTGCTTGATCACGGTCATCCGCGGTCCGCGCTTGAGCACCCACTGTGCGGCGCGGTACACATTCCAGTCGCCTGACAACTCGCGGGCCTCGGAATCGTTCACCATCAGGATATCGATGTGACGCAACAGCTCGAGCACCATGTCGTTCTTCGATTGAATCCAGTAGTTCATCGTATCGCAGGCGACGAGGGCGGGATGCTTGACCTGGTCGAGCACGCCAAGCTGCAGCTCCGGATCGATGTTGCCGAGGAACAGGTACTTGGAATCACGAAACGTCTCGGGAAGCCGCGGCCGGAATTCCGAGAACACGCCGAGCCGCGTCTCGAGCGTCTCACGGCTCGACAGATCGTAGGAGTACTTGGCCTTCCACCGGAACGACTCGCCGGGGAGCTGCTCCACACCCGAGAGATCGACGCCGCGTGCTTCGAGCGTCTTCAGCACGCCCAGCGGGTAGTCGCGGCCCACGACGCCGACGACCTGGACCGGGTGGAGGATGGCGCCCGCGGCGCTGAAGAACACCGCCGACCCACCGGGAGCATCGGCGGTTTCGCCGAACGGCGTGGCCACCGAGTCGAGCGCGATCGATCCTACGACGAGAAGGCTCATGCTCTACATCCGGTCAGGGGCCTGAATCCCAAGAAGCGTGAGGCCGTTCGCCAGCACCTGGCGCACGGCGCGGGCAAGAACGAGCCGGGCGTGTTCTTCGGGTTCGCCCAGCACCCGGTACTTGTGGTACCAGGCGTGCGCGATGCGCGCGAGACTCTCGAGATAGCCGGTGATGCGATGCGGCTCGAACGTCTCCGCCGCTCGGGCGAGCATCCTCGGGAATGCGGCCAGCTCGTTCAATAGGTCCGTCTCCTCGGGGGCGGAGAGCACGCTCAAGTCGACGGCTTCAGCCAGGACCTGCTCCGGGTCTCGCGCGGCGACGCGAAAGATACCGCTCATTCGCGCGTGAGCCATTTGCACGTAGAAGACCGGATTTTCTTCGGTGCGGCTCCGGGCCAGATCGACATCGAAGACAAACTGCGAGTCGCCGCGGCGCATGAGGAAGAAATAGCGCGCCGCATCGACTCCGGTTTCCTCGAATAGCTCACGCAGCGTGACGATGTCCCCGGTGCGCTTGGAAAAGCGCACTTCCTCGCCGCCGCGCATGACCCGCACCAGCTGCACCAGCTCGGCGTGAAAGAAATCGTCGGGGTAGCCCAGGGCACGCATGGCCGCGCGCATCCGCGCGACATAGCCGTGGTGATCCGCTCCCCAGATGTCGATCGCGCGCGCGAACCCGCGCTCGTGCTTGTGTCGATGATACGCGATGTCGGGAAGCAGGTACGTGTACGTGCCATCGGATTTGCGGAGCACCCGATCTTTCTCATCGCCCAGCGCGCTCGCGCGCAACCACAACGCGCCGTCCGCCTCGAACGTCTGACCGCGCTGGGCGAGATCGCGCAGCGTGCGATCGATCCATCCCTCCCGGTACATCTCGGTTTCCGAGGTCACACAGTCGAACGCGACGCCGAACTCACGCAGATCGCGGTCCTGTTCGGCGCGCTCCGCCGCGATGGCCAGATCCCGGCAGCGCGCGACTCCCGCTTCACCCGGCAGGTCCGCGAGGGCGGGCCCCTCCCGTTCGAGCAGGGCGCGGGCGAGCTCGACCAGATACTCGCCCTGATAGCCGCCTTCGGGAATGGTGGCGCTCCGCCCGACCTGCTCCTGGATCCGCGCCCACAGCGACCGGGCGAGCTTGTCGATCTGGGTACCCGCGTCGTTCACGTAGAACTCTCGCGTGACCGCATGCCCCGTCCACTCGAGCAGCGCGGCGATCGCGTCGCCCAGCGCGGCGCCGCGGCCGTGCCCCACGTGCAGCGGGCCGGTGGGGTTCGCGGACACGAACTCGACGTTCACCGAGCGACCCGCTCCCGTTTCGCTCCGGCCATAGCGGGCGCCCGCCGCGAGAATGTCTCCCAACACCCGCGTGAGCGCGGCTTCGGCGATCCAGAAATTGATGAATCCGGGGCCGGCGATCTCCGTCTTCTTGATGTAGCCGGGCGGCAGGTCCAATGCTTCGATCAACAGCTCGCCGGCGCGACGGGGAGGAATCTTGAGCGGCTTGGCGATGAGCAGCGCGAGGTTCGTCGCCCGGTCGCCATGAGCCGGGTCACGCGGCGTTTCGACCTTGAACTCAGGGACCGGGGACACGCCGATCTTCCGCGCCGCACGGGTCAGCGCGTCAGGAAGCGGATCGTGCGGCGTCACTTGTCGCTGGAGTCTGTTTTCTTCGCGGGCTTGGACTCGCCCTGGGACTTCGCGTCTCCGCCCGTCCCTTCTTTCTTTCCCGAGTCGCCCGTGCCCGCATCGCCCTCGATCTTGCTCCGCTTGTAATCGGTGGCGTAGAATCCCGAGCCCTTGAACACGATGCCCCCACCGCCGGAGATGATCCGTTCGGCAGTCTTGCCGCACGTCGGGCACCGCAGCCGACGCCGGTCGTTTACCTGCGGATAGAATTTTTCGAAGGTGTGCCCATTGGGGCAACGGTACTCGTAGGTCGGCATCGCACAAGAACTTAAGCGGCTCACACTGGCCGGGTCAATCGCGGCAGCGATTACGGCGAGACGAGCACCGAATCCGGTCCGGACAGTTTGCTCACGTGGCAGCCATCCGGAACTCCGAATATGTAGTCGGCACTGAATCTCCCGGCGGTACCTGAACCGCTTACCCGCACCGAATCGCCACTCGAGCGAATTCTGGTCTGCTGATTGTCATCGAATATGACGTATGTGCCCAGCGGCGAGACTTCGGTGAAGTCCTGGGACATCGTGAACGATTGGCCAGTCCGGCGGATTGTGTCGGTGATCGTGAAGACTGGCGGCACTGGGTGACCCGCTCCGTCGTGCGCAAACACGGTGATGTACGCGAACGACGCAGTGCAGGCCATCGGCCGGTCAGTCGAGCAGGCGCACAGCAGGCCTGCGCCCATGACGAGCACTGCGGCACGAGGCGGCGCGCTCACCGTCGCTCGACAGCTCTCGCCCGCAACCAGAACCCCAGCGCCACGGACCATGGTCCGGCGGTGATGGTGCTGACCACGATCGCGAGCAGGCGGATTGTCGTTGAAGCCTGCACGAAAAACAGTGCGCCCGCCATCGCACCGAGCAGCGAGGCGGCCAGGCTTCCGATGACGAGCACCGAGAGGCTTGCAGTTTGTGAGCTTACGAGCGCCCACGCTGCACCCGCGAGCGCCGCCAGGCACACCGGCGGCGCGGAAACGATCCAGCCCATGGCGACCATGGCGAACAGGCCAAGCCCGAGAGCGCGGATCGCCCGATAGGCAAACAGACGCGCCGCCGGATCAGGCGGCGCAGGATTCGTCACGGGACGTCGGCCGTGCTACGCCGCAAGATCCGCGGTGCAGTGCGCGCATTTCTTTGCACCGACGGGAATGCTCGACAAGCAGAACGGGCACTGCTTCAAGGCCGGGGGGGGCGGCGGCGCTTTCTGGCGGCGGAAGCCCGAGAGGGCGCGCACGAGAGCGAATACGGAGGTCGCGACGATGAAAAATGTGAAAATCCGGCTCAGAAACAGACCGTAGTTCAACGTCACGGCTCCCGCGGCCTTCGCTTCGGCGAGCGTCGTATAGGGGCCCCCGGCCTTGGTGCCTTCCTTGAGCAGGATAAACAAATTCGAGAAATCGACCCGCCCGAGCAGCAGCCCGATGGGCGGCATGATCATATCGTCGGCAAGAGAATTCACGATCGCAGTGAACGCGGCCCCGACCACCACCGCGACGGCGAGGTCCACTACGTTGCCACGCATCAGGAAGTCATGAAAATCCTTCGCGAGAGAGGAGCGCGGCGCCTGCGTCTCTGCGGCACTCATGGCGTGTACCTCCGATCCTCGACCAGCACGGCGTCGGCCTGGGTTCCGAACGTAAATCCCGAGCGAAACGTCCCTTCCACGTGCGAAATGTGCTGCGTTGCGGCTACGGCTGCTTGGTTGCCCCTGCCTCTGCCCCCCGCCCCCCGCCCCCCGCCCCCGTCCCGACGCCGGTGCCTTCCTTTGAAGCGTGGTGAAGATAATGTGACCGCACGCGCGCGAGCACGGTCGCAGAGCTTCCGGGCATGTGTTGCTTGATCCAGCCACCGCCGCGGCCAGTGACTCCTCGTCGCCATGCCGCTGTGCGAAATGATCCCGCGCCGCCTCGAATGAGACCCGGTTGAGATCATGGTCGATGGCGCGGTGCTGACGCTGCTCGTCGCGACCTAGAACCGCGAACGCCCAACCCTTATCCCGGCTATCGAGCGTGATCACGCCGAGCAGGATTCTGTCCTCCGTAGCGTACCAGCCTTGTTCGTGCAGTTAATGAGCCGACGTCCGGACCGCGAACTGGGCGTGCCCATCGAACTCGGCGCGAGAGATGGCGACGACACCCATCAAGGCACGCCAACCGACGGCGAGCGCTTCGGGCTCGCGGCCGCCGCAGGAAGCCGGGCGGCGCGAATCGCCGGCACGTCGAGAATGCGGGCCGTCCCGGTGGGTGGGGGTTGCTCCACAGCCGCCACCAGTGCGCGCAGCATCTGGGACAAGGTCACGAGGCCGAGCCGCTCCGCTCCCTCACGGAAGGGCGGCAGGAGCCTGGCCAGCGCATACACAGGCAGCAACGCGACCGGCCAGCGGTGGCCGGGGCCGAGCACGTACCACGGCCGCAGGATCGTGCGGGTGAGCTTTGCGCTCGCCAACAGCTGCTCCCCCTGCTGCCGAACCGCGATATAGGCACGCATGGTCGGAGCCGGATGAGCCACGCTCACGTAGATGAAATGCACGGCCCCGGCTTTTTGAGCCGCGCTCGATGCCGCGACCACGGACGCGAGATCGACGCGCTCAAACTCGGCCGCCTTGGCGGGCGAAGGATGCGGCGTTCCGACGAGATGGACAATCGTTTCGCCCCGCCG
Organism: Gemmatimonadales bacterium; assembly: GCA_035517615.1. Taxonomy (GTDB): domain Bacteria; phylum Gemmatimonadota; class Gemmatimonadetes; order Gemmatimonadales; family GWC2-71-9; genus AG25. Next base: position 38,255 of record DATIYM010000018.1, read on the forward strand.
TAGCGCGGTGGCGAGAGTGCTTTCCCGCAGCGCGTCGCCAACCACCGGTATGGCGCCGGCCGGAATGCGATTGAGCGAGGTCTGCCGTGCGAGCACGCGGACGCGGTGACCGCGGGCCAGCAGCGCGGGCACGAGCCGTTGTCCGATATAGCCCGTTCCCCCGGCGACGAACACGTTCATCCCGTTCTCCGCCGCACGGCGTAGTGCGCGAATTCACGCCAGCTGCCGCCGGGAGCGCGGTCCTGCATCAGCACGCTCCACGTGCTCTGGTCGTCGCCCAGCGTGAAGGTGGTGTGAAACAGACCGTCGGGATAATCGAATACCAACGTGATGGCGGTGCGCCGCGTGTTGGCTCCGGCACGTCGAGCGTAGCCGAGGGTTCCGGACCACCAGCCACCGAAATTGTCGAGCCAGTGCGCAACCAGGCGATCCCCCACGGGAGCATCGCCGATGTACATGTTCGCTTCGTACGCCGGTGGCGTCTGCACATCGGTCATCAGTGAGTCGTCGAGAGCTCGCTCGGGACCGGTGAGTATGGTGGGGGTGGTGCGCTCCTGCGCGCGCAACGCTCCCGCGTACAGCGCCAGCAACAGGAGGCTCCATTTCACGGCGCCGTCCTGGCCGGAGCGATGTAATCCTGCGCCGCGACGATTTGCCAGCGGTCGTTGCGACGCACCCACGTGTCGGTAAACCGATAATGCCGATCGAACCGTCCGTTCGGGCCGTGGCCGCGCACGATCAACCATCCCGTGACGACCGCCGTGGTGCCGAACGGATGGACGACCATCCCCTCGTTGTGCGCGGCTTCCGCGGTATCGGCGCCGGAAACAATATCCCGAAGCACCGCGTCGCGTGTGCTCAGCTGATCATTTTCGGTATACACGAACCCTGACGCCAGGAGACGCTCGAACGTGGCGCCGTCGCGTCGCACGAGCGCCGCGGCCCACTGGTCCTCGAGCGCAAGGAGTGTTCGCGTATCCGACGCTCCCGGGCCCGGCGCCGCGGGAGCCTGGGCGGCGAGCGGCAACGCGACGCAACCCAATATCAGACTCAATCTCATCGTCCCTCCCGTGGCCCTAGGTCGGCCGGAATTCTCCCCACACCTCCCGGAGCGTGTCGCTGATTTCGCCCACCGTCGCGCGGGCGCGTACCGCTTCGAGAATGACCGGCATGAGCGATGCCGCCGAATCCCCGGCGGCGATGCGCACGTTGTTCAATGCCTGCGCCAGGCGAACCGGGTCGCGCGTTTCCTTCGCTCGTGCAAGACGTGCAATCTGCTGCTCTGCCAGGGCGGAATAGTCGGGAGCGGGAATCGACGTCGCGGTGTCCGGCTCGGCGTGCACGTTCACTCCCACGATTTCCCGCTCTCCCGCCTCGACGGCCCGTTGCTCCGCGTAGGCACTGCGCGCAATCGCGTCCTGGATGAGCCCCCGCTCGACGGCACGGGCCGCTCCCCCGGCTTGCTCGATTCCCTCGAGCAGCGCCAGCGCCTCTCGTTCCAGGGCTTCGGTGAGGGCCTCCACGTACCAGCTGCCCGCCGTCGGATCGATGACGTCGGGCACACCGGTTTCGTGGGCGAGGACCTGCTGCGTGCGAAGCGCCAGGGTCGCACTGCGCGCCGTTGGAAGGGCCAGCGCCTCGTCGTACGCATTGGTGTGGAGCGACTGCGTGCCGCCCAGCACCGCGGCGAGCGCCTGAATGGCCACCCGGACGACGTTGTTCAGCGGCTGCTGAGCGGTGAGCGTCGAGCCGCCGGTCTGCGTGTGGAACCGCAACCGGCATGCCACGTCCCGAAGCCCGAAGCGTTCTCGCATGAGCCGGGCCCACAACCGACGCGCCGCCCGGAACTTGGCGATCTCTTCGAACAAGTCCGTGAACGCCGCGAAGAAGAACGTGGCCCGGGAAACGAACCCGTCGACCGGGAGGCCTACTCGCTCGGCGCGGCGCACGTACTCGAGCGCGTTGGCGAAGGTGAACGCCAGCTCCTGCGGCGCGGTCGCGCCGGCTTCGCGCATGTGATAGCCCGAGATCGAGATCGGGTTGAACGTCATGCCTTCCTGCGCCACGAACCGGCAAACGTCGGCCGTGAGCCGCAGCGATGGCTCGAGGGGATAGATGTACGTCCCGCGGGCGATGAATTCCTTCAGAATGTCGTTTTGCACGGTGCCGTCGAGCCGCGTGCGGTCGATACTCCGCTCCTCGCCCACGACGATGTACATGGCGAGCAGGATGGCCGCGGTCGCGTTGATCGTCATCGACGTGGAGACTGCGTCGAGGGGAATGCCATCGAACAGCCGGTGCAAATCGTCGACGGTATCGATCGCGACGCCGGCGCGGCCTACTTCGCCCTCCGCCAGCGGATGGTCCGAGTCGTATCCCATTTGCGTCGGCAAGTCAAACGCGACGGAAAGACCGGTTTGCCCTGCCTCGAGCAGATGATGAAATCGCTGGTTCGTCTCCTCGGCGGTCCCGTAGCCCGCGTACTGGCGCGTGGTCCATAACCGGCCGCGGTACATCGTCGGGTACGCGCCACGAGTGAACGGGAAGGCGCCGGGTGCCCCCAGCTCGCTCCCGGGACCGCCCGGCCAATCGTCGGGAGCATAGAACGGCTTCCGATCGCTCATGCCGTTCGTACCTCCCCGAGCGCCGCGTGTGTCGTGGCAGGGTCCTGCCGGTACAGCGCGGCAAGCTGATCGTACAACTCCGGCTCGGAAGCCCGGAGCTCGGCCGCGCGCTCGAAAAAGGCCTCGGTCGCGACCGCGAAGAACTCGGAGAGGTTCGTCGCTCCGTACGGGTCGAGCGCGCTGGGCTCGCGACGCTCGATGCGCGCGCACAGCCGCTCGTATCCCTCGCTGAGCACGCGCGCCCATGTCGTCGGGTCCTGCACGTGCGCGGTGAGTGGCGCGACGCCGCGATACAGTCCCAATTCGACCGCGTCGAGGTGCGGAATCAGGTGAAGCTGGAACGCGAGGGCATGCGCGAACTCATGGTAGACCACATTATGACCATCGCTCGGCTCGACCCCGCCCGCAAGCGAGGAATCCCACGCCAGCACGATCGTGCCGCTGCTCCACGCTTCGCCCAGCTCCGGTCGCACACGCTCCCGCTCGGGCAACCACTTGACGAGATCCCGCGACTGGCGCGGAACAAACGTGTGCGGGTACACCAGAATGGCTTTCAGCTCCGGATATGACTCGCCCGGGAGCGCGAGCACGAGGCGGCATGCCTGGACCGCAATGACGAGCTGCATGTCCAGGGTAAGCGTCAGTCCACCGCAGCCCTCCCAGTGCCGTGTCGCGATCAGCTCCCGCGCGCTCTCGAGCAGACGTCGCTGCTGATCCGTGGGCAACAGGTGCGTCGCGGGCACGAGCCGCAGCATGACCGCCCGCCAATCGTCAGGAACAGGCGCCGATTGGTCCCGCGCCGCCGCTCGCGCGGCGAGACGAATCAGCAAAGGCCGCAGCGACAAGAAGCCGCCGCACAACAGCGCGGCGGCTCCGACGATCGCGACCCAGGTGCTCATTTCTTCAGCTCGAACGCCGCCTTCAATTTTTTCGGCACAGCCGCGTTCTTGAGCCTGATGTACTGGGGCAACCCGTTCGCGTACGGCGGGTAATCCTCGCCTTCGATCAGCGGCGCGAGATACCGCCGGCACGCCTCCGTGATGTGAAATCCGTCTTCCGTGATGTACTCGCGCGGCATCTTTCGCTCGACATTGGCAACCTGTTCGAGCGGAGCGCTGCCCGTGGTCCAGCGGTACGGCGAATCGGATTTCCGCTCGATTGTCGCCATGAGCCCCGACTTGCCGGCGACGGCGAGCTCGACGGCCATCTTCCCCACCGCGTACGCCTGCTCGACGTCGGTCTTCGACGCGATATGCCGGGCGGCGCGCATCAAGTAGTCGGCAATCGCGTAGTGGAACTTGTACTTGAGCTTGTCGCCCACGAGCTTCGCGAGCAATGGCGCGAGACCACCGAGCTGCGCATGCCCAAATGCGTCCTTGGTGCCGGCTTCGGAGAGGAACTCGCCTGATGGCGTGCGGAGACCCTCGCTGGCCACCACGGCGCAATAGCCGTGCGCCCGGACGGCCGCGTCGACCGCGGCGAGAAACTTCTGCTCGTCGAACACGATCTCTGGGAAGAGAATCACCTGCGGCGCATCGCCGGGACGCTCCGCCGCAAGCCCTCCCGCCGCCGCAGTCCAGCCCGCGTGCCGCCCCAGCACCTCGAGAATGAAGACCTTGGTGGACGTCTTGGCCATGGACGCGACGTCGTATCCCGCTTCGCGGATCGACACCGCGGCGTACTTCGCGACCGAGCCGAAACCAGGACACGTGTCGGTCAGCGGGAGATCATTGTCCATCGTCTTGGGGACGTGGATCGCCTGAATCGCGTACCCCAGCTGCTCGGCCAGCTGCGACACCTTGAGGCAGGTATCGGCGGAGTCACCGCCGCCGTTGTAGAAAAAGTACCCGATGTCGTGGGCGCGGAACACCTCGATCAGTCGTTCGTACTCGGCCCGGTTCTTGTCGAAGCCCTTGAGCTTGTAGCGACAGGAGCCGAACGCGCCCGAGGGCGTGTAGCGCAGCGCCGCGATCGAGGCGTCAGGCTCCTGCGTCGTGTCGATCAAGTCCTCGGTGAGCGCGCCGATGATGCCGTTCCGGCCCGCGAGCACCTTGCCGATGTTGTCGGGGTGCCGGCGGGCCGTCTCGATGACCCCCTGGGCCGACGCGTTGATCACCGCCGTGACGCCACCCGACTGCGCGTAGAAGGCGTTACGCGGCATGAGTCATGTCCTCAATGAAGACGGGCAAAGACGTCGTGTGCACGAGCTCCATCCGTAGAAAAAGTGATAGTGCCGTCGCGATCCGTTCGCATGACGGTGATACCGTGCTGCGCGAGCCGGGCCACCACCTCGGGGGCGGGGTGGCCGTAGTGATTGTGCCGTCCCACACTGATCACCGCGTCGTGCGGCGCCAGCTCCGTGAGCCACGCATCGGAGGTCGCGCTGTGGGACCCGTGATGCCCCACCTTCAGCAGCTCCACACTTCCGACGCGTCCCGCGAGGTGCGCCTCCACCGGCAGGCCCGCGTCCGCCTGAAATAGCAGGCGCACCGAGCCGTAGGTCACACGGAGCACGACGCCGTGATCGTTCACATCGAGCGGCCGTGCGATCCAGGCCGAATCCGGACTCAGCACCTCGAGCGTGACACCGTCGAGCGCGATGCGATCGCCGCTGCGCGCCGCGCGGTAGCGGGCACCCGTGGCCTCGACCGCGGCCAGGAACTCGAGGTACAGCGGTCTGCCCAGCGGCTCGCCAGGCTCGAGCACGAGGCGCGGCGGAAATGTCTGGATCACGGCGGGGAGACCCCCGAGATGATCCGCGTCGCCGTGCGTCGCAACCACGATCGATACGCCGCCCGCCCGCGCACGCCGCAGGAACGGAATCACGGTGCGACGCCCGGCGTCGGCGTCCGGGGTGCGCGGACCGCCGTCGATCACGATCCAGTGATTCTCCGGTGTCCGCAAGAGGGCCGCATCGCCCTGACCCACGTCGAGAAAAAATACTTGAAGACAACGGCATACGTCGAGGCGAAAGACGTCGAGCGATAAGGCGTCAAGAACAGACGTCGAGGTGAGAACCGCGAGCGTAAAGGCAATGCGTGCCGCGAGCAACCACGGGCGGCGCGGCGAATTCCACAGCCACCACGCTACCACCACCACGCCAGCCCACCCCGCTGCCGGTTCCCAGCCGGCGATCGACACGACATGCCCGAACGGCACCCAGGCGGCGCCACGCGCGATCACATCGAGCACCGCGAGGGCCGCCCCCGAGCCCGCGGCCAACAGCTGCGCCAGCGGGAAGCTGGCCCAGGACAGGGCCAGGGAAATCACGAGCCCCGGAACCGCGACACCTGCCACGGGAAGGGCGACGAGATTCGAGATCACGCCGATCGGAGCCACGGTTCCAAAGGCGAGCGCGCTCACCGGGGCGGTGAGCAGGGTGGCCGCGAGCGCGGGCGCGATGAGTCGCCCCGGGCGCGGCCAGTGTCGCGAAATTCGCCCCGCCCAGATCACGGCCCACACCGCCGCGAACGAAAGCCATGCGCCCGCGGAGACCAGCGCGAATGGCTCGAGCAAGAGCAGGAACAAGGCGCAGACACCGAGTAGCCCGGCGGGCGCGAGCACGCGCTGGCGCACCCGCGCCACCGCACGCACGCCAAACATCAGCGCGGCACGCATCGCGGGCGCGGGAAAACCAAGCATCCAGATGTAGCCGGCAAGCGCGAGAACCGTGAGGGCGACTCGCGGCCGGGGCCGTATCCGCAGCAGCTCGAACAGGAACCCCACCCAGACCGCGAAGAAGCCGATATGCAGACCGGAGATCGCGAGCAGGTGCGCGAGACCGGCCCGGACATACTGCTCGCGGATGGCCGGATCCAGGCCTGAACGGCGGCCGATGACGAGCGCCTGGACCATCGCAGCGCGGGCGCCGAACAGGCGCTCCGCACGCGACGCGACGGCATCCCGGAGCGCACCGCGGCCCTCCGGGGCGGCACCAATCAGCCGAACCGATCGCGCCACCAGCACACCGCGTTCGACCTCTCCCGACCAGTGCCCCGCAACAACCCACAGCGTGCCGCCGCGCGCCGCTCTGTGCTCCGGCCAGCGCACGCGCAACGCTCCGCCGCACGTGACACCGCCCGCGACGTCCGCGTCCGTGACGCCCGCCGAGTCCGGGACCGGATCGGAGAGTCGGAGCAATACCGCGCGGGTCCGCCCTTCCCCCACCCCACTTCGTCCCTCCCCGCTCCACACTCCGGCGCACGTCACCGCGCGTTCGCGGGCCGCGGCGCCGCCCCACAGCACTCCTGCCGCGGTGAACAACGCCAGCGCCGCGACCAGCGGCGCGCGCCGCCGGAGTGGCACGGCGGCCGCGACCGGGAGGGCGGGTACGACGAGCTCCCCGTTCCCGCGTTCCGACCCTATGAAAAGAAAAAAACCGACCGCGAGGCCGGCGGCGAATGCGGCGGCGATCCAGGCGATCGGCGGCCGCGCCATGACGCCTCAGCGTGCTACATGAGCTGCACGGCCCGGGCGCCGCACCGCGGCGCGAGCGCCACCTTCCGGAAGGCTTCGAGCAGCACGACGTCGAGCTTGGCCTTCTCCTGATCGCTGCCGAGCGACAGCTCCGTGAGCACTTCGCCTTCCCGAGTGGAGACGTAATGCGGCGCCAGCCGGTTCAACGCGTAAACGACCACGTCGCCCCGACACGTGTCGCAGCCGCAGAACAACGGAAGCTGTGGGCGCAGCCTGCCATATTCGCGCTGCACGACTTCGAGCGTGACGTTCGTTACCCCACGACGGCGAGCGCTCCGTGGCGCGATTCAGGCACGGCGGTGAAGGTCGATCCCGTGGTCCCCGTGAGCCGCACGCGCCGGTACGTGCCGATCCACTCGTCGGACCCCTGCATGAGCGCCACCTTGTTGGTCCGCGTACGCCCCTGGTACAGGCCGCCGCGCTTGGCATGTCCTTCGACGAGCACCTCGTGCGTGGTCCCCACAAGCCCGGCATTGCGCCGCGCCGCCACTTGCCGCACGCACGCAATGAGCCGCTCGAGCCGCGCGGCCGCGACGGCGTCGGGAACGGACTCCTGAAGGCGCGTGGCGGGCGTCCCCTCGCGGGGCGAAAACCGGAACGTGTAGGCGTCGTCGAAATCGACTTCCTGAACCAGCGAAACCGTTTGCTCGAAATCGCTATCGGTTTCGCCCGGGAACCCGACGATGAGATCGGTCGTGAGCGCGATGGTCGGGATCGCCTGCCGCAGCGCCCGTACGACGTCCAGGTACCGCGCCCGGTCGTAGCGCCGCAGCATGCGCTTGAGGGTGCGATCGCTGCCGCTCTGCGCCGGCAGATGCACGTGCTCGCACACCGCGGGCGTATCGGCCATCGCAGCCACGACCCGCTCGGTGAAATCCGTGGGGTAAGGCGAGGTGAACCGGACCCGCCGAATTCCCGGCACGGCCCCGACCGCACGCAACAGGTCGGCGAAGTCGTGACTGCCGTCGTGATAGCTGTTGACCGTCTGCCCAAGCAGCGTGACCTCCGTGGTACCGCGCTCCACGAGCGTGTGGATTTCGCGTACCACGTCGGACAACATGCGACTCCGCTCCGGTCCTCGTGTCATCGGAACGATGCAGAACGTGCACCGATAATCGCAGCCCCGCTGCACCGTCACGAACGCGGAGACCGGATCGCCGCGCACCGGCGGCACATCCTCGTAGTGCTCCCAGGCGCGGAATTCCACTTCGGCGGCCCGCTCGCCATGCCGCGCCCGCTCGATCAGCTCGGGCAGCGTGCGGTAGCCGTCCGGCCCGACCACCAGGTCGACCTGAGGCACGCGCTCGAGCAGCCGTGCGCCGAGCCGCTGGGCCATGCAACCCACCACCCCGAGCACGTCGCCGGGCCGCTTGTGGCGCTGTAGATCGCCGACACGACCGAGCACACGCTGCTCGGCGTGGTCGCGGACCGCGCAAGTGTTCACGAGCAGCACGTCGGCCAGGGCAGGATCATCGGTACGCGAATATCCCTCCCGCTCGAGAATTCCGAACATCAGCTCGGAATCCGAGACGTTCATCTGGCAGCCGTACGTTTCGATATACAGGCGTGGCATCGATCAGGTGATCGTCACGGGAAATCGGAGCTCGCCGCTCCACGCATCGAGCGGCAGCTGCACGGAAAGATAATCCTCGGTGAGCGCCTCGACGCACCCGCCGCCGTGTCCGCCGGCCACCGCGTCCGCACGCCGTCCCCGCTGGCTCACGCGATACGCGCGCGCGCGCGTCTCGCCCAGCTCCCGCAGCTCGGCGGCGCGTCGGTGCACCACTGCCGGCGCCAGTGCGTCGCCCAAGCGCGTGGCCGCGGCGTCGGGCCGGGCGCTGAAGGGAAAGACGTGCAGGTACGTGAATGGCAGCGTCCGGACGAGCTCGATCGTGGCGTGATGGTCTTCCTCGGTCTCGCCGGGGAACCCCGCGATGATGTCGGCGCCGAGTCCGAACACCGGCACCCGATCGGCTAGCCATTCGATACGGGCGCGATACGAGCCTGCCGTGTACCAATTCCGCCCCATGCGTCGCAACACGCGATCCGAGCCTGATTGCAGTGGCGCATGGACGTGGGGCGCGAGCTGTCGCGGGGCTTCGATCATGAGCGCCGCCAGACGATCGTCGACTTCCGTCGCCTCGATCGACGACAGACGAAACCGCACCGAGGGCACCGCGTCGACCAGTGCCTCGACGAGCGCGCCAATGGAGCGCCCGTCCCAGTCTTTCCCATAGGTGCCGATGTGGACGCCGGTGAGAACGATCTCCGCGTGGTGTTCTGCGAGCGCGCGCGCCTCTGCGATCAGGTCCGCCACCGGCCGGGACCGGTTGGCGCCACGCGCCAGCGTGGTCGCGCAGAAGGTGCAGTGCTCATCACATCCGTCCTGAATCTTGAGCCACGCGCGCGCGTGCGTCGTGAAACGACGCAGCACGGGCGAGACCCGCGCGCCATCGAGCCCCGCCGCGTCGAGCACGGACGCGGGATCGGCGCCGGGAAGCACGCGCGTGACTGACGGCAGGCGCGCGATCGTTCCGTCGTCTAACGCCGCGGCGCACCCCATCACGACCGTCGCGAGATTCGCGCGGCCCGCGCGAGCCAGGCGCCGGATATAGCGCCGCATCTTGGCTTCGCTCTCTTCCGTGACGGTGCAGGAGTTCACGACGGCAATGTCGGCGGACTCGGGGGTCGCGACGATCGTCGCTCCCTGATCGACGAACGCCTGACGCACGACTTCGGTATCGTACTGATTGGCACGGCAACCGAACGTGTGGAGAAAGACGTTCACGGCCGCACGGACAATCCGAAGAACACGGACCACACTTGCTCGGTGAGTCCCACCCCGGTGCGCTCGAGACGCTCGATGCCGAGATCGAACGCGCCATGGCCCCGGGCGAACTGGCGCGCCGTTCCGAGCGAGACTGCCCACTCGGTGGGCGTGGTTCCGTTCGGACCGAATGGCAGCTGCCCGCCTCGAACGCCGAATCGCACCGGCGACGTCCGGCCGATCTCCGCGCCTGCCGACCAATTCAATGTATTGCTCGCGGTGCTGATTGCATCGCCCCACGTGGTCATGGTCGCCGAACCCGCGAACCGGACCTTGCTGCTGGGCCGCCACATGATCCCGGCGCCGACCGTGTTGGGAAGATTGGTCGAGTTGGTGAGCGTGTCGCCGACGTATTGGTTCAGGTGCGAATCGTCGCGGCCATACACGGAGATCGAAAGCGCCCGCCCCAGGTTGAGCAGCGCGCTCACCGAGAGCCCATAGCCTTCGTAGCGCACTTGGGCAATCTGATGCACCGGCGAGAACGTCGTCGTGTCATCGAAGGTGCGGGTGGCGCTCTCTTTCGTCGATCCGGGCAGCAGGTGGACGCCGAACCCGATGGACAGCGCGCGGCCCAACCGGAACCCAGCCCCCAGATGGACGTCCGACACACCGCCGTCGCTCGTAATCTGGTCGTAGTACGGCTGCATGGTCCCCCGGAGAATCATGCTGTCGCGGGTGACCACGCTGTAGGTCCGGTCGAGGTAGTTCGAGAAGCCGCCGCCCAAGAATATGCCCGCCACGGGGCCGGCGAGCGTGAACGATGGAAACCGCGTGGTCCTGAGCCACGTGTTGAACGTCGGGTACTCGAGATCGCGATTCGACGTGTTGAGTGAAGCCGTGGCCGTGAGCGAGCCGATAGTCGTGAGCGACGCCTCGGTGAGGAACGACAGCGAATCGAACTGCGCGAACGCACCGCCCGTGCTGCGCGCGCGCACGCTCTCGGTCCGGCCCGGCGTACCCAGGCCCGTGATGCCGAACTGCGACTCCTGCGCGCGCGCCAGTCCCGGAACGGTCCCGGCCAGGGTGACCAGCCCGATCACGATACGGAGGCGCCCGCTCATGGTTTCCCGAATGGGAACGGGTTGCTGTACGTGAGCCGCAGCAGCGGCCGGTGAGCGGGGTCGCGCGACGAGTAGAACCGGATCTCGGCGAAATTGCCGCCCTCACCGGTCTGGCGCAGCACCATCGTGTGGGGTGCGAGGCTGTCACCAATCCAGTATCGCATGAGTCGCGTCACCTCGACCTTGACCGTATCGGTTGTCCCGATTTGCACGCCGGTCGTGTCCACGTGCGTGAGATCGATCGGCGATTTGGCGCCGAAGTCGGTTACCGCCGCGTGCGCCGCGATCCCGAACGAGTCGGCGGTGATTCCCATGGGAGCAACCGCCGGGACCAGCTCGAGCGTCGCCCGGATGAGCCGCGACGAATCCGAGATAATCTGCGGAAATACGACGCGCAGCACCGAGCGTGCGGAGGGCACGCCCCCCACCGTAAGGTCACTGTCGAGCGCCGGCGACGGCGGATCGTACACGAAACCGTCGAATGCCGGAGACCGGGTTTGCAGGCGGTGCGCCGTGGCGATCCCGAGCGAATCGACCCGCAGGTACCAGGAGATCAACGGTCCCGTGCCCACATTCTCCGACGATCCGATCGCGATGCTCGCCAGCGTGTCGGCGGCCACGCGAATGCCGAGCGCGACCGCGCCCGAGTCCGGCGTGTCGATCGGCAGGTGGGCCGAGTCTACGGCCATGAGTAGGATGATGCGCTGATTCGTCGTGTCGACCAGCACACTGTCCCCCGCGGCATTGCGCCGTCCCGGGAGCGCGATCACGCTGTCGACATTGACCCGCCTGATCAGGGAATCCGTGAATGGTCCCACCAGCTGCCCGAAAGTCGTGTTGGAGTCGATCGACAGCGGCAGCTTGTACAGCGAGATCGTGAGGTTATGGGCGGCGCTATCGCGGCGCAGAATCGTCAACCGCAGCCGGATGGAATCGACCCCGTTGACCTGGCTGGTCGTGGTGTCGGCCGACAGCGGCAGCCGCAGCAGCAGCTGGGTCGTGCGGAAAATGGGACGGCTGTCGCGCAACCCGGGGAGCGCGTCGGCCAGGAGCGTAAGCGAGTTGAACGGATTGACGTACCCAACCGGGCGACCGAAGGCGGAATCGCCGTAGACCGCCATCGGCAGCACGGTGTCGACTACGGTGATCATTCCGGTCGGACAATACGCGGGACACTCGCCGGGGGCGGCAATCTTGTCGGTGCACGCCGCGAACCCGAGCGCCGCAAGCCAGGGCAGCGCCCGTCGCATGCCGTCGCGCCACTTCATGTCAGGGACTCGCCGGTGAATGCATCAGGAAGAAGGGCGATCGCCGCTCCCACCCGGAAATGATTGTACGGCGCATACGCGCGCTGCATCACCGTCCGGGCTTGCCGCACCAGGTCTCCGCTCAGTTCCAGATCTCCTGTAAGAATGACCGGCCGACCGGCAGCGGCGCGGCGTCGAAGTACTCCGCGAGAGTGGCCCCGATATCGGCAAACGTGCCGCGCTCGCCCAAATGCGCCGGGCGCGTCCCGAGACCGAATGCCAAGATTGGAACAGCCTCGCGGGAATGATCAGTCGACGCCGTCGTCGGATCGTTCCCATGATCCGCGGTGACGATCACCAGATCGCCACCGCGAACGCGCTGAACGAGCCGGGGCAGCCACGCATCGAGGGCTTTCAGCCCCTCATGAAACCCCAGTACGTCGTTTCGGTGCCCCCACGTCTGATCGAACTCGATCACGTTCACGAACACGAGACCCGCGTCGATCGCGTCGAGCGCCGCTTCGATCAGGTCGAAGGCAGCCTGATTCGTCGCAGTATGGCGGCTCGTGATGTTTCGCCCCGCGAACAGATCGTCGACTTTCCCAATCCCCACCCGCGCTACGCCGCGCGCCGCGAGCCGGTCCAGCAACGTGTCCCGCATCGGCGCGACGGAAAAATCGCGGCGATTAGCCGTACGCTCGTACGCGCCGGGAGTGCCCCGGAACGGCCGTGCGATGACCCGGCTGACCCGGTGCGGGCCGTCGAGCAGCGCCCGTGCGATTTCAGAACCACGGTACAGCTCAGCCAGGGGAATGGTCTCTTCATGCGCGGCGATCTGAAAGACCGAATCGGCGGAGGTATAGACGATCCAGCTTCCGGTGCGCTGGTGCAGCGCCCCCAGCTCGGCGAGGATCGCCGTCCCGGACGCCGGCCGGTTGCCCAGCACGCCCCGGCCGGTCCGCCGACTGAACTCGGCCAGCAGCTCTTCCGGGAACCCGTGCGGATACGTCGGAAACGGTCGTTCGAGAATGAGCCCGCAAATCTCCCAATGCCCCGTCGTGCTGTCCTTTCCAGGAGAAGCCGGCAGCGCCACTCCATGTGCCGCGGTGGGAGCACGACACGACATTCCCAGCAGCGGGCGGCAGCAGCCCAGTCCCAGCCGCTCGAGGTTCGGCAACCGGAATCCGCCCACTGCGCGCGCGACATTGCCGAGCGTGTCGCTCCCCGCGTCACCGTACGCCGCCGAATCGGGCGCCGCGCCCATTCCCAGCCCGTCGATGACGATCAATGCCGCGCGCTTCAATCGTATACGCGCGGCAATCGCGAGCCGAATGACGTGAGCGCTTCACGCTGCAGCACGTCTGCCGCACTCGCGTATTCATCGAGCGTGATTGCCGCATCACCCGCGTCCGCCCGCCCGATCAGGGTCGCGGTGTCACCGACTGCAACCGGGAGATCGCCGATATCCACCATGGTCATGTCCATCGTGACCGCGCCGACCAGCGGGCAGCGCCGTCCGGCAACCAGCGCGACCCCGCGGCCCGAAAGCGAGCGCCGCACGCCGTCCGCATAGCCGATCCCGAGCGTGGCGACGCGGGTCGGAGCCCGCGCGGTCCAGAGTGCCCCATAACTGACGCTTTCCCCGGCGCTAAGGTCGCGCAGGGCCACGACCCGCGCCTCGAGCCGAATGACGGCGCGGGGCATCTCGAGCCCCGGTCCCGGAGAGCCGCCATACAGGAACACACCGGGTCGGATCAGATCGAGCGCGTAGCGACGGCCGCGCACCGCCGCGGCGCTGTTCGCCACGTGCAGAAGCTGGGGGCGCCGCGCCAGACCGCCGACACTCTGCATGAAGCGCTCGAGCTGCACATCGATGGTGCTGTCCGCACGATCCGCCGAATAGAACTGCGTGTAGCACCCCTCGAGCGCCGCGGTGTCGAGCACGGAACGGGCGCTCGCGATTTCGTCCCACCGCAGTCCCGAGCGCCCCATCCCCGTGTCGATCTCGAGGTGAAAAGGCTGCGGGCTGCGGGCAGTCCAGGCGCGAATCGCCGCCACGTCGCCCAACGCGGGGGTCAGGTGGAACCGCTCGCAATCCGCGAACTGGCTCGGCTGCACCGGCATGAATACGACAACCGATCGGCTGATCCCTGAGGCCCGGAGCTCTGCTCCCTCTTCGACCGTCGCCACGCCATAGCCCCATGGCTCGATCGACTCCAAGGCCCTAGATACAGCGACGGCTCCGATCCCGTAGGCGTTAGCCTTCACCATCGGGAGGAGCCGCGTGCCGGCGATCCGTGCGGCAGTGCGGGCATTTTCCACCAGGGCGGCGAGATCGATTGCGATCCACGCGCGGCTGTACCGCCCGCTCGATGACACGTTCACAGGCGCGGGTATGATACCCGGCCCGGAGGCTAAATGCAAGGCGATTCAGCGCTTGGACGCGCGCTCGACGTCGTGCGCGACCTGCGCGCCCGCTGCCCGTGGGATCGGGCCCAAACCCGCGCGAGCTTACGTCCCTACCTCGTCGAAGAAGCGCTCGAGCTCGATCAAGCGCTCCGACGCGAGGACCCGGTCGAGTTGCAGGACGAACTCGGCGACCTGCTGCTGCACCTCGCCTTTCAGATCGTGATCGCCGAGGAGCGGCACGAGTTCGATGCGGAAGCGGTAACGCGCGGCCTCGAGGCCAAGATGCGGCGTCGGCATCCGCACCTGTACGGCGAAGGAGAGAAACCCCAGTCGTGGGAATTGGGGAAGCGGGAAGGGGGAAGCGGGAAGGGCAAGACCCTGCGTGGACTACCCCCGACCATGCCGCCGCTACTGATGGCCTACCGGCTTCAGGAACGGGCGGCCGGAGTGGGGTTCGACTGGCCGGACGCGCTCGGGCCCATGGCGAAAGTGAAGGAAGAGATCGACGAGATCGAGCGGGAAACGGGAAGCGACAAGCGGGAAGCGTTGGAAGCGGAGATCGGCGACCTGCTGTTTTCGGTCGTGAATCTCGCGCGCAAGCTGTCGATCGATCCCCGTGCGGCGCTCGAGCGCGCCAACGACAAATTCGTGCGCCGGTTCGGAGCGGTGGAGGACCTGGCGGCGTCCCGGGGCGTGAAACTCGGGCGGGTAGGCCTCGAGGCGCTGGACGAACTTTGGGAAGAAGTTAAGAAGTCGGAAAGGGACGGAAAGGGACGGAACGAGACCGACTAACCGCCGCCCGGTTCCGTCTCTTCGCTCAGGGCCACAGCTTGTACAGCGTCCGCGGAAACGCGATCGCCTCCCGCACGTGCGGAATGCCGCAGATCCATGCAACCGTGCGCTCGATGCCCAGTCCGAACCCGGCGTGGACGAACGTGCCGTATTTTCTGAGATCGAGATACCAGCTGTATGACTCCACCGGCAGCCCCTCGGCTTGAATCCGCGCGAGCAGCTTGTCGTAGTCGTCTTCGCGCTGGCTCCCGCCGATGATTTCGCCGTAGCCCTCGGGCGCCAGCATGTCGTTGTTCAACACGGTGCGCGGATCGTCCGGATTCTCCTTCATGTAAAACGCTTTGACGTGCTTGGGGTAGTTGTACACGATCACCGGACGGTCGAATTGCTGCGCGAGCAGGGTCTCGTCCTCGCCTCCCAGGTCTACGCCCCACTGCATGTCGCTGCCCAGGGTTCTCAAACGTTCCACGGCGTCCGTGTAGGAGATGCGGGGAAAGGGAGGTTGCACGCGCTCGAGCGGTGTCGTATCTCGCTCGAGCTCCGCGAGCTCGGCCTTGCGGCGCTCGAGACTGCGGCCGACGACATAGCTCACGAATTCTTCCTGCAGCCTCTGGTTTGCCGCGGAGTCGTTCCACGCGACCTCGGGCTCCACCATCCAGAATTCGGTCAGATGCCGCCGCGTTTTCGATTTCTCGGCGCGAAACGTCGGCCCGAAACAGTAGACCTTTCCGAGGGCCGCAGCCGCCGCCTCCACGTACAGCTGGCCGGTTTGGGCGAGATAGGCGGTTCCCAGATCGAAGTACTCGGTCGCGAACAGATTGCCCGCCGCTTCGCCGATCGAACCGGTCAGGATCGGCGTGTCGACGAGGACGAAGTTGCGCTCGTAAAAGAAATCCCGAATCGCCTGGATCACTTCGTTTCGCACCCGGGCGATCGCCACCTGGCGCCGACTGCGCAGCCAGAGATGCCGGTGCTCGAAGAGAAACGCCGTGCCGTGTTCCTTGGGGGAGATCGGGAAGTCGGGACTCGGTCCGAGTATCTTGAAATCGGAGGCTTGCAGCTCCACACCGCCGGGGGCGCGCGCATCGGCGCGGACTGCGCCCGTGACTTCGATCGAAGTCTCCTGGCTCACCCGCTCAAACGCTTCCCACGCGGTTTGCGGGACGTCTTTCTTGGAGAGTACGGCTTGCAGGTATCCGGTTCCGTCCCGGAGCGTCACGAACGCGATCTTGCCGCTCGACCGGGTGGTCATCACCCAGGCGCGAAGCGTGGCCGTTTCGCCAACGTGCTGAGGCAACGCCTCGATGCGCAGCGCCTCGGACATAGGCGCGGCATACTAGCGGCCGTCATTTGTAGTGTCAACGCGATGGCGTGCTCGAGCTACGTGCCGCCGCCGCGCCCCGGGTCGCCGACGTACACCGCTCCCGCCCGTCAGGAGACGCGCTGGCTCGTCTACCTGGCGACGCCGCAACACGACCCGTCCGCATCCGAGTCGTTGAGCGCCGACCCCCGGCCGTCGTGGCACGTGAGCGTGGGGCGCGCGGTACGGGGCGCGCCGGCGATCACGGAATCGGTGATCGCGGTGGGGACCGCCGACCGCCAGGTCGCGCTGGTGGACCGCTCGAGCGGTCAGGTGCTCTGGCGCGCGGGGCTCCACGGAACGATCCATGGCGGCCCGCTCATCGACGGCGATCGCGTGTACGTCGCGACCGAAGCGTCGCCCTCCGGGCGCGTCTACGCCCTCGGGCTCAAGGATGGCCGCGTGGTATGGAGTACGGAGACGGGGGGCATCGAGGCAGGCCTCGCGATCGAAGGCGATTCGTTGTACGCGGGCACGGAAACAGGACACATCATGCGGCTCGAGACACGGGAAGGCAAAGTCCAGTGGCAGCGCCAGCTCGCCGGAGCGATTCGGGCGGACCCCGTTCCCGGTCCCGCGGGCCTCGCCGTGATCACGACCGCCGATACGCTGTATCTCCTGGACGCGGAATCGGGCGCCGTGCGCCGGCGGGTGGCGCTGCCGGGCACAGTGCTCGCTCCCCCGGCGCTCAGCCAAACGGGCATTCATCTGTTCGCGGGTACGACGGCTGGACATCTCCTCGCGATCAATCTGATCGACGGGACATTCTCCTGGGATGTGAAGGCCGGCGACGCGGTGCTCGCGGCACCGGTCCTGGTGCGCGACACCGTGTTCTGTCTCACGCGCGACGGGCATCTCTGGCTCGTCCCGCGCGATCATCCGGACTCGGCCCGCGTCCTGCCCCTCGCGGTCGTCACGATCGCGGGCCCGACACCGCTGAGCGAAGGGGCCGGCACTCTGGTCGCGACGATCGCCGGCGAAGTCCTGCTCGTGGAACCGCGGCGCGGCGACATTCTCTGGCGCGCGGAGCTCGACGGTCCCATCGAGCAACCACCGCTGGTCCGCGGTCGGGAACTGGTCGTGATCGGGGGGCGAGGCGATATTCACGCGTACCGATGAGCACCCGCGCTTTCGCAGTTCTGGCCGGGTTGTTGTGGTGTGCCTCGCTCCGCGCGCAGCAGCCTGGACTCTCGACCGAAATCAGCCACGAGCATAAGCGCGGCTGGATCACCCATTACGGGAAATGGGTCGCGTTCGCGTTTGCGGGCACATTCACGGCGCTCGGCGCCCACGAGCACGAAAACTCGAACCGCGTCTACAATCAGCTGGTCAATGTCTGCCGCGACGACAACAGCGCATGCGCCCTTGGGCCGGACGGCGCCTACCTGAACCCCGCCACCGAGCAGATCTACCAGACGTCGCTGCATTACGACTCGCGCGCCCGGCTCCGCCTCATTGCCGGCCAGGCGGGCCTGCTGCTCGCGGGGGCGCTGTTCCTCGCCGATCTCCATCACGGTGACGATCCGGGAAACATTCCCTTCACACCTCCGGCAGAGCTGCTCGTGGCACCCAAGCCGGACGGGGCAGAGGTCGGAGTTCAGATCCACTTCTAAACGCGTTCTGGCGTCAACCGACGCGAAACAACTCCAGCCCCCGTTCGTACCGCGCCAGAATGCGTTCCCGGTACCGCACGTGTCGCTCGAGGGCCGGATCGTGGGCGATGATGTCGGCCGCCGCGCGGCGCGCGGCTTCGACCAGCGGCAGGTCGGTTTCGAAATTGGCGTACTTGAGCTCCGCGCTGCCCGACTGCCTCGCACCGACCAGCTCTCCCATGCCGCGCTCCTTCAGGTCGAGCTCGGCGATCGCGAACCCATCGGTGGTCCTGGCGAATGCGGTGAGCCGCCCCGTCGCCTCCGGCACATTGGAGAGCAGGATGCAGTGGCTCTGCGCTTCACCGCGGCCGACGCGCCCGCGCAGCTGATGTAGCTGGGCGAGTCCGAAGCGCTCGGCGTGCTCGATCAGCATGACGGACGCGTTCGGAACGTCGATCCCCACCTCGATGACCGTCGTTGCCACAAGAATCTGAATCTGATTGTCGCGGAACTCGCGCATGACACGGTCGCGCTCCTCGGCCGGGAGCCGGCCGTGTACGAGCCCGACCCTGAGCTCGGGAAACGTGCGCTCGAGCCGGCCGGCCATTGTGGTCGCGGCCTTGAGATCGGCCTTCTCGGATTCATCGATCACCGGATAAATGACGTACGCCTGCCGTCCCGCACGGGCTTCAGCGCGGAGGAACTCGTAGATCTTCGCGCGCGCCGCGTCGTCGCGGACCGCCGTTTTGACCGCACCGCGCCCCGGAGGACGCTCGCGGATTTGGGTGACGTCCAGATCCCCGTACAGCGTCAGCGCCAGCGAGCGTGGAATCGGCGTGGCCGTGAGCAGCAGGACATCCGGCGCGTCGCCCTTTTCGACCAGGGCGGCGCGCTGCTCCACGCCGAAGCGGTGCTGCTCGTCGATGACCGCCAGTCCGAGCCGCCCGAACGCCACCTCGTCCTGAATCAGTGCATGCGTGCCGACCACGATCCGCGAATCGCCCCGAGACAGCCGGTCGCGGGCGGCGATCTTTGCGCCGGCCGAAAGTTTCCCGATCAGGAGATCGGGCGCAACGCCCAGCGGCTCGAGCAATCGGCCCAACGTGGCGTGGTGCTGCTCCGCGAGCAGCTCGGTCGGCGCCATGAGCGCGGCCTGGTATCCGTTGTCGAGCGCCAACAGCATGGCAAACAGGGCCACAACGGTCTTGCCCGTTCCCACGTCGCCCATCAACAAGCGGTGCATGCGCTCGGGAGCGGTCATGTCGGCCGCGATCGCCTCGATCGCGTTCTGCTGATCTCCCGTCAATACGAACGGCAATGATCGCGTGAGTCGCGTTTCGAGGTCATCCGAGTCCTTGCGACGCGCGAACTGAATGCCGGAACGGCCGCGCTTCGCGAGAAACCGGGCGCGGGCCTGCACCAGCTGCTGGTCGAACAATTCGTCATAGGCGAGGCGGCGGCGCCCTGCCTCCGCGGCGTCGAGACTCGCGGGCCGGTGCATCGCCTCGAGCGCGCGACCAAGCGGCGGCAATCCCAGCGCCTCGAGGCGCGCGGGGGGATGCGGGTCCTGCGTCAGTGTGAGCAGCGTATCGAGGTGCTGGTGAACGAGCGCGCGGATCTGCCGGTGCGTGAGCCCTTCGGTGGCCGGGTAGACCGGCAGCACCAGGCCGCGCTCCGGCTCCTCGCCGTTGTCCGACAACACGAGGAACTCGCGCGGCACGATCTGCCGTCCGTGGTAGTAGCGGACGGGACCGGTCACGAGCAGCAGCTGCCCGGGAACGATCTGGCGCTCGAGAAATGGCTGTCCCGGCCAGGCGCACTCGAGCACACCGCTCGCATCGCGCAGCACCGCGTGGAATACTCGCAAACCGCGCCGCGTCGGCAGCACGCCCGTCGATACCACCCGTCCAACGCTCGTCACCTCGTGACCCACCGTCGCGCGGGCCAATGGGGTCAGCGTGGTGGCGTCGAGATAGCGGTGTGGCGTGTGATACAACAGATCGCCCACGGTCCGAATGCCGAGGCGGGCCAGGGCCTCGGCACGTTTGGGGCCCACGCCCTTCAGGAATTTGACCGGAGTCGTGATCTCGAGCGGCATCAGGCGCTCATGATGCGGCGCGCATACTGCTCGGGATCGAACGGCTCCAGGTCGCCAAGCGCCTCCCCGGTGCCGATGAATCGTACGGGAACGCTGACCTCCCGTCGCAAGGCGATCACGCTCCCGCCCTTCGCCGTGCCATCGAGCTTGGTCACGATCAGCCCCGTGAGGGGAATCGCGGCGGCGAACGTCTTGCCCTGCTGCACGGCATTCTGTCCCGTCGTACCGTCGAGCACGAGCAGCGATTCGTGCGGCGCGCCGCTCGCGGGATGCGCTTTGTCCGCCACCCGCACGACTTTCTTCAATTCCTCGAGCAGTCGTTCATCGGTGTGGAGCCGGCCGGCCGTGTCGACGAGCACGGTGTCCACGCCACGCGCTTTCGCCGCGCTGATCGCATCGAAGGCGACGGCCGCCGGATCGGAGCGTTCTCCCCCGCTCACACATGGGGCGCCGAGCCGGTCAGCCCAGATGCGCAGCTGATCTACGGCGCCGGGGCGAAATGTATCGGCGGCGGCGAGCAGCGTGGGACGCCCTTCGTCGATGAGACGCCTCGCAAGCTTCGCCACCGTGGTCGTCTTGCCAACCCCGTTCACGCCGAAAACCAGAATGATCGTCGGGGCGCGATCCGCATGAGCAAGCTCACCCGGCGCGCGTCCTCCCGCCGCTGTGCCGTCCGTGAGAAGGTCCGCGATGGTGCGCTCGAGCGTTTGCTGCAATTCACCGTCCTTGACGCGCGATAGCCGATCCAGGATTTCGGTCGTGGCCGTCACGCCGAAATCGGCCTCGAGCAGCAGGCGTTCGGCGGCGTCGCGTTCCGCGAGAGTCGCGCGGCCGAACACGCGGCGCATGCGATCCCACAATGACATCAGGGCATTCCCTGGCGCCGTCGCCACGCCCATTCACCCGCGAACGCGCCGAGCGCGAGCGCGAACAACCACCACCGATCGCGCGCGTCCCGCCCCAGGACATCGGTCGCGCCGGCTCCTGGCTGCGCCCGCAGTACGGGTTCGGCGGGGCGCCACTCGTCGGAATAAGTATCGACCGCGATCATGCCCTGCTCTCCGCCCCCGCCGAGCCGATATCGATAGATACCGGGGGGAAGGACCAGCGCGCTTCGGCCGGCGGCATTCCATCGCAGGGTGTCCTGCCGCGCGGTGTCGCCGTTCGTCAATGTCGCGACGAGGTCTTCCGGCGTTCCCCAGCCGATCCAGCGCCACCCGAGCGGCATGCCGTTCGGAACGACGAGCGCATCGGGAATGGCGCGGGTTTCGGCGCCCTTGCGATGCTCGGCCAGGAGCCAGTCCGCAAGCGCGGCAACGAGCGCCCGGTACGCCTCCGCGCTTCTGCCGCCGCGAAACACCCAACGATACAATCCCGCCGCGCCGATCTCCGCTCGCCTGGTTCCGCCAACTTCGGAAAGCACCACGGCCGGGCGTGACAACCCGCGCCGCGCGAGGCGCGCCGTCAGCACGGCCACGCCCCCGCTGTCGACAGCCGGCGCAGCGAGCGAGACCGCCGGCGGCAGCGAGTCCCAGGAGATCCCGCCTAACGCGGGGGCCGCGGGAGAGATGGGAGGCAGATCGAAGTACCAGTCGCCATCCTGACCGCCGCGCGTGGGCCAGCGCAGCAGCGCGGCACGCGCCGGGAAGTGCCCGAAGTTCGCCGGGTCACCGCCCTCAACGAGCAGGCGCGCCTGCGAGACCGCTGTGTGCACCTCGGCCTGGGAGACGGGCGTCAGGGACGCGGCATCGATCCAATGCTCGCCGGTACCCGCACCCGCGGTCCGCGAAAACATTCTGAGCGGCGCGCGCGCGACGTCCGACAGAGTGCGAGCGAGAAAGCGCACATCCCAATCGGGTGGCTCGGCGAGCACGACGATCGCGGGCGCCGCGCTCACCTCGACCGGGAACAATCGCGCGTCGTCACGAGGTTCGGAATCGTTCACGCCTTCCAGGCGAATCGACAGCGCATGCCAGCCGGCAGCCGGGAAGCGAGCAGCGGGAAGCGTGAGTTCTGTCGAGACAATCCCGCTGTCGGGGAGCGGGACTCGTTGCGATGCCAGCATCATGCGATCGATGGTGGCGGTCAATTTCGCTTCCCGCTTCCCGCTGCCCGCTGCCCGCTGCTCGCTTCCCGCTTCCCGCCTCCCTGCCGTTCCGTAACTCACCCTGAGCCGCAGCGTATCGCTCGCCGTGATGCGATTGGGCCCGTCTACGGCCGCGACAAAGGCATCGAAAAACGAGGCTCGCGGAAGCAGGACAATTTTCGGCAGCCGGAGCAGGTCGGGAGGGATTGCTGCTCGGTCGGTGATCGCGCCGTCGGTGACGATCGCGACGGGACCCCCGCGGCCGGCGGCGGCGCTCAGCGCGGGCGCAAGCCGGCTGTCGCCTGCGGTCGGTGGCGACGTGTCGAGCGCCGCTCCCGCCGTCTGTCCCGCGATCTCGGTCCCAAACCGCCAGACGACGCCTCCACGGGCGAGCCGGCGCGCGCTGTCTGCCGCCACGCTCCACGTCGCCCCGTACCCGCGCATGCTGAGCGAGGCATCGAGCAGCACGAGCGGTGGTTCGCTGGCGGGGAGACGATGGGTGGCGACGGGATTCCACAACAGGAGGATCAGCGCGGCAAGACCGACGACGCGGAGAAGCGCGATCCCGAGCGTCAGCCGGCCATGCATTGCAGCGCCTCGACGAGCGTGAACCGGCCCTCGTACAGTGCGCGTCCGACGATGGCGCCCGCGAGACCGGCCGCCCGCACGCCCCGAAGGTCGTCGAGCGACGACACTCCACCGGATGCAATGACGTCGAGCCCGTATTGCGCCAGCGCGCTCGCCCCCTTCACGTCCGGACCCGTGAGCATGCCGTCGCGCGCCACGTCGGTGTAGATGACAGTCCGCGCGCCCTGCTTGCGAACGCGCTGCGCGAGATCCGCCGTGGTCAAGTCGAAGACTTCCGTCCATCCTCGCACCGCCACCTGTCCCGCCTTGGCGTCGATGCCGATGGCCAGCCGCTCGGGGCCGTGCCGGGCAAGCAGCGTATCCACGAGCGCGGGATCCGTGGCGGCTTTGGTACCGATCACCACGCGCGTGGCGCCCCAATCGAGCATCTCCTGGATCGCATCTTCGGTGCGCAGGCCGCCGCCGACCTGCACGGGAATGGTCGCGGCGTTGAGAAAGCGGCGCGCCAGGTCGCGATTGTCGCCGCGACCGAACGCGCGGTCGAGGTCGACAAAGTGCACCCAGCGGGCGCCATCCCGTGCGAACGATCGCGCGATGGCCAGCGGATCGTCGGCGTAGGCCGTCGCCTGGTCCGCCACCCCTTGCCGCAAGCGCACGACGCGCCCGCCCTGGACGTCGACGGCGGGATAGAGCTCCACAGTTGTCGGGAAACTAATCGATCGGGGCGCTGGAACTCGACGTGAGAGGCTGGGTCGCGATGGGAATCGGGCCCTCGGGCTCGGCGGTCTCGGCCGTGCTCGAATCGAGCTCCGTCTGGAGCCGCGAGCGTGCCGAGTCGTACACGGCGCGCAGCGAGCGGGGAATCGCTGAGCCCGTCCCAACGTCCTTGCGTTGCGGATTGGTGGGGCGGCCATTCACGAGAAACTCATAATGCAGATGAGGGCCCGTGGCCAACCCGGTGGCGCCGACAAAACCAATCGTCTCTCCCTGCTCCACGCGCTTCCCGGCGTGCAGGCCGTGCGCGAATGCCGACAAATGACCGTAGCGCGTGCGAACCCCGTTGGCATGCCGGATTTCAATCAGATTGCCGTAGCCATCGTCGCGACCCGCCTCGGTCACGACCCCGTCGGCGGTGGCGCGCACTGGCGTGCCGTAGGGAGCGGCGAAATCGATGCCTTCGTGATTGCGCCAGAGGTGAAGAATGGGATGGTAGCGAACTCCGAACCCCGACGAAATGCGCCGGAACTGGAGGGGCGCGCGCAGGAAGGCGCGCTTCAATGATCGGCCCTGATCGTCGTAGTAGGCGCCGCTCTCGCTCACGTCGGGCGTGAAATAGAACGCATAGCTCGGCCTGCGCGCGGCTTCGACCTCGGCCGCGAGCAGCCGGCCGAACCGGAGCTCGCCTTCGGGCGATTCGAGGCGCTCGAATAGCACCCGGAAGTGGTCGCCGGGGCGGACGTCACGCGTGAAATCGACCTCCCAGTCGTACACATCTGCCAGTGCCCACGCCAGCGAGCGGCGCTCGACGGGCGGCAGCACGGCACCGGAAACGGCGTTGTCGAGGGCGTCGTACAGCGACGTGCTGATCACACCGTCCACGCGCACCCGGCTGACGGACCACGGGATCGTTTCGGCGGTCTCCGTCCACTGCGCGCCGCTGCGGTCGAGCTGAATGCGCCGCTCGCGCGACACGCGCACGTTCACCCGGCTCACTTCCGTTTCGGTCTTGAGCCGGCGGAACTGAAATACGACACCGGGCCGGAGCCGGCGTGCCGGCAGATCGCGCGCCGCGGTCAGAAAACTGGAATAACTCTGGGAGACGATCCCATTGCGCGCCAGCAGGTGTGAAAGTGTCTCGCGCCGGCCGAGCGTGTCGGCGTATTCGACGTACGCCTCCTGAACCAGGATGGGTTGCGCCGTGAGCGGCTGGCGTCCGGACCACGCTTCGCGCGCGCCCCAGGCGAGTGCTCCGAGGGCGAGCGCTGCAGTGGTGATGAAGTGGATCCGGGTGGGGCGACGGTTCATTAGTCCAGTTGCCGTCTGATGAAGGTGGGAATCTCGAGCTCATTCACATCGGCCACGGGCGGCTGTGCGAGTGGTCGTTTGACCGGCGGCTCGACCGGCTTCACCACCCCGGGAGCGGGCGGCGTGCCCGGCCGGGTGATACGCTCCCGGAACGGCAGCACCCCGGCCGCCGTCGCGCGCAGCGCGGCGTCGGTCGCCGCGTTCTGCTTTTCGAAGCCGGTCGCGATCACCGTGACGCGCAGCTCGCCGTGCATGGCGGGATCGTTTACCGTCCCAAAAATGATTTCCGCCTCTTCTCCCGCGGCATCCTTGACGACGTCCGAAATCTGCGTGACCTCGCCGAGGGTGAGATCTTCACCACCGGTGATGTTGATCAGCACGCCCGTCGCCCCCGCGATCGACACGTTGTCGAGCAGCGGGCTCGAGATCGCCTGCTGCACCGCTTCCATCGCGCGATTTTCGCCCCGCCCCGTGCCCGTGCCCATGATCGCGGAGCCGCCGTTCTGCATCACGGTGCGCACGTCCGCGAAGTCTACGTTCACGATGCCGGTGACGGAGATGAGCGAGGAGATGCCCTGGGTCGCGTGTAACAGCACGTCGTCCGCCTTCTTGAGCGCATCCTGAAACGGTATGCCCTTCCCGACCACGGCAAGCAGCCGCTCGTTCGGCACGACGACCATCGTATCGACGTGCCGCTTCATTTCCGCGATGCCCATTTCCGCCTGGCGCATCCGCTTGCGGCCCTCGAACAGAAATGGCTTGGTCACGATCCCGATGGTCAGCGCGCCCAGATCGCGCGCCGCCTGCGCGATGATCGGCGACGCCCCGGTGCCGGTACCGCCGCCCATCCCGCAGGTGACGAACACGAGATCGGCGCCCTGCAGTGCATGGAGCACTTCGTCGCGATTTTCTTCGATTGCCTGACGGCCGATTTCGGGCCGGGCACCCGCGCCCAGGCCGCGCGTGAGCTTCTTGCCAATCTGGACTTTGACGTCGGCCTTGTTGTTGAGCAGCGCCTGCGCGTCGGTGTTGACCGAGATGAATTCGACGCCTGGCAGGCCTTCGTCCACCATGCGGTTCAAGGCGTTCCCGCCCCCACCGCCCACGCCGACGACCTTCATACGCGCGTTCTGTGAGACAGTCTCTTCAAGCTCGAAGATCATGGTGTCTCCCGGTCCCCGATCAGAAGAAGTCCTGCAACCATCGTTTGAGCGGCCCGAACCACCGATCCACTCCGCCGGCCCCACCGCCACCGGTCACGAGCAAGCTTCCCGAAGCGCCCTGCACCGCGCGTCGCGCGGCGTACACCACCAGTCCCGCCGGTACCGCGTAGCGCGGCGCCTGCACGCTGTCGACCAGCCCGGCCAGCCCGTGCTCCGGCGCGCCGGCCCGGACCGGCAGCGCGAACGCCTCGCGCGCCAGCTCGGCCATGCCCGGAAGGTGCGCCGTACCGCCCGTCAACACGACCCCGGCGGGCAGCTTCCCCGCCCCATATCCCGCGCGCTCGAGCTCCCGCGCCACGAGGTCGAAGATTTCATCCACCCGATGGTGGATGATGTTGGACAACAGCTCGCGCGAGGCCTGGCGCGCGCCCTGTCCCGGGGTCGACGGCAGCGTCACCATTTCCTCGGCATCGACGAGCGGCGTGTAGGCGACACCGTGGCGTTCCTTGAGCCGCTCCGCATCCGCCTGTGTCACGCCGAGGACCTGAACGAGATCCGTGGTGACCTGTCCGCCCGCGTATCGGATCGACGCGAGGTGGCGGATCTTTCCGTCGTGAAAGATCGACACTCCTGTAGACCCACCGCCCACTTCGACCAGAGCTACTCCCAGCTCTTTCTCGTCCTCGGTCAGCACCGCGTACGACGCCGCCAGCGGTTCGAGCACGAGATCGGCGATACGGTATTTCGCGCGTTCGACGCTCCTGCGCACGTTCTGGGCCGCAGTCTGCGGCACCGTCACGAGATACATCTCTACCTCGAGCCGCGTGCCGGTCATTCCGACCGGATCGGAAATCCCGCGCTGCTGGTCGACCACGTACTCCTGCGGGATGTCGTGCAGCAGCTCGTTGTCACGGCCGATCGACACGGCGCGCGCCACCTCATTCACCCGGGCGACGTCAGCGGCGGTGATCTCCTCCCCCCTGACCGCGACCACACCCGACGAGGTCCGTGCCGAAACGTGTTCGCCCGCGACGCCGCAGGTGACGGCCTGCACTTTCGCTCCCGCCATCAGCTCGGCGTCGCGGAGCGCCGCGGAAATCGATTGCGCGGTCTCTTCAATATCGCGCACCATCCCGCGCCGCACACCGCCATTCTTCGCGAGCCCCACACCGAGCACCTTCGCCACCGGCTGTCGGGGAATGTCGCCCGTGACTTCCGCGATCACGGCGCACGTTTTGGTGCTGCCGAGATCGAGCCCCGCGACCAACCGACGCTCGCGCGTCATTCGCCCGTCCTAGTGGGCGACGCAGCCGTCGAGTGATCGCGTCGCGCCCGCACCACCACCTGACCCGCGAAGCGCGCGTCGAGCTCGGTGTACCGCCGGCGGCGGCGCTTCAGGTCCTGCTGGACGAGCAGCGCCGCGCGCACGTCCTCGACGCCCGCATCCCGGGCGAACAGCACACGCGAGGTCGTGCAGTCGAGCGCGATGCCCGCTCCCTTGGGGAGCACACGCGCGGTGATCACGACCGCCGAAAAATCCGGATCGACCGTCGCGACCAGCGCCAGCACGCGCAGCAATGCGGTATCGCGCGCGGCCGCGACGGGCAGATCGATGCGGGCGCGCGCCGGATCGAATGGCAGCACAACCCCATGCGCATCGACCGGGGAGAGCTCGCCGCGTGGCCCCGGAATGAACGCCGCCGGCTCCACTTCCTGCACGACGATCTCGAGCGTCCCGGGGAAATGCCGCTCGATTGCCGCGTCCGCCACGCCGGCAACGCCCTTCACCCGATCCCGGAGCAGCTGGGCGTCGGTGAACACGCTCGACTCGGACGTGAGCCTGAGCGCGTGGACGATCGAGTCGGGCGCAAGATAACGGATGCCGGCCAGCTCGATTCGCCGGACACGAAATGCCGGCATCATGCGGATGGCGCGTGGCGCCCCGATCCAACCCACTACGATGACGGCCGCCGCGGCGGCGACGAACCCCAGGCGGCGTCGATCGCGTCGTTTCACTCGCGAGCCCCAGGAGACCGCGGGTATCGTCCGGACAGTTCGCGTCCCACCCGCGTGATGTCTCCGGCGCCGAGCGTGAGGACCACGTCGCCACGTCGCATGAGCGCGGCCACCCGTTCCGTGAGCGCCGGGCGGTCGCGCACAGCCACCGTCGGCGCGCCCGCGCGGGCCGCGCCGCGCGCCACGATCTCCGCGGTGACGCCCGCGAGCGGCTGTTCCCGGGCGGCGTAGATCGGCGCGATCACGGCGACATCGGCCGCCGCGAGCGAGCGCCCCAGCGCGTCGCCGTGAAGCGCGGTGCGCGAAAAGAGGTGCGGCTGAAACACCGCCACGAGCCGCCGCCCCGGAAACCGCTGGCGCGCCGCGGCCAGCGTGGCCGCGACTTCGGTGGGATGGTGCGCGTAGTCATCCACGATGGTCACTCCGTCCACATCCCCGACATACTCGAACCGGCGAGCCACGCCGCTGAACCGCGCCAGTGCCTCGAGCGCCGGGCCGACATCAGCTCCGAGCGCGCGCACCACGCCCAGCGCCGCCGCGGCGTTCCGCAGGTTGTGCAGCCCTGGCACGCGTAACGATAACTCGACCTCCTCCCGCTCACCGGGGCCGGATGCGGGGAGCCGCACGCGAGCGCGTGAGGTCCCGACCTCGAGTGTCGGATCGATCAGGCGAATGTCGGCTTCAGGCGCCACCCCGAACGTCCAGACCGGGTTCGACAGTGCTTCGGCGACACGACGCGCCCCGACATCGTCGGAGCCAACGATTACCCGTGTTGCTCGGCTCGCGAATTCGCGGAACGCGTCGTCGAGCGCCGCCATCGAGCCATAACACTCGAGATGATCGGCTTCCACGTTGTTCACGACGGCCACCGTCGGCCGGAGCGACAGAAACGCGCGATCGAACTCGTCCGCCTCGACCACATACAGCGCCCGGCCGCCGATCCTGGCGTTGCCGCGCCACTGAGCGACACGGCCGCCGGCGAGTCCCGTGGGATTTCGCCCGGCGGCCGTGAGCGCCTCCGTGACCATCACCGTGGTGGTCGTCTTGCCGTGGGTGCCGGCGACGGCCACCAAGGTCCCGCCGGAAACCACCTCGCCGAGAGCATCGGCTCGGCGAATGACGGGAATACCCTGGGCGCGTGCTCGCTCAACCTCCGGGTGCTGCCCCGGAACTGCGGCGGTCACGACCAGCGCACGGGCGCCTTCGACATGGCTGGGGTCGTGCCCCTGCTGGACGACGACCCCAAGGGCTGCCAAATCGGCGGCACCGGACGGATCGTTATCACAGCCTGTTACGGCGAGACCTTGTTGCCTGGCCAACAACGCCAAGCCACTCATCCCCGCCCCGCCTACTCCCATAAAGTGAATCGGGCGGGGATCGCCCGTTCCAAACAAGGTCATTAGTGAATGGCTAATATAGGAAATCTACGAGACTTGTGAAAGCCTTACGGGTCAGAGCGTCAGGATGGCAGCCGCGATTTCGCGCGACGCTTCCGGGTGTCCATTCGCCTGCGCCCGCTCCGCCATCGTCGTGAGTCTCGGTCGGTCCCCGCTCATCTCGACCACGGTCTTGGCGAGCGATTCCGCAGTGAGGTCCGGCTCTGGAAGAAGGATGGCCGCCCCCCGGGCGGCAAGCGCGCGGGCGTTGTAGGTCTGGTGATCAGCCGCCGCGGTCTTGAGCGGGACCAGGACACTCGGCTTTCCCCACGCGCACAGCTCGGCAATCGTCATTGCACCCGCGCGGGAAACCACGAGATCCGCGGCTCGGTACGCCGGAGCGATGGGATCGAAGAACCCGCGTACCACCACGCGCCCGGGAACAGCGCGCGACGCGTAGCGCTGCGCGTGCGCCGGCCCCGTGCCCCACAAGAGACTCACCCCGTCGAGCAACCGCTGTTCGAGCGCGCCGGCCACAGCCGCATTCAACGTCTGCGATCCCTGGCTGCCACCGAACACAAACACGCACGGTCGCGACGGCTCGAGGCCCATCTCGCGCAACACGGCGAAGCGATCGGTGCCCTCGGTGCCGTTGGCCGCCGGCGGACGGATCGGATTGCCGAACGTAAAGATCTGCGTCGCGACACCGGTCGAGAGCCGGCCACGAGCATCGTCGATGCCGAGATAAATGTGGCGTGCGCGCCGGGCGAGCCAGCGGGTCGTGAGGCCGGGAAACGCGTTCTGCTCCTGAAGTGCCGTCGGAATGCCACGCCGCTGGGCGCGCCACACGACGGGCCCGGCCGCGTATCCCCCGGTGCTCACCACCACGTCCGGACGTTCGGCGTCGAGCAGCCGATCGACGTCGTGCTTGAGCCTGAGTGCGAGTCGAATCCAGCGCACGTTCCGCCACCACGATCCACGATACAGCGGTTCGGATGGGAGGAGACGATAGGCGTAGGGATACTTCGGCAAGACGATCTTCTCGATGCCTCGTTCTGAACCGATCAACAGCAGCTGGATATCGGGGCGCTGCTCAGTGAGCGCGGCGGCGATCGCAAGCGCCGGCATCAGGTGACCGCCTGTGCCGCCGCCCGCGATGAGAACCTTCATGCGGACCGCACGTCGGGTGCCGCCCCGCCCCGATTACCCACCACCGCTCCGCACGTCTCTCCTGCTCCCGATGCTAATCAGCGCGCCGATCATCAGCAGCGCCATAAACAGGCTGGATCTGCCGTACGAGATGAACGGCAGCGTCACCCCGGTGGCCGGGATCAAGGCGAGAGTCACCCCGATGTGCAGCAGGGCGGAGACCGCGATTGATGCGGTGAGCCCGACAGCCAGGAGCTGGCCGAACGAGTCGCGAGCACTCGTGGCGATTCGGAAACCGAGCCAGAGCACAGTAGCGAACAGGAGCAGCACCACACTCAATCCGAGGAATCCCCATTCCTCTCCGATGGTCGAGAAAATGAAATCGGAGTACGCGTACGGCAGGTACCCGAATTTCTGCTGTCCCATGCCAAGCCCGACGCCCACGAGCTGCCCTGCGCCGATGCCGACCAGTGATTGATGCACCTGCCACGTCGCTTCGGAGGGGGCGCTTCCCGGATTGAGGAACGTCAGCACGCGAGCCAGACGATATTGGGCACTGGCGACGGCGCCGAACGCGAGTGGCGCGCCCACTACCGCGAGTGCGAGGAAATGGCCAATCCGCGCGCCCGCCGCGAACAGGACGACGCCGGCCAGCAGAGCAACGAGCAGCGCCATCGAAAGGTTGGGCTCGAGGAAGATCAGTGCCACAATGGGCCCCAGCACCAGGACAAACGGCAGGAGGCCGTGCTGAAACGTGCGGATGTGCTCGCCCTTCCGCGCCGCGAGCATGGCCGTCCAGATCACGACCGCGAACTTCGCCACCTCGGAAGGTTGCAGCGTGAGCGGCCCGAATTGCACCCAGCGCCGAGCGCCGTTGACCGCGGGCGCGACGGAGCGCGTAAACGGCAGCACCGGCAAGAGCAGCAGCAGCGCCGTCAGCCCCAGCAACGGCCAGGCCGCGCGCTGCCACAGGCGATAATCCACGCGAGCACACACCACGGCCGCGAGCGCCCCGGCTGCGCCGCCCATGAGCTGACGCAGCGCGAATCCCGCACCCACCTCGCCCGATCCCCCCGCGGCGGTAACGAGACTCGAGGAGCCGTAGACCGCCACGAGTCCGAATACGACGAGCACGGCCACTACGAGCGCCAGCAAGCGCGTTTCCCAGCGCCGCTCGGCGCTCACGCCGTCTCCGCCAGCGCCCGGAACCGCGCGCCGCGCTCTTCGTAATTGTGGAACATGTCGTAGCTCGAGCAGGCGGGCGACAGCAGAATCACGTCCCCCGGTTTCGCGGCGCGGCGCGCGCGGGCCACGACGTTCTCGAACGTGGTGCCGCGCTCGAGCGGCACCTGTCCCGCGAGATGCTGCTCGACGAGTGGTCCCGCCTCGCCGTACGCGATCACCAGCCGGCAGCGTCCGGTCTGGCGCAGCAAGTCGCCCAGCCGGGTATACGGCTCGCCCTTGTGCCGCCCACCGAGTAGCAGCACGAACGGCCGGGTCATCGCCTCGATGGCCACGACGGTCGAGGCAATGTTCGTGGCCTTCGAATCGTTGACCCAGAGCACGCCCCCCACCTCCCGCACCGGCTCGAGCCGGTGCGGGAGCGGATGAAACGAGCTCAGGCCGCGCGCGATCGCGTCGGCCGCGACCCCGGCCTCGCGCACTGCAAGCGCGGCGGCGAGAGCGTTGGCCACATTGTGGTCGCCCAACAGCTTCAGGTCATCGCGGCCGAGCAGCACCTCGTCTCCGAACCGCAATACGTGCCGCGCGCGGTCGTACCACGCGTCCGCCCGTCCGCGCAGCGAAAACAACCGCCGCTCGCCCCGTACCGACCTGGCCATGCCGAGGACCGCCCGATCGTCGCCGTTCAAGACCCATACGCTCTTGTCAGCGGCGTTGCGAAACAGGAGTTGTTTGTCCGCATAGTACTCCGCGACACTGGAGTAGCGGTCGAGATGATCGGGCGCGAGGTTCGTCATCACGCCCACCGCGGGCGCAAAATGCGGGCTGTCGTGCAGCTGAAACGAAGAGACTTCGACCGCGAGCCAGGAATACCGGTCCGGCGCGAGCGCCACCTCCGCGAGCGGCCGGCCGATGTTGCCTGCCGCTTCGGATTCGACGCCGCCCTGAATCAGCAGATGTTTGACGAGTGCCGTCGTGGTGGTCTTGCCGTTCGTACCCGTGACCGCGATGCAGCGCGTCGCGCGCAAATGCTGAAAGCCGAGATCGAGCTCGGAAATGATCGGAACGCTGGCGGCGCGCGCCGCGGCGAGGGGAGGTGCCGCCGGAGGCACGCCCGGCGATACCACTACGAGCTCCGACTGTTTGATCCGCGCGAGATCGTGTCCTCCGAGCTGGACCGTAACGTCCCGCAGATCCCGGAGCGAGTCGAGCGCGACTCCGCTGTGTGCCTCCGGATGAGGATCCGCGTCGCTCGCGTACACCGCCTTCTTGTCTCGCACCAACAGTCGTGTCGCCGCGATTCCACTCCGGCCCAGCCCGATGACTGCGACTTCGCTCATCGCACCTTCAGCGTCGCCAGCGCTACCGCGGCGCAGAGGACGCCGAGGATGTAGAACCGCACGACCACCTGCGGCTCCGCCCAGCCCAGCTTTTCGAAATGGTGGTGTAGCGGCGCCATGCGGAATACCCGGTGGGCGTCGGCGTACTCCTTGCCATGCTTTTTCTTGCGCCAGCGGTACGCGCTCGTTTGGATCAGCACCGAGAGGGCTTCCGCGGCAAACACCGCCCCCGCGATGAGCAGCAGGAACTCCGCCTTGAGCATGATGGCGACGGTGCCGAGCGCGCCGCCAATCGCGAGCGCTCCCGTATCTCCCATGAATACCTGCGCCGGATGGGCATTGAACCAGAGGAATCCGAGCGCCGCGCCGAGCAGAGCGCCGCAGAACACGGTCAGCTCGCCAGCTCCCGGAAGGAAATACACGCCGAGATACCTCGCGGCGTCGAAGCGTCCGAAGAGGTATGCGAAGATCGCGAACGCGCCCGCGGTAATCGCCGTGAGCCCGCTCGCGAGCCCGTCCAGACCGTCGGTCAGGTTCACGGCGTTCGAGCTGCCGGTGAGCACGAATGTCACGAACAGGACATACAGCGGCGGCCAGAACGGGAGCAGGTAGTACTTGAACAGTGGCACCTGCGTGGACGCGGCGTGCAAATTGGGCGCGAGCGGCCACACCAGCAGAAACACGCCGAGCGCGACGCCGAATGACACCTGGCCCGCGAGCTTCCAGCGCGCGATCAGCCCGCGCGACTCCGCGCGTACGATCTTGAGATAGTCGTCGAGAAATCCGATTGCGCCCATCCACAGCGTCGCGACGACGGCCAGCACCACATAGCGGCTATCGAGCCTCGCCCAGAGCAGGGTCGCGCTCACGCAGGCGAGAATGATGATGAGCCCGCCCATCGTCGGCGTGCCCCGCTTGCCCTGATGACTTGCCGGTCCCTCCGCGCGGATCACCTGCCCCACCTTGTAGCGCCGCAACGCGTCGATGATCCTCGGCCCGAAGACGAGCGCGACGAGCAGCGCCGTGAGCGTCGCGCCCGCCGCGCGAAACGTGATGTAGTTGAAGAGATTGAAGAGAATGTGACGCTTGGCGAACGGGGCCAGCAGGTGATACAGCACGTGGTCGGATCCTTGGAGTCAGGTCAGGTGGCGGAGCACCCGCTCGAGCGCCACGCCGCGTGACGCCTTCAGCAAGACGACCTCGTCGCCCCGCAGGGCGGCACGCAACCTCGGGCCCAGGCGCTCCGCGTCCTCCGCCGTCACGAGCCGATCGCGGGCCGTGGGCAACGCATTGAACGCGGGCACGAATTCACCCACGGCGCCGATCAGCGCCGGATCGAAGTCGACGATTTCCCGCGCCGCCGCGGCGTGCAATCTTGCACTTTCGGCGCCCAATTCCAACATCGACCCGACCACAATCGCGAGCGGCCGGTGTGCCCGCTCGGCCAGAAGGTGCGCGAAGCGCAGCGCCGAATGAAGCGACCCGGGGTTGGCATTGTAGGTGTCGTCGACCACCGTGAGACCCCGGATGGCGAGCACGGTCCCCCGACCCGAAGGAAGGCGTACGAGCGCCAGCGCCGCGAGCGCCGGCCCCGGGTCGGCGCCGGCCGCTCGCGCGACCGCCAGCGCGATCATCGCGTTCTCCACCTGATGCTCGCCGGGCACGGCGAGCCGCGCCTCGTGCTGCATCCATCGGACCGTGGCATATCCGGCATCATCGAGCTGGATGCGTTCCGGCCGCACGTCCGCGCCCGGTGCCGTTCCCGCCACGATCGTGCGGGTGCGCCGCCGTGCTTCGATCGCCAGCTCCGGAGGATCGGTGCCCACCACTCCCAGCGGCGTTCCCTCGAGGAGCGATAGCTTTTCGCGCATCACGCCGGCGAGCGAGCCGAATCCTTCGACATGCGCGTAATTCACGTTGGTCACGACGCCGATCGTCGGCTCCACGATGCGCCGCAGCTTCGCGATCTCGCCCGGGATGCTCGCGCCCGCTTCGATCACGAGCGCTTCCGTACCTTCCGGCGCCGCCAGCAACGTCAACGGCACACCGATGAGATTGTTCAGGTTTCCGGACGTGGCATGGACGCGCCATTTCGAGCCGAGTGCGGCGCGGATCATTTCCTTCGTGCTCGTCTTGCCGCTCGATCCCGTGACGGCTACGACCGGCTTGTCGGTTCCGAGCGTGCGCCGCCGTGCGCGCCCGAGCAGCCCGAGCGCATCGAGCGTGTCGTCGACCTCGAAACAGGGCAGCCCCTGGACCGGAGTGGTCCCGCGCCGGACGACTGCGGCGATCGCCCCGCGAGCCTTCGCCTCGGGCAGGAACGCGTGCGCATCGAACCGCTCGCCCTCGAGCGCCACGAACAGCGCGCCGGGCGCGAGCTGGCGCGTGTCGGTGCTCACCCCGCCTCCGAAGGAAAGGCCCGGTGGACCGGGCACGCCCAGCGCGGCAGAGACCGAGGCGGAGGTCCACATCACGACGCTCCCAGCTCCTTCACGATCTGACGCTCATCAAAGGGCCGCTTCTCGGTGCCGACAATCTGGTAGGTCTCGTGCCCCTTGCCCGCGAGCAGGACCACGTCGTCCGGGCGAGCCCGGTTGAGCGCCAGGGCGATGGCCGCGCGGCGATCGGCCACGCGCTCGTGCCGCACTCCGGACATTCCTGCTTCCACTTCGTCGAGAATGCGCTCGGGGTCCTCGCGGCGCGGATTATCGGACGTGGCGATCGCGAGATCCGCGAGCCGGGCGGCGATGGCACCCATCGGGGCGCGCTTGCCACGGTCGCGCTCGCCGCCCGCGCCGAACACGACGATCACCTTTCCCCGGGTCAGCGCGCGTACCGTCTGCAACGCCCGCTCGAGCGCGTCGGGCGTGTGGGCGTAGTCCCGCAGGACCACGCACGGGGTGGTCGCGAGACGCTCCATGCGTCCGGGCACCTGTGGCGCGTGTGTCAGGCGCTCCCCGATGACCGCGAGCGGGACGGCAAGACCAAAGGCGCAGGCGGCGACTCCGAGCGCGTTGCTCACGTTGAACCGGCCGAGCAACGGTAGAGCTACGGCAACGGTTCCCGCGGGTGTGATGAGCGTGAAGCGCGACCCGCGCGCGTCGACCTCCACCCCGCGCGCCATGACGTCGGCCGCGGTTTCGCCGAAGCTGATCCGCCGGCGCCCGTTCGCGAGCGGCAGTGCCGTCCATGCCGGATCATCCGCGTTCACGACGGCAATGCCGTCAGGCGGGGGTGCGAGATACTCGAGCAATCGGGCTTTCGCCGTGAAGTAGGCCTCGAGCGTCCTGTGATAGTCGAGATGATCCCGCGTCAGGTTCGTGAAAATCGCGGCACGGAACACGAGGCCGTCGATGCGCCCCTGATCGAGGCTGTGTGACGATGCCTCCATCACCGCTCCGCGCGCGCCGTGCTGGACCAGCGCCGCCAGCGTGGCCTGCAGATCGATCGGACCGGGCGTCGTGAGGTTGCCCGCCTCGCTCGCGATCTGGTTCCCCGCCCCGTCGAACGCGCCCAGCGTGCCGATCGACCCGGTCGGCTCGATCGCCGAGAGCACGTGCCGGCAGAGGGTGACCGAGGTCGTCTTGCCGTTCGTACCGGTGACCGCGATCAGGTGCAGCCGGCTTGCGGGATGCCCGTACCAGGTTTCCGCGGCGACGGCCGCCGCGCGCCGCCCATCGCGCACGATGAGTTGCAGCAGCGGCGCCTCCACGGGGGCGTCGACCAGCGCGGCGCTTGCCCCGGCCCGCGCGGCGTCGGCCACGAAGCGATGGCCGTCCATTGTCGCACCTCGTACGGCGCAGAACAGGGTCCCCGGAATGAGGCGTCTCGTGTCGGCCGTCACCCCGGTGATTTCCGGCCAGCTGGACCGCTCGCCTGGGGCCGCCACGAGCAATCCCGCCTGCTCCAGTGCCGCGGCGATCGCGACGAGGCGCGTCATCGCGTGAACAACGTTACTGCCGATCCGATCTCGAGCATCTCGCCCGCCGCGGGCATGGTACGATCGGCGATCACTCCGGTCTGCCCCGGCTCGAGGGCGAGCGACCCCCGCAGGACCACGCGGAAGCCGCGCGCGTGAAGCACGCGCACGGCGGCGCGCAAATCGCGGCCGCGCACGTCGGGGACGCTCGCTCGCGAGCTGAGCGGCACCGTGTCGGGCCGATACGGCCAAGGGACGACGTAGGGGACCACACCGCGAGCGACCTCCTGCTCGGCGAGCGAGGCGTTCGGCAGTGTCGCGGCAGTCGAGAGGCGGGCGCGATCGAGCCCGACGTCGCGTGCGGCCAGCGCCTGCTCGAGCATGGAGCGCGTCACCGGCGCCGCCGTCTGCGCCGCGAAATAGCTCCCGTTGCGCGGATCGTCGAGCTTCACCACGAGGACCACCTGTGGATGGTCCGCGGGGAACACGGCGGCGAATGACGCGGTGTACTGCCCCGGCGCATAGCGACCGCGCACCACGCGACGGGCGGTCCCAGTCTTGGCGGCGATCGTATAGTGGGCCAGCGCCGCTTCCGCTCCGGTGCCGTGCTCCACCACGGCGACGAGCAGCTGTCGCAGCGCACTCGCGACCGCGGGCGTCACGACTCGGCGCACCGGCTCCGGCTGGTGGCGGTACATCACACGTCCGTCCGCTGCCCGGATCTCGCGAATCAGCGTTGGCGCGAGCAGGACCCCATCATTGGCCAGCGCGCCGTACGCGGCGGCGATCTGGATTGGCGTCACGGATACTTCGTAGCCCATCGCGAGACTCGCGGCACTGACCCCGGACCAGTTCGCGGGCGGCCGGAGCCGCCCCGCCGCCTCCGCCGGGAATTCGATGCCGGTGAGCGAGCCGAGGCCGAAGTTTCGCAACATAGTGTACTGCGCGTCGGGGGAGAGGCGGGCCGCGAACTTCACGATGCCGATGTTGCTCGATACCCGAATGGCGTCGGCCAGCGTGAGCGATGCGAGCGGCTCCTCGTCCGTAATCGTGCGCGCGCCCAGCCGGTAGCGGCCGGCTTCTCCGGAGACACGCTCCGACGGACTAACGAGCTGTTCCGAGAGGAGTGCGGCGGCGGCGAAGATCTTCGCAATCGAGCCCGGCTCGTAGGTCTCCGTGAATGCGCTCGGCCGGATAGCACGATCGCGCCGGCACGCGGCCAGCGCGAGCACCTCTCCCGATGCCGGGTCGAGCATCACCACATCGCCGCCGTCCGCCTGCGTGTGCAGGACGGCATCGTCGAGTGCGCGCTGCGCGATGTCCTGCAGCTCGGCATCGAGTGTGAGCACCACGTCCGCCCCGGCGAGCGGCTCGGCGATGATCCGGGCCGGCGATTCGAATTCATGCCCCGCCCGGTCCTTGAGCACCACCGCCGCGCCCGCGGTGCCCGCGAGCAAACTATCCAGCTCCAGCTCGAGCCCGGAGGCGCCGCGGCCATCGTCCCCCACGCGGCCGATGATGGGCCGCGCGAGCTCGGGCCGGGGATAGAAGCGGTTCATCAGCGGCACGAGGTGCACCCCGCGCGTGGCGCGCAGCGGCGCGATCTCGCTCGCGGTGAATGGGCCGGCGAAATAGGCGTAGCGCTTCCGGAGAGCTTCCTCGAGGTCGGAGGCGGAAAGGTGCAGCTCACGCGCGATCAGGGCCGCGTCGCGCGCGCGGTCCCTCAGCTCATTCGGCGCGATGCCGACATGGTAGGTCTCCTGGGTCCGCGCCAGCTCCGTGCCATGCCGGTCGAGCAACGCGCCGCGTCGGGCGCCGAGCGTGATGCGCTCGGTCCGCTGCACGCGCGCTTCATTCGACCAGCGCGCTCCCTGAATGAGCTGGACCTGCGCCGCCCGACCGATCAGCGCGACCAGCGCGAAGGCGACCGCGACCTCGATCGCCTGCACGCGTGTCGCGAACCGAGCCATGGGATTACCGGCCAGACGGGACGGAAAGCAGGATGATTTCGGTGTCCGCGGGAAGCCGCATGCCAAGCTGGTCGCGCGCGCGCCGTACGAGCACCGAGCGACTTTCGGCCACGCGGATGCGGTGCTCGAGATCGGCTCGGCGTCCCTCGAGCGCCGCGCGTTGCTCCCGCACCAGGGCGAGGGCGCGCGCCGTGCGGATCGCCCGCGTCTGGCGCGCAATGACGATCCAGGCGGCGCCGAGAAAGGCGAGCAGCCAGAGCGCCGCCCAGTGGCGGCCCTTAATCGTCACCGAATACCTCGAATGCGCGAAAGCTGGCCGAGCGGGCGCGCGGATTTGCGGCAATCTCCGCGGGCGTTGGGCGCACGCCTTTCCGGGTCAGCACACGGCCCAGCGGCTGTCCCCGGCAGGTGCATACCGGTTGCCGCGGCGGGCAGACGCACGCGCGTGCCCACTCCCGAAAATGGTTTTTCACGATTCGATCTTCGCCCGAGTGATAGCTGATCACGCCCATCCTGCCGCCGGAAACGAGCGCCGCGCGCAGCGCGGGCAGACCCAGCTCGAGCTGATCGAGCTCCTGGTTGACGACGATGCGCACCGCCTGAAACAGCCGAGCAAAATCCGCGGGCCCCGACCGCGGGCCCAGCGTGCCGCGGATCGCGTTCACGAAATCGTCGCTGGTGGCAAACGGCCCGCGCAAGCGGCGGCGCACGATCGTGGCGGCGAGGCGATGCGCGCGAGCCGGCCGCTCATCCGCGAGCTCGCGAAAGCACTCCGCCAGCTGCTCCACGGTCCATGTGTTGAGCACGTCGGCCGCCGTCATTCCCCCCGGGCCCATGCGCATATCGAGCGGCGCGCCGGGACGGAAGGTGAACCCGCGATTCTGCGTATCGAGCTGATGCGAGGACACGCCCAGGTCGAGCAGAATCCGGTCGGGCTTGAAGGTCTGAATCGTGCCGAGCACCTTCCCCGAGGCGAACGGGCCGGTGGAGTAGCGGACCTCGGTCTCGCCCAGGAGCGCGCGCGCGGCGGCGATCGCGTCCGGGTCCCGGTCCACCGCCAGCACCGTGGCTCCTGCCTCACGCAACAGGGCGGCGTGCCCTCCCCCGCCTACCGTCGCGTCCACGGCACGCCGTCCGCCGGCGGCCCAGGCGCGAACCGCTTCGGCCAGAACCGGAACGTGGTACGTGGTCGTGCCCAGGTTCCTTCCTCTGTGGAGGTAAACGAAAACCCCGCCTGGTGACAGACGGGGCCACAGCTGCTCGTCCCGCGGCGCGGGTTCAGGCGGGGCTGACGGGGCTCGAACCCGCGACCTCCGGTGTGACAGACCGGCGCTCTAACCAGCTGAGCTACAACCCCGGATACAGATAAGCACATACGCGAGGAAGGCGTCGTAGAGGTGACCTCGCACCATGGTGACCCGGTGTCCTAAACTAGCGACACAGACCCGCTCGCGGTATCTCAGAAGTTCTTGCACTTGAATTGCTTCTTCACCTGCGGCATCACCTGCTCGAATTTCGCCAGGTTCTGCATCATCGTGTTCGTGAATGTGGGCTGGATGCGTGCTCCCGCGATCAGCGCGTCCTTGGTCCGGTCGATGCGATCCTGGATGGCCTTCGCTTGCTTGCAGTCCTTCGATTTCACCATTTGGGCGTAGGGCCCCGGCAGCGACGCCACGGACGCGATGCCGAACCAGAAGCTGGCCTGCAGGCGCACTTGTGCGCGCGGTCCCAGGGTATCCGCCGCCGAGTGCGGGGGACCGACGGTTGTAAGCGTCTGATCGAGCCAATCGTACGAAGCATCGAACGCCTGCGCCTGCGCGAGCTTCGAGCCGCCGGTGAGCAGGATAACCGCGGCCGACAGCCGCTGGGTCGAATCCGTCGAGGCCATGGCCTTCGCCAGATACGGACGGGCGCTGTCGAGCTGCGCGGCAAACTCCGCGCGCAGGCGATTCAGCTCGGAGGAATCGTTCTTCGCCCGCTTCGCGGCCACGGTGTCGTACGTGGCCCCGTCGACGATCGCTTTCGCGACCAGCAGACTCGCGTTCACGTCGTTGGGGTTCGCGGACAACGCCTGCTTTTGCGCCCACAGCGCGGAGTCGGTGAGCCCGCGCATCGCGTAGGCCGAGCCCAGCACTTTCCAAAAATCAGGCGAATGGGGGAACTTGTGCACGGCGATGCGTGAGAACCGCAACAGTTGCTGGGTGTCCGGCACCTGTTGCGCCGCGCCGATCGCCGCCTTGAGGAAGCTCGTGTCGGCAAGTCTTGTGGTGTCGGCGGTCGCCTGTGCCACGAAGCCGTCCAAGGTGCAGCGCCACATCTGACCCTCGACGCAGATCTGGGCCTTGAGGTCGAGCAGCTTCGCGTCATCCTGGTTGCGTGTCAAACCCTGATCGATCAGCGCGACGGCCCTTTGATACTGCTTCTCCTGGCGCAGGATTTCCGCCACCGCGGCGCGGAGCTGCGTGTTCCCCGGTTCACCCGCCAGCTCCTTCGTGAAGGCATCGACGGCGCGGGCCGTGTCGCCCTTGGCGAGATAGGCCCGCGCGATCGTCTCCCACGCGGTCGCGTTGAGCGAATCCCCGCGCACCGCGCGCGACGCGGCCGCGATCAGGCTGTCCTGCGGCATGTGCTGCATTTCATAGATGAGGGCGACGCACATGTGCGCGCCCGTCAGATCCGGCTCGATGGCGAACGCCTTCTTCGCCGACTCCAGGGCCGCAGCCGCCTGCCCCTTCTGCCGCTTGTCCTCGCACTCGCGCGCGTATTCGCCGGCGCGCACCACCGTGTTCAGGCGAGTGGCGATCGCCTCGGAGAGCGCCGCCGGCGTTCCGGGCGGCGGCGCCGTTGCCACGAACGTGAAGGCGAATCCGGACGACCCGATGTCCACGATCCGCACCCGCGCGCCCAGCGTCGCGCTCGGGCGGGCGAGCAGCCCCGTCGTATAGGCGTTGACGTTCAGCAGGCGCGCTAGGAGCTTCGCCTGCGCATCGTCGAGTAGCACGTCGCACGGAAATCCGGAGGCCTTGAG
This sequence comes from Gemmatimonadales bacterium, assembly GCA_035517615.1. Lineage (GTDB taxonomy): Bacteria > Gemmatimonadota > Gemmatimonadetes > Gemmatimonadales > GWC2-71-9 > AG25. The sequence continues at coordinate 80,583 of DATIYM010000018.1, forward strand.
CGCGTCACACAGCTTGGCCTTGGGGACGACGATCACCTTGTAGCGCGCCAGGGCGGTCAGGCGATCCCGCGCGCCATCCATCACGGCTACGCTCGTGGCCGAATCGCCGGCGGTGGACACGCTCAGCGGGAGAACCAGCAGTTTCGTCGTGGGTTGTTGAATGGCGAGCTGAGCGTGCGCGGGAGCAGCGACCATCAAGGTGAGTCCGACGAATCGGAGTAGTCTCACGGCGAGTACGCCTCCACGGTGGTGGTCTGACGACCTCAATGGGCGAAGAGGGATTCGAACCCCCGACTTCCTGCGTGTAAGGCAGGCGCTCTGGACCAGCTGAGCTATTCGCCCGTGCATGCGCGCCGGCGCCGGTGCGATTGGGACTAGAGAGCGAGTCCGAAGGGAATGAAGACGCAGTATCCCAACGCCAGCAAGATGGGCGCGGCGGTCGTGGAGCCGCGAGACAAGAGCCAGTAGCCGGCCGCGAGCGAAACGGCCGCGGCCCCGAGCACTACCGAGTTCCGCTTCCCGATTTGTAGCCTCGAGCCCGAGCCGCCCCGACCAGGTTCCGACACAGGCGCGGAGTCTACCCGCCATCCGCAGTGCCGTCAAGAACTTGGCCAATCCTCGGGGATCACCCACCCTTCGTCGAGCGACGCGCGCCGCGCCCGGTCGCGCCGGCGCCGCACGAACACGAGCCAGACAAGCACGATCGCCAGCACGGTCCAAAACAGCCCTACGGCCGCCATCCACGAGAGATATCCGTAGCCCGACGCGACGTCACCTTGCCACCGCGTTTCGAACTCGCTCTCGGTGATGTGGTACGTGCTGCGGAGGGCCGCGTCAAAATCCCGCTTGCTGGCCAGGGCATCGATGAGCGGGCGCAAGCCGTCGCGCCCCCCACCCCCCCAGCGGTTCAGCAACGCCACCGCGGTCGTCGCGAGCGCGTAGGCGGTCTGGGCATCGGGCTCGTCCGACCGGAGCGCGAGGTCGATCTGATCGAGATTCATTTGGACGCCGCGCGCGATCTGCCAGTTCAAGCGCAGCACCTCGAGCCGGTCCCATTCACCCGCGGCGAACGCCGCGTACCCCTCGTCGAACCAGAGCGGCGGCGGATACGTGAGCCGCGAATGCAGCGCCAGATGCGCCAGCTCATGGCGCAGCGCGGCGAAGACGCGATCGGCGGAGCGGGACGAAAGCAGCACGATGCTTCGTTCTTCGGGAAACGCCGCGCCCTCGCTCCACTCGGGCAGCCGGCCGTGCGTGAGCGAGTCAAACAGCGCGCGATTGGGCGCGAGGAACAGCCGGATCGGCCGGTCTGGAACGGGTCCGAGCCCCGCGAACCACGTCGTCCGGTCTGCGGTCTCGGCGAGCAGCGTGGCGAGTCGTTCGCCGCCGGGCCAGGAGACCGCGGTCACGCGCCCGATCGTGACGGCTTGCGGGGAGGGTGAACGGCCAACCTGCAGGGGCATCGCGAGCGCGAGCCATACTGCGAACGGCATCAGGGGCGCGGCAGGTCCTGCCCCTTGGCGATCAGCTCGAGCATCTCCTGACATTTCTTCGCCCATGTGTTGAACTTGTTCGCCTTGAAGCCCTCTTCCCAGGTCCGGCGCGCCGTGTCCTGATTGCCGGCGAACCAGTACGAGCGGCCCAGCTCGTAATACGCTTCGATCAGGTTCGGTCCGAGCTTCAACGTCTTCTCGAAGAACGTCTGCGCGTCTTCGTACATCTGCCGCTGCAGGTACACGAGCCCGAGATAGAAATGCGCGTACAGCGTGGCCTTCTTGTCGTTGTCGAGCCGGATCGCCTTCGAGAGATGCTCGATCGCTTCGCCGAAGATCCGCTTCTTGAGACAGATGTACCCCACATTGATCCGGGCGAGCGAGTTGGCCGGCTCCTTCATCAGCACTTTCTGGAACGTCTGCAGCGCGTCGTCGTATTCCTCGTGCAGCATCTGCGCCCATCCGAGCAGCGATTCGGCCTGCGTCTCCCCGGGCGACAGCTGCAGCGCGCGCTGGAGCGCCTGGATCGCCCCGGCATGGTCGCCGAGCGAAATTAGACTCCAGCCTTTTTCGATGAATGTGGAGGCTCCGATGTGATCGGCGTGCACGGCCGGACGCGCGCCGGTGAACTCGGGAGCCGACGCCTCGGTCGCCGCGGGCGTGAGCTGCTTGTACCGGTCGACCAGCGAGCGCACCGATTCCTTCAACTCCGAGAGCTCCGCGATCATTCCATCGACCTGCTTGAAATAGCCGATAATCTCGCGCTTCACCGCTTCGCGCTCGGCGGTGCCGTTGGCGCTGTTGAGCCGCCGCGCGATGGCCTCGTACTCGGCGCGGAGCGCGGGGAGAGTCGAGTCCATCAGGACGCCTCCGCGAGCGGACCTGCCGCCGCGAGCACGAGCTGCTCCTGTGAGCTCAACAGCTGTGCCGTGTTGAGCACGATAATCGTGCGTCCCTCGCGCGCGATGAGCCCGCCGATGTATTCGGCGGCGAGCCCGCGGACGATCTTCGGCGGCGGCGTGATTTCGTTTGCGCCCAGCTCCAGCACTTCCGTGACCGCGTCCACGATCACCCCGATCCGGCCGCCACCCGCCACCGACTCGCCATCGTTGCCGCGGCTCGCGCCCAACTCCCAGTCGAGAATCACGGTCCGCGTTTCGTTCTTGACCGGCGCCGGCACTCCGAGCCGCTTCCGGAGATCGATGACCGGCACCACGGTCCCTTGATAGCGGAGCACGCCCTCGAGAAAGGCAGGCGCCTTGGGCAGCGGCACCGGAGGTTCGTAGCGGAGGATCCGCTCAACGTGAAAGATGTTGAACGCGAAGTCCTGCCCCGCAACCTTGAACGAGACGAGCTGGACTTCATCGCCTGTGTTCATGCGAACCGCTCCTCCAAAGCCGCGAAATCGAGAATCGGTACGAGTCCCGTCCCCTCCGCGCGATGCGCCACGCCGCTGGCCCAGGGAAGCGACTCTCCCGGCGGCACCGGGATGGCCCGTACGCGCACCACTTCCTCGGCATCGTCCACTTCGAAAGCGACGTAGCGCTCCCCCTCACCGATCTGCACCACGACTGTCGTCTGCCCCTGCGCTGCCGGGGGCGTCCGTCCGGCGCCGCCGAGCAGCGCGCCCAGGTGCACGAGCGGCACGAGCCGACCGCGCCACGGGGTGAGACCGCGCATCGCATCGAGCGCCCGGGGCACGGACAGCACTTCCGCCCCGTCGTTGACCTCGAGCACCCGCACGAGCGGCAGGCCATACGGACGGCCTTCCGATCGCACCAGGAGATAGCCCTCGCTCATGGCGGCGCGACGCGTGGGGCTCGCACCAGCTCAACCACGCGTCCGGCAATGTGTGCCAGCGGCAGCACCGCGTCCGCGCCGCCGCCCTGCGCTGCCGCCACGGGCATGCCAGCGATCACCGACGACTCGCGATCCTGCGCGACGCCCCTGCCCCCGGCATCATGAATCGCCCGCAGCCCGGCCGCGCCGTCCCGACCCATTCCCGTCAACACGACGCCGACTGCACGGGAACCGAACAGCTCCGCGACCGAGCGAAACAGGGGATCGGCGGCCGGGCGAACGCCCCATACCGGAGGGGATTGATCGAGGGCGAGTGCGGGACCGTCGGGCCCTTGGACCACGCGCATATGATAATCTCCGGGGGCCACATAGGCGGTGTCCTCCACCACAGGCGCCCCGTGGTCACCCTCAACCACGCGGAGCGGACTCATCGAATCGAGCCGTTCCGCCAGACTGCGCGTGAATTTGGGCGGCATGTGTTGCGCAATCAGGACCGCCGCCCCAAGGCCGGCAGGCAGTCGGGGAATGAGCTCCGCCAGGGCCCGCGGCCCGCCCGTCGATGCGGCGATCGCGACGACGGCCCGCGCCCGGGGGCGAAGCTGCATCTCGGCCGGATGACGCACCGCGGCCGGCGGGCGGGCCATCACCGAGACGTGCGAGAGGTCGGCGGCCAGCGCGCGCCTCACCGCGGCCACGAGCTCCGGCGCGATGTGCTCGAGCGGCGCCCGGCCGGAATCGGGGGGCTTGGCGACGATCTCGACGGCACCGAGCTCGAGCGCGCGGATCGCCGCCTGCGTGCCGGGTCCGGCGTGTGCGCTCACGACCACGATGGGGCGCGGGATCTCGGACATGATGTAGCCGATCGCGGCGAGCCCGTCGAGCTCGGGCATCTCGAGATCCATCGTGATCACGTCCGGCTCGTGCTGATGGACTTTGCGCACCGCGTCCAGCCCGTCGCGCGCGGTGCCGACGACGTCGAATTCCCCGGAGCCTTGCGGTCCCGCGAGCACGTCCGAAATCACCCGGCGCAGGAATGCGCTGTCGTCCACCACGAGCACCCGGGCCTTCCGGGCCTGGCGCTCAGATGACACGAACGGGACATCCCACGGTACGCACCTCGACGCGGCCGTCCGCCACGAACATGTGCACCGAGCGGCCCGATCCGCCCCCCACGGCCTCCGCCGTGACCGGGATCGACGCATGGCGCAGCGCCTGCCGGGCCGCGACGATGTTGCGCTCGCCCATCTGGACCGATCCCGGTTGCATCAGCTGCGCAAACATGCTGGCCCCACCCGCAAGCTTGGCGACGACATGGCGCGGGTCGGCCCCGAGCTCCGCCACTCGTTCGAGCAGAAACGGCACCGCGGTCTCGGGGAATCGCGCCGGATTCGCGGCGTCGCGCGACAGGCTCCGGGATGGCAGGAGGATGTGCGCCATTGCGCCCACTCGAGCCCCCGGATCGTGCAGCATGATTGCGACGCAGGAGCCGAGACCGAGGGTGACGAGCACCGCGTCGCCGCGATCCGCCGCCCATTCCCCCACGCGTACCATGTGCTCACGACGCGCATCGGAGCGGTTCATTCGAGCCGACGGTAGATCCGCTCCCGCGGCTCCTCCAGCTTGAAGCGCTGCCGGACCTCGCCGAACAGCGTCTCGACTTTTCCGAGCACGAGAATGCCGGCGGGAACGAGCGCGTCGGCGAACGCGCCGAACAGCCGCTCCTGGAGCGGCCGCTCGAAGTAGATCATCACGTTGCGGCACACGATCAGGTCATACGGCGCCGCGGGCGGCGGCTCGGTCGTGAGATCGTGCCGGCGCACGCGCATCATGGTGCGCAGCCGCTCCACGGCCTGGCGGGGCTCTACCGCGCTGAAGTACCGCGCGGCGAGCTCGCCGGGAATTTCTCCGAACGCGCTCGCCGGGAACGCCGCGGATTCCGTGCGCGCGATACTTTCGCGATCGAGATCCGTGGCATCGATGCGGGGCCGATCGAGCCAGCGTTCCTGTCCCTGGTGCCGCGCGGTCTCGGCGATCGCCACCGCGAGGCTGTAGGGCTCCTCGCCCGACGCGCAGCCCGCGGACCACACCCGAATCCGTCCTTCCCGCGCGTGCCACAGCTCGCGCAAGTAGACGGCCAGCGCCTCCCACGTTTCGGCGTTGCGCCAGAACTTGGTGACATTGATGGTGAGCGTGTCGAGCAGCCGATCGTATTCGGTCGCGTCTTCGTCGAGCAGGCGCGCGTAGGCACCGTAGGTATGGACGCCGCGTGCGCGCATGCGCACGGCCAGCCGCCGCCGAAAGCACTTGTGTTTATAGCTCTCGCAGCTGATGCCCCGGGCCAGCGAGATCTTGCGGGTCAGCGCGTCGAATTCAGGATCCTGCGATGGAATCACGACAGCGCGCTCAGCGTGTCGAGGTTCGCCTTCACGAGCTCATGCTTGGGATTCAGCTCGAGGGCTCTGCGCCAGAACATGGTGGCGAGGTCCCGGTCGTTCCGCTTGTAGGCGATGTTGCCAAGCTTGAAGTAAACATCGTCGCCCAGGTCGGGAGCGAGCTCGATGGCGCGGCTGTAGGCTTCCCACGCCTCGTCGTAGCGCGATCCCCGGTACGCGAGATCGCCTTGATTCTTCGAGAGCTGGGGCAGCGACGGCTCGCTCTTCTTGGCGGTCTGGATCAATTCCTCGGCTTTTTCCAGATCCCCGGCGAGTTCGTGCAGCACCGCCATGTTGTTCTGCAGCACGGCATGCGAGGGGTATGCCTCCGCCCCTTCCTCCGCGATCTGATCGGCAAGCTCGAATTCGCCCGCCGAGGCGGCGGCGAGCCCGCGTGCCCAAAACCACACCGGCGGCGGCACGCCCTGGAACAGCTCGCGCGCGCGATCGAGCCGTCCGGCCGCGCTCGCGAAATCCCCCTGTTTCAGCGCGATGATTCCCCACCCGAGGAACGTGCGCGGATCGTTCTTCCCGCGCGCCGCGGCCTCGCTGTACGCCGCCTCCGCGTCGGGGAGCCGGCCGAGCTGCTCGTACGCGAGCGCGAGATTGTGCAGCACCGCGGGCTTGCCGCCGCCTTTCTCCGCGGCGAGCCGCAGCGCGTCCATCGCTTCCCGCCAGCGCGCCTGACGCAACCCCACCAGCCCGAGATAGAAATGCGCGTGCGCATCGCCGGGCCGGAGCTCCGTCACCCGGCGGAACTCCCGCGCCGCCTCGTCGAGCATTCCCGTCTTGTAGAACGCGATGCCGAGATTGCGATGCTCCTCGACCCGCGCCTCCGTGAGCTGGGCATCATCGGACGGGGCGGTGCGTCCCGCCCGGTGCAGAAACCCCGCCGTAATGAGCCCGTACAGCGCCTTCCCGATCTCGAACTCGCCCAGCCCAGAATCTTCGATGATCTGGTTCACGTCCCGCGTGCCGTCGAGCAGCGGGAGAATTCGCTGCTGCGCGTCGGTCAGCTTTGCGTCGGAAATCGCGAGCCGGTCTTTGTCCACGATGAAAATCAGATCGAACGCCGGAATCTTCTTCTCGATCAGGCTCCATTCGTCCACGCGGCGCGCGCCTTCGAGCAGCAGCGACTCGGGATTGATGGAAACCAGGAAATCCTGCCGGTCGGCACGTACGTCGGCCTCGAAGTTGAACGTCCCCTGCGTCCACGTGAACAGGTAATAGACGGATTCCTCGATCTGCACGCGCATATAACGCTCGAGATCGTCCTGGGTGATGACGTTCTGGCTGACGAGAATCTGCCCGAGCTTCTTGTCGCGCTGCTTGGATTGTCGATGGATGCCGGCGTCGAGCTGTTCCTGCGTGATCTTGCCGTGCTTGACGAGGATGTCGCCGAGGCGGTCGCGGCGGTTGACGATGGAGGCGTAGGAGATCCGCCCCTTCTCGAAGTAGATGTAGCCGAAGTTGGCCCGGTCGGCGATCGAGAGACACCCGGTCTTCTGCCCCAGCGAGAGCAGCTGCAGGACGTCCGGGAGCGAGGCCTCCTTGAGCGAACCCTTGATGGCCACCTAGTGCAGCTCCTCGATCAATCGATCCGCGGGCGCCGGCCAGTCCCACACCATTTTTTCGCGGCTGCGGATGCCGCCGAGGCTCGAGACCACGAGCCCGCTCGTCCGGAGCGCGCCGCTCTTCCGATTGGGTTCGCGCTCGTGCCCCTCGAGCACCGCGCGCGCGAGCCCCACCGAGACGGACTGGTCCTGCGCGGCCGCCGCTCCGATCACGCGCTGCAGCAGTCCCTGCAGACCCCGCACCGAGTCCACCGGCCGGTCGGCTAAATACTCGAGCAGCGCCGAATCGCGATTCAACTGGTGCGTAACGAAGAGCCGCTCGAGCATCGCGCGACGGATTTCCCGGTCCGGCTCCATGATCTCGGCCACGAGTCCGCCTCCGAGGCGCGAGATCAGCCGTGCCTCCATTCCAGTGAGCTTGCTGGGATGCACCGGCGCGGTGAACAGGAGCTGACGTTCCTGATCGAGAAACAGATTGAACAGATTGAACAGCTCTTCCTGTGTCCGATCCTTCCCGGCGACGAGGTGGATGTCGTCGAGCAGCAGAGCGGTCGCGCGGCGGTAGCGTGCGCGCCACCACTCCACGCGATTCCCATTGATGGATGTGATCAATTCGTCGATGAACGTCTGCGTGGACAGGCACGCGACGACGGCGCCTGGCTGCTTGGCCAGCTCGAGTCCGACGCCGTGCAGGAGATGCGTTTTCCCCGACCCGCTCTTTCCGATGAACACGAGCGGGTTATACCGCTTGCCCGGTTGCTCGAGCACGGCGCGCGCGGCCGTGACCGCAACCTGATTCGCCGCCCCGGTGGCGTAATTCGCGAGCGGGAACGCGGCCGATGGACCGTGCGGCGGCGCCGAACCGACGAGCACCTGCGACGCGGCCGCTTCCGCTTCGGTCATCCGCTCGGGATCGCGGAACAGGCTCTGGCCCGCGGCCTGCGGATCGAGCGCCGCCACCTCGTTCTCCAGGGTCCGGAGCCGCTCGACGTCGCGGGCAAATGCCGCGATCTCCGCATCGACCGCCGGCGGGGTGTCGCGCTCGAGCAGGACCTCGAGTCGATGGGTCCGGTAGCCCTCGCCCTCCCAGCGCAGGATGGCCTCGGCCACGCGAGCGCGCCATGCCTCCACGGCCTTCCCGACGGTGGCAGTCACGTCATCGAGGAACGATCCAAACTCGTCCGCCGAGCCCGCGACGCGAGCGGCCGCCGGCGGCGCCACCGCTCTCTCGAGTCCGAGCAGTTGCTTCGCGCCCTCCGCGTTGAGGGGCGTGTCGTTCACCGCCTGGTAGGCGACCATGCGGTTCAACGCGCCCATCAGCTCGCGCACGTTCGGGAATTCGGCCGTCGCCACCGTTTCGAGCACGCCGGGCTGGAAGTTCGCGCCCCGTTCCTCGGACTTGCGGCGCAGGATCGCTACGCGGGTCTCGTAATCGGGGACGCCGATGTCGACCACCAGGCCCCCCGAGAACCGCGAGATGAGCCGCTCGTCGAGATCAGCGATCTCGGCCGGAGGGCGATCGCTCGTCAGCACGATCTGGTGGCCGCCGGACTGCAGCGCTTCGATCAGCCGCAGCAGCTCCGCCTGCATCTCCTTGCGGTTCGTGAGGAACTGCACATCGTCGATCAGCAGCACGTCGACGTTCTGAAACCGGCGGCGAAACGCGTCTCCTTGCCCCGCCGCCACGGCGGCGTGGAACGCCTCGACGTATTCGTCCAGGCTCAGGTACTCGATGTTCAGATTCGGAAACAGCTTCTTCGCGCTTTGTCCGATCGCCATCAACAGGTGTGTCTTGCCGAGGCCCGAGACGCTGTAGACGAACAGCGGGTTGTAAACCGTTCCCGGATTCTCGGCCACGGCGCGTCCCGCCGTTACCGCCAGGCGGTTGGCCGCGCCGACCACGCATGTCTCGAACGACAGCCGGGGATTGAGCGCCGTGGTCATGCGGTGGTCCCGGCGGACAGACGCTTCAGCACCAGCTCCGAGATCGCCTTGAGGGTCTCGAACACACCCCGGCCGTGGAGCGCGTCGGCGGGAAGGCTCGGGACCGCGCGGAAATTGAGCGCATCATCGAGCTCCGCCGGCTCGAGAATCAGCTCACGCGGCAGGTCCTGCTTGTTGTATTGCATGACGAGGGGGAGCGTGCGGACGTCGATCCCAAGCTCGAGCAGATTGCTCTGCAGGTTCTGCAGGCTTTCGACGTTCTCGTCGAGCTGCCGGGCCTGACTGTCCCCGACGAACACCACGCCGTCCGCGCCCTGGAGCACGAGACGCCGCGTCGCGTTGTAATAGACCTGCCCCGGCACCGTGTACAGCTGGAACCGCGTGCTGAAGCCCGAGATCTGACCCAGATCGATGGGGAGAAAATCGAAGAACAGCGTGCGATCGGTTTGCGTCGCGAGCGACACCATCCGTCCGCGCCGGGCCTCGGGGACGCGGCCGTAGATGTAGTGGAGATTGGTGGTCTTGCCCGATCGTCCGGGTCCGTAGTAGACGATCTTGCAGGTGATCTCGCGGGTCGTGAAGTTGACGAGGGACACGTGCTATCTCCCGAACAGCGTGTCGAGGCTGTCGCTCAGCTGGCGCTCGAAATCGGCCGCCAGCACCTGCTTCGGGACGCCGGTCTTGGGACTCGCCGCGTGCAGCTCCGTCCGGAGTTGCTCGAAAAATAACTGCACCAGCCCGATCGATGAAACGTCGAGGTCGTACACCACCAGAACCACCACCATGCCCTGATGGGTCGGCGCGTTCGCGAGAAAGATTCCGTGACGCTCTCCCTGGTGCGTGAGCGCGGCAAACGGCGGCTCGCCGAGTTGGCGCGCGATCTCGGTGGTCGACGCCACGATCGCCGAACTGAGTGCGGCCGCCGACATGACGTCGAGCGCGCGCGCGAAGCCATGCTGCGCCAGCACCTGCCCCGCGGGCGTCATCAGCAGCACCAGCCGCGCCGCAGCCTCCCCGACGAACTGCTTGAGGGGATCGAGCGTCCACGTCTCCACCGCGCGCGTGGTCATCCGACCAGCTCCGCGGCGCGCAGCAGCTCGAGCCGGACCAGTCCGACATTCACCTCCGTCTCGGCCACGGCCACGATGAGGACTCCCGACGGCGCGGGCACCACGAGCAGGGCACCTTCGGTGCACTGCAGATGCCAGAACAGCGCGGCGCCGATGCCCCCCGCGGCCATCGCGCGCGACAGCCGGTTCGCGAGGCTGCCGGCGAGCGCCGCCACGGCAGGACCCTTGATGCCCTCCATCAGCTGCTCGGCGACCACCAATCCATCCGTTGCGGAGACGAGCATCGCGCCCCGGACGCCCCGGACTCGCGTGACGAGATCGAGCGCACGCACATAGCCGCTCATGCCTGTCGCTCCAGCCAGCGGGCGGCAACCTGTGCCGCGCGCTGCGCGATGATCGCGAGCCGCCCCATGGGCACCGCGCGATCGCGGATGATCAGCAGCAACGTTTGCGCGCTCGGTTGGGCCAGATGGACGTGTCCGCTCACACCTTCGGCGGCAAGACCGGTCCAGGTGCCGAGCCCTACGAGCTTCGCGGTCCGGGCGGCTTCCTGTGACACGCCGGCCAGGTACGCCGCCACGGGAGCGGTGACGTCGTTTCCCGAGCCATCCCGCAATGCGCCGCCCAGCACCTGGCCCGAGCCGTCGAGCAGCAGCAATCCTTCCTGCGCGCCCTCGAGCCCCGCGAATACGCGCTGCTCGTCGAGTGGACCAGACGACGCGGCCGGAGCCGGCGGCGGCGTCGGCGCCGGTGCGGCAGAGCTCGGGGGCGCCGGAGCGGCGGGCACGGCAGCGCTCTCGAATCCCAGTCCCGCCGCCGCCGCCCCCGCATCGCCGCCCTGCACCATGGCCACGGCCTGCGCGATGGTGGGATCGCTCGGCGAGTGGCGTTGCGCCGCCTCGAGGTGCGCGGCGGCCTGCTCCACGTCACCGACCTTGAAATACAGAAACGCGAGTCCTTTCAGCGCGCCCACGTGCGTGGGCGCGATCCGGAGCGTCATGTCCCATTCGTCGAACGCGCGCTCGAAATCGCGCTTGTCGGCCAGGATCCGCGCGTAGAGGTCGTGCGCATCCGCGAGATGCGGGTGCCTCTCGAGCCCCGAGAGAGCCACCCGATGCGCCGCATCGAGCTGGCCCTTGTGGCGCAGCAGCTCGCCCAAGCGCAGGAACACGAGACTCGTGGGGTCCTGGGCGAGCTGCGCGGACAACGACTTCACGTCCTCAGCCATGCTGCACCCCCGCACGGCCCAAGGTCAGCGCCGCGGCTTTCGCCTGCTGAACTTCTTCGACGCGAGCCGCCTCCGCGGGGCCATGCGGCGTGAGCCGTTCCCAATGCTCCCATTGTTCGACGGCTTCACCGAAGCGGCCGATCGCCGCGAGCGCGTGCCCCAGCAGGCGGTGCGCCGCCGCGAGCCGTGGGTCGAGCCGCACCCCCTGCCGCAGCGCCGTCACGGCCTCCGCCGGCCGTCCCGCCGCGAGCTGGACGCGGCCCAGCAGCAGGTGAATCGCCGCATTCTCGGGGTGCGCAGCGGCCGCCTGCTCGGCGGCCGCCCGCGCCTCCTGGTGGTCATGGCGTGCCAGCGCCGCCTCGGTGCCCGCCAAGAGCTCCGCGAGCTCGGCGGCCGACCCGCCTCCCGGGCGCTCGCGCGCCGCCGCCCCGGGATCGATGAGCAGAATCACGCCGGCGCTCTCGAGTCCGAACAGCGTCTTCGCGACGTCGAAATCCGAGCGGCCGAGCTGCCGCGCGATGGTGCGCACGTCACGCGTCGAGTCGATCATCGCCAGGACTTCCCATTCCGCCGGAAGCAGATCGAGCGCCGGGCTGGTGCCCGACGACAGCGCCGCCAGATGCGGCACGACGCCGACGTGCGGAACGCGCTTCTCGATCCGCGACCATTCGTCGATGCGGCGCGCGCCCTCCATGAGGAGCGCCTCGGTTCGAATCCGCACCACGGCGCGCATCGCCACGTCCGGCCCCGGCTCTTCGCTGAACGAGAAGAACCCCTCGTTCCAGCTCATGACTTCGAACACGACTTCCTCGATCTGAAAGCGCACCTGGCGCTCCACGTCGCGCGGCGTGACCGCGCCCATCTCCACGAGGATTTCGCCCAGTCGGCGCGCGTCGCCTTTCGTCTGCAGCTCGCGCGCGCGCTCGAGGTCCGATTCGGTGATCTTGCCGGTGCGGACGAGCAGTGTGCCGATCTGGTGCGGGTTGCTCCGCATCTCGGCGAACACCACCGCGCCTTCGTCGAAGTAGATCTTGCCGTCGTTCAACCGCAGATCCGACGTGACGCGCAGCACGCCCGTCTTCCGGCTCAGGTCGAGCAGCTGGAAGACGTCGTGAATCCCGAGCTCGCGTAGCGGTCCTTCGATCGGCATGCGTCAGGCCGCTTCCGAGGTGAAGATGTGCGCCAGGTCGAGCGCGGTACGCGCGTGCGCCCGGGCACGCTGCGCGTAGGGGCCGCTGGGATCGAGCCGCGTCACTTTCTCCCACGCCTCGACGGCCTCCGCGTAGCGATGCGCCAGCGCGAGGGCGACGCCCAGCTGGAACCACGCCTCGACGTGCTCGGCGTCGAACTTGAGCACGCGGCGGAACGCCTCGCGCGCCGCCTCGGCCCGCTTGTCGTCCAACAGCGCCCGACCCAGCAGCAGCAGCGCCTTCAAATCGTACGGGTCGTCCTCGAGCATGCTCGCGAGGCGCGCGATTGCCTCCCGCAGCCGCCCGATGCGGCGCAACAGATCGGCGCGGGCGAGCGCCGCCTCGTAAAATGTCGGCAGGACGTCCAGCGCCCGATCGTACGACCGCTCGGCCTCGCCCCAGTCCTCGCGCTGCTCGTGCAGCCGGCCCAGCTCGAGCCACACCTGCCCGTATCCCGGATCGAGCTCGAGCGCGGCGCGATAGGCGGCGAGCGCGCCCGTCCGATCTCCCACCTTCGCGGCGACATCGCCTTGCAGCTTGCGGAGGTCGGCGCGCTGGGGCGCGCGGGTCTGCGCCCGTCCCAGCACCGTGAGCGCGCCGGCGGCATCGCCACCCGCGGCCCGGCCCTTGGCGACCACGACCAGCGCCTCCACGTCGTCCGGCGTGCGCTCGAGCAGCTGCTCCGCGAGCCCCCGCGCTTCTTCGTCGCGTCCCAGGCTGAACAGCGCTTTCACCTCGCCGAGCAACGCGTCGCTGCGCGCGCCGTTTGTCGACCGCGCTTCGCGATAGCGCTCGAGCGCCTCGCCGTGCAGCCCGCGCCGCGCGAAGATCTCGCCCAGGAGCACCGAGGCATCGACGGGATCAGCGCCGCGCTGCACGGCGCGCACGGCCTCGGCGGCCGCGAGATCCATCAATCCCTTGCTCACGTAGTCGCGCGCGAGCTCGAGCGGGTCGTCCGCGCTCCGCGGGGGCTCAGGCCCGGCCGGCGCAGGCTCGAGCTCCTGGAAGATGTTGTCCAGGAGTCGCTGATCGAACGAGAAGTCCTCGCCCAGGGCTTCGGTCTGCACGTCGGCCGAGATTTCGGGAGCGATGCCGATGGTCGTCTTCTCGAACTGCAAATCGATGCTCAACGCGAACTTCTGCGAGACGTAATACGGATCGATCTCGAGTGCGCGCTTCGTCGCGCGCAACGCGCCCTCGAAGTCGCCGAGATTCGAGAGCGTGAAGCTCAGGTTGTAGTGCGCGCCCGCGTGCGCCGGGTCGGCTTCCACCGCGCGCACGAAGGCGTTGCGCGCGTCGGTGAACCGCTTCATCTCGACGAGCACGAGCCCGACGCCATTCCACGCCGGCGCCGATCCCGGCTGATCGGCGAGCATCTGCCGGTACGCTTCGAGCGACAGCTGAAAGCGCCGCAGCTGGTACAGGAGCAGGGCGAGATTGAGCCGCGCCGCGGCGAATCCGCGCTCGAGCTGCAGCGCTTTGCGAAATGCCTCGATCGCCTGTTCGGTATCCGATTGGTGCGTGAGCACCACGCCCAGGTTGTTCCATGCGAGCGCGTAGCGCGCATCGATGTCCACGGCCTGGCGATAGGAGGTGAGCGCGTCGGCCATGCGGCCGGCCTGGTGCAGCACGACGCCGTGTTCGTTCCACAGCTTGGGGGAATCGGGAATCTCGCGCAGCAGGGTTTCGTACAGTTCGAGCGCGGCCCCGAGATCGCGCTTCAGCAGATGCACCTCGGCCATCGCCTGCAGCGTGAGCCGCCGATCCTCGCCGCGGTCCAGCGCGAGGCGATATTCGCGCAGCGCCTCGTTGTAATAGCCCTTCTGCCGGAACGCGAGCCCGAGGTTGTAGTGCGCCAGCTCCTTGCTCTCGGCCAGCCCCGGCTCCGGAGCGTTCTGCTGGCGCAGCGCGTCGCTCTTACGCTCGGCGTTGTAGCGCTCGAGCGAGAGATTGGTCTGCGCGCGGGCCAGCGGCGGGTTGAGCTCGATGGCGCGCTTCGATGCCACGCGCGCGTCCTGGTGCCGCCCCAGGTCGCCCAGGACGAACGCCATCAGGTAGTGCACGTTCGCGTTGTCGGGATTGAGACTCACGGCGCGCTCGAGCGCCGCGAGTGCGTCGCCGTTCAGCCCGCGGGCGTAATAGACCTCTGCGAGATAGAAATGCACCACGCTCGACTCGGGATCGAGCTCGCAGGCGCGCTGAAACCAGTCGGTGGCCACATCCATCCGCCCGCGGTTCTTCTCGGCCAGCCCGAGCTGAATGATGGCGGCGACGTCGTCGGGCCGGCGTGCGAGCAGCTCCTCGAACTCTCCCGCCGCGTCCTCGTGCTGCCCGAGAATCGCGTACGCGCGCCCGAGCTCCCAGCGTGCGTCGCGGTCGTCCGGTGAATGGCGCAGCCGCTCGCCCAGCTCAGCCACGCGGCGGTCGTAGAACCCCGTGTCATTATGGGCGATCTCGAGGTTGCGCTGAGCGACCTGCATTTTGGGATCGAGCTCGAGCGCGCGCGTGAATTCCGCGATGGCTTCCGGAACGAGCCCCTTGCGGTAATAGAGGACCCCGAGGTTGTTATGCGCCCCGGCGTCCGACGGATCGATCCGGCGGGCAAACGATCGGAGGGCGGCGAGGTCGCGTTCGGAGAGCGCCGGCGCCGTCATGGGATCAGGTCACGCGAATGGCGTCGAAGATCGCCTTAAGAGACGCGAGATCCGGCAGGAGCAGGAAGTGGCCCCGCAGCCCCTCACCGTTGTCGAACCGGAATTCCGTTTCGACGCAGAAAATGAAATCGCGCTCGTGACCGAAATTGAGATAGGCCGTCGTGAGGACCGCGCCCGCCACATCGATGACGAGACTCGGCACCGACGGCAGGAGCAGCATGCCCATGAACTCGGAGAGCGCGTTCATGTAGGCGCCCGCGAGAATATTCCCGGCTTCCTTGAGGCAGGATTGCTCGAGCGTCTCGTAGCTTGCGGTCTGGCCCTTCGGCCGGCGCAGCAGCATGTCGCACAGCCGCCGGCCGACCGCTTCCGGCAACACGAGCAGCGTTCTCCCGGTGAGATCGCCCAGCATGTGCATGAGCACCGCTGCCACTACCGCCTGCGAATCACCCAACAGCTCGGGCACGTCCTCGAGCCGTGTGATGATGATGCGCGGAACCGTGATCATGATGCGCCGATCCGTCATCTGGGACAGCGCGGTCGCTGCGTGCCCCGCCCCGATGTTCGCCACCTCGCGCAGCGCATCGATCTGCAGCGCTTTCAATTCGCGGACGTCCTGCATCACGTAGGCCGCCCTTCCTAGACGAGGCCGCCGGCGTCGAGAATCAAGGCCGGCACGCCGTCGCCCATGATGGTCGCGCCACTGAAGAGGGGCAGCGTACCCCGGGGCGCATCGAATCCCTTCACCACGATCTCCTGTTGTCCCAGCATGCTGTCGACTACGAGCCCGGCGCGCCGCTCCCCCATTTCGAGCACGATGATCGGCCGTCGGGGCGGCACGTCGCCATCACCCACGGCAAGCAGACGGCGCAGGTGCACGAGCGGCACCACGCGATCGCGCAGCACGATCGCCTCGCGCCCTTCGAGGGTCGTGGTCGGCGCGCTCCCGAGCTCGATCGTCTCCGAGACGTACGTCAACGGCAGCGCATACCGCTCGCGACCCACGCTCGCGATGAGCGCCCGCACGATGGCGAGCGTGACGGGAAGCCGCAGAACGAACGTCGTTCCCCGCCCCTCATCCGAGCGCACTTCGACGCTGCCGCCGAGTGCACGCAGCCGCGTGACGGCGACGTCGATGCCCACGCCCCGGCCGGAAACGGCGGTGACCGACTCGGTCGTCGTGAACCCCGGCCGCGCGATGATCCGCAGCAGCTGGTCGTCGGTGAGGTTCTCGGCATGCGGGTCGACCAATCCCTCGCGTTTGGCACGCTCGAGCACCTTGCGGCGGGGAATGCCGCGGCCGTCATCCGAAATCGTGATGATCACGCTCGAGCGCTCGCGCACCGCCGCGAGCACGATCTCGCCCTCGGGCTTCTTGCCGGCGCGCCGCCGCTCTTCCGGCGGCTCGATCCCGTGGTCCACCGCGTTGCGGAGCATGTGCACGAGCGGATCGCCCAGCTCGTCCAGGATCGTGCGGTCCAGCTCGATCTCTTTTCCCTCGACGCGGAACTGCACCTGCTTGCCGAGCTGGCGCGCACTGTCGCGCACCAGCCGGGGAAACCGGTCGAACACCTGCCACACGGGCGTGAGACGAGCCTGAATGATTTGATCCTGCAGATCACGCGAGAGGCGCGCGACGCCGAGGGCGATGTCGTCGATCGCCGGGTCGCGGCGCGCCACCGCCAGCTCGTTCAACCGTCCACGCACGATCACGAGCTCGCCGATCAGATCCATCAACGCGTCGAGGCGGCGCAGGTCGACCCGCAGATGCCGCGCGCGTCCCGCCTCGCTCCCCGGCGCCGCCGTCTGAGATTCGGGTCGCGGCGCCGCGGGCTCGTCCGCGGCCACGTCGACGGATTCCACGTCGCCCGCCCGTTCGATTGCCTGCACGACGTCCGCGATGGACGCGGGCGTTTCGAGACGGAAGGCAAAGTGCCCGTCGAAATCTTCGGATTCGAACGTTTCGGTCGGCGGTGAGACGGCCCGCACCGTACCGAGCGCGCCCGCATAACGCAGCGCGATCAGCGCCCGGCCACCCTTGAGCGGCGCCGTTTCGCGCAGCGCGACGCGCACGAGACGCCCGGCGGGCTTGAGGGTCCGCGCTGGTTCTGGTACGCGCGGACTCGGGTCCGCATCTGGCGTGCCGCTTCCCGCTTCGCGCTTCCCCTTCTCCTCTCCCCCTTTCCCCTTTCCCGACGCGAGGGCGAGGTCGCGCAGCACGGCATCGAGGTCCGCGTCTCGCTCGCGACCGGCAACCGCGAGCCCGATGCTCGATTCGAGCGCATCGACCGCGCGGAACAGGAGCTGGAGCACTTCGGGACTGACGGGGGCGGCGCTGCTGCGAATCCCATCCAGCAGGCTTTCCGCCGTATGCGCGAGCTCGGCCACACGCGCGTATCCCATCGTGGCCGCCATGCCTTTGACCGTATGCATCGCGCGGAAGATGCCGCTCACCGGGTCACGCGCCGACGGATCACGCTCGAGCGCGAGCAGCAGCTCGTTGCAGGCGCTCACATGCTCCCGGCTCTCCGCCAGGAACAGGTCCGCGTACTGCGAAAGATCCATGTTAGCCGAGCACTCGCTGCACCGCTTCGAGCACCCGTGAAGGTTGGAACGGCTTGACGACGAAGTCCTTGGCGCCGGCCTGAATCGCCTCGACGACGAGCGCCTGCTGGCCCATGGCGCTGCACATCAGAATCTTGGCGTCGGGATCCTGGCGGACGATTTCGCGCACCGCGTCGATGCCGCCCATATCCGGCATGACAATATCCATGGTGACCAGATCGGGTCGGAGCTGGCGGTATTTCTCCACCGCCTGCGCGCCCGTCTCCGCTTCACCAACCACCTCGAACCCGGCCTGAGCCAGGATATCGCTGATCATCGTCCGCATGAAGATCGCGTCATCGCAGACGAGGACAGTGTGATTCACACACCCTCCCTAGGATGCGAAAACAGGACCGAGAAGCGCGTCGGTGTCGAGGACGATGAAGAGTCGTCCATCGCGCCGGCCGACCGCCTGGACGAGGGTGGGATCGACCCCGGGCAGAGCCTGCCGAGGCTCGAGGGCATCTCCACCCACCGCGAGAAGGTCGACCACTTCATCCACCGTGAAACCCACGAGGCGGCGGGCGGGCGCGACGCCGAGCTCGAACAACATGGTCGTCGCGGCATCCGTGGATCCGGCGGCGGCCGGCTGGCCCAGGGCCCGCCAACCATCTATCACCGTGATCAGGTTGCCCCGGACATTGACTAGCCCCCGCACCACCTCCGGTGCACCCGGAATTCGTGTTGCTGGGAACTGCGGCAGGATCTCTCGGACCAGGTCGGCGGGTGCCGCGCAGGCCAACTCGCCCACCCGGAAAACGAGCAATCGGACCACCCCGCCGTCACTCATCCGATGCGAAGAAGCCAAAATATGACAATGGGTTGGGCTGAGCAAGCAATGTGTCGTCTTCGGCCGCTCTGGCCAGCGCTTCACGCAAATCGGCAGGCCATTCTGACCGCAATGTGACCCGTACACCGGTCACCGGATGGTCGAACGTGAGCACCGCGGCGTGTAGGGCCTGGCGGGGCGTTGCGGCTTCGATGCGCTCGGCTTCCCCCCGCAAGGACCCTGTCACCCGGCGGCTCCCACCGAACGCGTACTCCCGATCACCCACCACCGGATGCCCCACGTGGGCCAGGTGCACCCGAATCTGGTGGGTCCGGCCCGTCTCGAGCTCGAGGCGGAGCAGATCGACATGAGCAAACCGGGCGAGCACGGCCGCATGCGTGACGGCGTGACGGCCTCCCGCCAGTACCGTCATGCGTTGACGGTTCGTGGGATGGCGCGTGATCGGCGCTTCGATGCGCACCGGACTCCTGGCCAGGTGCCCCCAGGACAGCGCGGCATAGCCGCGTTTCACCTTGCGATACTCGATCGCCCGAGCCAGACGACGATGCGCCCGGTCGGTTTTCGCAATCAGCAGGAGGCCGGACGTGTCCCGGTCGAGGCGATGCACGATGCCCGGCCGGCCGGCTTCGCTTCCCTCGGACAGCGGCGTGCCCCTCCCTACGAGCACGTTGACGAGCGAATCGTTCCAATGACCCGGACCCGGGTGCACCACCAATCCGGCGGGTTTATCGATGACGAGCAGGTGCTCGTCCTCGTATGCGACGGTGAGATTTCGCTCGGCGGGCTGATAGACGCGGGGAGCGGCTTCGGGCGGGAAGTTGACCGAGACGACGGTGCCGCGCGCGAGACGAGCAGACGCCCGGAGCGGGCGTCCATCACTTTCGACCCGTTTGTCGGCAATGAGACGCGCGGCCGCGGTTCGGGACAGCGCGAGTTGTTCGGCGAGAAAGCGATCCAGGCGATCGGACTCGGGTACCGCCACACAAAAGGTGACGGTCACGGCTCCGTTGCCTGAGCCTCCTCGTGCCGCTCGTGGGTGCGGCCTTCGAGCCAGAGCGAGACGGCGAGTGTGATCGCCCCGACCGTGATCGCGGAGTCAGCCACATTGAAAGTGGGCCAGCGCATCACCCCGACGCCAACATCGACGAAATCCACCACGCCGAGCGAGCTGCGCAGGCGGTCCAGCACGTTGCCCACCGCGCCCGCCGAAACGAGTGCCAGGGCGATGAGGCGCACGCGGTCGCCCGGTCGCGTCCCGCGCACCATCGAGCCGAGCACGAACAGGGCCGCAATAGCGAGCCCGAAGAAAATCCAGCGCGAGTACAGGCCCAGACACAGGCCGAACGCGGCGCACTGGTTGTAGACCAGCCGCAGCTGGACGTAATCGCCCAGTACGGAGACGGGCAGGTGCCGGGCCAGCAGGGCCTCCGCGAGCATCTTCGTGACGAGGTCCAGGACCACAACGGCGCCCGCGGTCATCCAGAACAGCCGCCGATCAGCGCCGCTGGTCATCTTCTTCCTTCGCCTTGCACTTGATGCACAGCCGCGCGTGTGGCAGCGCGTCGAGCCGCTCGAAGCTGATGTCTTCGCCGCACTGCTCGCAGCGTCCGAACTTCTCGGGAGCCTGATACAAGCGGCGCAGCGCCTGATTCACGTGCCACAGATAGCGCCCTTCCTGTGACGCGAACAAGAACGCCTTCTCGCGCTCCATGGCATCGGTGCCTTGATCGGCCATGTGGAACGAATAGCTCGAGAGGTCGCCATCCGACGCCTGCAGGCTCGAATTGAACGACTCGCCGTAGTAGCCCAGCTCCTTCATCACGCGCGAGCGCTCCTCGAGCAATCGCTTCTCGAGATGGGTGAGCTGCTTCTTGTTCAGGCCCTTTGCCTTCGACTTGGATTTCGTCGGCATTATCGAGTTCCGCCCTTTCGTCCGTCACAGCGCCGCAGGCCAATCGTGACGCGGCGCCCTTCGATGTCCACTTCCGAGGTCACGTCTGCCTGCTCGAGGACGGTGCGCAACGCCGTCTTTCGCGCCAGTGTTTCCCCCTCGACGAAGCCTTGGAACGCCCGTACAGCGGCGACCACTTCCTCGTCGCCCGAGATCGACAGCTCGATGCGCGTCGTGTAGTCGTAACCGGCGTCCTTGCGCAGCCGCTGCACCCGATTGACGACCTCGCGCGCGAGCCCCTCCTGCACCAGCTCCCGGCTGAGCCGCGGGTCGAGCGCCACGACGTACGGCCCGTCCGCCTGGATCACCCAATCGCTCGCGACTTCGCGGGCGATCGTGACATCTTCCGGTCCGAACTCGTACTCCCCGTGCCGCACCGTCTCGCCGCGCTCCAGCGCGCGCAGCGCGTCCGGCCCAAGCTCCGACACGGCGGCTGCCGCTCGGGGAGTCTCCTTGCCGTACCGCTTGCCGAGACTCCGAAAGTTGGCCTTGCCCTTGAGTGTCACGAGATCGTGGTCCGATGCCACAACCTCACATGCCTTAGCGTTAACTTCCGCAGCCAAGATATCTAACAGGTCGTGGAAGGCGGGGCCCCTGACCTGGGCGGGGACGGCCACCTGGATGCGTGCAACCGGTTGCCGCACACGCAGGTTTCGGGCCTCCCGTGCCGCCCGCGCCAGGGACGCGAGCCGCCGGACCGCGTCCATCGCTCGGAGCAGCTCCGGCGCGGCCCGCCCGCGGTCCGCCGGAAACGGCGCCAGGTGCACCGATGTGCCGGTGAGCGCCCGGTGCAGCCAATCCGAAATAAATGGTGCCACGGGCGCGAGCAGCCGTGCCGCCGCCACCAGGGCCTCGTGCAGCGTTTCGAGCGCCACGGGATCGGTGGCCCGGTCGGGCGCCCAGAACCGTGGGCGATTCCGCCGGATGTACCAGCGCGACAAGTCTTCGCCCACGAAGTCCATGATCGCGCGCGTTCCCGCGGTCACATCGAACGCCGACCACGCCGCTCGCACCTGACCCACGACTTCGTCGAGGCGGGCGAGCAGCCAGCGATCGGCAAGCGGACGTGCCTCGAGCGGCGTTGCAGCTTCGGGCTTCCACTGCTGGGCGTACAACGCGAAAAACCGGTACGTCTCACGCAGCGTAACGAGAAACCCACCGACGAGTTTGGGAATCTCAGTGCGGTCGAACCGCTTCGGCAGCCAGACCTGGCTCTGTCCCACCAGGTACAGCCGCACCGCATCCGCGCCGTGCTCGCTGATTACCTCCCAGGGGTTCACAACGTTCCCCCGGCTCTTGGACATCTTTTGCCCCTCGGCATCGAGCACCAGCTCGTTCACGATCACGTTCCGATAGACGGGCGAGTCGAACGCGCCGATGCCGATCGCGAGCAGCGAATAAAACCAGCCGCGGGTCTGGTCCACCCCCTCGCAGATGAAATCCGCGGGAAAATGCGCGCGGAATTCCGCCTCGTGCTCGAAGGGGAAATGCCACTGCGCGTAGGGCATCGAGCCGGAATCGAACCAGGCATCGATCACGGGAATGACCCGCCGCATCACGCCGCCGCATTGCGCGCAGGGCCATGTGTACGCGTCGATGAACGGCCGGTGGGGATCGAAGTCGCTCGGCAGGTCCTTACCCCAATGGGTGCGCAGCTCGGCAAACGACCCCACCACGGTGCGATGCTCGGAATCGCGATCGCACTCCCACACATTGAGCGGCGTGCCCCAGTAGCGATCGCGCGACAGCGCCCAATCGACGTTGTTTTCGAGCCACTCGCCAAACCGCCCGCTGCCGACTTCCGGTGGATGCCAGCCGACCTGCGCGTTGGCGTCGAGCATGCGTGTCTTCAACGCCGTGGTGCGGATGAACCAGGAATCGCGCGCGTAATAGATCAGCGCCGAATCGCAACGCCAGCAGAACGGATACGTGTGCTCGATCGGCCGGGTTTCGAGCCAGCGGCCTTCCGCCTTCAGGCGATCGATGATGAGACGATTGGTGTCCTTGTCGGTGACGAGCCTGCCATTGATGTCGGCCCAGCGCGTGCCCTGAAACGTGCCGTCCGGCGCGACGGGATTGACGAACGCGAGGCCGTTGTCGCGGCCGGCCTGATAGTCGTCGGCGCCGAATGCCGGCGCCATGTGCACGAGGCCGGTGCCCTCGTCGGCCGACACGAAATCGGCCGCGATCACAATGGCGCGCTCCCCCTGCTCCGGAAGCGGCACCACGTCGAGCGGACGGGTGTAGCGCTGTCCCACGAGCTCGCGGCCGCGAAACGTCGCGACCCGCTCCGCCTGCGCGAGCGGTCGGCCGCCGACGTGCAGATCACCGGCCCGCGCGCTGGCCACGATGTAGCGCGTCCGGCCGACGGCGTATTCCCCGTAGTCGAGGTCCGCATCCACCGCCACGGCGACGTTGGACAGGAGCGTCCAGGGTGTGGTCGTCCAGATCACGAGCTGCCGTCCGGGATCGGAGACCAGCGGAAACGTCACGTAGATGCTGTTGGTCTGTACGCGCTCGTAGCCCTGCGCCAGCTCGTGCGAAGACAGCGCGGTGCCGCAGCGCGGGCAGTAGGGCAGCACCTTGTGACCGCGGTACAAGAGCCCCTTCTCGTGCAGTCGCTTGAGCAGCCACCATACGGTCTCGATGTAGCCGTTGGTGTAGGTGATGTAGGGATGTTCGTAATCGAGCCAGTACGCGATGCGCTCCGAGAGCGCTTCCCAGTCGGCCTTGTACTTGAACACGCTCTCGCGACACAGCCGGTTGAACTTCTCGATTCCGTACGCCTCGATCTGTTTCTTGCCGTTGATGCCGAGCGTTCGCTCGACTTCGATTTCCACCGGTAGGCCATGCGTATCCCACCCCGCGATGCGGGTCACGGAATGCCCCAGCATGGTCTGATAGCGGCACACGAGATCCTTGATCGTGCGGGCAAACACGTGGTGAATGCCCGGACGGCCGTTCGCCGTAGGCGGTCCCTCGAAGAATACGAACGGCGTGGCGGTACTCGAGGCTGTTTCGGTCTGCGCGAACAACCGCTCCCGTTTCCAGGTCGCGAGCAGCTGTTGTTCGAGCGCGTCCGGCGAAAGCTCGGGATCGAGCTGCGGGTAGGCCATCAGTCGAGTCGGTCCAGCACGCCCTGAATCAAGGCCGTCAGGTGCGGCTCCGCGTCGCGCGCCACGGCGATGATGCGTTCCACCGTCGTGGGCGCGAGCGCGTCCGGCAGACACTGGTCGGTGATGATCGACACGCCGAGCACGCGCATGCCCATGTGGACGGCGGTGATCACTTCGGGAACCGTGCTCATGCCCACCACGTCGGCGCCGAGCGCGCGCAGCATGCGGTATTCGGCGCGCGTCTCGAGATTCGGCCCGGTCACGGCGACGTACACGCCCTCGCGCAGCGTGAATCCCCGCTCGCGGGCCACCCGGCGCGCGATCTCGCGGAGCCACGGATCATATGGCTCCGACATATCCGGAAACCGGGGACCGAGCGATTCGTCGTTGGGCCCGACGAGCGGGTTGTCGCCCAACAGATTGATATGATCGGCGATGAGCATGAGATCGCCGGGACTCCACAGCGGGTGCATGCCGCCGCAGGCATTCGAGACGACAAGCAGCCGCGCTCCCAGTGCGCGCAGCACGCGAACGGGAAACGCGATCTGCTGCAGCGTGTACCCCTCGTAGCGGTGAAACCGGCCCTGCATCGCAACCACCGGCCGCCCCGCCAGTCGGCCCAGCAGCAGCACGCCCGCATGGCTCTCGACCGTGGCGATCGGAAAACCGGGTATCTCGGTGTAGGGAATCCGGGTGGCGTCGGCGATCTCGGTGGCCAGAGCGCCCAGCCCGGTGCCAAGAATCACGGCCACCTCCGGGGTGAGCGTCGATCTCGCCTGAATGGCGCGGACCGCGTCCGCGATGATCATCCCGCTTGCTTGCCGTCCAGTGCCCGCAGCTCCGCCATTTGTCGGTCGAGAATCGCGCGAAATCCGCCGACGTAGGCCTGGAACTGCCGCTCGGCTTCGGCGAGCTGGCGCCGCACGGCGAGCTCCGCCGCGTGCGCCTCGTCCACGATCCGCCGCGCCTCGGCCTCGGCGTCGCGCCGAATCGCCTGGGCTTCGCGTTCCGCGGCCGTGCGGGTTTCCTCGCGCAGCTGCTGTGCCGTGACGAGTGCCTCGTTCAGCGCACGCTCCCGCTCGCGAAACGAACGCAGCTGGTCGGTGAGCGCGGCGAGCCGCTCCTCGAGTACCGAGCGCTCGCGCAGAATGCGCTCCAGCTCGTCGGCCACCCGCAGGCGGAAATCCTCGACGCCGAGCGGCTCGTAGCCGCGCAGCCTCTTGCGAAACTCCTGCTTCCGGATGTCGAGCGGCGTGAGATGAAACCCGCCGTTCGCTACGTCGTCCTCGGACCGAATAGCGCGGTACCCAACCGAAGCATCGTCGCTCCCTCCTCGACCGCTATGCCGTAGTCCGCGGACATCCCCATCGAGAGCGCTGGAACCCATAGTCCCTCCTTCTGCAACTCGTCGCGCAGCACGCGCAACGCGCGAAACGTGTTTCGTTGTACCGACAGGTCGTCGGTGAACGGGGCGATGGTCATCAACCCCTCGAGTTTCAGATGCGGCTGCGCCACCACGGCGCGCGCGACTGCCGGCGCCACAGCCGGCGTGCAGCCGCTTTTCTGCTGCTCCCCTGCCACGTTCACCTGCACGAGCACGCGGAGCTTCGACTCTTCCCCACTCTCCCCCGCCCGGCGCTCGAGCTCCGCCGCCAGACTCGCACTCTCCACGGAATGCACCACGGCAAAGCGGCCCGGAATGAACTTAGCCTTGTTGCGCTGCAGGTGACCGATGAGGTGCCACGTGAGCGGAGCCTCGGCGAGCGCCTCGATTTTCCCCAGCGCCTCCTGGACGCGATTTTCGCCGATGTCGGTCAGGCCTGAGGCTTGGGCGGCCCGCACCGCGTCGGGCCCGAACCCCTTGGTCACCGCGACGATGGTCAGGGGATGGCTCCATCCGGAGAGCGCCTGCCTGCGCGCGATTTCCTGTTGCACCCGGGCGAGCCGCTCGGGCAGATCCCGGAAATCCTGACTCAAGCTAGCGACGGTGCCGCTTCAACCGGTCGCCGCGAGCAACCGCTCACCGCCCTCCAAATGAGAGATCACGCCCGAGAGAAGATCGCGCACCTGCTGCGGGGTGAGTGGACGGTGCAGCAGTCCGTGGCTCGCGATCGATATCGTCGACGTCTCCTCGGAGACCACGAGCACAGTGGCGTCGGTTTCCTCCGAGAGCCCGAGCGCCGCGCGATGTCTCGTTCCGAGCGACTTGTCGGCCACCTTGAACTGCGTGAGCGGCAACACGCAGCCGGCGCCGATGATGCGGTCGCCGCGTATCAGCACCGCGCCGTCGTGCAGCGGCGAATATGGCGTGAAAATCGTCGTCAGCAGATCGGCCGACACCTTGGCCTCCATCGGAACGCCCGAGGAGATGAATTCCTCGAGCCCGATGTCCCCTTCGACGGCGATGATCGCGCCGGTTCCGGCGCGCGACAGGCGATCCATTGCCTCCGCGATCTCTTCAGCCACCGATTGGCGGTCGCTTTGCGAAAATCGCCGCATAAACCGTGACTGGCCCAGCCGGGCGAGGGCGTTTCGCAGCTCCGGCTGAAACACCACGACCGCCGCAAAGGCGCCGTAGGTGAACAACAGGCCGAGCAGGAAGCTGATCATCTGAAACTTCGCGAGCACCGCGGCAAAATAGGCGACCGAAAGGATCATCACCCCGATCACGATCTGCATGGCGCGGGTGCCGACGAGGAACAGCAGAAAGCGATAGATGACGAACGCGACGAGCAAAATCTCGACGACGTCAGGCCACAAACGGGGAATCAGGAAACGGTAGGAGTCGAAGCTCACGTTCGAGGTGTCGTGGTCGTTGCGCTTGCCACGTTCAGGGCCTCCCGCGCGAGGCTCACGTCGTGGACTCGGAAGAGCCGCGCGCCCCGCTCCCAGGCGAGGGCACAGGCAAGCGCGCTGGCGCGGTCGCGGTCCTGAACCGGGCGGCCCGTCGCGGCACCAAGAAATCGCTTGCGCGAGGGACCAACGGCTACAGGATAGCCCAACCCCACCACGGACGCCAGTTCGTCGAGCAATCGAAAATTCTGCTCGACGGTCTTCGCAAACCCAAACCCGGGGTCGAGCACGATGCGGTCGCGCGTCACGCCGGCCGCGAGCGCCTGCCCCGCGCAATCGGCCAGCTCGCCGGCCACGTCGGCCGCCACGTGGTGATAGGTCGCGAGCCCGTCCATCGTTTCCGGCGTCCCGCGGGAATGCATCAGGATCACGCCCACGCGGGCACCGGCCGCGACGCCGAGCAGCGCGGGGTCGAACCGCCCCCCCGAGATGTCGTTGATCGCGGCCGCCCCCGCGGCGAGCGCTGCCCGGGCCACCTCACTCTTCCGCGTGTCCACCGACACCGGCCCGAGTCCGCGGCTCACAATCGCATCGACCACGGGAATCACGCGCGCCAGCTCATCTGCTACCGCCACGGCGGTCGCTCCCGGTCGCGTAGACTCGCCACCGACGTCGATGACTCGGCAGCCGTCGGCCTTGAGCCGTTCGGCGCGCACCACGGCGGCCTCCGCGCCCATGAAGCTGCCGCCGTCGGAAAACGAATCGGGAGTGACGTTGAGTACCCCGATCAGCACCGGCGCATCGAGCGCAATGGATTCTCCCGCAATGCTCCAGCTCCGGGGCGGGTCGGCATAGGTCGCGAGAAACCGCGCCAGCGTTTCGCCGACGCGCTCGAGCCCTGGCGGCACACGATCGGCACGGGCGAGCGGCGCGAGGCGGCTCGCGGCCGCCGCGACGAGCGCCCAACCTTCTCCCGTGAGCAGGTCCGCGCCCGTGCGCGTACTCCAGCGCAGGAGCGCCTCCCGTTCAGATTCGGAGATGTCGTCGAGAACGAGCGACAGGGGCTGAACGCCCGTCGCGGCCAGCCACGCCGGCTGGGCTTCCCATCCACGCGCCGCGAGCGCCGCGCGCACCGCCTCCGGGGTGTGCGCGGCGAGCGCGGTAAGCTTCACGCGCCGGCGGGCTCGGGCGGAGGACTGCCGAGCACCGGCCCGCGGGACGGTGCTTTTTCCTTCGCCGGCTCCACCGCGGACGCGGTCGGTGCCGCCGGCGGCGGAGTGGGCGGCACGAGCGGCGGCAGCGGCCGCCCGGTCAGAATCAGATCGACCTGATCGCGGTCGAGGGTTTCGCGCTCGAGCAGTGCGTTGGCCAGGGCGTCGAGCTGCCCGCGATTCTCGGTCAGAATCGAGCGGGCCCGCTCGTAGGCTTCTCCCAGTAGACGCTTGAGCTCGGTATCGACGAGCTCCGCGGTCCGCTCCGACACTTCGCGCCGCTGTACGACCTCACGGCCGAGGAAGATCTCGGCCTCGCGATCGCCCACGGCGATCGGTCCTACCGCGTCGCTCATCCCGAACTGGGTCACCATCCGGCGGGCCAGCTCCGTGGCCTGCTGGATGTCCGAGTACGCACCCGTGGTCACCTTGTCGGCGCCGAATACCAGCTCTTCGGCGACCCGGCCCCCGTACGACATCGCGAGCTGCCCCACGAGCCACTGCTTGGTCACGTTGCGCCGATCCTTTTCGGGCAGGAAGAACGTGATCCCCAAGGCGCGGCCCCGTGGCACGATCGTGACCTTGTGAATCGGATCGACCCCCGGCACCGACAGGCCGACGAGCGCATGACCGGCCTCGTGATACGCGGTGAGCTTCCGCTCTTCTTCGGTCAGGACCATGCTCTTCCGCTCGAGCCCGAGCATGACTTTGTCTTTCGCGTCCTCGAGGTCGGCGTTATCGACGCTCGGCTTGTTGCGCCGCGCCGCGAGCAGCGCCGCCTCATTCACGATATTCGACAGCTCGGCGCCGGACAGACCGGGAGTCCCCTTCGCGATACGCTCGAGGTTCACGTTCGTGGCAAGCGGAATCTTGCGCGTGTGCACGCGCAGGATTTGCTCGCGACCTTTCACGTCGGGCATATCGACCACGATCTGCCGGTCGAACCGTCCGGGGCGCAACAGCGCCGGATCGAGAATGTCCGGCCGGTTCGTTGCGGCAAGCAGAATGACGCCATCGTTCGACTCGAACCCATCCATTTCCACGAGCAGCTGGTTCAACGTTTGCTCGCGCTCATCGTGGCCGCCGCCAAGCCCCGCCCCACGGTGCCGTCCGACGGCGTCGATTTCGTCGATGAAAATGATGCACGGGGCGTGCGCCTTGCCCTGCTCGAACAGATCGCGGACGCGCGACGCACCGACGCCCACGAACATCTCGACGAAGTCCGATCCCGACATCGAGAAGAACGGGCGGCCCGCCTCCCCGGCGACGGCCTTCGCCAGCAGCGTCTTACCCGTGCCCGGCGGCCCGACGAGCAGCGCGCCCTTGGGCAGGCGGCCACCCAGCCGCTGGAATTTTTGCGGGTCCTTGAGGAAATCGATGATCTCCTCGAGCTCCTGCTTGGCCTCGTCGCACCCGGCCACATCGGCGAAGGTGACTTTGGGAGTGTCACCCGAGAGCAACTTCGCCTTCGATTTGCCGAATGCGAAGGCGCGGTTCCCGCCCTGCTGCATCTGGCGCAGCATGAAGATGATCAGTCCGAGAATGAACAGGTACGGCAGGAAGCTGAACAGGAACACGCCGAACGACTGTTTTTCTTCCTTGGCCCGAACACTCACGTCCTTCTGCCGGAGCGTCGCGACCCACGAGTCACTCGACTCGAACGGCAAGAGCGTCGTAAAATGCTGCGCGCTGCGATGCCCGACCGTGACGGCCGTCTTGAAATCGCCGCGCACCTGCTGCCGCTCGGTGATCTCCACACCGGACACGTTGCCGGCATCGAGCTGCGCGGTGAACTCGGTATAGGAAATGTCGACGGCGTCCTGGCGCCGGCTCGATGCAAACTGCACGAGGGCAATCGACCCAACGATGAGGAGGGCCCAGAACGACAGGGTCCGCAGCGTGCGGCCCCAATTGAAATCCCGCGAAGGCGGAAGGCGGTTCGCCATTTACGTCAGACTCGCAATATAAGGAAGATGCCGGAAATTCTCGGCGTGGTCGAGGCCATACCCCACGAGAAATCGGGCCGGAGCGTCAAAGCCCACGAACGACGGCTCGAGCTCCAGGGGTTGGGCCAGGTGCTTGTGTAGCAATGCGCAAATCCTCAGGCTCAGGGGACCGCGGGCACGCAGCCGCTCCACCAACCGGTTGAGCGTGCGCCCCGTGTCAATGATATCCTCGACTAGCAGAATATGTTTACCCCCGAGCTCCGTTTCGGGATCGTACAACAGCCGGACAGTGGCGCTCGAAACCGTCCCCGCACCGTAACTTGCGGCGACGAGAAAATCGACCTGCAAAGGCCGCTCGATACGCCGCACTAAATCGCTCAGGAATATGAAGCTGCCCTTGAGCAGACCGAGGACCAACAGGTCGCCGTCCGGGTAGTGTGCCGTGACTTCACGGCCCAGCTCGCGGACCCGGGCCGCGATGGTTGCCTCATCGAAGATGACCGCGGCGAGCTTATGCCCGCCGGTCTGGTTGAGACTCTCCATGCGTAACGTCGATCCGGACGGCCAGGGTTCCTGGGGTTGGTACCGAGACGGCGCCGCGACACACGCCTGGAATCCAGAGAACTGTGCTCTCGCCGCCCTCGTGCTGTGCGCCGTGAGTCACGATCGGATAGCCGGGTCGATCGGATCGGGGCACCCGCGCCTCCATCAGTAATTCACGAACCGGCCGGTGACCCACACCACCCAGCGGGTGGATGCGATCGCCGCTGTGATACCCGCGCACCTGAAACCCCATGCCGTCGTGAGCAATCCACGTGGTCCACCCAACCCGCTCGAGCCGCGCCGGCGCGGTCTCGGGTTGCCAGCGCACCTCAAACGTCCCGAACCTGACCTGGCCACGGTCGCCCTCGGCGACGATGTTCTGGTCACGCGGTTCTGTCGGCGCGCCGGCTGTCACACGCAACCGGTCGAACGCAATTTCCGCAAGCCAGCCTCCGCCCAGCGGCAGCGCGCGACCGGACGTTTTCCCTGCGAACTCCGCGAGACTCCGCGCCCGCTCCGGGCCGATGACGAGTCCCGCCCGTCGCGCCGCGGCCCTCAGCAGCGCCGAAGCCAGTGCGGCATCATACCGGGCCACGGGCGCACGAGCAACATCGAAACCGCGCGGAAGCAGCTGGAAATCGATTTCCGGGAGCTGATCGAGCAGCACGTCCCACGCACGCCGGTCCCATGCCGCGTACCGACCCACGCGGCGCAACGCGCGTGCGGCGTCCGGGCCCAGCCGTTCGACGATCAGCGGGAGCAGCGCGGTGCGGATCCACGAGCGCAGGTGCCGCGGGTCGCGATTGGCGGGATCATCGTGCACGGGAAGCCCGCGGGCGGCGACGTGCGCCCCGAGCTCGGCGCGGGTGAAAGGCAACAGCGGCCGCACCAACCCGCCACGGCTCGAGGCGGCAATCCCGGCCAGACCGGCCGGCGCCGTCCCCCGCAGCACCCGCAATACCACCGTCTCGATCTGATCGTCCGCGTGGTGCGCGGTCACGAGGTAACGCGCGCCGCGCCGTGACTGCACGTCGCGGAGCCAGGCATAGCGCGCCCGGCGCGCCAGCGTTTCAGTAGCGCGAGGTCCGAGCGTGAGCTCTGTGAGCTCGAACGGAAGCCCATACTGCTCCGCCTGCGACTGCGCGATTCGCGCGGCGGCGGCGCTTTGCCCGCCCGGCTGAATCCCGTGGTCCGCGTGCGCCACCACCAGCTCGAGCGCCAGCTCCGAGGCACGACCGGCGAGCAGATCGAGCAACGCCGCAGAGTCGGGGCCGCCCGAGACGGCCACGATCGCGATCCCCGGATCCGCAAGGAGCCTCGAGCGCTCGAGGTGAGCGCGAAACCGGTCCGTGAGCAGTGTCATATTATTAGCGCATGGACCCAGCCCGCACATACGAACTGCTGCGCAATCTCACGTCTCCCGTCGTCGCGATCACGGCGACGCGGGGCGCGAAATCCAACGGCATGATCTCGGACAGCGCCGTCCGCGCGTCAATCGTGCCAACGATCCCGCGTCTCTCCGTGTTCATTCACAAGTTCAACTTTACCCACGACATGATTTTCGAGTCCGGCGCGTTCGTGCTGCATCTCCTGCGTCGCGATCAATTCGAGCTGGTCCATCAATTGGGGTTCCAAAGCGGACGGAATCAAGACAAGCTCGCTCGAGTCCCGCACCATGCCGGCAAACTCGGCGCCCCGGTACTCGACCAATGCTACGCGCATTTCGAGTGTCGCGTAGTCAACGTCATGGACACGGGCAGCTCGACGTGCTTCCTGGGTGATGTCGTCGAAGTGGGATTCGGGAGCGCTCCCGCCTCGGAGGCGCAAGGCGAGGTGATGACGGCAGCGTACTTTCGCGGCAACATGCCACTCGACTGGCGCCGCCGTTACGAGGAGCATTTGCACGAGGCACAGCGATTCGCCGCGGAGCGCTCGCGCGACATCCGTCCCGTCGTGTGGCGCGAGCTGGAACGCGCCCACCAGTCGCGCCCTTAATCAGCGGGCGCGACCGGCGGAACGTTCGTTCAGGGTTTGACGGTGAACTTTACCGTATCGGTGCCTGCCCCCTTCACCGGGACGTGGTGATTGTCACCCAGCTCGACAATCAGCCGATGCGCCCCCGGCGGCACCTCGAGCGTGTACTCGGTCTGTCCCTTTCCCAGATGCCAGATCCCCGGCACCCCGGCGGGAATCGCCGAGTCCAGCGGCGTCAGGTTGGTATCGAGGAACAGGTGAAAATGCGCGGCGCCGGGTTTTTGATCCGCCACCGGCGCAATCTCCACGCCCTGCGCCTGCAGGACCACTTGAACCGTCGATCCCGTAATCACGGCATCCCGCTTGGGCGAGACGATCTTCGCCTGCGGCTTCGCCGCCTGCGCTCCCGCTATCCCAATCACTCCAGCGAGGAGCGCGACGACCATCACGGCACTGCTCTGCCCTTTGCTCATGTAGGATCTCCCTGTCAAACGGTGAGGAACCCGCAGGACGGCGACCCTACAAGATACGTCGCTATTTGCCGTACGTCCCGATGCCGTAGAAGCACGGTGACGTGGCGCAATTCACCATGATCACCTTGAGCCGGTACCGCTCGGTCTCGCCCGGCGAAGCGACGACGATCGGCGTATCGTCGGTCTTGCGATCGGCATCGACTTCATTGCCGTCGGCGTCGTAGAGCACGAGATCCAAGTCGTGGCAGTCGTTGTCACACACGCCGACCAGCGCGTAGGCCGTGCCCGCGTGCAGGGTGACATTGAGGTACTCGTACTCGCCCTGACGTAGCGTTCCCGTATAGCGATCGTGCGTCGACTCGAAGCCCTTCTCGGAGAATACGCGAGCCGCGGTCGAGAGCTGATCGCCCACCTGGTTCTCCCAGCGCGACTGAGCGGCACTGCGGCCCGGCATGAGCAGCACACAGGCGCCCGCAAACAGCGCAACATGAGCCCGAAACATGACCCCCCTCCTGTAGCTGGGTTGGCAGGGCGCGCGTAAAAGGCGCCCCCAACTTAGGGGTCGCTGCCGGTGAACCCGTGATTGACATCACCTTCCGAACCCAGGGTGCCTATGTTCACATGAGCCCAGATCGCTCGGGAGTAGCGAAACAGCGCCGGAACGAGCGGGAAATAGAGGAGCGCGGCGACGAGCACCGTTCGAACCGGTCCGACGCGCCGTGCCAGCAGCAGCCAGCAGATCCCCACCAGGAACGCAAAGACGAATATGCCCAGGGTGTAGCTCACATACATGGCGCCCTGGAAGAACCCCTGTTCGCGCTCGAATTGGTGTCCGCATACTGGGCAGCGGTCCCGCATGGTAAAGGGACCGCTGAACATCCGCCCCTGGAAGCAGACGGGGCAGCGCTGGCGCAGGATGGCGCGGAGCCTACCGGTGCGGCGCCACATCCCGGTCGTGCATGAATCGGCTCAACAGGGAGTCGAGGGCATGGCCTCGAGCTGGCAGCACGGCACGGGCAAATCGCCGAACCGTCCCGTCTCGCAGGTCTGTGCACTCGCGTTGACGTCGGGCTGATGCTCCATGTAGTACATCCCGCCGAGCAGCACTGCCCCGGAAATCGCCACCACGGCGGCGGTCCGGATAGGGGCGTTCCGCTTGACGCGCAACGAGACGGCGTCGGAGAGCGCCACTCGGTGGGGCTCCCCGTGGATCAGACCGCTCAACGTATCTCCCACGACCCGGGGCTCGTCGAGCACGATGGTGGGGTGATCGGCTTGGGTCACCCAGACCTGGGGATCGGTCGTCGAATTCAACTCCACGGCGGAAATTGGGCGCAGGGTGTGGCAACCCGCGAGCCCCAGCGCGAAGGCCGCATCGACGGCGAGGTGCAAGTGTACAAACCGAACCATGAATGGACCTCGTGTGGCAAGGATAGGCGAACGCGTTTCTAAGCTAATCGGAAGTCGGCGCCTGCCGCCATGTTGAGGATAGACGCCTGCTCACGAGCCGCGTAGGTTTCCGCGACCTTTCTCCCGACCAGGATCTCGTTCGCATGTCATCTGCTGGAACCGTGCCGGGCTGCCGGCGCCAGGTTTGGATTCTCGCCCTTGTCTTCCTGCTCGCGCCGACGGTTCAGGCCGTTGCTCAAATACCCTACAGCGCGCAGGAAATTCCCGTCGTTCCGGGAACCACCCGCGATCCCCAGGAAGAGGAGCGGCTCCGCGCCGGCCCCGATTCCGACGCGCAGTGGGTCCGCGCTTACAGAATTGGCGCTTCGATCGAGCAGATCTTTCGCTACTACCTGCTGCGCCTGAACGCGCAGCCGGCGGATAGCGGTGACACGATTCTCGGGGCGCGCCCTGAGCTCGGACCGATCAAGTACCGCGTCAGCTTCCATACGTTCGAAGACGAATGCGTGGATCCGCTGGACGCGCCGCCGGCCGAATGCAACAAGATGCATCGAGCCAAGGACAAGCGAGAAGCGCTCGATCGGGTACGGATCCCCAACGAGAAAGAGCACTGGATTCGGAACGCCTGGTTTACCTGGTACCGCCGGGAACAGGACGGTGCGTTGACCCGCCTGCGGGTGATCATCCACGATATCGGGCTATCACCCGATTGGAAGCACTACACTCCGCTGGGACAGGTCATCATCGAAGGGGCACCGGTCCACCCCGGGGACAGCGAATAGCGCGCCTCAGCACGGCAGGCTGTCGGGAGTCCCCTGGCAGCAAGGATTGACGGTCGAGCCGATGATGTTGTAGTAGCAGGCTGGCCCCGTGGTCCCCACGTCGGGCCGGTTCTGGAGGTACATGAATGTGCCTAACAGGACCACACCACCCGCAATCGCGAGTGCCGCGGTCTTCATCGGCGCGGCCTCGCGGGTCTTGATGGCGACCGAGTCATTCAACACAACGCGCTGGGGCTCCCCGTACACCATTCCCACAAGCGTATCCCCGGAAAGCTCCGGTTGCTGAACGTACATCGTCGAGTGATTCGGAAACGTCACCCATACACTTTCAGGAGGACGGTGGGCTTCGAGATCAGCGGGCCGCACTTCACGGACCGTATGGCAGGCCCCGAGCAGCGATAGCATCGCTGCGCCGGAGAGGAAGAGAAGGCGAGAGGGCACGCTGGGCGTCCTGGGTGTCAGGGAGATCGAAAGACTAAGCTCGCCGCGACGCTGCCCAAATGCCAGCGGTGCCACGCAGCCATAACCAATACGCCGGCGGCCGGCTGCACGTTCCCTCGTGGAGTCGTTGACTTGTCAAACCGGCATACCGCGCCGAGTCGGCAACCCGACCTTGCCATCTCGGCAACCCGATGCGCACACAAGGACGGCACGCGGGTTGCTTTGGCCGTGGGCGGAGACTCCAACAGCAACCCTGAACACACCTATACAGAAGGGAGGAGCATCCGATGCAACCAATGGTGAGCATCAACCGCAACGGCGCGCCGGAGGCCGGAACGTCCCTCGAGCAGCGCATCAACCGCCTGTTCAACGACGCACTTGGCACCTTCGATTGGCGCTATCGGGACAGCGCGGCAGCGTCCTGGGTCCCGCCCGTCGACATCTTCGAAGACGCGAGCGCGATTCAGATCAACGCCGAGATTCCAGGCGTGAGTCCGGACGACGTCAAGATCTCGCTCGAGAACAATCTGCTGACGATTCACGGCACGAAGCAGCAGCAGGCGGAAGAGCACAGCGAGCGCACGCATCGCTATGAGCGCACCTACGGCTCGTTCGAGCGCAGCTTCACGCTGCCGTCCACGGTGGACGCCGAGCACATCAAGGCCACCTACGAGCGCGGCGTGTTGACGGTGACCCTGCCGAAGGTAGAAAAAGCGCGGCCGCGCCAGATCGAAGTCACGGTCAACGCGAAGTAGGCGCCCCGCAACAAAAAGGCCCCCGGATTCACCCGGGGGCTTCGCTTTTCCTGAATAGCAGGGGCGGGACTCGAACCCGCGACCCCCACATTATGAGTGTGGTGCTCTAACCACCTGAGCTACCCTGCCCCACAGCGAGCAGGAAGTCTAGTGATCCCCTACGGAGAGTGGGAGGTGGACGCTTTCGGCGGGCGGACCGGAAGGCCGACCTGCGCTGCCCACTCATCGGTAAGCTTGAAGGTCTCGCCCATCCCGAACCGCAGCACCCAGAGCCGCCGCGCCAGATCCTTGAGGGACCACAGCACGGTGTGCTGCACTTCCGTCGATGACCACTGTCCGAACTCGTTGTGACCGAGATCGGCCTTGAGGGCTTCCGCGATCTGCACGACAAGCTCGCTGGGGTCCTGCGGGTCCGCTTTTGCCGGGCGTGGAGCCGGTTCGGCAGGCAGGGCCTTGGCGCTGGTCCGTCGTGGAGCCGGTCCCTCTCCCCACAGGACCCACTCGAGCGTCACACCGCTCAGACCCCGCTCCTTGGCCTTGGCGACGATGGTGCGGGCCGCGTCCGCCGGGAATTTCTTGCGGCTGGCCCACTTCTTCATAGCCGCCACGGTTACCGGCTCCCCGATTTCAGCCGCGAAGTGCTTGTAAGTCAATGCGATACCATCCCACGGACTGAAGACATCCATCAGGGTCGCGAGTCGGTCCGTTATTGGGACCACTTTCGGTCCATTTACGGTCTTGCCAGGTGACATTTTGGGCATATCTTGGTGGACGGTTATAGGGCAATATCGTTCACATTACGGGACCGGAATTGAAGGTGCCGAATGTGATCGCCGTCGTCAAGGTCCACCTGTCGCACAGGAGTCGGAAGAACGGTGAAGACGCCATTTCTCCTGGTCCTTGGTCTGCTGGTTGGTGTGGCGAGTGCCACGGTCCGGCAGAGTGTCCGCAATCGACGAATTCGACGTGTGTTCGTGTTCCTGTCGCGATTCTCGAACTTCGCGATAGCCTGGTAACCAAAACCGACGCCCCCGGAGGATAGGATGTCGCTTCGCCGCTTCATGACTGTACTCGTGTTGGCGCTCCTGACGGCCCGCTGCGCTGACAATACGACCGGTGTGCAGCCGTCCCTGACCGGGACGCCGCACTTCCTTCGGTGGGCAGGGAGCGTCGCGCCTCAGTTTGGAGCGGCGCGCGTGGCAGGCAGCGCATTCCAGTCTGCCCCCTTGAGCCTCGATCGCTACTCCGTGTCGTTCTGGGCTGTCCGGGGGCAGTCGCGCTCGGCGCAACTGAACTACCTCGACGGGTCCGGGAGCAGCTCCCAGCCGTTCCTGAATCTCACGATCACCGATCCCGAGACCCTGCCGGACGGCAGCACGCTCGCCGACGGCGACTCGGTCCTGGTCACGGTCAACATCGACACGACCAAGATCGGCGTATCCCTCGAGCCGACGGGCCTCACGTTCGGGGCGCCGGCGCAGATGCAGATGTGGTATGGCGGCGCCAGCGGCGACTTGAACGGCGACGGTGTCGTCGATGCCACGGACGCCTACATCGAGACGCAGTTGTTGGGAATGTGGTACCGCGAGGGTGACGTTGCCGACTGGCAGCGTATCCCGGCGACGCAGCTGGTCGATGAGAAGTCATTCATCGTCGGGCTGCCGCACTTCTCGCAGTACGCGGTATCCTGGTAGTCGCCAGGCAAGGGGCAACCATGACGCAAGCGGTCGTCGAAAAGGCGCGGGAACTCGCGGCCGGTGGGCAGCACTCCGCCGTCATCGAGTACCTGAGCGCCTGCACGGGACGCGAGCTCGCGGATTCGCCGAGCCTCTCCCTCATCTATGGGACCGCCCAGGCCAGACTCGGCCGGCACCAAGAGGCCCTGCCCTGGATTGAGCTTGCGCTCGAGCAAGCGCGCCGGGGCGCAGAGCGAGCCCTGGAGCGTCAGGCGCTCAACGTGCGGGGCGCGATCGCGCTGGTCAGCGGCAAAATCGACGAGGCGGCGGATTCATTCACGCAGGCCCTCCTGGCGGCAAGCCGGGACGGCGATCACGCGACCACGGGCCGCTGTTCCAACAACCTCGGAATCATCAGCAACCTGCGGGGACGCCATGCGGAAGCGATCGGCTCCTGGGAGATCGCCGCGGCGGCGTTCGACCGGGCCGGTCTGCGCCAAGGCGTCGCCGAGTGTTACCACAACGTGGGCATTGCGCTGCGCGAGCAGGGCACGCTCGACGAGGCGCTCGACACCGCCGCCCGGGCCATTCGGGAGGCCGAGGCATCGGGCGATCATTCCCTGTGGGCGGTGACGCTGCGGGGACGGGCGGAGATCCATGTTGCGAAGGGTGATCTGGGGCAGGCGCGGCGTGAGCTGACTCGGGTGCGGGAGATCCGCGGCCGGGTGCGCGATCCCATCGGCGAGGCGGAGGACCTGCGCGTCGCAGCGTCCCTGCTCGTCGCCGAAGGCGATCTCTCGGCCGCCGACCTGATGTTGCGTGAGGTGATCGGGCGCGCGGAGCCGACCGGTCGGGCCCACCTGCTGGCGGAAGCGACTCGGGATCTGGCGCTGGTGCTGCGCCGCGTGGGTCGCACCGCGGATGCGCAAGCGGCGGCGCGCACGGCGAAGGCCATCTTCACGCGCCTCGGCGCCGAGGGCGAAATCCGCGCCCTGGCCGGCCAGGACTGGGATCCGGCGTTCGCGATTGAGCTGCACGGATCCATCGCGCCGCTCCACATGGCGCAACAGCTCGCCGACGCGGGCCACTACGCGCAGCTGCTCACGTATCTCGGGGAGCGCTCGCAGGACGAGCTCGAGCAGTCACCGATGCTCACCCTGCTGTGCGGCATCGCCCACAGCCGGTTGGGCCGGCTGGACCTGGGCCAGCACTGGGCCGTCGTGGCGCAGCTGCGGGCGCGCGTGCTGCGCGATCGGCCGCTCGAGGTCCGGGCACTGAACGTCTGCGGCGCGATCGCGCTCGACCGCGGCGGCATCGATGAAGCCGTGTACTTCTTCACCCGTGCCCAGGAAGAGGCCTCACGGGACAACGATCTCGCAACCGTCGGCCGGTGCTCGAACAACCTGGGTATCATCGCCAACATGCGCGGCGACTACGAGCGGGCCGCGGCGGCGTACCTGCGCGCCATCACCGCCTATCAGCAGGCCGGGTATGGTCGCGGGGTGGCCGAGTCGCGCCACAACCTTGCGATCGCGTATCGGTCGCAGGGCGCGCTGGACCGGGCCCTCGAAGTGGCGGAGCAGGCCGTCCGCGACGCCGCCGAGCTGGGCGATCGTCAGCTCGAGGCCCAGGCGGTGGCCGGGCTCGCCGAGATTCACGTGTACCGTGGCCGGCTGGAGCAGGCCGTTCGCGAGGTTGGGAGCGCGCTCGATGTGCACCGCGCGTTGAAGGACGTCGTCCGCGAGGCCGAGGACAAGCGGATTCTCGCGCTCGCACTCGCCCGCGCGGACCAGGCGCCAGAGGCCGAGGCACTGCTGCGCGAAGTGATGGCCTGCGCGACCGAGCATAAACGGTCGTGGCTCGTCGCGACGGCGCAGCGCGATCTCGCGCAGCTGTTGATGGGCCAGGGCAAGGTCGCCGACGCGACCGCCGAGGCGCAGGAGGCCCACGCGATCTTCGAGCGACTCGGAGCGTGGGGTGAGATGGAGCAGCTGGACGCCCTGCTCAAGCCCGCTCAGGATTCCAACGCCCGCGTAGCCTAGTGGTCCGTCGGCAGGATGCGAAAACAGCCCCGCGCACGTCGGCGGGGCTTTCTGATTCCTTGCCTGGAAGTGGAAAAGGCCGGATGCAGTACGCCTGACGATGCGCTGGCTAAGAGTGGGACAGCTTCTCGCGCGTCGTACTGCATCCGGCCGGTAAATCCCTACCCTGCAACTGCTCCTGCGTGCACTACCCTGCGACTAGAACAGGAAGTGCCACTGGAACGACCACGACCAACCATTCCGGTAGTTCTGGTCGAGGACCAACGCCTGCGCGTTGCCGACCGCGAACTCGAACGCCGCGTTCATGGCGATGCGATACGTGACGAGCAGGTT